>JAFYEA010000019.1 GCA_017544525.1 Bacilli bacterium | reverse complement strand
ATTTCCAACATCATCCGATTTACCTGTACCTGCAGTCATAAAATATTGATTTTTTATTTTAGATGTATCATAGTTCCATCCCATATTATTTGCTAAAAATGGATATGCTGCACTTCCAGTAAATATTGCTTTATAATATTTTCCATTCTCAAATTCTGTAACTGCTCTTAAAGCTCCTGCTCCACCTTGAGAGTAACCTATTATTCCAATATTCTCTTTATCTATTTTATTATAAAGCTTACTTTCATTTGATATGTTTAATATATAGTCTAGTGTAATAGAAGTTTTTTCTCCTTTACCTGATTGTCCATCTTCATTTCCTACTACTATAAATCCCCATGATGCAAGTCTTTTAAAGAATGACTCATATCTAAAAGCAGGAACACCACTAGCATTAACTACTACTATCATTGGATATTCAATATCACTATTTTCTAGTTCTTTTGGATACCAAATTCTAATCTTTTTTATAGATTTATTATCAGACTCATGTTCTTCATAAGCAGCTTCATAATCTCCAAGTTTAGAATATTTCATTTCAAGTTCTGAATCAGATTTAAAATCTTTATAATAATCATCTTTATACACTGGTTGTTGACTTTCAATATATCCTTTTATTGCTAATATACCAAGAATTATTATTAATACTAAAAATATAATTCTAATTATTTTTAACACTTTTTTCATACCTACTTAACACCTTTTAATTTGTTCTTTCTTTTATAAATTTAATCATTCTATCATATGCATCTTTTGAGATTTCATCATTTCTTTCATTAGCTACAAAACAATGTTGCATTTCTTTTCCTCTTTCTGCAAGTGGATCAATAAGTTCATGTTCTACTTTCATCTCTTTTAATTTAGCATCCATATCTCTCATGTCAACATAATATTCACTACCAAGTAAAACTGATGGAATATAATTTGAATCGATTGATAAAATATTATTATATTTTTTTAATTCATCTTTATTAATATAAATAGAGCCTTTTATATAATTACCAACTAATATTTTAGTTGCCAAACTAAATTTATTATAAACAAGTGGTGCATCATCAATTACTAATGCTTTTACTTGTTCTCTTTTTAATACAGGAGTGATATTCAATAGTTTTGCATATTCACTATTAGTAATAACACTTCCCATTTGACTTGTTATTATTGCTCCAGCAGATGACCCCATTATAACAACTTTATCCATATTAATATGATATTCTTCAGAATGATCTATCATATATTGAAATGCAAGATTAGCTTGAATAAGTGGTGTTGGAAAATGATAATCTGGAACAAGAGCATAATCAACATTTACTATATTAAATCCTTCAGCACATATATCATCAAGTAAAGCAGTAACATCACTTTCTGCTAATGGATCACCATCATTTTTACTTCCTCCAAAAAATCCGCCACCATGAAAGTAAAATAATGTAGGTCTATCTTCTTCAGTATTTTCATTTGTATATGTTATATCTAAAAAACTATTAGGATATTCTTTTGAATAATTAATTTCAGCAACAACATATTGTCCGTTTTTCTTAACCCCTGTATATGGTTCTCTTAATGGTTCATAAGAATTTTTAGTATTTACAGTTTCACTAGATGCTTTTTGAATAAATCCAACAATTATTTGGGTATGTGTCATTAAAAAGAAATAGCCACCAATTACGATTAATAATAATATTCCAAATAT
>JAFYEA010000018.1 GCA_017544525.1 Bacilli bacterium | reverse complement strand
GAATCAAAAGAAGAAGAAAAAGCGGAAGAACAACCTTTAATTTTAGAATTATAAATAAAAAACGACTTATTAAAGTCGTTTTATTTTTAAGTGGTGCAGGTGAAGGGACTTGAACCCCCATGGATTGCTCCACTAGATCCTAAGTCTAGCGCGTCTGCCAATTTCGCCACACCTGCAAAATAAAGTGGTGGACCTTGTAGGACTCGAACCTACAACCGCCCGGTTATGAGCCGGATGCTCTAACCAATTGAGCTAAAGGTCCATCGCTTATTAATAATATCATATATTTGTGGGCATTTCAATACATTTTTTTAATTTATGTCTTTATTTTTGCTAAAAAGTATGTTATACTTCTTATTGTCAATTTGAATTGGCCCGCTAGCTCAGATGGTAGAGCAACCGACTCTTAATCGGTGGGTCTAGGGTTCGAATCCCTAGCGGGCCACCATTATTGGTTATTTAAATGTCCTTAATTGGGCATTTTTTATTTGAAACTAGTAATTGTTTAATTAAGATAATAGAAACGATAGAATTGTCTATTTTTATATGATATACTATTTATAGTAGGTGATTAAGATATGGATGATAGATTATTTCAAGATATTTATATGCTTTATAGAGATTTGAGTTATTTTACTTATGATAGTGTTTTTATGTATGATAAAAGTATTAGAGGTAAATGTACTATAAGTGTTAAAGAATTAAGTCCTACGGGATATGTTACTATTTCAAAAACATTTTCTTATCCTTTATATGGTAATGAAATAGATTTTTTAAAAAGATTAAAAAAGTATTTGGAAATATGTAAAAAGAATAATTTAATAAATAGTAAGAAATACTCTGTAACTATAAAAGGCCATTATCCAGAAATAATTGATGAAGAAGGTCAAATATTTACCTATGATGAATTAGAAAAAGAGTATAATGAAAATGTTTCTACAACAAGGAATAAATTACGTGAAAGCATTATTAATATAAACAGTGTATCTGCTAGTATTATAAGAAATAAGCATAGAATTAAAGATTATGAAAGAAATTATGCAGCTTTATCTAAATTACTAAAAGCTAAGAAAGAAGAGTCAAAGACATTATTTGGTAGATTAAGTATTTATCTTAAGAAGATTAAAGGAAATCTTTTCTTTACTATAATGACTTATTTTGATGAAGAAAAAATTGATGCTTTAGATATGAAACTAACTGATGAAGAAATAGAGAAATTACAAAAATCAGTTATTGAAGATTCAAAAAGACTTGATTTTACAAGTTTAGATATATCAAAAATGGATGCAGTTGCATTAAGTAGATTTAGCAAGTTCTTTTCATTACTTGATAGTTCTTTAGGTAGATATAATGATAAATTAGAAGAACATTTGAAAACTGTAAGTGATGCTTACAATAAACTTGAAGATAAAGTAAGACTTGTTAATACTTCTAAATCATTGCGTGATATACCTTCAATTTTAAATAGTATTGAGTTTGTAGAACAACCTAATTTTGAAGAAAAACCTGAAAAGCAATATGTAGTTATGCCAGATGCTCATTTTTCTCCAAAAAATAGATCTAAAGAGCCTAAAAAAGAGTCATTAATTGAAATACAAAGAAGACAAGCAGAGTTATTAACTGATAGAGAGAAAACAGCTATTATGTTATATAAAACTCAATTATATAGAGCAATTAATTCTGTTAAAAAATATTTAAGAGATAATAATTTAAAACTTGAAGATATAAAAGATACAAAAGTATTTGATGATTTAATTAGAACAGGATTTAACGAATACAAAATTCAGATTAGAGAAGCTGTTTCTAATAGATTCTTTAGTCCATTTGGAGGAAAAGCTAAAGAAGCAACGACTAGGGCTGATAGTAAATTTAAAAAATTCAAACCTTATCTTGATGGAGTAGCTACTGAAGAAGAATTATTTGAAGAATATAGAGAATTAGTTTTAGAATCATTAGGAGAACTAGACAGTGCTTTATCTAAATGTAGAACTACTGAAGATTTAGTATTATATAGAGGAATAGGGAATGCAAGTTACGTGTTTGATGCTCCTATATTATCTACAACAACAGATCCATATAAAGCTTTATTCTTTGCAAGAAATAGATCTGATGGAGTTAGTCCAAGGGTAATTGCAGAAATAAAAGTACCAAAAGGTACACCAGTAATATTTATTACTCGTGAAATATGGGATGGAGTAGAGGATGAGAATTTCCCATTCCCTGATGAACAAAAAGAAGTTATATTAGATTCTAGTAAATTTACTTATGAATTTGAACAATCATATGAAGCTACTTTAGGAGATAAAACAAGCTCAGAAAAAATTGTATTTAATAAGATAAAATTAAGAAATAATAAAGCAAAAAAAGCAATGGAAATACCTGAGCAAGATGAAGTCTTAGTAAGATAAAACAAAAACCCTTAAATAAGTTTTAAGGGTTTTATTATGCTTTTAACAGCCTTCTGAATCACATACACCATTAGAATCAAAGTGATATTTTTTACCATTTATAGTTTGAGTTGTATTTGCAAGCATACATCCATGACTCTTGAAGTAGAATCAGTTATTTCCGCCACTCCAACTAAGTTTTTGCCATCTTTTTAATGGATTTCATGAACCATCAAAATAATACCAGCATCCAGATACATTAACTAAAATTATTAGTAAAATGATTAAAAGATATAATTTAAAAAAAGTAACTCTACACGGTTTAAGGTACACCAATGCAACTGTGAGAAATGAAAAAGGACAAGATCTAAAAACCATTAGTACATGCTTAGGTCGTGCATCTATTTCAACATCTATGGATTTATATGCCTTAGTTTCAAGTGAACAACTAAGTGAAGCAGCACAAATATTTGATGCACTTGTAGAAAAAACTATGGCACCAGATTTTGGCACTAGAGAGTTAATTAACTAATTAAAAAATCGTAGTAATTGAAAAATTGCTAGTAAATATAAGGAAATATTGGATATGTAAATATACATAAATCATGTATACCTTTCCACCTCTTAATCGGTGGGTCTAGGGTTCGAATCCCTAGCGGGCCACCATTAAATAATTCTTATAAATGCTTATTTATAAGTTTTTTTATGTTATAATAAGATTAGTTAAGGAGTTTTTTATGACAACAGTTTATTTAATTAGACATTCTGTTAAATATTCAAATGATGATATTGATATATATAGAGGATTTAAAAATAATCACATTAAGGATTTAAAAATTATTTTAAGTGTTGAGGGAGAAAAAAGAGCAGAAATACTTGCTGATGAAAAAGAATTACAAAATATTGATGCAGTATATTCAAGCGATTGTGCTAGAACAATGGCTACTGCTAAATATATGTGTTTTAAGCATAATCTTAAACTAAATATTGATAAAGGATTTAATGAAAGAAAAGTTGGAACACCAAATTGTGATATATATAATGATTGGTTTGAAAGACAATATCTTGATAAAAAATTTAAAACTAAAGGTGGTGAATCCCAAGAAGAAGTAAGTAAAAGATTTCATAGAGCATTAAATAAAGTTTTAAAAGAAAATGAGAGTAAAAGAATAGCAATATTTACTCATGGATATGCAATTACATTTTCATTATTAAAATGGTGTAAATTAGAATCAATAAATGAAGATAGAGAACTTAAATTATCATTTAATGATAAAGTGTTTTTTAATAAAAAATTAAATGCTCCTGAAGTATTTAAACTGATTTTTGACAAAGATAAATTATATTCTATTGAACTGATTGAATTTAATGATCTTCCTTATTTTAAAAGTATAAAATAAAAAAGAGGTTTTGCCTCTTTTTATTTTGCTAATGCAGTGATGGCATACATAAATACCATACCAACTACTAAAACAATTAATAATGCCCATAAAACTATTTTTTTTATAATTGCTTTAGTTTTTAGTTTTTTCTTTTTTTGTTCCTTTTTTAATTCTTTGTTCTTTGACATATTGATACCTCACATACATTATAATATAATTGTCATAAAAAATAAAGTTTTAAATATAATTAAATATGAAAATTATAAAAAGTAGATTATTTAAAGCATTAGTCATATTATTAATTGTAGGTTTTATTTTAGGAATTATAAGTTATTTTATATTAGATAATTCAAATGATAGTATTATTAATTACTTTTCTTTGTTAAAAGAATCCAAATTAAATTATTCTAATAGTTTACTAATATCATTAATACAAAACTATAAATATTCTATAATTATATGGATATTAGGAATTATATTTATGTTTTCGTTTATAATACCATTTATAATACTATATAGAGGTATTTCTCTTGGATTAACATTATTTAGTATAATTGTTATTTTTAAGACAAAAGGTCTCTTAATTAGCTTTATTTTGCTGTTTCCTACTGTTTTATTAAATGAATTAATATTTTTATTATTATCTTATTATGCTATTAATTTTTCATTGAAAGTATATAGATCTATTAAGAATAATAAAATGATTAATATCAAATCTTTTTCAAGAAATTATTTTTATATTTTTTTAATATCATTAGGATTGTTATTACTTAGTTCAATATTTGAAATATATATTACTTCTAATATTATTAAATATGTGCTATAATCTATTCGAAAGGAAAATAGCATATGAAAGTAGTAGTTGGTATGAGTGGTGGAGTTGATTCTGCTGTTGCTGCTTATTTATTAAAAAAAGAAGGTTATGATGTAGTTGGTCTTTTTATGAAAAACTGGGATTCTAACATCAATAACGATAAAGAAGGAATAACAGAAGATGTTTGTCCGCAAGAATTAGATTATAGAGATGCTAAAAATGTATGCGATGAGCTTTGCATTCCTTTATATAGAGTTGATTTTATAAAAGAATATTGGGATGACGTTTTTAAATATTTTTTGGATGAATTAGAAAAGGGTAGGACTCCTAATCCTGACATAATGTGTAATAAATATATAAAGTTTGATTTATTTAAAAAAGAAGCTAAAAAATTAGGCGCTGATAAAATAGCAACAGGTCATTATGCCAGAATGGATAACGGAAGACTTTTAAGAGGAATTGATTCCAATAAAGATCAAACATATTTTTTATCACAAGTGTCTAAAGAACAATTAAAAGATGTATTATTTCCAATTGGGCATCTAACTAAACCTGAAGTAAGAAAAATTGCAAAAGAAAATAATATACCAGTTTACGATAAAAAAGATTCTACTGGAATATGCTTTATTGGAGAAAGACATTATCAAAACTTTGTTGCTAATTATTTAAAAGGTAAAAGTGGAGATATCGTAGATGTTGAAACTAAAAAGATAGTTGGAAAACATAAAGGTCTTATGAATTATACTATTGGTCAAAGAAGAAATGTTGGTCTTTCTGGAGATGATAAAAGACATTATGTATGTGGAAAAGATTCAAAAACTAACACATTATATGTAGCATATGGTGAAGATTCAAAATATTTATTATCAGATGAAGCTATAATTGAGGATATGAATTATATATCTGATAAAAAGCCTACTGAAGCAACAGCTAAATTTAGATATAGAAGTGAGGATATACCTGTTTCTATTGAATATATTGATAATAATCATATAAGAGTTAAATATAAAAATAGTAAAGCAGTAACACCTGGTCAAGCATGTGTAATTTACGATAAAGAAGAATGTATTATGGGTGGAATCATTAAAAAAGTATTTAAAGATAATAAAGAATTATGGTACTTAAAATAGAAGAGACTATTTAATCTCTTCTAATTTTTTAATGGCGACATCACATGCATTTTTATTTATATCGCAATATATTCCTTTTCTTTTTAATTTTTTTGCAACAATCGCTGTTGTCCCACCTCCTAAGAAGAAATCAGCGACGGTGTCGCCTTCATTACTACATGTAGTAATGATTCTTTTTACAATTTCTTGTGGTTTAGGTGTATCATATAATTCATTTTTTACATTTCTACTATAATCATCTAATGTTTCATCACTCACCCAAATATTTCCTAATGCTTTACTACAAGTTACTCTATATGGTAAGTCATCAATAAATATTATTTCGTTATTATCATACATTTTATATATTATTTCCTTGGGTAATAAATAATGCTTATTAATTTTTTTAAAATTGATTTTTCTTTTACCAAATATTAATGTATCACTTCTATCTTTCATATAACCATTTTCAAATATTGGATATATTTTTTTATCATTTGTTTTTTCTTCATTAAAGATAAAATCAACTTTATTTTTTACATAATATAATATAACATCAATTTGTGAATCAAAATTTAAGTATGATCCTCTCTCATTACTATGTTTTCTATATATTCTGTTTCTAAAATGATCTCCTCCAAATATTTCATCCATTAATACTCTCATATAAGAGTCGAGTCTCCAGTTGCAATGTAAGAATATACTTCCATTTGGTTTTAAAACTCTTTTCATTTCTATTATTCTGGGTCTATACCATTCAACTGCTTCTGTTGGACTCCCTAAATTATCATTATAGTAATCAAATTGTTTACCAGTGTTATACAATATATCACAATATATTAAATTAATTGAATTACTTTCTAAACTTTTTAATAATTCTAAATTATCACAATTATATATTGTTTGATTATTCTTATCATAATATTTTTTCATAATAAACCTCTTAACCTTATTTTATATTTAATAGATAAAATAGTAAAGCATAACTTTAAATATAATAGGATTTATGTTATAATACAATTAATATTTAATAAGAAAGAAGGAAAAAATGAAAAAATTTAGAGATGTTTATGGTACTAATCCAAAAAAGGTTTTTATATATGGAGCAATAATATTATTTATTTTTGTTACAATATTAAGTAGTTTTCAAACAATTGAATCTGGAGAAGTTGGATTAAAAGTAAGATTTGGTAAAATCGTTGATTCAAGTTTAAATGAAGGATTGAATTTAAAAATTCCTTATATTGAAGAAATAAAAAAAGTAAATATTAAAGTTCAAAAAGTAGAAATTCCTACTGAAAGTTCTACTAAAGATATGCAATTAATTGATTCTACAATAGCGGTAAATTATAGAGTTGATAGTCAAAAAGCAAGTAATTTATATAGAACAGTAGGTAATACATATGAGCAAACAGTTTTAACACCTGCTATTCAAGAAAGCATTAAGAGTGCTATTGCTCAATATAACGCTGAAGAAATAACTACAAAACGTAGTGAAGTTTCAAAAAAATGTTTAGAAGCACTTCAAAGCAAAGTAGAAAAATACGGAATTATTGTTGAAGATTTTAATTTAACAGATTTTAATTTTAGTGCAGAATATACAAAAGCAATTGAAGAAAAACAAGTAGCAGAACAAAAACTTCAAAAAGCAAAACTTGAAGCAGAAGCAAAAGTAATAGAAGCAGAAGCAACTAAGAAAGCAAATGACCTTATGAAGCAATCATTAACAAAGGAATTAATAGAAAAACAAATGATTGAAAAATGGGATGGAAAACTACCAACAACTTATGCTGGCGATAATGTAATGGGAATGTTTAATTTGAAATAGCAACTTAATTGTTACTATTTTTATTTAAAATTATTGACAACCTTATGTAAACTATTATACAATTATATTGTAGAGTAGAGGAGAAGATAAAACATGGAAGAATTAAACAAACTATTAAGTGAAATAGGAATATCAAAAGTAAAATTAGCTAAATACTTAGGTGTATCAAGACAAATGATTTATAATTATTTAGAATTAGATTCATTAAGTAAATGGCCTCAGGAAAAAAGAATTTTATTATTAAAACTACTTGATATTGAAGAGGGTAGTGATAAGGTAATAAAGAATATTAAAATTACAAGTGAATATTTAGAAAATGTTGAAGCAAGATTAAATCAAAACGTGAGAGATATGAATTCTCAACAATTTAATTATAAGAATTTAACTCGTGAAGAACAAGAATTATTAAATGATCTTGTATTCTTAATTAAAGAAAAATTTACTGAAGAAAAAACAAAAGAAACTTATTGGATTTTCTTATATTTATATCATGTACTACAATCATTAGATAATGTACAAGAAATTAAATATATATTTGCATATTTATCAAAGAAATGTGGATTTACTAATCCTAAAGAATTTAAATTTAATGAGACTAAACAATTTATATTAGAAAGTATTGTATTTACAGCGTTTAATTTATACAACAATGGTGGCGCTTCTAAATCTAAATTGGTTGAATCACATAATAGATTTGAACAAGAAATTGAAAATGACAAGGAAGAAAAATTAAGTCGTACTCAACAACTAAATACTTTTAAAGTTCAAGCGTTAAAAGAATTAGGTTATACAGAGATTACTAAAGAAAATGCTTCTGAAGTTTTAAATCGTATGGCTGAAATTCAATCTAGAAAAGTATAAAAAGCAGTCTTAGGGCAACTTCCAATAATATATGTTATGTTAACTTGTATATAAAAATTAAGATTATTATTTATTAATAGTAATCTTTTTTATTTTAAAAAACAAAATTTATATTTCTCTTTTGCATTATAAAAGAATAAATTATAATTGTTATAGATTTTAAAATTTATAATGAATTTTGATTTATAATATAATACATTATATATATATTATATATTTTGATTGGAACCGAGATAGATAATTTTATACATCTTCTATACTTTCGATTCCAATTAATTATTTATATATTATATATTCATTATATTTTGTATTGTTTTTTGTTCTATTTTAATAAATTGCATTTTTGAAATTGGAATTGAGTTGAATAACTATTCATCTTTTTATATCTCGATTCCAAATAGAAAAATGATTATTTTATGTAGTATTAATACTCCCCTACTTTTAGAGTAAAAAGAGTAGTATTGAGATTATAATACCTGTTGTTATTCCATATAATATATATTTATTTTTATTATAATTTTTAATTTCTTTATATATATCATTAATAGATAGGCTTATCATTAATCCAGCTACAAATAATAATATAAATGCTAAAAATAATTGACTTATCCTCTCTTTTATAAATAAAAAAGAAAATAGGGCACCTATTGGTTCACTTAATCCTGATATAAGTGTTTTTTTTATTACTTGTCCCCTACTTTCTCCGCCATAATAAAGTGGTACGGATATAGCTATACCTTCAGGTATGTTATGTAATACTATTGCTAAAAATAATTTAACTCCCAATGATATATTTGTATATGAACTCATAAAAACTGCTATTCCTTCTGGAATATTATGAATAATTAAAGATATCATACTTAAAATACCAATTCTTTTTAAATTAGAATCTTTATAATTAAGTTTTTTATTAATCATATATATAGATAAATAACCTAGTATGAATATTAATAAAGAAATAATTATACCTAAATAATTATATTTATTAATTATAACTGGTAATGAAGTTGGTATTAAGTCTATTAGTGATATTAAAATCATTATAGTCATTGAAATTGATAATGAAAAAACAATGTACTCCCCTACTTTCTTTACTTTTATAAATATAAAGATACATCCAAGTAAAGTAGATAGACCTGCTAATAAAGATAACGTAAGACATATATATGGATTCATAATAAAGTATATATTTATTTAAATAAAAAAGACTACTAATCAGTAATCTTTATATTTTTTTCTTTTAACATCATTTCTGGTTTTCCAATATTTAATTCTTCTGAAACATTAAAACCTAATTCTTTAATAAAAATATCAATATCTTTTTTAATTTTTTTAACATCTACTTCTTCAGTTGTACAATATTCAACTTCCATAAAATTGCCTAAATCTTCTACTTCTTCAATTGTTATTTCATATTTGTCAGATTTATAATTGCTTTTTTTGTTTTTAATAATTAATAATTGTTTTAATCCTAATAAATCAAATATTTTATGTAATTGGGTAATATCTTCAACTTTTGTCTCATATTCATCTGAATATAACCATTTTTTTCCTTCAAATTTGTCCACTTTATAGGTAATATAACATGAATCTTCTTTATGACGTAATCTTAAGCATTCATCTATTTGATTATATTTGTTTGGTTTAAGATTATTTCTTAGAGGATCATAATAATATTCATCTATAGTCATGTTTGTCCCTTCATATACGTATTTACTATTTAAACTGTTTTTACATTTTTCTATATTGTCATATAATTGTACCAATATTTCTATCTCTTTCATAATTTCACCAACTCAATTATATAATTACATTATAAATATTTCAATATGTCCCAATTATTTCCATTTAATTAATACATTATAAATTATAGAATAACCATAATAATAGTGGGTGGTGATTTATAATGGCAAAAGCTAAAAGCAATGCTAGAAGTAATGCTAAAGCTAGATCTAATTCAAGAGCTAGATCTAATGCAAAAAGTAGTACATCAAATTCAAGATGTCGTTAATTATAGAAAGAGATATTCAAGATTATTATGAATATCTTTTTTCTTGAGAATAATTTATATAAATGATAAAATATATAATATGAGAAATAATATAATGAAGATAATTGTTTTTTCAACTATTTTAGTAATCTTTATTACTATATTTTTATGTGATTTTAAAAACAAACAAATATCTTTTATTGAAACTGAAGCACCTACTCCTATTGTTAAAGATATATCTATAAATGATGATAATATTTTAACAGTTAAAGTAGATTCTGAAGATAGTTCTAATAGTAATATATATTATTTATACAAAAATGATAATGACTTACCATTAAAATACGATTCTAATTGGAAAAAAGTAGAAAATAATGAATTTAGTTTTAAAATGGATAAAAACAAGTATTATGCATTTTTAAAAAACGAAGATGATAAAATATTTAATGTTAGTGATTTAAATAAATTTTCAAGAGTAACAACTGTTAGTGTTAGTAAAGAAAAGATATATCTTGCTATTAAAGGAAAATATTCTTTGAGCGTAAGATATGATTATATTGGAGATTTAGAATATATTGATGACAAAGTTGAATGGTATAGTGAAAATGATAAAATAGCAACAGTAGATTCTAATGGAAATGTTAAAGGAATAAAAAAAGGTAATACAACAATATATGCTAAAGTTGGAGATGTAAAAAAAGGTGTTGAAGTAATAGTTACCAATTTGATTACTGTTAGACCGAAAAAATATAATAATAAAAAACCATATCTATCTTGTGGGAAGCACTCAAAAGCAGATAATGATTTGTTAGATGAAATATTAAAAGACAGAATTAATGATGTTGGATATAAAACTAGAGCTGCTACTGTTGAAGCAGCAAGATTTTTAGCATTAGAATTTCCATATAAAATCAGATATTTTAGTGAAAATGGAAGAGGATCAACAAATGGTGTTGATGGTGAAGGAAGATATTATCATGTTGGTTTATATTTAGATGAAAGTAGATATAAAGGAATTAAAAAAAGATCTGCTGGTCCTAAGACGTGGGGGTGCAGTTTATATAGTAGACCTTCGCATGGATATAGGCCTAACGGTCTTGATTGTAGTGGTTTTGTATCATGGGTTATGTTACAAGGTGGTTTCGATGTTGGAGATATTGGAGCCGGTTTAGCATCTCATAAAGATTTAACTGATTATGGAAAAAGAATAAAATTCAATGCTAATGTAGTTAAATCAGGTAAAGTAAAAGTTGGGGATTTATTGAGTTCTGGAGGTGTAAATGGTGGGCATATTGCTATCATTGTTGGTGAAGATGATAATTATTACTATGTAGCAGAAAGTTTATGGACCCCGCCTAATGTAGCAGTTGTTATTATTCCCTACTCTAAAAAGAATTTGTTTAAAAGATATTATTATGTTATGTTAATGGACGATTATTACAAAAAAGATGGCAAATTAACAAAAATGTGGTATTAATTAAGGGGGATTTATGGCAAAGAAAAAGAAAAGAAAAGTAGTAAAAAAGAAGAAAAATATTAAAAAGAAGAAAAGTACTACTAAAAAGAAATCTACTAATAAGAAAAAAACAACACAAAATAAAAAATCTAACGTTAAAAAAGTAAGCTCTAAATCACAATCTACAAAAAAGAAAATAGAAAATATAGAAGATAAAAAAACAAGCAAAAAGTATGATTCTAAAAAATCATATTATAAGTATATTCTTATTATAATAATTGTAATATTATTAGTTTTGTATTTGTTATTTAATAGTCTATCACCAAAACAGAATAATAAAGTTAGTAATATTGTTTTAAAAGATAATTATATAAATTATATAAGTAAAGTGATAACATTAAAAATAAATAATGAAAGAAAAGTATATTTAGCTATAAAAGGAAAATATACAATAGTTGCAAATTATGAATATGTTGGTGATATTAATGATACATTAAAGTATTATAGCGAAAATGATAAAATAGCTACTGTATCAGATAAAGGTATAATTACTGGAATTAAAAATGGTATAACTAAAATTCATGCAACAATTGGTGATAAAGATGAATATATTGATGTACATGTTACAAATTTAATAACAAATAGGCCTACTAAAGGTTTTGATTATAAGAAAAAAAATTTAGGATGTAATAAATATAGTAGAAGTGATAATGACTTAATAGATGAAATATTAAAAAGTAGAATTGAAAGTGTTGGATATAAAACAAGAGCGGGAGTTGTAGAAGCAGCAAGATTTCTAACACTTGATTTTCCATATAGAATAAATTATTTTTATGAAAATGGTAGACAAACAACTAACAATGTTGATGGTGAAGGAAGATATTATCATGTCGGTTTTTATCTTCATAGTAGTAGATATAAAAATATTACTGGGTCAAGAACCGGTCCTAAGACTTGGGGATGCTCTCTTTATTCAAAACCTGCTCATAGAAAAATGGATAATGGTCTTGATTGTAGTGGATTTGTATCATGGGCTCTATTAAATGGAGGTTTCAATGTAAAAGATGTCGGTGCTGGTTGGTCTAATAAAAGAGATTTAACTGATTATGGTGATGTTAAAAAGATCACCACTTCCCTATCTACTTCTAACAAGATAAAAGTTGGAGATCTACTCCATTCTGAAAGAGCCGGGGGACATATTGGTATAATCGTTGGTATAGATAAAAATAATTATTATGTTGCTCAGGCACTGTGGTATGGAGAAAAAGGAGTTGTAATTACCAAAATTAAAAAATCAAAGCTTAAAAATCATTTTCCTCATGTTGTATTAATGGATAAATATTATAAAAATGATGGTAATTTAACTAATATGTGGTGATATATATGGCTAAAAGAAGAAGATTAAAAAGAAAAATAAGAATTATATTTAATACATTTAAATTATTATTTATACTATTTGTAATTATTTATATAATAGTAAAATTTTATTTCTTAGTATTTAAAAAAAATGTTGTAGAATATATTGAATACAACAACAATAAACTAACAGTTCATCTATATGGTGATGATAAAGAATTATATTGTATTTTAGATAATAAAATACCAAATGATAATGATAATTGGACTAAATCTAATAATAATGAATGTATTTTAGATTATGTTGAAAAAAGTATTTTATACATTAAAAACAATAGTAAAATAATATATAATTCGAAAAAAGATATTTATTTTGATATTAAAAACATTAATACTTTATATATTGCTCAAGGAGATAAATATAATTATTATAATTATCTAATTGGAAATGGTAATAAAATAAAAATAATTGATTATGATAAAGATATTATATCTTTTAATAATAATGGTATTATTGTCGGTCTAAAAGATGGCGAAACTCAATTAAAATTAAAATATAAAGATATATCGTATGAAACCAAAGTAATTGTAACATCAATTATTACAAAAAGACCATCTGAAGGATATGATTATAATAAAAAATATTTAACTTGTAATAAATATTCTAAGGAAGAAAATGATTTAATTGATAAAATATTAAAATCTAGAATTGAAAATGTCGGATATCAAACAAGAGCTGGAGTTGTTGAAGCAGCAAGATTTTTAACATTAGATTTCCCATATAGAATAAATTATTTTTATGAAAATGGTAGACAAACAACAAATAAAGTAGATGGTGAAGGAAGATATTATCATGTTGGATTCTATTTAGATTCATCTAGATATAATAATTTAACTGGATCAACAACAACAAATAATAAAGGACCATGGGGATGTAGTATTTATAGTTATCCAGCACATAGAAATATAGATAATGGACTTGATTGTAGTGGGTTTGTATCATGGGCTTTACTAAATGGAGGTTTTGATGTAAAAGATGTCGGAGCTGGATGGTCTGATAAAGAAGATTTAACTGATTTTGGTGAAGTAAAGAAACTTACAAAAGAAATATCTATTTCTGATGAAATAAAAGTAGGAGATTTATTACATAGTGAAGCTGCTGGTGGACATATTGGAATTATTGTTGGAAAAGATAATAATTATTACTATGTTGCACAAGCATTATGGTATGATGAAATTGGAGTAATAATTACTAAGATTAAAAAGTCAGAATTACAAAAGACATTCCCTCATGTTGTATTAATGGATAAATATTATAAAATTGATGGTAATTTAACTAATATGTGGTAATAATAAAAGATAGTTTATTAAACTATCTTTTTAAGTGATTATTAAGCCATTTTTAAAGTTTTTATTATAAAAATGTATAAATATATTATTTTTATTAATAATTCTTTAAAATTGATGTTATACTACTCTACTTCTTTAGACCATAAACCATGTAAATTACAATAAGAGTATATAGTAGCATTTTCTTTATAATCAAATGTTACTATTGGCCTTTCGCCAGGTATAAATTCTTTATAATATATTTCATTATCACACACCATCATAATCCACATTATATAGTGATTATCTTCCATAACGTGATTTACTTCAATAACAATCTTGTTATCAATCACCTTATAATTTGGTATATGTTTTTCAAATGATGCATCAACTTCATTTGCTTTTAGTGTCCTCATATCTTTACTACAGCAAGCCAAATTTCTATCACCAAATTCCCACAAAACATTTCCGCATGTATTACATTTTTTAAATATGATTTCCATAATTTCCCTCCTATTAATATTTATATCATATCTTTATATTAAATTTGTTTCTTAAATATACTGCTATACCTTCCTTATCATTTGATAAAGTTATATCATCAGCATATCTTTTAACTTCTTCAAAAGCATTATCCATTGCTATTCCTAATCCTACAATATCCAAGGCTTCGATATCATTTGGACCATCAGCAAAAAACATACATTCATCTAATTTAATGTTTAATTTATTACATAGTTTTTCAATAGCAATTCCCTTATTAATATTTTTAGGAATAATTGCAATCCATCTTAAATTACTGGCATCATCTGAATCTTTCATAATAAATATGTTTGCTTTATCACTATATTTATTAATTAAATATGTATAATATTCATCAATTAACGAATCATCTGCAAATATATTTATTCTACATATTGGTTCATTTATATCATTTAAATCATTTATTTTAACTAAAAATTTTTTACTTTCATCAATTACTTTTCTATACATAAAGTATTTATCATATGAGCAAAAATCTATTGCATAACTTTTATCTTTAAAATGGTTAAATATTTCTTTTTGTAATTTTTCATCTAAACCACCAATATTTTCAGCATTATCTTTTTTTACATCATATATAAATGCTCCATTATTGAGTATAAGATAATTAAACATTTTTAAATCACATACACTCTTAGCACTATTTATATTTCTTCCAGTAACTCCTACAATATAATATCCATTATTTTTTAATATTTCTAATACTCTTTTAGTATTTTGGGTTATTATTTTTTCACTAGTTAATAGTGTCCCATCAAAATCCATTGATATTAATTTGTAATTCATAATTTTTTACCTACCATTTTATCTCTTTCCTCTTTTAGATATGAAACAAAATCATTCATTTTTACTCTTACTTGTTGTTTTCTTTCAAGTATTAGTTTTCTTAAATAACTTGTTTCAATTCTATGCTTTCTTGCATCTATGTATTCTTCAAATATACTTATATAATCTTCATCACTTATATTTTCAATTTTTTCAATATACTTTTCTAGAATGTCAAAATCAATATCTAACGTTCCATTAATATATCTTTTAAACAAATAGTTATATATTGTTTCACTCTCACCATATTCTTCATTTGGATTAATAAATATATTAAAATAATCATTTTTAGTTGCTATATATCTAAAACATTGTTCTTTATCTACACCTCTTATTATACCGTTAGAATCTGTAATAAAATTACTTCCATGTGCATCAAAATTACATAATAAATAATCTGTAATAAATTCTCTTAAAAATTGTTTTGTTTCTTCTCGAGTTATATCGAATGAATCATCTGTTTGTACTATTTGATAATGAGGTGCATTCGTATCTATTTTATATTTTATTTGTAATGATCCTGCTAATTCTTTATTTTCAAAATATATACATGGTACATATGATTCTTCATCTACAATTTTTTGAATTTTAGAAGCTACTTCTTGTACTATACCTCTAAATCTTTGTTTTTCATGTGTCCACTTTTTTTCTGCAGGTTTAAATAAGTAATCAATACCACTTATAGTTATTAAAAACATTCTACCAGTTCCGCCAAGATAAATTGGTAACATATCTTTCCATCCTATATTTTTTAAATCATCTTTTGTTACCATCAAATTACCTCCTTTATTGTGTTTATTAATTATTTTGTATTTATATATCTATTTCTACTATCAATCTTCTCTTCTTTCTGCAAAATATAATCCTGCTTCTTTTGTTAACACTTCAATAGCATCATATACTGACTTTCCATCTTCATCAACACGATTACATTCTCCTTGATTAGAATCGCTAAAGAAATCCCATGCTGTTACTAAATCTTCAACTATTTTAATCTTATGTTTATCCATCAACTTTTCATATTTTTCAATTTTGTCTTTTCCATTAAAAATTTCTATTACATTATATTTGTCAGTTATTATTTCTGCATTACTAATGTGATTTCCTATACCAATTTGTGATAATCCATCATTTATAAACAAATTACCAAATGTTTTTATTAATTCTTTTGCAAATTGTTTAGACATATTATCAAGATAATAAACATCTTTATGAAATTTTTTAATAATATTTTCTTCAATTATTTCATTTTTTTCATTGCTAGGGACTTCAATTATTAAAAATAGAGGGTCTTTTTGTATATTAATAAAATCATTAATTAAGTTTAATATCTTATTTGCATTAATATTTGCTATTATACAGTTTTCTGTAATCATATATTCTTCATTTAACTTATCTGAATCATCTATTTTTACGCCTTTAATCATTTTTAACATATTTAATCCTATCTCCTTTTAAGAAATGTGATACATTCTATATGCTTTGTTCTTGGAAACATATCACAACATGATATTTTTTTAACTTCATAATTATTTAAAAGATCTATATCTCTTTTTAATGTGTTAGGATTACAAGATATATAGATTATTTGTTTGCTTTTAGAATTATTAAGATACTTACTTACATCTTTTGATAGCCCAATTCTTGGTGGGTCAACAATAATACAGTCAAAATTTCCTTTAAACTCTTTAGCATCTTCGTGTTTAAATTCTATATTTGAAATATTATTTATTTTTTTATTTATATTTGCATTATTTATTGCCTCTTTATTAATCTCAACTCCTAAAATATTTTTAAATTTACTATGCATCCATATTCCAATTGTTCCAGTACCACAATATAAATCTAATAATGAATTATCTTCTCTTATTAGTTGTAATGCTTTATTATATATATTTATCATGCCTTCTTTATTTATTTGATAAAAACTATTAGGATATATACTAAACTTATAATTATTTATTACATCAATTAAATACTTTTCTCCTCTTATATATTTGTTATTTATATATAAAGAATCACAATCTATATTAATGTCTTTAATATTTCCATTTATATTAATCATTATTTTATTATTTATAGACCTTATCATTATTTCAGATATATTATTTAAATTAATTGTTTTTAATTCACTAATTATAATGTTAATTTTAGGGTTTAATAATAGACATTTATCTATTTCACATAATTCATGTGTTTTATCGTTATAAAAGCCTAATTTACCCTTTAAAACATGTAATGTTACTTTATTTCTATAATTTAATATTTCTTTTGTATCTAGATATTCAATTTTTCTATTAAATAATTTTTCTAAATATTTTTGTTTAATATTTCTTTCATTTATATAATTAGTATGTAAGAAATTACATCCTCCACATATATCATAATATTTGCATTCAACATTTATTCTATTTTTATTTTTTGAAATATATTTTATTATTTTTCCAATTGCATAGTGTTTTTTAATATCTGTTATTATTAATTCTAATTCTTCATCTAATAAAGCATTCTTGACAAAAACAACAAAATTATTTATTTTGCAGATTCCATTTCCTATATTGTCTTCATCAATTATTTTTACTATATACTTATCATTTACGTTCATCTATAACACCACATTTTTATTATAACATATTAAAAAACAAATTACTTTGTTATATTAATTTTAATGTAATTTGTTTTTCATCTAATTGCTCACTAATATCCTTTGATATTATACTTGAATTATTTATTAAATATTTATTGTTAGTTACTTTATCTATTTCAATTTTTAATAATCTAATATAATTATCTAATTCTTTTTTTAACATTTCATCTTTTATTGTATTTCTAATATATTGTAATGTACAAACATATAATCTGCCTTCTTTATCTACAAAATCACTATTAGAGAAATAGTCATATTTCATATATTTTTCATGCGTTTTATATTTTTCTAGATTAAATGATTTTAAATATTCACCTAATACTACTATTGTTTTATCTTCAATTAGATTATTGATTTCATCTATTGTATAAATATGCTTTGTATTTAATAATGAAGTAGAAGCCACTTTTAATGATACATATGTTGTATTCTTTCTTTTAGCAATCATATCAGTGCTTAAAATTAGTATTCTATTATAGTTTGCATTTTCTTTTAATGAAAGAATATTCAATATATCTTTTTCTTCTAATTTGATTCTTGATATTTCTTTTAATAAATCTAAAAAAACAGAATTTGGTAATGCTCTATCTTTATTCATTAATAATTTATATGTATCTATTTTACTAACATAGTAATCTATTTTATTTGTAACACTACTTACATCATTATTTCCATTTCCTTTTACTTTATCACTTAATAATAAAGTAAAATATTCTTGAATAAGATTTGGTTTTTCAAATTCTATTTTCATACTATCACCTATATTTATAATATCATAATAAGTATAAAATAAAAAGAAAAGATTACTCTTTTCTTAATGTATCAAATATTGATGTGCCTACTCCAAGTGAGTTTTTAATATTAAAATTATCTAGTATCGTTGCTCCTATATCTGCTAATGATTCCCTATCATCTAATTTTTTACCTTTTTTAAATATCGGACTATATATTAATATTGGAACCATTTCTCTTGTGTGATCATGACCTTTAAATGTAGGATCACATCCATGATCTGCAGTTAATATAAGTAGATCATCTTTTTTTAGGTTTTTTAATAATATTGGTAAATAATAATTAAATTCTTCTAGAGCTTTTAAATACCCTTCTCTATCTCTTCTATGACCAAAATCACTATCAAAATCATTTAAATTTGCCCATAAGAATCCTTTAAATTCACCTTTTGCAAAGTCGATTAATTTCATCATTCCATCTATATTATTTTTAGTTTTAATTTTTACATCTATACTTTTATTATTAAACATATCAGCTATTTTACCAATTGTTATAGTTTGTACTCCATTTCTTGTTAATAAATCTAGGACATTAATTGGCGGATCTAATGCATAGTCTTTTCTTTTATCTATTCTATAATAACTTCCATTTTTACCAGCAAATGGTCTTGCAATTATTCTTGCAATATTATATTCTTCATTTAATGTTAATTCTCTTATTTTTTCACAAATATCATATAATTCATCGACACTTATTATATCTTCGTGTGCAGCTACTTGTAACACTGAATCATTAGATGTATATATAATGACTGCTCCTGTTTTAGCATGCATTTCGCCTAATTCATTAATTATTTCTATGCCATCACTTGCAATATTACCTATTACATCCCTTCCTATCGTATGTTGAATTTTAGATATTAATTCTAAAGGAAAACCATCAGGATAAGTTTGATAAGGATTTTTACATATCGCGCCCATCATTTCATAATGGCCATTTAATGAATCTTTCATAGGATTTAATGGATTTGCTCTCATATATAATCCTCTAGTACCATTTTCTTCTTTCCCAACAAGAATAGTAAGTCCTAATTTTTCTAAAACATCTAAATTATAACTATCTTTTATTGTATGTAATAATGTGTTAGCCCCTTCATCACCATATTTATATGCATCTTTTGTTTCTCCAATTCCAAGACTATCCATTACAACTAAAAATATTCTTTTAAACATATTTTACTCCTTTGTACTCCTGTTAAAATATTCATTGTAATTATCTTTAATAAAATTATTTGCTAAATGAGTATAAATTTCTGTCGTTACTACATTTTCATGACCTAATAATTCTTGTACGCTTCTAATATCAGCGCCACATTCAATCATATGTGTTGCAAAACTATGTCTTAAAACATGTGGAGTAATTTCTTTATTTATTCCTTGTTTTTTTGCTGTTTCACCAATCATTTTATAAAGACCTTGTCTTGTTATCCTATTTCCATGATTATTTAAAAATAAAGCTTCAGTTGGTTTTTGATTTTTAACAAATAGTTTCTCTCTATATACATTTAAGTATATATTTAAATAATTAACTGCTAATTTCGATAAAGGGACTATTCTTTCTTTGCTTCCCTTTCCATATACATTTATTACCATATTAGCTGTATCTACATTCATTATATCAAGATTTATTAATTCTGATGCTCTAAGTCCTGTTGCATATAATACTTCTAGCATTGTTTTATTTCTATAGTCAAAAGGAGTTTCTAATTTAATATCTAGTAGTTTATCTACTTCTTCAATACTTAAATATTTTGGCAATTTTTTCTTCCTTTTTAAACTACTAACATCACTTGCTACATTAATTAATCCTTTATATATAGATAAGTATTTATAAAAACTTTTAATGCTAGCAATAATTCTATTTACAGAACTTTCATTATAATTAGGTAAAGCATTTAAAATATAATTATCTATGTCTTTTTTACTAATATCTTCAATATTTTTATTAACCCACTCTAAAAAAAATCTAATATCTCTTATATAAGATTCAAGTGTATTTTTTGAATAATTCTTGTCTATTTTTAAGTATTCTTCAAAATCATTTAAATATTCTTTATTATCTATCTCTATCATATATTTATTATATAATAGTTTTTTTTAAAATAATAGAAGTTTACATAATAAAAACAATAGTTTTACACTTACTATTGTTTTTTAAAATATTTTTCAATTATTCTATCAAGTTCATTTATATCTATTGGTTTAGATAAATATTCATCAAAACCTTCTTTTAAATACATTTCTCTAACACCGGTTATAGCATTAGCAGTTAATGCAATTACAGGTGGCACATAGTATCCTTTTAAATTTTTTATTACATGTACCAACTCTATTCCATCTACTCTTGGCATAACATGATCTAAAAACACAATATCATAATGATATCCCATTTTAAATCTTGTTATACATTCTTCTGGATTAGATAATTTATCAATTTTAAATTTATATCCTCCTAATAATCTCTCGGTAACTTTTAAATTTAATTCATCATCGTCAACTATTAATACACTATATTTTGAACAATCAATTAAATCTTTATTTGTTTCTTCATTAATTGATTCAGTAATATCTCCCATAGGTGTAGGATCTATTATTCTTTGAGGAACATTGAAATAAAATGTTGTTCCAGCTCCATATTCACTTTCAAACCAAATACTTCCACCCATTAACTCAGCATATTTTTTGGTAAGTACTAAACCTAACCCTGTACCTTCAATTTCATTTGTTTTTGCAGAATCAAGTCTTGAAAACTTTTGAAATACTTTATCATAATCTTCTTCTTTAATTCCAAATCCTGTATCTGATACTTTAAAATGTAATATTAAATTTCTATTTTCATCATATGTTCTAGAAATTGACATTTTAATTCTACCTACTTCTGTATATTTAACTGCATTTGTAAGTATATTTAATACAACTTGAAATATCTTTGTTGAATCTCCATATAATTTATTAGGAATTTCTTTGTCTACTTCTAATATAAATTTAATATTTTTTCCTTCAAGTCTTGCATCTACTATACCTGTCCAGTCAACAATAAGATTTTTTAAAGAATATTCTTTCATTTCAAGGGTATCGCTACCTGTTTCTATTTTAGAAATATCTAAAATATTATTAATTATCTCAAGTAATGTTTTACTTGAAGATTTAATATGATTAACATCATTTATTACACTTGCTAAATCATAGTTTTCTTCATTTAAAATTGTTTCACTAAAACCAATAATAGCATTCATAGGCGAACGTATTTCATGAGACATATTTGATAAAAAATCTGATTTTGCTTTACTACTTCTCTCAACACTTGTTTTTAATTGATCGATCTTCTTTATTAACTTTAAATCAGGATTTTCAATCATAAAATACATTAAAACTATTTGAACAACATATCCTAATCCCATGATAATTATTGTTGGGAATATTATTTGAAATATAAAGAATATACCAAGAGTTACAGGAACCAAAATAACATTTCTAATTTTTTCATTTTCATATTTACCATGATTTAAAAAAATTGGAATTAATATCAAAAAATTTGTAACTACTGAATATCCAGCACTTAAATATGACGTTAGACCAAACAAATAATTATCACTGTTTTTTACAGGTATTTTAATTGAAAAAATTACAAAAATAAATATAATTGTAAATATTAAATATATTTTAAATGACTTGTTCTTTTTTATTAAAAGTAAAATACTTTTTTCTTCAGTATCATTTAAGAATACTATAAAATAACATATAGTAATATAAGCCCATTCAACACCTATTAACCAATATATTTTATAAAATAACTTAGAATAAAATGTTATTTCTCCTTCTGAATATAAACTGTATGTTAAAATTTGAAATATTAGTAATAAAACACATGAAAATAATAGTACTCTATAAAATTTACTACTTAAACTACTTTCATTCTTCTTTGAATAATAAACTAATATAAGTAAAATAAGTACTAAGAAACTACTTAATGAAAGAATTATTCTTGCTATCATATATTATTCCTTTCTAACTACTAAATATTTCATTTAATAATTTATTTAGTTCATTCCTATTGATTGGTTTTGCTAGATAATCTTTAAAACCTTCTCCTATATACATCTCTTTAATTCCCGTATAAGAATTCGCTGTTAATGCAATAACTGGACATAAATTTTGTTTAATATCCTTCAATTTATGTATTGTTTCTATTCCATCCATAACTGGCATCATATGATCTAAAAAAATTAAATCATATTTTTTATTTTTAACAATATCTAATGCTTCCATACCGCTTGTTACAGAATCAATATTAACTTTATAATCCTTTAATAATCTTTTTAGTAAGTTAATATTAATTTGATTATCATCTACTACTAATATGTTTTTGTTAGATAAATCCAAAATTCTATTTTCTGAATTTATAACTGAAAATAAATATGAAATATCACCTATTGGATTTGGATCTACAATTTGTTCCTCTACTCTAACAATATAATTTAAATCATCGTTTTCATTAAATTTTAATTCTAAATTTCCACCTAACATTTCAGAATACATTTTAGATACATTTATTCCTAAAACAACATCATTAACATCATTTCCAATATGCTCAAAATCTTTATAATATTTTTCAAATTCTTCTTTTTCCATGTTGCTTCCAACAGCTAAAATGTTAAATTCAATCATATTTTTATTTTCGATTTGAAGTTTATGTACATCAAATATAATTGAACCATTTTTTATATAATAACTAATATTTGATAAAACATTTAAAACTATTTTAGATATTTTGGTATAGTCACCCAAGTATTTTTTAGCAAGTGTTGTATCAATCTTAGGAATAAATTCTATCTTACTTCTATCAATTTTATTTGAAATATAATTATTAATTTCAATAAATAGATCTTCTAAATCATATTCTTTTTCAACAAGTGTTTCTTTTCCAGATTCAATTCTAGATAAATCAAGAATATTATTGATTAATTCTAATAGTGATACAGCAGCTATATGAATATTATTTGTATCACTTGTAATAGTTTCTTTTGTCAAATCTTTTTCTCTTAGCATAGCATCACTAAAACCCATTATTGTATTCATAGGTGTTCTTATTTCGTGAGACATACTAGTTAAAAACTTTGTTTGATCTTGATTAGCTTTCTCAGCTTCTGCTTTTGACTTTTCGTGCTCATCTAATAACTTTGTATCTTGACTTTCAATAGTAAAATATAAAGTTAAAAGCATTAAAGTAAATTGAAAATTTTGAATATTATAATCTGCGTTTGGAATCATAAATTGAAGTAAAGTACTTAATACAATTAGTCCAACACAATATATAATTGGAATTCTTTGATATGTTTTAATATCAGAGTTAAATATAAATCCATAAACCATCAAAAATATTACAACACCAGCAGATGCAAAAGCAACATATGGGGCATCTCCTGTAAAATTATATATATGATCAGTATAATCATAAAATTCAATTCCAAGTAGGTTTGATACTATTAAACTTGCAATCAAAAAACCACCTATAATATAGGCATATTTCTTTCTTTTTTCATGTTTTAATGTTGGATCTGTATATCTTTTTGTTCTTAAAACAGAAATATAAAACATAAATAAGTATAACCATGCAATCATATAATTTAAGTATAATCTGCTAAAAAATCTAGCAGTAAATGTAATAGTATTATTTTTTGCCAAAGCTAAGACATATATTATTTCTGATGTGATTAATAGTGATGTTAATACTAATAACGTAATAAATAATGTGTTTTCTATATTTCTAAATATTTTTTTATTTGAATATAAAAAAATGATAACAAGTTCAAAAGCTAAAGCGCAAACTGAAAAACCAATACTTAGAAAAATATTATAGTTCAATTTGATCACTTCCCTCTTTATTCTTCATTATCTTTCATTATATATTATATAAATTTTTTTAGATAAAGTAAAGGTATATTTTTTATAATATTATATGATAAAATATTATTGGTGATTTATATGGAATTACTTCAAAATAAACTAAGACCAAATAAATTAAATGATGTTTTAGGTCAAACACATTTAATAGGGAAAAATAAAGTTTTAAGCAATCTTGTAAAAGAAAAAAAACTATTTAATATAATATTTTATGGTAAAAGTGGTGTTGGTAAAACAACCATTGCTTTAGCATTAATGAATGAATTATCACAAAGATATAGATTATTAAATGCAACTGTAAATTCAAAGAAAGATTTTGAAGTTGTTATAGAAGAAGCAAAAATGTATGGAGGTATTATTCTTATAGTAGATGAAATTCATAGAATGAATAAGGATAAACAAGATATATTACTTTCATATATAGAAAGTGGTTTAATTACATTAATAGGTCTTACTAGTTCTAATCCATATCATTCAATAAATCCTGCTATTAGAAGTAGATGTCAATTATTAGAACTTCAATCATTAGAGGAAAAAGATATTGAAAAAGGATTAAAAAGAATTAAAGATGTACTACCAGATATAAAAATGGATAATAAAGTAATTAAATATATAGCAAAATTATCTGATGGTGATATTAGATATGCATATAATTTAGTAGAATTTATTTATTATGGATACAATAAAGAAATAACTATTGAAAATATTAATGAAGTAAATTCAAAACCATCATTCTTTACTGATAAAAATGAAGATGGACACTATGATATGTTATCAGCTTTTCAAAAAAGTATTAGAGGAAGTGATGTAGATGCCGCTCTTCATTATTTGGGAAGATTAATAGTATCTGGAGATTATGATTCAATTTATAGAAGAATGATAGTTATTGCTTATGAAGATATTGGACTTGCTAATCCAAGTATTGGACCTAAAGTAATAGCTGCTATTGAAGCAAGTGAAAGAGTTGGATATCCTGAACTAGTAAAACCATTAAGTGTTGTAATAATTGAAATGGCTTTATCTCCAAAATCAAATTCAGCAAATTGTGCAATTGATGCTGCAATTAATGATATTGTGTCGGGAAATGTTGGTAGGATTCCCGAACATATAAAAACAACAAGTCCAAATTATAAATACCCACATAATTATCCTAATTATTGGGTAGATCAACAATATTTACCAGATAATTTAAAAGGAAGAAAATATTATTTACCTAGAAAAAACAAATTTGAAACTGAAATGTATAATTTTAATCAAAAAATAAAAATTGATAAACAATAATTACAATCTTATAATATTAATTAATTTTTTAGGGGGAATTTGTATGTATAAAGATATAATGTTAAAACCAATTACAGATGATGTAATTCTAAGACCTATAATTACAAATTATGAAATTATAGATGATAAAATTGTTGTATATTTCTCAAACTATGACCCATTTATATTTCAATATTCTGAAGAACAAATGCAAGTAATTTTAGCTTATATTGAAGAACAGAATAATTTACTAAATGGAAGAAAATTATAAAAAGTACATTTTCATGTACTTTTTCATTTTATTATATCATTTATTATATAATTGGTAATATAAAGACCTGCTACTGCTGGTACAAACGATGTTGAACCTAACATAGTATTATTTATTGGTTTTTCATTTGAATATACAACAGGAACATTTCTCATAATTTCTTTATTTCTAATCTCACTTCTTATTTTTTTAGCAAGTGGATCAGTTTCAGTTTTATCAAGTGTACTAATTATAATTTTAGTAGCATCCATTTTATTGGCCATTCCCATTGATGAAACAACTTTAATTCCTTTATTATAGCATTCCTTTATTAATTTAATCTTTACTTTACTTGTATCACAACAATCAACTATATAATCATAATGCTCACTAAATAATATTTCCATATTATCTTCATTAATCATTGTATTAATTATATTTACTATAGCATCAGGATTAATCTTTTTTATTCTTTTTTTCCATTCTTTAGTTTTATATTTATTATTATTTTTGGATGTTGCTATTATTTGTCTATTTATATTACTTGGTTTTATTGTATCACCATCTACTAAAGTAATATTATTAATACCACATCTTACAAGTGATTCAACAGTGTAACCGCCTACTCCACCTAATCCTAATATTAAAACCTTCAAATTCTTTATTTTTTGTATATTCTCTTCTCCAACTAAACTTTCAAGTCTAGATAAATTCATAAAAATACACTCCTTTTTGGTGCATATATTATACCAAATAAAAAACCTAGTGTAAATATAGGTAATAAAAACTCGCTTCACACGAGGTGGTAGGATACATAATGTATTCGGGATCCTGCAATAAAAGCAGTATTCAACTCCTTACACTAATTAATCCCCCGATAATTATTACTAGGCGGTTTATTGTGTCTATATCTATCTCTAGGTTAATTATATATTATCACATTTAATAAAAGTTTTCAACATTTCAAAATCAACTTTACACTTACTTTAAAACTAAATTTATTTCAGGGTCTTTTTGCTTATAATCAGATAAGAATTTCTTAAATAAACCTAATGAATATTCAACACTCATATTTTTAATAATATCATTTAATTCAGTAGCTAGTTGTTCTTCGCTAATTTGATTATTTGTTTCTTGAACTAAAAGATAATCAGGATTAAATCCATTACAATAAAAATAATTAGGATTATAAAAAAACATTTCATCATCTTTAGAAATATGATATCCATTTAATTTATCGTATGCATCATAAGAATAAAATTTTTGTGTAATTAATCCTGATTTATCTTTATTAATATAATATATTCCTGAATACATGTCATGATCATCTTGTGAATATAAGTTATTAAATATTGAAATTTCATAGTGTTTACCATCAAATCCAATGTTCCATTCTATTCTATTTTCTCTTGATTCAACATCTATTCCAATAGTTAGATTATTATTTTTATCTACTTTTGAAAATATCTTTTTGCTCCATGTTATACCTACGAATTCTTTATTTGAATATTCTAAATAAATACGCATTGAATTATCAGGGAAATTATTAATCTTTGAATCTTTTAACATTAATCCGCTTAATACAGATAAATACAATTTAACTGATTCTTCATTCATTCCTTCTTTAGATTCTAATTTTCTTCTTAAATAATCATTTGCATCATATTTCACTTTAATCACCTAAGTCAATATACTAACATATGAATTATATATTGTCAATTTATAAAATGTCCAAATTTAGCTGTATCATAATAACATTTATCAAGTAGTTTTAAATCTTTAATAATGTTCTTTGGTTCACATTCGGTATATAATTTTTCACTAGGATTTATTTCTCCAATATTTGATGTAATACTAATAGCAAGTGGTTTTCTTATTCCAATAGCGTAACTTATTTGAACTTCGCACCATTTTAAATGGTATTCTTTTAAATATCTAACTGCAATTTTTCTTGCTTTATAAGCAGCACTCCTATCTACTTTTGTTGGGTCTTTACCTGAAAAAGCGCCACCACCTACTTTAGAAAATGAGTGATAATTATCTACTAATATTTTTCTACCAGTAAGACCTGAATCTCCTTCAAATCCTCCTATTTCAAATCTTCCAGTTGGATTAATCAAGAATTCTTCTATTTTAATATCAAAATAATTACATATATCAAGTATTATATTTTTAATAATTTTATCAGTCTCTTTTCTGTTTTCTTCAGTATTTTGGTATGAAACAGTAAATGTTTTAATTCTATATAATCTCATATCTTCGTCATAATATCCTGTAATTTGTGCTTTGCCATCACTTTTAAATCTATTATCTTTTTTTCTTAATTCATCATATTTTATTGATAAAGTTTGTAAAATAATCATAGATAGAGGTAGATAATTGATTGTTTCATCGCAAGCAAATCCATACATCATACCTTGATCCCCTGCTCCTCCTACTTTATCGTTTGTACCAAGAGCAATATCTTTGCTTTGAACTCCTAAATTATCTATAATTTCATAGTTTGTGTTATAACCTACATCTTTTAAAACATTTTTTACAACTTTTTCAATATTTACTTTACTTTTAGATGTTACTTCTCCCGTAATAAATATTTTTCCTTTACCACCGCATACTTCAATACCACATCTAGAATTTTTATCCCCTTTTAAATATTCATCTAATAAGGCATCACTTATTTGATCACATACTTTATCTGGATGTCCTCTAAATACTATCTCATTACTATATAATTTCATACTAAAACTCCTTTCTAATATATTTCATTGATAGTTATTTAATTATTTATATATACCTCCTTTCAATGAATTACCTTAGAAAGAAAAATACCTAAGATAACTTAGGTATTGTTAGCATAAGTTATCCTCATCCGTCTGGGTTTACCACCTAACTAAATAGGTTGGTGTGATCTACGAGCCAGTCTCTAAATCACTCTTTATAAGGTAATTTTTGTCTTTCGACACATATATTATATCACAAATAATTAATAATTTTGTGAAGAAAAATAAAATTGTACATATAATTTATTATGTTAAGAAAAATTAAAGAGAATTCTTTTTATAAATCAACAATCATTTTATTAATTGGAGGAATTCTAGGCAAAACAGTTGGTTTCTTTATAAGAATAATAGTAACAAGGATGCTAGGAGCTAGAGGGATGGGATTATATAGTATGTTATCCCCTACTATATCTTTATTAACAGTATTGGCTGTTTTTTCTTATTCAAATGCTATTTCTAAAATAGTATCGGAAGAAAGTTCAAAATCAAAAGATTTATTTATATCAATTATTCCAATATCAATTCTATTAAATATAATATTTATAATTATTATGTTATTGTTTGCACCACACTTATCTAGTAAGTTATTAAATGAAAAAGATTTATATTTACCAATTATTTCAATAGCATTTACAATGCCATTTATGAGTATATCTGCTATCATAAAAGGATATTTTTGGGGTAAACAAAACATGTATCCTTATATGCTATCTAATTTTATTGAACAAATAGTTAGATTAATACTAATATTATTATTTTTAAATAAAGTAAAGAGTATTAATATAATATATTCAATTTGCTTTATTATTTTAATTAATATAATTGGTGAAATATCATCTCAATTAGTAATGATATTATTTTTTCCAAAATTTAAAATTAATAAAAATGATATAAAAATTTCATTTAATGAGATTAAAAAAGTGATGGATTTTTGTATTCCATCAACATTTAGCAAAATCATTGGTTCAATAGCATACTTTCTAGAACCCATTATTTTGACACATATACTTTTAAAAGTAGGATATACAGAAAACTATATAGTTTATGAATATGGAGTAATAAATGCTTATGCTTTATCAACTCTTTTAATTCCGCAATTCTTTACACAAAACATGGCAACATCATTAATACCAGAATTATCTAAAAATTATAAATTAAATAATATAGAATTATGTAAGAAAAGAATTAAACAAATAGTATTAATATCATGTCTAATTGGGGGACTTTCTACTGTAATAATAACTATATTTCCAAATTTATTTTTAAATTTACTATATAATACCAATGAAGGAATAGATTATATAAGATTATTATCCCCTTTTACTATTTTATTCTATATAGAATCACCACTAAACAATGCATTGCAGGCGCTTGGAAAAGTAAAAGAAACATTCAATATTGTTTTAATATCATCTATTATTAGAATTATATCTATTGTTGTTTTTTCTTTATTAAAAATTGGAATGTATTCATTAGTTATATCAATAATTATTAATATGTTCTTCTCCACACTTTTATATTATAAAGAAATTAAAAAATCACTCGTAATTTAACTCATCTTTTTTTATTACATATACTCTTTCATTTTTATAAAACGCATAAAAAATATCATCTAGTATTAAATTATTATTATCTAAATATTCATTTAACCATTTTTCATTTTTTTTAATGTATTTTAAAGTATCACTTTGTATCTCGCCATCCAGTATTAATGGGAAAGGATTATTATTCTTATTCATATAATTATACTTAAATATATTTAAATGACCATTATTTTCTAATATGGCAAATTCTACATCTTTTAGATTTTTTATTCCATTATTTCTAAGTTCTAATAATAAATCATCCAAATTATATCTCTGTCTCATCATTTCTTTATAATTTATTTTACCTTTATTAATAATTAAAGCTGGTTTACCTTCAATTAAATTCCTAAATTTATTAAACTTTAATGATAAATAACCTGTTGTATATTCAAAAAACAATAATATTATAATTGGAACAATAGTCAATAAAATTGACGATTTATAGTTTTCAATTGAAATAGATGCTAATTCTGTAATTAATAAACTAACTACAAGATCTTGAATAGATAATTCACCTACTTCTCTTTTACCCATTAATCTAAATATAACAAGAATAAAAAAATAAAAAAATACTGTTTTAATACTAACCATAAATAAATCCATGATATCACCTAATATTATTATGTTTTATTCATATTATTTTTAATCATCAATATAATTAATTAGGTGAAAAAATGAACAAAATATACAATTATTTAAAAAGTTATATATTATTTATAACCATATTTTTAATTTATTTAATTATTATAAGCGCAATATATTATTTTGAATTATTTAGTTATAAAACAATATCTGTTATAAATTTTGTTTTTATGATTATATTATTCTTTATAACAGGATTTAAAATATCGTCTTTAGAAAGAAATAAAGGTTATTTTAAAGGATTTATTATATCAATTTGTATAATTATACTTTTCATACTTATATCTCTTATATCTTCTAAAATCACCTTATCCTCACTTATATATTATTTATCACTAATTCTATCATCAATAACAGGAGGTATTATTGGTGTCACAAAAAAATAAGAAGAGTTTAATCTCTTCTCATTTGCAAATCTGGACTATTATATATTTGCTCTAATTCTTCTAATGAACTAATATATTCTTCATATTCTGATTTACAATATTTTTCAATTTCTTCAATAGCGTTCACATAATGTTTAGTTGTATCTGGAAATTCTTTTAACATTTTAGAATAATAAGCTATACATTTTAATTCATCACTAGTTGGTTCTCTTTTAGATATATATGAAAGTCCATCAATAGCTATATCATTTTTTTCATAAATATGTTTGTGTGTAAAATATTCTATTAATCCATTTTTATCTGGTGAATCTACTGCTAAAATTGGAACCATATCTGCTTCAAATCCATCTCCTGGATATCTTCTCATATAACATCTAATTTTATCTTTTCTTAAATCTTTATTTGTTAACCCACTTGCAGGATCAGCGTTTTTCCAATCTTTATAGTAATAATTATTATGTAATTCTACTATATAAAAATTGATTTTACTATTTGTCATTATAAATTTAATTCCTCCTCTTTACGTAATATTCTCTCTATAATCATTCTTTCACTAAGCAAATGCTGACGCAGTATTTTTTTATCTATTACTTCAACTATTACATTTTCAGGTCCTAGTATATATAAATTAATTATTTCATATTCATTATAATTGTCTTTTTCTTCTGATAATTCAACATGTTTTTTTCTTAAAGTTACAAAAGATTTATCACTCTTACTATAATATAATTTAAATGGATTATTTACATCATAAGGTCCATTATTAAATAATTCTCTGTAATTTAGATGATGTAATTTCATTATAATGCTTTCTTCATATGTTTTATGAACACCCCCAGAATTCCCAGGTATTCTGCCTAATATATAATTATTACTTTCCATATAACTCACCTCAAGATTTAATGTCTATAATAACAAAAAGAATTTTTGTTTGCAATAAAAAAGAAGAATTATTTCTTCTTATTATATCTATTATAAAACTCTTCTCTAAATTCTAGTATATCATCATCTTCAATATGCTTTCTTATATCCTCCATTAATTTAGTTAAGAATCTTATATTATGAATTGAAATTAATCTTTGACCAAAAGATTCATCAGATACTATTAAATGTCTAATATAAGATTTAGTATAGTTTTTACATGTATAACAATCACAATCTTCTTCGATAGGACTTAAATCTTTAATATATTTAGCATTTCTAATATTACATCTTCCATCTTTAGTTAATGCATTGCCGTGTCTAGCTAGTCTTGTAGGCAACACACAATCAAATATATCTATTCCTCTTATAACTCCATCAATTAAATCCATTGGTTCACCTACACCCATTAAATATCTAATTTTATCTTTAGGCAGATATTCAGTAGCATATTCAATCATCTTAAGTTTTGTATCTGGTGATTCTCCTACACTAACTCCACCTACACTATAACCATCAAATTCTAATTTTGAAGTTTCAATAGCTGACCATTTTCTTAAATCTGGAAACTCTCCACCTTGTACAATACCAAATTGTGCTTGAGTTTCTCTTTTTTTATTAGCATCCAAACTTCTTTTAGCCCATCTAAGAGTTCTTTCTACACTATTTTTCATATATTCATGAGTAACTGGATAAGGTGGGCATTCATCAAAACTCATTATAATATCTGATCCTAATTTATTTTGAATTTCAATACTTTTTTCAGGTGTAAGAAATAATTCTTTTCCATCAATATGACTTTTAAATTTTACTCCTTCTTCACTAATATCCTTTGGTTTAGCTAAACTAAATACTTGAAAACCTCCACAATCTGTAAGTATTGGTCCAGTTTTATAATTCATAAATTCATGTAAGCCACCAGCGTAATCTACAATATCTTCTCCTGGTCTTAACCATAAATGATATGTATTAGAAAGAATTATATCTGCACCTGCATCTTTTAATTCTTCAGGACTAAGTGTTTTAACTGTTGCTTGTGTCCCAACTGGCATAAACATAGGAGTTTTATGATGTCCCCATTTAGTTTCAAATTCTCCAAGTCTAGCACCACAACTAGATGTTTTTATTAATTTAAATTTTAAATCCATTACTTAACCTCCTCATCTGTAATAAACATGGCATCTCCAAAACTAAAGAATTTATATTTTTCTTTTTGAGCATGTTTATATGCCTTTTTAATTATATCTAAACTACTAAAAGCACTAACTAACATTACTAGTGTACTTTTTGGTAAATGGAAATTAGTTATTAATGCATCAGCTGATTTAAATTTATATGGAGGATATATAAATATATCTGTTTCCTCACATGTTGATTTAAACTTACCATATTTTTGTATATTTGCTTCTAGTGTTCTAAGAGAAGTAGTTCCTACACAAATAATTCTTTTATTATTCTTTTTACATTCGTTTAGTTTATTTGCTACTTCTTCACTTATTTCATATAATTCACAATGCATATCATGCTTAGTAATATCAGTTTCAACTACTGGTCTAAAAGTACCAAGTCCAACATTTAATGTTACATATAGTATATTAATACCCTTAGATCTAATTTTTTCTAGTAATTCTTTAGTAAAATGAAGTCCTGCTGTTGGAGCAGCAGCGCTACCTATTTTTTTAGCATAAACAGTATTATACCTATCATTATCTTTTAATTTTTCATGTATATATGGTGGTAAAGGCATTGCTCCTATTTCGTTTAAATGTTCAACAAATATTCCTTTATAATTAAATTTAACATGTGTTATACCATCATTTAATACTTTTATTACTTCACACTTAAAATTATCTTTAAAAGATATTATTGTACCAATTTTAACTCTTTTTTGTGGTCTAACAAGACATTCCCATATTTCATTATCTATTTCTTTTAAAAGTAATACTTCAATTTTAGCATTAGTATCTTCTTTATAACCAATTATTCTACTAGGAAGTACTTTAGTATTATTTAAAACTAATGTATCTCCTTTATGAAGATAATTAATAATATTATAAAAAATTTCATCTTTATATTTTCCATTATTTTTATTTATAACTAACAATTTAGAATGATCTCTTTCCTTAATAGGAGTTTGAGCTATTAATGATTCATCTAAATCATAATCATAAGTATTTATATTTTTATAATCCATAATTAATACTAGGAAAACAGCCTAGTACTTCACCTTCCTTTTTCGTAGTGATTATAACATATTTTATTGACTATTTAAAGTAATTTTGTTACAATATTTTGCGTTTTAAAGAGGAGATTATGAAAGAAATATTAGATGTCTTATTTGATTATTCAATGAAAAGAAAAATATTTGATATAGCCGCAATTGAAAAAATATTTAAATCATATAAAAAAGAATTTAATATTGATATATTAAAAAAACTAAATATTATAGACAAATTTGAAATAATATTTGGTCATCCTGTAGTTGGAACATATGTGGATGATTATATAGATATATACTATAGTAGAATAATGTGCGCTATTAGAATAAATGACTTTAAAAGTGATTTTATGGAAGAAGATATACTAAGCATCTTAGAAGGATTCTATAGAAGAAATCTATTTATTTTATTAAATGTATGTCATGAAATGGAACATGCAATTCAAGCACAGATATCAAAAAATACTCCTAGAAGTTTAGAACAAAAATTGATAAAAATTGAAAATGATTTTTTAGATAATATGGGTAAAAAAGTATTAGATCCTAGCAAATATGATTTAGAAACAGATGAATTTGATTTAAGTTCTTTTGAATATATAAAATATATTCATGCTTATAATAAAGAAAATAGATTGTATAAATCAAATTATGATATATCTTTATTAGAAAGATTAGCTGATTTAGATGCTATGACAAAACTATATAATATGTGCGAAGAAATAAAATCATATATTCCAAATTTATATATTCTTTTGGATAAATTAATATTGGAACGAAAATTGCAGGGTTATGATTATTCATTTATTTCTCCAACAACTGAATTCTTTATTAATTTAACGGGTGAAAGACAGTTTTATTTTCCAAATTATATTAATATGTCATTAGAAGAAAGATTACGATTGGGATTACCAATAAATACAAAAGAATATGATGAATTATATTTAAAATTAAAACACTGAATATTCAGTGTTTTTTCAATCTAATTTACCTTTTTCTCGTAAGTATTTTACGTTTTCTTCCGAAACAATTTCATATTTAATAAATAATTTAATTGCTTCTTCATTAAATTTTTTATTATCTTTTTTAAACTCAACTGCTAAATCACTTAGTTCATTCATAACAATTCTTGTTTTTTCTACAGCACCACTCATAACTGGAGTATTATCAAGTATTTTACTTGCTAAATATGAATCCTCAATACCAGTTACTTTCATAAATGGTTGTGAAAATAAGAATAATAATATGAAAACTAAAATATATGCCTCAATTAAACCAACTACTCCACCTGCTATTTTAGAAAAGAACCCTAAAATTACAGTGGCTTTTAATAGTTTTTCAATCCATCCTGTAATTTTTAAAACAATTCTTAATAATAGATATAATAATGAAAATACAATTAAGAAAGCAATAGTTTCATACAATAGAATATTAAGTATCGTTACACCTTTAAATATTCCATAAAATTTAAAAAATGGTAGATGTTTATATAAAAATGTTGCAATTGGAATTCTTAAATAAAATGAAAAAATAAGAATAGCAACAATACCTATTAATAAAACTGTTTGTTTAATAAATCCTCTTCTAAACCCAGACATAATTCCAAGTATAAAAAATATAATAATAACTGCATCTAATATATTCATGTTTTCCTCCTATTCAAGTATGTATGGATTAATATTACTTCCATCACCTGATTTTATTTTTACATCCTTATTTAATGTTATAACAGGTCTAACACCTAATTCTGTGTCTACTTTTCTAGCTACTAATGAACTTTGATTAACACTATAATTATATGCCCCACTAGCATTATAATATGCTGGTGACATAGTCCAATATTCATCATTAGAATATAAATAACTATCATTACCAATTCCAATTAATAATAGTTCATCAGCTGTAATTAATCCAACTGGATGATTTAACACTTTACTACCATTAACACTAGATATTGTTAATCTATCATTTATATTATAACAATCAAATGTATAATTATTATTTATATTGTTATAATAACCACTATTGTTACTTCCATATCCAAGTGTTGAATATAATACATTTTTAAGTGTAAATTCAGTTGTTTTTCTATTATTGCAATATATACTACTACTAGATACTAAATTAGTACTTTTAACATTCTCACTATACCACTTTTCAACATTTGATTTGATAATACTTGTTGTAATATTTTTATGTTCATCATTATAATTATTACTATTAGCATCCCCATACATATACCCAATATAAGCATTGTAATTTGTCTTAGAATTAAATACAGATTTTTCTTCTAAAATCTTATTACCACATTCTTGATTTTCATATTTACCATTATAAATTAATCTAATTCCGTTATCTTCAGTTGTTCTAATAATTTTATAGCAAGAATTATCAAATATAACATTATTATTTAATTCATTATTACCTTTATAATAATAAATTGTTACACCATTAATACTAGAATTTGTATATAATACATTAATATTATCTAAACTGTCTTCAATTTTTTTACCTAAAGTATTATTTTTATATATTTGTTCTCCAACATTAATTCCATTTGTAGGTAATATTCTAATTTTTGAAGAAAATGTTTTATTCATATTATTACTTTGATCATTATTTGTTTTTAAAAACGTAATTTTTAATTGATAAGAATGCTTAACTCCTTTTGGAAGTTTAATTTTAGAAGCAATATAAGTATCGGATGATGGTAAAATTGTTTCATTTCTAATAGCTCCATTATTATCCGAAGATAACTCATAAACTAAATCATCTTTATTTTCAAAATTATTAACTACATCTTCTAATAAAATATCATAATATATTAAATAATCACTTGTATTTTCAACTGTAAAAGTTTTAATTATTTCATCACCTGTATAAGCATTTACTAATGAAACATTACTTGTATCATTATATATAACATCAGTATTATCATTAAATGCTTTTAAAGATATATCTTCTCCTTCTCCTTCAACATCGACAGTAAAATAAGCATAAGTAGATAAAATCATTAAAAGGCAAACAAGTATAATTCCAATACTTGCAAATATGATACTAATTTTGTATTTATTCATATTTATCACCTATTATAATATAAAATAATTATATAATTATTAGTCCATTTTTTCAATAAAAATTGAAATATTTATATAAATTTGATAAAATAATTTTTGAGGAGAAAAGAGTTATGTTTGAGCAATGTGATATATTGGATTTTGAAAAAAAAGGAAAAATTCTAAGAGAAAAAAGTAAAGAAGTAACATTTCCTATGAATGAAGAAGATATTACACTTTTAAATAGCATGATTATGTATTTGAGATTAAGTCAAGATGAAGAATATGCTAAAAAAAATAATATTCGTGCTGGTATGGGACTATCTGCTGTACAATTAGGCGTATTAAAAAGATTTTTTGTCATATCTTATAAAAGAGATGATGGAACATTTGATGAATATAAAGTAGTTAATCCAAAAATTGTATCAAATTCAGAAGAACTTATATATGTTGAAGAAGGTGAAGGCTGTTTAAGCGTTAATAAATATGTGGAAGGAATTGTTCCAAGATATGCTAGAGTAACAATTGAATACTATGATGAATTTGGTAATAAAAAAAGTATAAGAGTAAGAGAAGAAATTGCCGTTGCGTTTCAACATGAAATAGATCATTTAAATGGTATATTGTTTATTGATAGAATAGATAAAAAGAATCCATTTAAAAATCAAGCAAATATGAGAAGCATATAGTAAATAAATTTAAATATTTATTTACTTTTTTTATATATTATTTTATAATTATCATAGGAGAAAAGTAATTATGGTAAGTAATATAAAAAAGAATAAAGGTAGAATTATATTTTGGGGTTTAGTATTAATATTATGTGTTGTTCTAGCTATTATTGGAGTTAAAAAATATGAAGAAGGATATGGGAAAACAGGAAGAGCTAGATTGAAACTAATTCCAATAGCAAATGAATTTAATAAACAAGATTCAATAATTAGATATGGTGATATAACAGCCGTTGTAAAAGGAAGCAAAATAGTTGTTACATATAAACCAGAAAAAGCAGATAAAAAGAAATTCGTTTATGAATATTTAGAAGAAGGAAATAAAGAAATAATATCAAACACTTATTCTAGTGAAGACGTATATTTAGGAGATTTAGTTGCTGGGGGAATGATGGATGCTATATATAAATTACATGGTGGTACTGAAAGCATATTAGCAACTTATAAATTCTCAGCGTTTACATCAACATCATTAGAAAATGGTATTACAGTTACTTCAGGTAAAGATACAACTGTTAAATTAGATATTAATGCTAATGTTATTGAATTATGTAGTGGACTTGATTTAGAAAAAGCTGTTACAGGATATATTACTCAAGGTGATTTATCAAGTATGTTAGATTATTTGGAAGAACATAAATCATTTAGAGTTCATAAAAGAAATATAACAGTTTATATAAGAGATAATGGAGAAACATATGATATATTTGCAGAGAATTTAGATTTGAATTCAGATGATGACTTATACAATTCCTTAGTTAATGTAATAAAACTATTAAATGATCAATCACTAAATCAAATAAGAAGTGCTGGAGATAGACTTAATAAAAATAGTAAAGATTCTTTATATGAAGTAAGATTAAATGCTACATTTACTGAAGTTGATGTATTTAACTCTGATTCAAGTATATTAAGAATAATAATTCCTAAACCTGAAAACAGAAAATAAAAACCTTCAAAATGAAGGTTTTTTTATAACTAATTTTCAAGTTTAACACTAACTATTTTACTTACACCACTCTCTTGCATTGTTATTCCATATAGTTTATCTAAGTATTCCATAGTTTTCTTTTTGTGTGTAATTATTAATAACTGAGTTTTGTTTTTATAATTCTTTAGATATTCACCAAATATAGTTGCGTTATTCTCATCTAATGCTGATTCAACTTCATCAAGAATTACAAAAGGCACTTTTTCTAAATTCATAATTGAAAACAATAAACTAATCGCAGTTAAAGTTCTTTCACCACCAGATAGTAAACTTAAAGGTTTTTGATTTTTTCCTGGAGGAACAGCTATTATATCGATACCTGTTTCTAAAATATTATCTGGATCAGTAAGTTCTAAATGAGCATCTCCACCCTTAAATAATGTTTTAAATACTTTGCTAAACTCAACATTTATATCATCAAAAGTGTCTTTAAATTTATCTTCCATTACACTATCCATATCATTAATTATAGTCAATAAATCTTTTTCACTTTTTTCTAAGTCTTCTTTTTGTTTAGTTAAGAAATTAACTCTTTTAGATATTCTTTCATATTCATCAATACTTCCTAAATTTACTTCACCTAAAGATTTAATTTTTCTTCTTAAACTAGTTACTTTTTCACGAGCAATTTTTTCATCAATTTCAAGAATATATTCATTTTTAGCTCTTTCATATGTTAAACTATAATCTTCACTTAATCTATTTAATAAAGAGTCCAAATTCATATTTAATTTTGTTATATTAATCTCAATACTATTTAGTTCACTATTATACTTATTATAATCAGTATTAATCTTTTTAATTGAAGATTCTAAATCATTCAATGTTGAATTTAATTCTAATTTTTCTTTATTTAAAACTTCTAAATTCTTTTCAAGTTCTAATTTTTTCTCTTGATGCTCATAAAAAGCTTCAATCACCATTTCTAATTCTTTATCTAAAGATTTATCATTTAGATTACTAATTTCATTAGAAACCATTTCTAAATCATTATTTAAACTATCTAATGTTTGTTTTTTATTATTATATAATTCTTCATTCTTAATTGTTTCAATACTATTATTATATATATTATCTTTTAAAATATTTAATTCTTCATTAATTGAATTGTATTTTAATTCATCTTCTTTAATCTCATTATTAATAACATCAATATTTGATTTTAATCTATCTAATTCATATTTATCACTTATATATGAATTGTTTGATTTTAAACTTCCACCAGTCATAATACCACCAACATGTATTATTTCACCATCAAGTGATATTACTCTATATCTATGATTTATTTTTTTACTAATACTAATAGCATTATTAATATTATCTGTAACTATAATATTACCTAGTTGATTCATTATAATATTATAATATTTTGAATCATAAGTAACTAGATCAGCTGCAGTTCCTATATATCCAATTAAATTTGCTACTTCTCTTAAAGTTTCGGGATCAATGCTTCTAGGTTTAATAACATTTAATGGGAAGAATGTGGCTCTACCAAGATTTTTCCTTTTTAAATATTCTATTGCTTCTTTAGCACATGCTTCATCATCAGTAATTATATTATTAGAAGAAGCACCAAGCGCAACATCTAACATATTTACATATTCTTCCTTTGTATCAATTATGTTTCCAAGAATATTATGAATACCTCTTAATGTTGGATTATCAATAACACTCCTTACACTAAAAGGAATTTTATTCATACTAGAAAGATTATTCTCTAATATATCAATTTTATTATTAATTTCCAATAATTTTTTTCTTTTATTGCTAATTTCATAATTAACCTTTTCTGCTTCTTTATTTAAACTATTATAATCCTTAGTTAATTCACTAAGTTTATTGCTTAAATCTTCTTTAGTTTCTTCACATAATTTAATATCAAGTTCACATACAGATATATTATTTTTTAATGTCCCTTCCCTATCTCTTAATGCTATTAAATTATTCTTAACAGTTTCACTTGTTTTATCATATTTATTTCTTTCTGTTAATAATGTCTTTTTGTTAGATAAACTAATTAGGCTTTCGTTGTTTTTAAAAATATCATTACTAGTATCTTTGATTTTTTCATCTACTTCTAATATCTTTACTTTTATCTTTTCTACCTCAGTATTATCAGTAGAAGATGAACTATCTAATTTAGATATTTCTTCTTCCAATTTTAATTTTCTGTTATTATTATTTTCAAGTTCATTATTATATGTTGTAATATCTTTAGCTATAAGTGCTATTTCTACACTTTCTAGTTCACTTAAAGCATCTTTATATTCTCTTGCTTTTTTAGCAGATTCTTCTAAAGGTTCTAAGTTTTCACTATTTTCGCTTATAATTAAATTAATTCTATCAATGTTATCATGTGTTTTTGATAATTTAGATAAACTCTCTTCTTTTCTTTTTTTATACTTTAAAACACCTGCAGCATCTTCAAAAATAACTCTTCTATCTTCTGGTCTTTCACTTAATATTTGATCTATTTTATTTTGAGGAATAATATTAAATGATTCTTTAGAAGATTTTGAATCTAAGAATAAATTAGTAATATCTTTCAATCTACATTTATCATTATTAATAAAATATTCATTCTCTCCTGTTTTATATACAACTCTTTTAATTGATACTTCATTATAATCTACATTTAAAGTTCTATCACTATTATCAAATATAATAGAGACACTGGCAAAATTAGATGGATTTCTAGAACTAGAACCATTAAAAATAACATCAGTCATATTATTTGAACCACGCAAAGACTTGATACTTTGTTCACCAAGTACCCATTTAACTGCATCAACTATATTACTCTTACCACTACCATTAGGTCCAACTATACCTGTAAACGTTGGATCAAGTTCAATAGTCATTTTATCAGCAAAACTTTTAAATCCATGAATAATTATTTCTTTAATGTACATCTATTTCACCTACTATCAATCTTAATAATTATAACAAAGTAATATTTATATTTCTAGTATATTTTTAATTTGCTCTTTTCATATATGCTTCTTTAGCAGCATTTTGTTCTGCTTCTTTTTTAGAATTACCAGTTGCTTTACCATATACAAGTCCATCTATAACCACTTCTACTTCAAATAAACGCTTGTGTGCTGGTCCACTTTCATTAACCAAAACATATTCAACACTTTTTTTAACAGTTTGAACACTTTCTTGCAATAAACTTTTATAATCCATAAGAAAATCTTCATGTCTCTCAATATATGGAACAATTAAATCATTAAAAATTTTCTTAACAGCATCTAATCCATTTTCAATATATATTACAGCCATACAAGCTTCAAATGAATCTGCTATAATTGTTTTATTTGGTTTATCCATTCCATTACCTAATAAAATATAACTAGATAGATCAATTTCCTTAGAATATTCATATAATGCATTTTCACAAACATATAAACTTCTAAGTCTACTCATTTCACCTTCAGGATAATCCGTATTATTATATAAATAATCACTACAGACTATTTCTAAAACTGCATCACCTAAATATTCTAATCTCTCATAACATAATCCACCATGTTCATTTGAATAACTTGAATGAGTTAATGCTTGTTTTAATAAGTTATCATTTTTAAAAACAATTCCAAATTTTTTAAATATATTTTTCATATTAATCACACTCCAATTATAACATATAAAATAAGTTTCTTCTATAAAAGAAACCTATTTAAGTATTTTAATTATTTTTATATACATTAGCATTATTATTGATAATAAAATATATGCAAATGTTGCTGTATATACATCCAATAAAACTAATAAAACATTTAAAAAAATATTAGCATATATTAAATATTTTTTCTTCTTCTTATCATGAATAGCATTAATAATAAAAATGTTAATAAAACAAGATACTATTATAAAAAATATTAGACTATTATATTCACTATCATAATCACAATAAATAAAATTTACAAACCAATTACAAAGGAAAATACTTAATGATAGTCCAACGACTTCATTAGGATTTTCAGTTGCAAATCCACGAAGAGAAAGTATAACGATTATAGCCAATACAACTGCAGCTATTATGCCCAATATTATTATATATGATTTGGAACCCCAAAAACTTTTGGTTTTAAAGATATCTTTTATTTTATCAAAAAAGTTAGATTTACTATCTCCTACAACAAATATACCAAATGTATCTTTATCAAAATGTCCTTTTACATCTGCAGTATATATTTTACCATTAACATTGTAATAATAATTCATACATGTATCATAACCACAAAACAAAGTAGAATTATCAACATTTATATTATAATCGTTATATACATTTACTTTAAAATAATCATATATATTATTCTCATATATATTTTTATAAATATTTAAATATATTCCATAAGAAGAACTATATTCTTCCAAAATAGTATATTTAATTATTACACTAGTTTTACCTCTATTTATGTCTTTTAATTTAACAAGATGATAATCAGTGCCGAATCTTACAGATTCATTATTAATAAACACTTCTAAATTATTTGAAGAATCATCGTTTTTAAATCCATAATAATCGAATTTTGGTATATAAAATTCAAATTCCTCTATATCTTCATTAGCAATAATATCAAAATTATATTCATATATTACTTCATATTTTTTTTCATCTACTTTTGTTGTGTTTAAATTAATTATAAAATTATCAAAATAGAATTTCTCTAATTCTTTGTTATTATCAGAATAAATTATATCAGTTTTTATCTTAATAGCATTTTCAATTTCTTCATCAGATATTTTTTCATTATAACTATTAGTTTTTTCCTTATTTTCAACTTTTAATATTAACTTATAATATTTAATCTCTTTTAGATCTATATCAAGAAAAATAGAATCACTATAAGAAGAATAATATCCTTGAGTTATTCTATCAATTTCGTTATGCATTTCATCATATAAAATAACAACAGGCATATATTTTTTACCTGTATTGCTATATTTTAAATATAAGAAAGATCTATCATTTCTTTCAATTTTTACAATATTAAAAGAATTATTATCATCAACAAAAGTTACTTTATCATTTATATCAATATAATCTGTAATATATGTTTCTGCTTTTATAAACGGAATAAATAAAATAAAAAATAATAAAAAGAATAATATTTTTTTCATATACTCACCTACTTTAAAATTATAACATATTTAATAGTAAAAATGAATTAGTAATAGTTTCATTTTATTTAAAAATATTATATAATTATAAATATGAAAAAGTTATTAATTAAGTTAATCAAATTATATCAAATAACTCCATTACATTCGCATTCTATGTGTAGGTTTACTCCCACTTGTAGTGAATATATGAAAGAATGTATTGAAGAATATGGATATAAAGGAATTATAAAAGGAATTAAAAGAATATTAAGGTGTCATCCATTTGGTAAAATTGGATATGATCCTGTTATTAAGGGAGAAAAATTATGAAAAAGAAATTACTATTTGTTTTAACTTTACTAATATTTATAACTGGCTGTGAATTTAAAGAGGATTTTAGTGATAAACATGTATATACTACACTGTATCCTATTGAATATGCTACGCAAATGATTTATAGCGACTATGGAAACGTATCAAGCGTTTATCCCACTGATGCTACATTAAATTATAAATTAACTGATAAAAAGAAACAAACATATTCAAATGCTGAAATATTTATATATTCAGGAGTAGCTGATGAAGCAATACTAGCAAAAGATCTTATAAATTTAAATAATAAAATTAAAATAATTGATGCTACTAAAGGTATGCAAAAAAATAATAATATCGCAAGTATATGGTTAGATCCATCAAATTATTTAATGATATGTAGTAATATTAAATCAAGTTTAATTGATTATAACAATAACGTATATGTTAAAGAAGGAATAGAAAATAACTATAAAAAACTAAATGAAAAAATATCAGAGATTGATGTTCAACTATATGATATAGGCAAAAATGGTAATTATAATACTATACTAGTTACTAATAATGTTTTTAATTATTTAACTAAATATAATATTAATGTAATATCATTAGATCCAAATAATGAAACTATTGATAAAGCATATTCAGATGCTAAAAAATTAATTAATGATAAAAAAATTCAATATATTTATTATCTTGAAGGTGACGAGTTAAATATAACTCAACAAAAATTAATTAATGACAATTCACTAGTAAAAGTAGAAATAAATGATATTCATTCATTAACAGAAACTGAAAAGAAAGAAGAAAAAAATTATCTTACAATAATGAATGAAATAATAGATAATTATAAAAAAGAATTATATAAAAAATAATAGTAATCTTTACTATTATTTTTTTAATACTTTATTTCTATAAATAATATTTTTACCTTCAGTTAAAAATTCTTTGTTTTCTTTTGATAAATCAGTTGTATTTTTATATAATTCAGAAAAACATTCCAACAATTTATCATATTCTTCACTATATATTTCTTTAAATCTATTATTATATTCATCTTGATAGCATGATAAGAAAAACCATCTAATATCATCTAAACTCATGTTTTTAACTAGTTCTATTCCTAATTGAATATCATAATTATTTATTATTTGCCTTAAAATGTCACATGCTTCATATATATTTAAAGATCTGTCTTTATTCATAATTATTATTAATCCAGCAAACACTTCAGTAATTGATTCTTCTAATCCTTCATTTAAAGATATTTTTTCTTTTTCTTTTATTGATTCTTCTTTTTCAAATGGAACCATTATAGAACAACTATCTAAATCATAATTCATAACCATATCTTCTTCATTATATTTAATATTTCTTTTGATAGTTCCATAAGGTTTATTACATAAATAATTTTTTATATAATTTATAGTTAAAAATTTATTTAATTCAGTCATTGAAAAATTAACTATATCTTTTTTATCTATCAAGTAAAACTCATATCTATCTTCTTTTTCATTATATGAATAAACATCATAATATTCTCTATCTTCTATAACTTTTAAAATATCATAAATGAAAGGTTCTTTATTTGGATTATAATAATTTGATAATAAATCTTCTATTTCTATATAAGTATTTTTAAATTTTTTTGAATCACCGTGTAAAATTATATTAGTATCTTGTAATGTAATTAAACTATCAATAATAATACATCTATTGCAATGGATTGTTTCATGTATAATAGACCATGCTAACTGATTAACTGAATCATTATATTGTAAATCTCTTTTTGATATGGTTAATACTTTATCTACATAAGTTGACGAAAGATGAATCACTGGTTCATTTGTTATATTATCTCTTACAATAAAGTATGCTGCCATATTATTTAATCCTGCTTCTTCATTATTATCAACAACAATATCTACATTTTTAAGATGAGAAAACAAAGTTTTATCTAATTGCAAATAATCGAAAAAATAATCAATTGCTTCATATGAGCGCATTAAAGAATCATTAACAAAATCTAATGTTTCATTTTTTGAATTATTCAAATTATAATAATTACCTTTAAAACTAATCATATAACCCCTCGACGGATTTATATTATATCAAAAACATTCATTTTATTCAATAAAAAAGATATCTTTAAGATATCTATTCATAATCAAATAAACTTTGCTGTTGATTTAATTTAAATTCTTTGTATGTTTTTTCAGTTACTACCCTTCCTCTAGAAGTTCTTTTGACATATCCTTCTTGTAATAAGAAAGGTTCAATTACGTCTTCAATAGTAGTAGCCTCTTCTCCAATAGATGAAGCTATTGATTCAATTCCAACAGGACCTCCATTAAACTTGTTAACAATACTCAACAAATATTCAATATCAGTACTATCAAGACCAGAAGGATTTATTTTAAGTCTTTCAAGTGATTTCTTAACAATATCTAAATTTATTGTTTTAACACCTTCAACTAAAGCAAAATCACTAACTCTTTTTAATAATCTGTTAGCAATTCTAGGAGTTTTTCTACTCCTAATAGCTATTTCATGAGCAGCATCTTTATTAATTTTAGTACCTATTACCCTAGCAGTTCTTTCAACTATTTGAGTAAGTTCATCATCACTATAAAATTCCAACTTACTAACAATACCAAATCTATCTCTTAAAGGACTAGATAAATCACCAGCTCTAGTAGTTGCACCAACTAAAGTAAATGGAGGTAAATCTATTTTGATATTTCTACTTTGACCATCACTACCAATAATAATGTCTAATTTAAAGTCTTCCATAGCACTATATAATATTTCTTCTATATATCGAGGAATTCTATGTATTTCATCAATAAACAAAACATCATTTGGTTCTAAAGTAGATAAAATTGCTGCTAAATCGCCACTTTTTTCAATAGTTGGGCCACTAGCTGTCTTAATGTTACTTCCAAGTTCATTAGCTATAATATGGGCAAGAGTAGTTTTTCCTAAACCAGGAGGACCATATAATAACACATGATCAAGATTAGTATTTCTAATTTTAGCAGCTTTTACAAATACCTTAATGTTCTCTTTTACATCTGTTTGACCAATATATTCATCAAACGAATCAGGCCTTATACTCTTTTCAAATGTATCGCTTTCAAGTTCATGATTAGTAACTATTCTTTCATCCATTATATTTCTCCTCTATATATTTTTTTACTTCATACCAATTATTCGCTCTTTTAAATCTTTTTTCATCATGATTATAAGCATTAGTAAATAATAAAACATCTACTCCAACATTACTTACATCTTCACAATGGGATTCTTTATCATCAATAAATAATGTAACATTATTTTCAAGACACTCATCTTCTTTAGTACCAGTATTAACAAATATTTTATCATATTTTATACCATTTCTATCTAACCAATTTTTAGTAAGATTAAAAGGATCATGTAAATATTTATCTTTTCGAAATGAAATAATAACTATTTTCCATCCTTTATCATGCAAATCATTAATTACATCACGAGCACCTTCTTTTATTGGTGAATTATTCATAATATATTCAAGTCTATCAGAAAAGAATTTACCTTTCATGTCTTCTTCCCAACCCATCATATCAGTAAATTCATATGCATTAATATCCTTAACGCCTGTTCCACCTAATACTTCTTTATCATATTTATCTGCTGTTTCTATAATTAATTCATTAGTAGAACAAATAGTATCATCCATATCTAAACCTAATACCATATAAAACACCTCACTTTAATAATAACTTTAATGCTTCTTTTATTTGATTCTCAATAGGTAAATCTCTATCTACTTTACCAACTACATTTTTTATATCATTTGTCTTATATCCAAGACTTTCTAATGCAAGTGATAATTCATCACTTTCAATATTTTCATTCTCTATGGATGCTAATTTACCCTTTAAATCTAATATAATTTGTCTAGCTAGTTTTTCACCAACCTTAGGTATTTTCTTTAAATATAATATGTTTTCTCTATCGATAGCGTCTATTAAACCATTTAAAGAACAACTCGCAAGTATTGTTATTGCCATTTTAGGACCTAATCCCTTTACATCTATTAATCTTAAAAACAAATCTCTTTCTTCCTCAGTTTTAAAACCATATAAACTATTTTCTTCTTCTCTAACATGATTATAAACAAATACTGTTATATTATTTGTATCTTTAAAACTATATGGATTAGGAGTAAAAACTTTATATCCTATACCATTTACATCTATAACAATATAGTTTGCAATTTGTTTAGTTATATTCCCTTTTAAGTATTCATACATATTTATCATCCTCATTAAAATTATATCATAAGTAATATATTGAAGACAAATAAAAAAGAATTAAAATAATTCTTTATATTTTTTCCCTATTCTAAATATAGTGTTTTCAACAAATTTTTTATCTTTATCAATTAATTCACTAATTTCAGTATTTGACAATCCATTAAGTTTTAAATCAAATATTATTTTTTCATTTTTACTTAATTTATTTCTTAATAAGTATATTAAATCTTCTGTTTCTTCTTCTTTAATTAATAAATTATTAGGATCATTTTTTTCATCAATAAATAAATCATAAAAATTACTATTAGAATCTTCAATTAATTTATCTAATGAATAAGAATTATTTAATATTCTATTTTTCATTCTAAAAGTCTTTTTTAATGCAGTCATTAAATTGTTTTTAATACATTTTAAAGCATATGTATAAAAAGTTGTATCTTTTGATTCAGAATATGTATGAATAGCATGTATAAGTCCAATTAAACCCTCTTGATATAAATCAGATATATCAATCCCATATACATTATATTCTTTTAGATATTCTTTTAAAGTAGATAAAATAATGCTTTTATATTTAGAAATTAATATATTAGCAGCATCTTCATTTCCATCATTACATAAATATACTAGTTCATAATCATTCAAATCATTTAATATCATTTTTCACCTATTTATATTTCATAATTTCATAAATAAATATTCCAGCAGCAACACTTGCATTTAATGAATTAATTTTACCTTTCATAGGTAAAGAAATAACTTCATCACAAGTATTTCTAACTATTTGCTTGATTCCATGTCCTTCACTACCAATAACTAAACATGTTTTGCCATTAAAATCAATTGATTTATAATCCTTACCACCCATATCAGAAGCGTAAACCCAAAAACCTAAATCTTGTAGTTTTCTAATAGTGTTAGATAAATTTACTACTTCTATTATTTTAACATGAGATACAGCACCACAAGCAGTTTTATATACAGTGCTATTAACAGAAACACTTCTATTTCTAGGAATAATAATATAATTTACTCCTGCACATTCACATGTCCTTATAATAGCGCCAAAGTTATGTGGATCTTCTAAAGAATCAAGCATAATAACAAAATTAGCATTATTATCTTTTTCTAATTCTTTTAAATCATGATATTTATATTCTTCGATATCTAAAGCAACACCTTGATTAACACTATTAGAGCACATTTTATCTAATTTATTCTTATCAATATGAAACTTTTTAATATTTTTTTTATTTATTTTAGTTAAAATATTTTGATCATCAAATTTATTATCTAAAAATGCTTTATATACTTTAGTATTATTATCTAAAACTTCATTAACAACATTTTTTCCATAAACAAGCATAACATACCTCCAAAAAGTTAAATATATTTTATCAATTATAACTTAAAAATCAATATCTATTCTTCATAAACTATACAAGATTTTTGATATATTAGATCTTCAAATCTAATATTAATTCTTTTTTCTAAAGTAGGAATTATATTTACTAGTAGGAAACTCGCTTTCATATCTCTAAAAAACACTCTTGCTTCTTCTTTACTATCAGTCATTAAAGAAACACAATAATTACTACTTATTCTACTAAAATTAGTATAGAATCTATCATCTTTAGTTTTATAAGTAATTAATACGTTTTTCTTTTTGGCTGTTTCAATCAACTTTTTATCAAGTTCAGTATCAATAATTAATTCATAATTACCTATACCATAATATTTTTTTTCACAAGTATTATTTAGTCTATTAAATTTATCTTTATCACCAATAAATATTAATAAATCATAAGTGTTCATATTAGATAAATATTTATTAGTTTCTATAGGTACAATTCTTTTTTCATTCAATACTTTATTAATCATACTAATCAATAGAATTAAAGATTTTTTTGATTTTTTTAATTCTAATATAATAGAATTCCTACTTTGAATAATAAGACTTAATATATTAGCTAAATTGTATATAGAAATCTCGTTATCAACAATTAATCCAATTAAACCATATGGAGAAAAAGAATTAGTAACTAAACCAAAATCATTTTTATATATTTCAGTATAAAAATCTACTAAATCAAATGAATTAAAAAGCATATTAACATCTAATTCTTCTTCATATTCTTGATTAAAAGTTTTCTTAAGTGTATCAATATTATTTTTAATATTTGAAACAATATCACTCATAACATCTTTAACGTCATAAGAATCAACCTTTAATCTTTTTTCTTTCATACTATTAATTTTTTCTTCTAACATTATATATTTCTCCCTTCTATATCTATTTTTCCATACATTTTTTCAATTGTTTTAATAGTTGGTTTAAATGTAACTCTATGCATTATCATATCTTCATTACCAGCATTTTTTATTTCCTTAGCTCTTGATAATATATCTTTTTGTTCTTCTTTACTTACAACTCTTCTATTTGACGAATTAGAATAACCATATGCATAATCATCACCAACTTGTTCAATTACACCTCTTCTAATTTCTGCTAAGAATAATAGATAAGATGTATCTTCCCTTAAATCCGCTTTAATTTCTTTGACACCAGCAACTTTTCCTTGAGAATCTACAATAATTGATTCTTTTAATATATTATTAAATGTTGATGATAATTCCATAGTTTGGGAAATTGATTCATCTTCAAATCTAGAAGAAGTCTTGGCCATATCATATACTTCAATAAAATCATCTTCTACGCCATATATATAATACCAATCTTCACCAATAACCACTCTTAAATTATCAACATCACAATTATTGATGCTTGCTAATGCTTCAGGAGTTCTGGCATAATAAGATTCCCCGCGAGAATATTGTAACATGTTTTCTTTATGAGCTATTTTTTCAATATCGGCAATTCTTTTTAATGTAAATGATTTAATATCTCTTCCTCTTTCAACTTTTACTTGTCTTGGATCTCTATAAATTGGTCTATCTTTAAATTTATCAGAAGAAGGAATACGTTTAGCATCCGTTTGATAGATAATATGTTGCTGACCTAATTTGGAATCACTATAAGTTACAAAATCAGAATCTTTCGCTCTAACAGTTGTTTCATCTAAATCTTTTTGTGGGAATCTTTCCTTAACTCTTAAATCGTCACAACCTTCTCCTACTGTTACAATGCTTAACTTTTGTCTTTTTCTAAATTCTTCTAATTCATCCAACATTTTAACTTTTTCTTCATTAGATAAATTGGATTTTTTAATCTTAGCAGCTTCTTTAGAACAATATTCATCAATTTCTCTATCACTTGTTTCTACTAAATCTTTACTAGCAAGAAGCAAAGCTTCCATAACAACTTCTGTAAGTACATCTCTTCTTCTATGATCTTTAAAATACTCAGATGCTTCAACATTATCAAAACATAACTTAGATTCATTAGTCCAAGTCCAAGATTGAGTTAAAAGAATTTTTTCATCTCCTTCAAGTAAGTATGTTACAAATATTCCACCACTTTGACTAGAAGCGGCATGAACCATACAAGTTTCCCCAGGACCACCATATTTTTGACAACAACCTGCAAATCTATTTTCACCTACAATAAGATTTAAAGGATCATCGCCTCTTAATGTTTTAGTTAATATTTTAAACTTTTTACCATTTTTTGCTGTAATTTCATATACTTTTTCATGTCTAGGAATAGTACTTAATTTTCTTGCTCTTGTTTTCTTTAATAACTCTTGATAAAAATCAAAACCTTCTTTAGATACCTCATTTACTTTTGCTTCTTGTGCAAATTCTTCATTTCCAAAATCAGGATTATAACCATTGGAAATACAATAATTATACATATCAATATAATCAGGATTTGAATTACCTCTCTCCATATAAAACTTTTTAATCTTTTCTACTTTTTTAATAACTATTGGGAAAATTGATTGTGTTCCATTACTTAACATTATTTGATCATAATACTTAACAAAGAAATCAAATACTTCTTTTAAATAACCTGTGTTTCTTTCAAATAATCTAAGTAAGCACTCTAAACTAAGAGTTCTACTATCATAAGTAAATAACTTTGATAACTTAGAGTAATCTTTTAAACCTGGTTTAACTTTATATCTTTTATATTGAACTACAGAATAAGGATTTAAAAAACACATAATTTCTGACAATGGATCTTCTTTATTAATTATTGCTTGCATTTCTTCGTTAGTCATTTGTTCTTTTAATCTAGGAACAAATCTACTAATGTCAACTCCCCTTTTAAGAGTCCATACATTACCTTCCTTAGAATAAGGATAAATAAATTTATTAATGTCTGAACCAACATTACCATATAAATCTAATAATCTTTTTCTTTCTACTTCACCAAATGTTCTTGGTAAATAAGGTTGTAAACTTTCTGGAATATTTACACCAGGTTTTATTTCATAACCGTTTTCTAAATATGAAACAAACAAACCACTTGTATTATCTAAAATACTAATATCATTTAAGCTAAAAATCATCCTGTCAACACTAAATAAATCTAAAATAGTATCAATTCTAGTTTTTACTTCTGAATCATTTTCAAATAATCCTGCAAAATTAATTACTTTAATCATTGCTTTTTTAGTTTCCATATTGCAAGCAAATAATGGATTATTTAATAATTTTCTCCAAACACCTAAATTAAACTTTTTGCAAAATTCTAAGTCCATATCTTCAATTACTTCAGCAGGAGGTAATTCTTTAAATCTTGTTTTAGGAAGCAAAATTTTAATTTTTGATAAAAGTTCACTATTATAATACATTTTACTAAACAAAGTATGTGTATCAACGTTTTCTATTAATCTTTTTAAGAATTCTTCATAAGTAAGATTTTTCATTGAAGGTAATAATGTTACATATAAATCATTTAAAACTGTATCTGAAACAATCCCAATTTTTTTATATTTGTCTAATAATTCATTTAATCTTCCTGAACTAATATAATCTCTTTCCTCATTACCATAAATATATGCTCTACTCATTTCTTCACGATAAGAAGAACGAGCAGTTATAGTATTTCTTGAATAATTCATGTATAATTCAGCAATTGTTCCATGATAAAAATCACTTAATTTATAATAATCTTTCATTAAATCATAATCTAATAATAATTCTTTATTTATAATTCTTTTTTTAAAAATTGGTAAATATGAAGTGTTAGGTTTTGTTTTTCTTAGAAAATCTAATAACTCCATATCATGCATATCAGTTATTCTTATAACATTTAAAACCATATCAGCATAATTATATTTGTTAGAATCAGGTGTAATATTAAATGTATTAATAAATTTAAAGAATAAATCCTTAGCATCCGAAAAATTATGAAGAGAATAAACTACATCATTAAAAACATCATCTTTTTTAAAATATATACCAATATCAGGATCTTCAAACACTTTTTTCATTTGAAAAATAATATTATCTATATTTTGTGATAGGTCAAAATAGTAATGGAAAGAACTACTACTATTATTAAAAACAAAATTATTACAAGTTGCAAAATCGTTAATTTTAGTAACAATACTTTTTGTTAACTTATATTTATCTTCAAAACTACTTAAACTGTTTATAAATCTTTCTAAATATATATACTTGTTAATTGATCTATATTCAGCTGAATAAAAGTCATCATATTCATCTAAACCTTTAGAATAAGAAACAATTGAAGAATAATAAGAATTTGCTAATTTTTCAAGAATATTATAATTATCAATTTTAAGTTTATCTATTTCAAAACCTTCAAACAAAGAATCTAAAAAATAACTAAAGTCTACTTTATCAAATATAGAATTTTCATCATCAAACTTATTGATAAATTCAGCAAAAACATCTATATTACCTTCTTTATTAAAAATCTTATTAAACATTAAAATATAACAACGTAAGAATTCTTCTTTACTATATTTAAATTTATAGTCATCATATTCTTTTTTACTTAATAAGTCATATATTTTACTCATATACTTATCAAAGAAATCGTAAGAAGATTGATTGGAAATATATTGACCTAAACCAATCAAATTAATAGAAGAATTATAATTATTATCTACGATAAAATTAAATATTATATCTAAATAATTAGGATTATTGACAAGTATATTTGAAAGAAAAACTGTAAAATTATAAGAACTACTATATGTAGAAGAAATTATATTTAAAATTTGATTTAAATCATCTTCATTATTAATAATAAGCCTAGATTTAAGAGCAAATAATGCATTGTTTTTAATGAGATTTAAATCACCATCATCATAAGCATTAAAGGAATCAAGTAATGCAGAATATTCTTCATATATCATATCGTTATATTTTGGATCAGAAAACATATAAACAAACTTTTCAATAACACCATCAATTCCTTTAGTATGATCATAATTATTATATGATGTGGAATGAAAATAATCCATATCTTTATACGTTAATCTTAAAACTTCCAAGTATTTATGTGCAATTTTATATAGTATTTTATCTAATCTTTCGCTTCTATAAGTACTATTTTTATGAAAATCAATAGGACAATTAGAAAACAAATCTCTATAAAAAACTTCTGATTCTAATTCGTTTGAGTTAGCTATTATTTCTAATGATTCAATAAATTCTTCATCTGTACATGTAAAAGTTGAACCCAAATCTTCGAAAAAAGTGCAAGAAAATACGTAGTTTTTTTCATCTGATTTATATTTATCATCATGATTACAATTGTTTAATACTTCAACCATATCATATGAATAGATAACTCTTTCTTTTAAAGTTTTAGTATTTAGTAATATAACAAAGTATAAATCTGAAAAGGTATTATGATTTAGTGAATCAAATTTACTAGTTTTTAAAAAATTTAAAACATACTTAAAGACTTCATTAGATAATGGAGAATCATTAAAGTTATTAATCAATCGAGTCATAAGCGGAATAGATATATCATTTCCTTTACTACGTATAAAATCTAATAATTCTATAAATGGACCTAATTCATTCTCTTTTTTTGGTATATTTTTTAAAAGAAAAGATGGAAGGTCATAAGAATAAAATGAATAAGGAGATTCCCCATCATATATAGAAATTAGTGATTTATATAATAATGTATGGTCATTCATTGAACTTAATAAAGCGTTTATACCAGTAGGAAAATAAAAACAATTCATTTTTGATGCATTATTAATAAAATTGTATTTTTCAACATCACTACAAGTATGAACTAAATCATAAATAAAATTTCTATTATGATCGACATGTAAACTATCAAAAACATCTTTATATTTTAAAATGTTAGGGTTTTCTTCTTTTAATAGATCAATAACAAATCTACATGGATTATTAGTATCGATATATATATGATAATGATTAGATAGAAAAAGCAAAAAGTCAAGTTTGGTAGTATTATCTACAAAAAAATCATTAAATACAGAAAATAATTCATCAAAATCAAATACATTATTATCACTATATTTTTTTAAAACAACTAAAAATGTAAATATTTCATCTTTACTTCTACCATTAAATAAATCTTTTAATTCATATACATCAATACTATTGGGTTCAAAATAACATCTACTAGCAAAATAACATGTTTTTTCAATTACTTGTTCAATTGACATTCCAGATTCAAACAAAGCAATCATTATATTAAATAATAGTTCAACATTTGCATCTGAATCATTATAATTGTTTGTTCTAATCATACCAAAAATCTTATAATCTCTCCTTAAAGATGAAATATTATTAATAAATTTTATAATTAAATTCTTACTCGGTTTTTCAGTGAATGCTAATAGATTATTCATTTTTTTACTCCTATCCTACTAGGTATCATTTTATCATAAAAAAAAGCAAATAAAAAGTTCTAAATTAAATTTAGAACTGTATATCTTCATATTGTTTATTATATAATTCATCAAGCAAAGGTTTTCTTCTTTGTTTGATAATTATTACGATACCTGCTAGTACCATTAAAACACTAACAATTTGAGCGACTTTTATATTAAATAGCATCAAACTATCTGATCTAAAGATCTCAATAATAAATCTAACTATACCATACCATATTAAATAAAATGAAAATACTTGCCCATTCTTAATATACTTTCTTCTTCTAATAAATAATATTATTAAAAACCCAATCAAACATGCCAAAGATTCAAAATAGAACATTGGTAATCTATACGCACCATCTATATACATATGATCTATTATATATTGAGGTATTATTTTCATATTAACAAGAGTATTGTATTCAACTATGCTTCCATATGCTTCCGAATTAAAGAAATTACCCCATCTACCTATTGCTTGTGAAATAATAAGTGCTGGAGCCATTATATCTAATATTTTAAGAGTCTTTACATTATATCTTCTTGTATAAAATATAATCGTAATCAAGCCAGCAATAATTCCCCCATGAATTGCCAAACCACCATGCCATACCATAACAATTTCTTTAGGATTGGCTAAATAATAATCTAGATTAAATAAAACATAATATATTCTAGCTCCTAATATTCCAAAAATAATAGTCCAAAATAATAAATTAGTTACATATTCTGATTTAATTTTAAACTTTCTTGTTTCAATTATAATTAAAAAATAAGAAATAATTACAGATAATAAAATTAAAACACTATACCATCTTACTTCAAACCCAAATATAGTAAATATAACTGGAGACATATTAATCACTTCCTTTAAAGTTTTTAGTAATGAATTTATCTAATATAATCTTTAATATGCTTATAAATATTGCAATAAAGAATAATGAGAAAAAACCAGAAATAACAAACTTATCACCCATTAATAAATCACATATTTTTAATATAATCATATTTACTAAAGGATACGCAATACCAAAAGTAATAATAGTAAGCGGTAAAGTTAAAAATACTAAGAAAGGTTTAATAGTATAGTTTAATGCACTTATTAAAACAGCAGCAATTATTGCCCAAAAATAATTATCAATATAAAAATTAGTAAATAAATTTGAACTAATGATTAAAATAAATGCATATATTGCTATACCAATAGCCATACTTAATAAATCATTTTTATTATCTTTTTTATTATATTCTTCTTTTTCTATCTTAAAAATTTTAGTTTTACTCATATAAATCACCTAACATAAATTATACTTTAATTTAATTAATTAATCAAATAATAAAAAAAGTATTTAAAATACTTTTTTACTTTAAATTTTAATTCTTAGTCTTACTTAAACAAGAATTCAATTCAGTAGTATAAGCTTCATATCCTTCAGTTGCATAACCGTATTCAGTTTCATCAGGATTTTTACAAACTAAGTAAGCTTTCCCGTCTTCATAAGCATTACCATTTTTAGTAAACTTTATAAATCCATCACAAGGGACCCCACCTTTAAAATTAACTCCTGGTAAATATGGTTCCGAATCAAAACCTGGTATTGCAATATTGGATTGTAAAGTACTCAAACAAAAATATACAAATCCAGATGTAGATGTTTTTTCATAATTACTGCACTTGTGATTACTACTTATTGGATTTCTACAAAAATCTTCAACAAATAGTTTTGCTCCATCTAATGATTCATTTTCTTGTAATTGCATTGCTTTATCAGTACTATTTTTATAGTTTTCTATAATATTAGGAACTAATACAATAGATAAAACTGCAATAATAGCAATAACAGCTAGTATTTCAACTAATGTAAAACCTTTTCTATTCATATCATCACCTAATATTATATTAACACTTTTAGATATCAATATTCAATAAAAAAAGTAGGTTTTTACACCTACATTATGATAATTTATGTTCTTCTACTAAAACTCCTGGATTACAAAAATAATATTCATTTTTATTATAATCATAACTAGCAGTTGCTTCTACTCTTTGAGTATTTACAAATATGTACATATAACCATATGTATACCCATTTCGTAAAACAGGTTCAACAGAAAAAACTTCATATCCTTCTAAAACAGGAACATTATAACTATCACTAAAACCAGACTGTCTATCAGGATTATTATAAGATATATAATTGTAATAATGAATATAATGTGTACCTGGTTCAAAAATTTTTGTTTTTTCAAAAACTTCTATATACTCTTCACCATTTTTAACATAATTTTTACCATCAATCTCTACTACTTCTTTTTTATCATCGCAACCTGCTAATAAGGTAGCTGATAATAGTGCTGATAAAATTATTGCTTTATTCTTTTTATTCATACAAAACCCTCCAAGTAAAATATATTATAAACACACAAATAAAAAAGTCAATCTAATGATTGACTATTCTTCTTCTTTTTTAACTTTTAAAGTTTCTTTTCCTTTATAAAAACCACATTTTGTACAAGCTCTGTGTGGAGCAACAACAGCACCACAATTACTACATGTAGTAGTAGTTGGAGCAGTTTTCTTTAAATGAGTTCTTCTTTGTCTTTTAGCAGTTTTACTAATTCTTCTAAAAGGTAGTGCACCAAATAAAGTGATATCTAATTTCATTTTTATTCCTCCTTCGCGCGATTCTTTGTATATATACATTTTTTGCATTGCTAATGTATTTTCTCACAAATATTCAAAAATATCAAGTAAAAATTGAAGAAATTAATATATTTTGCTATAATATTCTCGTTATAAAGAGGGATTATTATGAAAAATGTAATAGGAATAGTAGTAGAATATAATCCATTTCATAATGGACACTTATATCAAATAAATAAGATTAAGGAATTATACCCTAATTCTTTAATTATAGTTTGTATGTCTTCTTCTTTCACACAAAGAGGAGAATTATCTATATTAAATAAATGGGATAAAACAATTGTTGCATTAAATCATGGTATAGATATTGTTATAGAACTTCCTTATTTATATTCGACTCAATCTAGTGATATATTTGCTAAGTATTCAATAAAACTATTAAATGAGTTAAAAATCAATACATTAATATTTGGTAGTGAAAGCGATAATATAGATGAACTATTAAATAACGCTAAAATACAACTTTATAACAATGATTTTGATATCAAGGTAAAAGAATACATGAATAATGGAATTAATTATCCTACAGCCTTAAATAATGCTTTAAAAGATTTAAATGGATCTAGTATTAATACTCCTAATGATTTACTAGGTTTATCTTATATAAAAGAAGTATTAAATAATAATTATAATATAGAAATTAAAAGCATAAAAAGAACAAGCGATTATCATGATGTTAATTCAAATGATAATATAATATCTGCTTCTAACATAAGAAATAAATTATTAAATAATATAGATATAAAGAAGAATGTTCCAAATGATGTATTTAATTTATTAAAGATGAAAAAACTAAATAACAAATATTTTGAATATTTAAAATATAAAATATTATCAGAAGAAGATTTAAATAAATATTTAGACGTAGATGAAGGTTTAAGTACAAGAATAAAAAATGTAATAAAAAAATCTGATTCATTAGAAGAACTAATTCAAAATATTAAAACTAAAAGATATACATATAATAAAATATCAAGAATGTTAAATCATATATTATGTTCTTTAACTAAAGAAGAAGTAAAAAGTATAAACGATTTAGAATATATTAGAATATTAGGATTTAGTAAAGAAGGACAAAACTATTTAAAAAGTATTAAATCAAATATTAAAATGCCTATTTTAAATAAATATGATACAAAAAAATATAAATCATTAAACATTGAAAAAAGAGTAACTAATATATACTCTTTAATATATGAAGATATAAATGATTTAGAAATAAAAAACAAACCATCAAAAATGTAAAGCATAACTTTACAAAAAATCTTTTGTATTCAATAATTATTATTTTACTTATAATATTACTTTTTATAACAATATTATAATAAAAGAAACGTCTAACTTAGTGTAATCAGACGTTCCTTTTTTATTTTATGCAATATTTCTTTGCATTTTCAATATAATATAATTTAGTTATTATGTAAAGTTCTACTTGGCTTCATACCAGTCTTTACCATATTCAATTGATACTTTTAATGGTACAGATAATTTATATATATTTTCCATAGTTTCTTTTACTATTTTTTTAATTTCATCAAGTTCATTTTCGGGTACATCAAATATTAATTCATCGTGTACTTGTAATAACATTTTAGTTTTATAACCCTTCTCTTTTAATAAATCATATAACTTAACCATAGCAAGTTTTAATATATCTGCTGCCGTACCTTGAATTGGTGTGTTCAAGGCCATTCTATCACCCATAGATCTAATTAAATAATTAGTGTTTTTAATTTCTTCAATTTCTCTTTTTCTATTAAATAATGTCCTAACATACCCAAGTTCTCTAGTTTTATCAATTATATTTTTCATATAATCATTTACTTCAGGGTACAGTTCTAAATACTTATCAATATATTTTTTTGCTTCAGTAGGAGTTATATCTAAGTTCTCACCTAACCCATAACCACTAATTCCATAAACTATGCCAAATATTACTGCTTTAGCGGTCCTTCTTTCATTAGGAGTTACTTTACTATCATCTTTATTAAATATATCACTAGCTACATGAGTATGAATATCTTCTCCATTAATAAATGCTTGTCTTAATGATTCACTATTGCTTATATGTGCAAGTATTCTAAGTTCTATTTGAGAGTAATCACTTGATAATAAATATGAATTATCACTAGCAACAAATGCTTTTCTAATTAACTTACCCTCTTCACTTCTAACAGGAATATTTTGAAGATTTGGTTCAACAGAAGATAATCTACCAGTTCTTGTCCCAGTTTGTTTATATATAGTATGAATTTTTCCATCTTTATGAATATAATCATTAAATGTATCTAAATAAGTTGTATATAACTTACTAAGATTTCTATATTCAAGTATTTCATTAATTATAGGATGAGAATGAACATATTTAATTAACACATCATGAGCAGTGCTAGTAGCATTCTTTCCTCTACCTTTTGGAAGTTTCAATTTATTATAAAGAATATCTCCTAATTGTTTAGGACTAGCTATATTAAATTCTTCACCTGCTAGTTCATATATTTTCTTTTCTAAATCTTCTATTCTAACTTTAATATTTTTTTTAAGATCATCTATTACACTACTATCAACTTTAATACCTGTCATTTCCATATCAGCCAAAACAACAATTAATGGATGTTCAATATTATAATATAAATCATATAATTCTTCTCTCTTTAACTTTTCATTAAAATCATTGTATGTATCATATAAAAATTTAGCTTTTAATATAATAGCATTTTTTGTTTCTTCTTCACTTAAACCTTTTTTAGGATTAATAATTGTTTCATAATAAGGTATTTCAGTACCAAAAGAAGTACTCAAATAAGATATATCATCTTTTACATTAAAACCTAGTAAATATGCAGCTATTAATGTATCAAACTTACATTTAAATTCTATTCCCATTTTATTTAATGCAACTATATTCTTTTTATTATCAAAAGAAACCAATACATTTTTAAGTAGGTCTTTATTTAACATTAATGAAGCAGAATCTAAATAATATGATTTTTTACCATCATAAATTGAAGCACCAATTATTTTTGCATTATGATAATTAGAATTATCTAATTCTAAATAAAAACTATAGTCGCCATTAATTTCAATTTTACCTTTTACCTCTTCAGAATTTACTTTTTTATTATCCATCTTTTGAGGAATTGTTTTTAAAAATGAATTAAATTCTAATTCTTTATATTTATTAATTAATTCTTCAGTATTTGGTCCATCATATTTAACATCTTCAAAAGTATAATCCAATGGAACTTCTTTATATATAGTAGCAAGTTTATATGAAAAATAAGCATTATCTTTATCATTAATTAATTTTTCTTTAGTTTTACCACTTATTTCATCAATATGTTGATATACACCCTCTAAAGTACCATATTTTTGTAATAATGATAATGCAGTTTTCTCACCTATTCCCTTAACACCAGGAATATTATCAGAAGCGTCCCCCATCAAACTCTTTAAATCAATCATTCTAATAGGTTCTAAACCATATGTTTCATAGAATGTTTTAGGATTCATCATAATATAATCCTTTTGTTTTAATAATTTTACATCCACTTCATCACTTATTAGTTGCAACAAATCTTTATCACTACTTATAATAGTTGCATTATAATTTTTATCTTCATCAGCCATTCTAGCAAATGTTCCAATTATATCATCTGCTTCATAATTATCTATTTCAATATATTTAATACCAAGTAAAGTACATATTTCTTTAGCAATAGGAAATTGTATTTTTAAATCATTAGGAGTTTCAATTCTGCCATCTTTATAATTGTCGTACATGTCCTGTCTAAAATTATGTCCTTTATCAAAAGCTACCATAACATATTCAGGTTTTTCTTCATTTATAATCTTATTCATCATATTAATAAAACCATATAGTGCATTTGTAGGTAATCCTTTAGAATTTTTCATAAGATTTCCATTATATGCTGTAGCATAATAACTTCTAAATAATAAATTATTTCCATCTATTAATATTGCTCTTTTTTTCATATGTTTCACCTAATAATTATTATATAACATTATTTATTTTTAATAAAGAAATTCAAAAGAAAAAACTGATTATTCAGTCTTTATTTCTTATATTTTCTAATATATTTAGCTTCTTCAACTAAATCACTAAAAATTGGATCACCTTGATCATCAATTTCTAAATGATATTGAACTCCAATTGCTAAATGACTTTCATTTTTACTTTCAATTGCTTCTACAACTCCATCTTCACTTAAACCTGATATTTTAAAATAATTACTATTATCAAATATTGATTTATTACAAGCATAGTTATGTAATGATAAAGCATTAATTATATAAGTATTATAATAATCAAAAAATTCACTATCTTCATTAAAATATACTTTATGTTTTGCTAATTCTAAACTTTGAATATAGAAAGGATTTTCTTTGTTATGGTCATCACAACTTGAAAGAAAAGCTTCTTCACCTAATTTACTATAAAGTGTACTTATTTTATGATAAAAATATGGTTCATCAATACTAACTTGTTGAGATAAATAATCAAAACCAGCCATAGTTTGCATACCATTACATATTCCCAATATTGGTATATTATTTTTAAGTGCATATCCAACAGTTAATAATTGACATAGTTCAATTCTATTACCACCTTGTAAAACTAAACCATCACATTGTTTTAATGTTTCTTCTTCATATACTCCATAAGGAAAAATAACACCAATTGGTAAAGCGTTATTAGAATATATTTTTTCTGCTACTAAATTAGAAAAATTAGTAGTATATGTAAAAGGTCTATTTGTTTCACCAAAGTTTCTATTAGATACAATTCCTATTATTGGTTTATTCATTCTAATCACCTCAAAAAAGTAATTTTATTATAAATTAATCAACATTAAAAGTAAATAAAAAGTAGAACCATTATTCTACTTCTTTAAATGTAATTTTCTAAATATATTATCTAAAAATTCTTTACCAAATACATTTTCTAATGACTTGTTTTTATATGTTATAAATAAATATATAAATGCACCTAGTAAGCCATATATAATTACTGAAGCTAACGCTGTCCATCTAGTTAATTCAATATGAATAAAATGTTTCAATATAATAATTGGAATAATCATTATAATTGATGGAATAATTATATTCTTAAATGTTTCAATAGCTTTTCTAAAATTAAAATTCATATCTTTCTTTAAAAATTTAACAACTATTGTAATTGAAATGGTATAACCAATACATGTTGCAATAACTGTTCCAATATATGCTGGCAAACCTAATTTATTTAGTAATAATATTATAGGAATATCCAACAACGCATTACAAAATAATCCAATACATGAATTTAAATATATAATTTTAAACTTCTTTAAACTTTGTAATGAAGTATTAAGTACACTCCACATACCAAAAAATAAATGGCTAACGGCAGATGCTTTTAAAACTAAACTACCATATTTACTAGCTCCATAGAATACAGAATATGCTTCATTAGATAAAACCATTAAAAGCATTGACATTGGTAATGTAATAATAAGCATTGTAGATACTGCTTGATTTACTCTATAAATAACACCATTCATATCTTTTTTAATATAACTTGATGTTACATGTGGAATAATATTTGTAGTTAACGCAGTGGCAATTGCAATAATTATAGTACAAATCTTAGGTGCCCAAGTAGCTACTATGCCAGAAATTACTTCTGCATCCATAGCACTAAATCCTACAATATTTAATCCTTTAACAATTAATTTAATGTCAACTAAAGTATATAAATTATCAATGATTGCTACCATTACAATAGGAATACAATAAGTTAATATCTTTTTCATTATTGTTTTATTCTTAACTGAATCTTTTTTTAAAGGTTTAGGAAATGCTTCTTTATTATTTCTAACTTTTAGTTTTAAATATATAAATGCCACTAAACCTCCAAAGAATGCTCCAGTTAGTGCGACTGAAACTCCTGTAGCTACACTAAATTTCAAAATATTAATTGCGATATATGAACCAAATAAGACAATAACTATTCTAACTATTTGTTCAATTACTTGTGATACAGAAGATGGTGCAATATATTTATGACCTTGTAAATATCCTTTTAATACACTTAAAAAAGGAATTATTAATAAACAAAACGAAATTGTTTTAATTACAAGTGCTACATCTTCAATGCTATGACCACCAGATTCACTAGATAATAAGAATTTAGCTAAATATGGTGCACCAAAAAACACTATTAAAAATGAAACAATAGCAAGCACAGTTATTAATCTGGTACCAACTTTTCTACTTCTTTCTTTAGCATCATACATTTCTAATGCAAGGTATTCACTAACTATCATGCTCATAGCAATTGGAATACCTGCAGTGCTAATATTCAAGAATAAACTATATATGTTATATGCATAACTATATAAAGTTCCACCTTCTTCACCTATTATTTTATAAAAAGGAATTACATATATAGCACCTAATATTTTAATAAATATAAGTGATAAAGATGCAATTACAGTACCTTGAATAAATGAATTTTTCTTTAATTTATTTCTCATAATTTAATATTTTTCATCTCATCACCAAGTATTTTAGATATTTGTGCTAGATGCCCTTCATGTTCATCATTAAATAAATAATATTGAACTAAACCATAACTAGGAAATTCATTACCTTCCATAATTACAGGTCCTTTAGGAGTAATTGCTAAATCCCATCCAACATATCTCATTTCTGGTACTTCAAGTGCAGCTTTCAATGCCATATCAAATGATTCTTTAACAAATGGAATTTTTACTGTATTAAACTTTATTTTAGCAATAGGATGTTCTTCATATACATTAGCAACATCATCTATTACTCTACTACATATTTTCCCACTTTCATCAAGTCTCATATAAGCATCTGAACACCCAATAGCAATAGCATCATCTACATTAATTCTAAGTGCATTAGCAAGTATATATGCTTTACCATCTTTAACTAATGTAACAATTCTAAATGAATTAACTGCATAAGGATTTAATTTATCAAGTTCTTTATGTTGAACAATAGCTTCTTCAATAAGATTTATTTTTTTCTTTAATAATTCTTTATATAATTCTTCAATATTTTTAATATCTTTAGTTTCTATTTTTCTAATACCATGTCCACCAAAATCAGTAGGAGGTTTAGCAAATATAACATCTTTTCCTTTAATAAACTTTTTAAAATCATCTATACTACTGTTTCTTAAATCAATCCATTCTCTACCTAAATATTTATTAAATATTTTATTAAATACTATTTTATCAGACATAGTCGCATCATATTTAGGATTATTCAAATATGCAAGCAATCTATAAAATGATTTAGTAGTAACATAAGTTTTCTTTTGTTCTTTAGTTAAATTAATATAATCACCTTTTAAATAATCAGTATAACCAATACCATACCTAATAAAATTTTTAATCATATCTCTTTTAACATAACCAACACTTTTATTATTTCTCTTAGCAATATCACTAGCTAGTTTATTCAATTTTTCTTTATCGATGGCTTTAACTTTTCTAACCATATAACTTTTTAATGACATAAATACCTCCTAAATAATTCTATCTATTTTATTATTTTTTAAATATACTCTAGGTAAACTTTTATCAATAGAAACTAATGTCTCTTGAATACCTGTATGTTTTAATCTACTTAAATATCCAAGTGTTAAATCATCACCTAGTATGATAACTTCATCACCTACATTAACTTTATCATCAACACTAACAAACATCATACACATTGACATAGATCCAACTGCTTTATATTTCTTTTTATTAATTAAAACATACCTACCTAACATATTAGTTCCAATACCACTATCATATCCAATTGGAAGAACTGCTATTTTAGTATCTTCAGTAACAAAATGAGTTCCATAACCAAGTAATTCACCTTTTTTAACTTCTCTAATTTCCATAACATTAGTTTTAATCTTTAAAACAGGTTTTAATGGTATTTCAACACCCCTAATAACAGGACTAATATTATCCTTCTTAATTAAGAAATCATCTCTATACTTTCTTATTTTATCTTTTATACTTTCTCCATATTCACTTAATGATACATCATACCCATACATAACAGTACCAATTCTAAATCCATTTTCAAATGGTATTCTAGGATGATTTAATAACATAAAACTACTACTTAAATGAATAATAGGTATATCACTTAATTTAATATCTTTAGTTATCTCCTTAAATCTATTTAATTGCATATCATAATACTTATCATTAATACCAGGAGTAGCAAAATGAGTATATAAACCTTCTAAATAAATATTATCATTCTCTTTAATATATTTATATAATTCATTAAATTCTTCTTTTGTACTAACTCCTAATCTATTCATACCAGTATTAATCTTAATATGAATTTTACAATTATTTTTAATTTCTTTTAAATATTCCAAATTATCAATAGTAAGAGTAATATTATTTTCAATTGCTGTATCAATTAAATCTTTATCAATTACTTCAGTAATCAATATAGGAATATTCTTATTATATCCTCTTATTTCCATAGCTTCATCTAAATTAGAAACTGCTAAATAATTAATACCAGATTCAATCAAAGTATTAATTATATATAATCCATGCCCATAAGCATTAGATTTAACCATACCTATTCTATATTTATATTTATTATATTTAGTAATAATATTTTTAACATTGATCTTCAAATTAGTTAAATTAACTTCAACATATGTTTTTCTATACATAATGTCACCTCATTTATAATCACTATTAATTATTATACTATAATATTTTAAAATTATAAAGTTATACAAGTTTCTTTTGTTTTAATTCTTTACAATCTAAACCTAAATAATCAAAACCTTCTAATATTCTTTCCAAATATTCTATATTATCTGTAAATGAACATTCAACTAATTTATTATTAATATTAATACGAACTATTAATTTATTAAATAACATACATAATGTATTAATCATATCTTCTCTTTCTTCAGGAGTATTTGGTAATTGATTAATATACTTATTTAAATAGCATGTCACAATGAACATATTTATATAAGCACACATTTGACCCATTATAGCAACTTTTCTATCACTAACATTTTTATTATACATATTATGTTTAATATAATCTGTATAAGTAATAAATCTACATATATCTTCATAACTAATATAATTCTTTAACTCATCAATCAATCCATATAAGTTACATTGCATATATAAACTTTCCATCTTTTCTTTACCAATTAAGTTTTCAATTAATAAAAGATCATGTACCAAAGAAGGATAACCTTTTTGCGCTTTATCAAAATACCTTTCTGATAAAAGTTGGGTATACCCTTCATTTATACCTACACCAAATGATTTGTTAGAGACTAAATCAGTTTGATCAAATCCAACAAATAAATATTTATTATATTTAATAGCGGTACTCATATGAAATAATTCATGATATATACCAGAAGTATTAATTTCATTTGAAATATAAACAGTATTATTATAAGGTTTATAATAAGCAAGAGTATGATTTTTTTTACCTTTATTATATTTATTTTCATCAAATTTTTTAACATCAAGATGTCTTATATTACTATAAAATATTTTTAAATCTTCTTTTTTAAAATTCTTTACTATGACATTAACAAATTCCATTAATTCATTTGAAAAAGGTTTATCATATAAAAATATAGATAAATCACTAAAATAATTATCTCTTATCCTATCAATAGATAATATTTCAACATCATTAATATCTTTTAATAATATATCTCTATCTAAATTAAAAAATAATATATTTTTATTTATAGTTTTTTCTTTCATACTAACACCATTTCTGTATATTATAAATGATTTTAAAAATAAAAGAAAGTATTTCTACTTTCTATATAATAATCTCTTCACTTATTTTACTAACATCAGAAATATATATTGGTATTTTCTTGTCTATAGCTTCTCTATTTACTTTATAAGCTAACTCATATGTATTATCATGCTCACTAATATGCATTAACATAATAGCTTTAGTATCTTTACCAATAAATCTACTTAAATACATAGCACATTCTTCATTAGATAAGTGTCCCATGTCACCAATATTTCTAATCTTAGTCATTTCATCTTTTTTACCATTCATTTCCATTTCAACATCATGATTACTTTCAAATAAATATACTGTTTTATTCTTGAATTTTTCATGATATCTATTATGTATCATGCCAGTATCTGTTATATAAGCAAGTGACTTATTATCATATTCAAATATAAATCCAAATCCTTTTTTATCATGTGATATAGGTATCTTAGAAAATTTAATTCCCTCCAATATATTTAATTCATCAAAGAACTCAAAATTATTTAATAAATCTTTTTTTAAATATTCCATAAATGTGTCATGTGAAATATATATTTTTGTATTATAAACTCTACTAAAAGAATGAAGACTTTTAACATGATCAATATGAGCATGTGTAATTATAATAAAATCTATTTGATCGGCTGTAACTCCTAAAGTGAATAATTTGTTTTTTATATCGTTAAATCCAAGCCCCACATCAATTAAAAACTTTTTATTATTCATTTCAACATAAGTTGAATTTCCTGAACTACTACTTCCTAAAACTACTATTCTCATTATTCAATCCCCAAATCAAATAAACTAAGTTGTGAACTCTTAGGTAATTTATCAAACATACCCATAGCATTCATTTTATCAACTAATGTACTTGATACCTTACATCTACTTTGAAAATCTTCAATACTTATAAATGGTTTCTTTTTAGCTTCTGTTTCAATATTTTTAGCAACTGTTTCACCAAGACCATCTATAGTAATAAATGGCGGTATTAATGTGTGATCATCTTCTACATCAAATGTTAATGCTTTACTCTTATAAATATCAAATGGTGCTATTTTTATGTTTCTTGCTGCCATTTCAAGAGCAACATTTAAACATTCTTTGATACCACCTTCTTTATTAGTAGCATCATATCCTTTTTCAATTATTTCAGTTAATCTATTTTTAATTGAATCATATCCACCTATCATAGCATCTATATCAAAATCAGTTGCTTTTGTTGAGAACCAAGATGCATAAAAATATATTGGCATATGTACTTTATACCATGCAATTCTAAATGCACTTGTAACATAAGCTGCTGCATGCGCTTTAGGGAACATGTATTTAATTTTTTGACAAGAATTAATAAACCAATCTTCAATACCAGCATCTTTCATTGTCTTTTTATGTTCTTCCCAAGTAATAGGATCTTTTGATGCTTTCCCTTTTCTAACAAATTCCATTATTTTAAATGCTTTAATTGGTTCAACACCTTTATACATTAAATATACCATTATATCATCACGACACCCAATTACTTCTTTAAATGGAACTTGAATATTACCATTTTCATCAGGAGTACATAAGTCTCTTGCATTACCTAGCCATACATCAGTACCATGGGATAAACCAGATATTTTAACAAGTTCAGCAAATGTCGTTGGTTTTGTTTCATCAACCATTCCTATAGTAAATGGTGTACCAAACTCAGGAATTCCTAAAGTACCTGTATTACACATTATTTGTTCGCTTGTTACTCCAAGAGCATCTAATGATGAGAATATACTCATTGTTTTTTTATCATCTAAAGGAACATCTTCAACATTAGTATGACTTAAGTCTTGAATTAATCTTAATTGAGTAGGATCTGAATGTCCTAATATATCTAATTTTAATAAATCTTCTTCAATTGAGTGATAATCAAAATGAGTTGTTCTCCATGCAGAATTAGGATCATCTGCGGGATATTGGAAAGGAGTAAATTCTGATACATCTTTATAATCAGGAACAACTACTATTCCACCTGGATGCTGTCCGGTAGTTCTTTTAACCCCAGTACAGCCTATAGCAAGTCTTGCTATTTCACAATTTCTTTTATTAATTTTAATAGTTTTTTTAGCTTCTTCAGCTTCTTTACCTGTAAGTCCCATCTTTTCTATTGCTTTATCTTCAAAATATCCTTTAACAAATCCAAAAGCAGTTTTATCAGCAACAGTACCTATAGTTCCAGCTCTATATACATTATCTACTCCAAATAGTACTTTAGTATATTCATGAGCACTTGCTTGATTTAAATCAGAGAAATTTAAATCTATATCAGGTACTTTATCAGCATTAAATCCAAGGAATGTTGCAAATGGCATATCTTGACCATCTTTTTTCATTAAATTTCCACAATTAGGACATTTCTTATCAGGTAAATCAAATCCGCTTGAATAAGTAGCACCCAAATCATTACCATCTTCATCTTTAAATTCACTATGCTGACAATTTAAACATCTATAATGTGGTGGTAATGGATTTACTTCTGATATACCCATCATAGTTGCAACTAAACTACTTCCTACACTACCTCTAGATCCAACTAAATAACCATCGTCATTAGAGTGTTTAACAAGTCTTTGAGCTATTAAGTATATTGGATCAAATCCACCTCCAATAATACCTCCTAGTTCTTTTTTTATTTTTTTATTTATAGAAGTTTCTGTTTGTTCTCCATCTTCATCCTTCCATTTTTCAAGAACTACTTCTTTTAGTAATTCTTTAACTTTGTCAAAACCATCTAATAATGTCTTATGAACATGAATAAATACTTCATCTATTAATTTATCTTCTTTTGTTTTAGGATGTTCTTTCTTTAATTTATTATACCAATAATTGTATACACAGTCCCCATATAATTCTTTACTGATTCTTTCTTCAATATTATGAGGTAATGGATTTCCATACCAAGAAGCTGCTTTTTCAAAAACTAAATCAGTTACAACTCTAGGACAGTCTAAATAACTCTTACCATCATCACTTCTTACTCTAGGGCTAAATGGTACTCCATGAGTATCAACAATTACTTCTATATCTACTACCATATCACATATTTTATTAGTGTTTTCGACAACTATTTCATAAGCAGTTTTCTTATCTAAGAAGTTAAAATCTTCCAACATTTCTTCAGTTGTTCTAAAATGTTGAGATGGAATTTCAGTAATACCTGTTTTAGCAAGTGGATGTCTTCCTCCTCCAGGTACTTTTTGATTAACAATTATTTCTCTATATATTTTATCTTCTCTATCAAAATGATGAACATCTCCACTAGCAACTATTATTTTACCTGCCCTCTTAGTTAAATCAATTATTCTTTTTATATGTTCTTTTATTTCCAATTCACTCTTATAATCATTTGTTTGAACTAAATGACAATATACTTCTGGTGGTTGTACTTCAACATAATCATAATATTTAATCATTTCAATAACTTTTTCATCTGTATAATTACTTGCTTCTACAAATATTTCTGATTCATAACAACCACTACTTATAATTAATCCTTCTCTTAATTCATTTAATTTGCTTCTAGGTATTCTTGGCATTTGATATAAATAAGTTGTATTGGCAAGTGATATTATTTTAAATAAATTTTGAAGTCCTTTTTGATTAATAGCAATAGCATTAAAATGATATCTATTTCCAAATTTATACATTTCATCTTCTTTAACTAATTTTTGTAATTCACTTATTTTAGTTAAATTTAAACTTAATATTTTTTTACACATTTTATAGAATACTAAAGCAGTTCCTTCGGCGTCATAGTCTGCTCTATGGTGTGATTCTTCATCAAAAGGAATATTATATCTTTTAACTAAAGCAGATAAACTATGTCTTGAATAATCTCTGTCTAATGCTCTTGCTAATTCTAAAGTATCGATAACAGTATTTTTAAGTTCACCTAAATTATATTTATGCATAGCCATTTCTAACATACTAATATCAAACTTAGCATTATGAGCAACTAATGGTGATTCTCCAATCCAAGATAAAAATTCTTTAGTTGCTTCTTCTTCATTAGGAGCATCTTTTACCATATCATCAGTTATATCAGTTAAATTAGTTATTACTTCTGGAATGTGATAACCAGGATTAATTAATAAATCAAATCTATCTTCAATCATTCCATCTTTTATTTTAACTGCTCCTATTTCAATCATAGAATCATTTAAAGCAGCATGAAAACCTGTTGTTTCTGTATCAAAAACAACAAATTCAGTTCCTTCTAAAGGTAAGTCTGTTGGTCTAATAACTATATCAACATAATCATTTACTAATGTAAGTTCTGTTCCATATAATCCTTTAAATAATGGAGGATTTTTTAATTGTTCTTCTATATTTTTTAATTTCTTTTTAGCTTCTTTCTTTTCATCATCATCTAATGAATCCATAGAATCAAGTAATTTATCTTTTTCTTTGTTTAATCCTTCAATTATTTTAGCATTATGTTTTTTTATTATATTATAAGATATTGGGAATGCTTGACATCCGTTATGATCTGTAATAGCTACCCCTCTATATCCCATATCAATACATCTACTAACAAGCTCACACTTTTTGTCTTTTAAATCAAACTTGGTAACACCATCCATTTGACTCATCATAGTATGAGCATGTAATTCAACTCTTTTAACTTCTGCATTATCTACTCTTTTAATAGTTTCTTTATCAAATTCTTCCATACTATTAATTGAATATTCATAATCATTACTTCTTTGATTATATGCAATATTACCTTTACATTTATACCATTTACCAGGTTTAATATTATCTAAAAAGAATTTTTTTTCTTCTTCATCTTTAGTAAACATTTTGCAAACTATACTATCTGTATAATCAGTAATATTAAATGTAATAATATTCCATCCTGACATTGTAGATGTACCTTCCACTTTGCCAAAAACTTCGCCTATAACCACTATACCTTTTTCATCACTGATTAAATTTACAATTTGAGATGGAGTTCCAGTAATAACGCCACCTTTAATTTGTTTTAATACTTTTTTATTATCACTTACTACTTCTTCGGTAGACATTTTCTCAATAAACTTTTCTCTATCCTTCTCGTTTATTACACATAAAATATTAATATCTTCAAATCCCATATCAGTTAAAAAAGTATCTATTTTTTCAGATAAAGATTCGATTTTTTCTTTTTCAATATTGTTTAATACCTGAAAGGTAATAGTATTACTATCAATATTTATTTTATTCCTATTTATTGCTCTTAGCATAGGACATTTATCAACTAATATATCAAAATAATAATTAAAATAATCTTCTAGTAATTTATCATTATTTTGAACAATAAATTTATATCTAACATCTTCAGCGCCTTTAAGTGTTTTTCCACATATACATAATTCTTTAAACACTTCAATTGGTATTAAATAATCTATATTCATGACGAGTCTCATTTTATTTGATTTTTTAGCCAAAAGAACATCCGTTACAGATGCATTTTTAAAATATTTAAAAAAATCTATATTAAAATTTATAGCATTAAAAAACCTTTCTAATTTCTCGTCCATTTACCTCACCATATTACAATTATACAAATTAATAATTTTTATATCAATAAATTATTTTAATTTTTCTTTTAATTTGTCATACAAAGTATAAAGATATTGTACACTGTTTTCTAAAAAATAATAATGTACTATATAAAATAACAGTATTACAATCATAATTGCACATATAATCAATAAAATATAATTGTTTAGAACTAAAAACATGAATATAAATAATATAGTAAATAAAGCAAAAAACATAGTTACTATTAAATGAATAAGTCTTTCGTGAGAGAAGAATGATATCTTATTTACATGATTATCAATTATTTCTTTAGTTACTTTTTCATTTAATATTTTTTCTGTATTTTTTATATATTCACTAATATATCTCTTCATATTATCACCATATTTATAATATCATTTTTTATAATAAAAATGTAGTCTTAAAAATAATATTTTGTTATAATAATAACGGTGAATAATTATGATGTTAAATGTATGCGATAATCCAACGGTGTTAGAAGTAATGAGAATAGTAAAAATTATCTTAACAATAATAAGAATTGTTGTTCCTTTAATATTAATAATCTCATTAATGATTGGTTATACAAAAGCGGTTGCAAATAAAGATGCTGATGCTCTATCAAAAGCAAATAAAACAGCTGTAGCAAAAGTAATCGCAGCAATACTTGTGTTTTTTATACCTACATTTGTAAATATAATTGGTCATATTACTGGTGAAACATCATATTTAAGTTGTATAAATATTGCTAGTAGTGAATCTATAAGCGAATCATATAAAACAATGGCACAATCATATTTAAATAGAGCAAAAACTTCATTAAGTTTAGCAGATTATAATAATGCTCTTAATTATGTAAATAAAATTAAAGATGAAAGTACAAAAGAATCATTATTAAATGAATTAAACACAATAAAACAGTATGTAGATATAGCTAGTGAAATAAACAATTTAAAACAAAATTATGACGCAAATAAATATAATGAAATTAAAAATAAAATTAATAATATTGCTGACCCAACTATTAAGAAAAAATTAACTGATATGATAAATTCTATATCAACCGGTGCTCCATTAAATGTTCAAAGTTCATTTAATCAATATAATGATACTACATACCCTATTTTTAAAGGATACTATTTGTATATACCTAAAAATGCAACTACTAATATGCCTTTAATAGTAATGTTTCCGCCAAATAGTTTAAGTGGACCCAGTATGAAACAAATAGCTCAAACTAAGAGTTTAGATAATTTACAAGCATTTATATATATACCATTATTAGCAAGTAGTGAAAGAAAAGATTGGAATATGTCAGCAAGTGATGCTGCGGTTAAAAAAATAAAAGATCTAATTAAACAATATCAATTAGATGAGAATAGAATATCATTAACAGCATTTAGTTCTAGTGGATATTATATATATCTAACAGCAAATAATTATAGAATTTTTTCTGCTATCGCACCTATTAGTTCAGGTTTAGGTATTGATAAAATTAAAGGTTACAATGATTGGACTTATTTAAAATCATTGCCAATGAAAGGATATGGTGAAAAAGGTGGTGCAACAACAGCTACTGGAAAAAGTTGTGCTAATAAAACAGTAAGTTGGTCAGCAGTAACTGCTATGTGCGGTGTTTTTGAAGGATTAGGAAAATGTAGTGATTGTCAAAACTGTAGTGCTTTCACTTACATGAAAGATTCATGTCATGGAGATATGGGAAAAGATGTATTTGGTATTGATAACAATAACAATAACATATCTGATATATATGAATGGATGATTTCACAAAGGAAATAAGTATGATATTAAGTGTATGTGATAACCCAAGTGTATTAGAAATAATGAAAATAATAAAAACAGCAATTACGATAATTAAAATTGTTGTTCCTTTAATATTGATTATTTCTCTTATGATTGGTTATACAAGAGCAGTAGCAAATAAGGATAATGATGCTTTAGCAAAAGCAAATAAAAATGCTGTGGCAAAAATAATAGCTGCAGTACTAATATTTTTGATACCTACATTTGTTAATATTATAGTAAAAATATCAAATGGTGATGATAATTATATATCTTGTTTAAAATATGCAAACAAAGAAGGTATACAAAGTGCATATAAAAAAATTGCAACAAATTATGTAAATAATGTCAAAAACACTTTAAGCAGTGCTGACTATATAAAAGCAGTTACATATATTAATAATAATATTAAAAATGAAAGTGAAAAGAATGAATTATTAAATATATTAAATGAATATAAAACATATATAGATATAAAAGAAGAAATTGGAAAACTAAAAACTAATTATAACGAAAATAAATATAATGAAATTCAAAATAAAATTAAAAATATTAAAGAATCAACAGTTAAAAGTAAATTAGAAACATTATTTAAAGAGATTCAAAAACCATATAAACCAGGAAATCCAAGTGGTGAAAGAAGAAGATCAACAACATTAAGTTATAGTGTACATACTCCTTCTCAAGTATTACCAAATATGCCTTTAATAATGTATTTACATGGAGATGGTGGTGGTACAAGTGATGGTAGTTCTCCATTCTTAAAAGCAGCAAAAAAACATTTTGGTTCAGAATTGCCATTTATATTAATCACTCCATCAGGAGGTATGTGGGCTGAAACCGGAGGAAGACTAGCTGAACTAAAAAATATTATAGATACTGAATGCAAAAAATATGAATGTAATAAAAATAGAATTTCAATTACAGGTCATTCAAGAGGATCAATTGGAACATGGCATATGGTTAATAATTACCCAAATTTCTTTTATTCAGCAGTGCCTGTTAGTTGTGGTTCATATAGATTAAATGTAAAGAATTTTAAAAATACAAAAGTATGGGCTTTCGGTGGTAATGTTGGACAAGCAGAAAATAGATATAGTAATGAGATGAGTGGTAATGTTGGAGAAATCAAAAAAATTGGTGGAAACGCAACATTTACACTACTAAGAGGTGCAGGGCACGGAGATACACCAGGTCTTGCATACACTAAAGAAACAATATTATGGATGATAAATTAAAAGGAAGTATTAATAATACTTCCTTTTTTTATAAAACACCAGAACGAATATTTCTACTAACAATTATTAAGCAAACAACACTTATAACTAATAAAACAGAAACATATATAACTGGTGAAACATCACCTGTTTTTGGATTTACTTCAGTATTTACTTTAGACGCTTTTGTTTTAATACTAACTATATCACTAAAAGTATCCCCACCAACAATTTTAGCTTTATAATAATACGTTGTATTAGGTGATAAATTATCATCTTCAAATGAAACACTAAAGGATCCATCTCCTTGTTTACAAGCAGTCATAATACCTCCAGCCGCTAAAACATATTCTCCATTTTCACTAGTAGAACGATATGCTTGGCAATAATATTCTACATTATCATTTGTTTGTAAATCAAAACTAATATGTACACTTTTATCTTCTATATCAGAAATAATAATTGTTGGTTTTAAACCATCAGGAACAGTTACACTTTCATCTCTTGAAACTCCATATGTATCTACCAAATGATTAATCTTATCAGTATCCAATGACATCTTAAAATTTCTTATATAATTTCCACTTGATGTTGTATCGCCATTAGTAAAACTATAATTTTCAGATAAATAATTAAATCCAAATTCTTCAAAAATCTCATCAGTATTAAATTCATCAGGAATATCTAAATCTTTATCTAAATGATTAGTTAAATCTAATACAGTATACATTATATTTATAATCATAACAGAAGAAAAGATTTGAATTGGTTCGCTTACTAACTCTTCTGTAATAACAGTGTCTGGGTCAGAATAAGAAATATAATTATCCGTATAATCAAAAGCAACTACTGCTACATTATTTACAGATATATTTATTTTATGATTTGTTTCATCTTTAATAACATCTATTGTATTTCCATTACCTTGATCATCCTCTTGAGTAAACAGCTTATATAAATCAGTGTTTTTGAAACCATTAATAAATTCATCAATACTAATTGTACTGGCATTTACCCTAATAAATGTCATAAATAATAATAAAATTAAAAATATTTTAAATACTTTTTTCATATATACACCTCTATCTTGATAAATTGTAACAAAATAAAAAAGGAATGAAAAATGGTTTTACATTCCTTTACAATTTGTTTTACAATTAGTTTCTATCTTTCATAGTTGGAAACAAAACAACATCCCTAACAGAAGGTTGATCATATATTAACATCATTAATCTATCAATTCCAAATCCAAGACCACTAATAGGAGGCATACCTGTTTCCATTGCAAGTAAATAGTTTTCATCTAAATCCATTGTTTCTTCATCACCTTCAGATTTTGCTTTTAATTGATCTTCAAATGCTAATCTTTGTTCTACTGGATTAACCAACTCTGAATATGCATTACATAATTCAGTACCAGCTACTACTACTTGAAATACATCTACCCTATTTTTATCTTCATCATTTCTTCTAGCAAGTGGTTTTAAAACAGCAGGATAATTGAATATAATTGTAGGTTCTACAATACCTTCTCTAATCTTTCTTTTATATACAAAATCAATTAATTGACCACAAGATTTAGCTTCCTCTAAATCTGAATAATTAAATAAACCAGATTTAACTATTTTATCTCTTAATTCTTTAGGATCATTTATTTTTAAAGCATCAAAACCTAATACTTTTTTTAATTCCTTACAATAATCTAATCTTTTCCATTCCTTTTTAGAAAAATCTATTTGCATCCCTTGATAGTTTAATACTTCACTTCCAGTTAGTTCTTTTAACGCATTTTGAATAAATTCAGTAAAGAATTTAATATTATCTTCATATCTCCAATAAGCGCAATACCATTCTACTTGAGTAAATTCTTGTAGATGCTGAGTATCCATTCCTTCATTTCTAAAACATTTAGAAACTTCATATACTTTATCATAACCACCAACAATGCATTCTTTTAAATAGATTTCTGGTGCTATTCTTAAAGTCAAGTCAATATCTAAAGTATTATGATGAGTATAGAATGGTTTAGCAGCAGCTCCACTAACACTATTTTGTAATATAGGTGTTTCAACTTCTAAAAAACCATGACTATCTAAATATCTATGTAAGAACGAATAAAATTTACTTCTTCCTAAAAAAACATTTCTAGAATTTTCATTCATTATTAAATCAACATATCTTTGACGATATTTTTCCTCAATATCAGTTAAACCATGGAATTTTTCAGGTAATGGTCTTAATGCCTTGCCAAGGAAAGTTAATTCATGAACTCTTAAAGTCTTTTCGCCAGTTTGAGTTGTAAATATTTCTCCTTTTGCTCCAATAAAATCTCCAGTATCAATTTGCTTCTTAAAGAAATCATAGTTTTCTTCACCAATTTCATCAATTTTTACCTCTAATTGCATTATAGATTCAATATCACGAATTTTTACAAATGATAATTTACCCATTTTTCTCATAAACACAATTCTACCAGCAATACTTACATTGTTTTCTCCATCTTTTAATTCTTTTGCTTCGCTTAATGAATGTGTTCTTTCATAGTTTTCAGGATAAGGATTACATACTTCTTTAATTGCATCTAACTTATCCCTTCTAATTATTTCTTGTTCAGACAAAGTTCTTTCCATTTCTTTTCACCCTTTCTTATTTCATTATTAATTCTTTTTCTTTACTCATTTTATTTACAAAACCCTCTAAATACTTATATTTAGTTAAATCAACTGAATCTAAACTATTCTTAAATATAGTACATATTTTATCTACAATATCTATACTAGAATCTAATTGCATAATAGATCCATCAACAATTACAAAAGATATATCACTCTTATGAAATATTTTAACTGCTTGGTCATACACACTTTCCAAATGATCCATAGTATCATAATTCCCATTTTCAAAATCTTTAATAAAGTCATTATATCCTTTAACATAACTTTCAAATTTTATACTTCTATCAATATGTTTATCAACTGCTTTAGTATAAGATATTGCATTTAAATCACCTTCAAATGTAAGTAATAAATGCTCTCCTGTCACTGTGTGATATTCAGTTGTTTCTTTCTCTTCTCCATTAATATTTTTTTTGTCTTTGTAGCATACTACATAACTATCATTAACACTACAATTGTTAATATCATAATTTTCCATAAAAACCTCCTAATAAAAAAGAACCTATTACGTAAGCGCGTGTTACCGCTGTACCATCTTACTTTATAGATTCGTTTATTCTACCTTTATATCTTTATAGCAGATCTGCTTTTAAGCTCAAAGAATATTTTTTTCATTATATACCTATTATTAGTTTACACCAACCACTAACTCTCTATAAAGGAAGATAAATAATTACTTCTCTTTTCATTGCTTACGTGTAGATTATATTAAATAATAAGATTTTTGTCAATAAAATTATTTTAAAGATAATTTATATATTTCTTCTTCATTTAATGGCATTAATGTTTCAACATCATATATATCAACATTATATCCATATTTAATAGTTAATTCTTTTATAATATCCAATTCTTTTTTTAATAATTCAATCATCTTTTTTCTTTTAATAAACAATCTTGATACTAAAAAATTTTCTGTTGGAAATAATATTCCATTCATATGTTCTAATGAAATTCTATCTTTTACTTGAACTTCATCTGGTAAATCAGTAAACCTTTCATCTTCACACATACCAAGATATTTCATAGTTTCATATCCTCTTCTATTATCAGAACAAATACCTATAATAGTTGGTTCAATAACTTTTATTTTATCTTGAGGAAAAGTAATTGATAAACCATTTCTCGCATATGAATAATAAGAATTATAGTGCTCTCTTTCTTTATTTGAAACAAAACGTTTTTCATAATCAATTAAAGATATATAATCAAGTCCACAAAAATTAGTATTTGTATCTAAATTACCTTGCAATCTTCTACTTCTAACTTCACCACATCTTAAAATATATTCTAAAATAAGTTTTTGTCTTTGAGATTTATAATAATCACTATAACTATTATTAATTGTATGTAAATAGATCTTGTCATTCATATTTAAAACCCCTTTATTTATTACTTTTAATACCTAACAAGTGCTATATATTATATCATAAAATACATTAAAAATCAAATTGAATAAAAAAATGATGACTAATGCATCACTTTTTCTGTATTATCTAATTTATAATCTTTCCATATATTATCTATTAGTTCAATAAACATAAATAAATAATTTGATATTTTAGATATGTCTTTATCTTTATTAAATCTAATAACATCAACATTAAAATTGGCAAGACAATAAAATATGCTTCTTAAATCAGATTCCATATTATATCTATTTGGATTATCAATATCTAATTTACCGATAGACTCATATATATAATCTAATAACTTATTAGTTTTATCAAATATATCTTCTCTATGAACAATAGATAACTCCAATTTTAAATATTCATTTAAACTGTTTAGCATATTAATACCTATCTCATTAATTTATTTGAATTATTTATAACATAATGATTATCAATTATAGATTTATATAATGGATTTAGATTTTTAACATTAACTGGAAATTTTTTTTGAATTCTATCATTATAAAAATCAATATAATCATATAATTCACCATATCTAGTATTTTTATTAGTAGCAAGAATAATATCATCCCTATTAGTAAGAGCCATTCTTGAAGAATCAGGATCATTTAAATTTATTTTACCTTCCATAAATCCATCATTAATAGTAAATATACTATTAATATCAGGTTTACTTAAATCCCAAGTATAATCCATTCCAAATTCTTTTTTAAATATTCTCAATGTTATTAGCATTGGAACAAATTCATTATAACATTTTGAAATAAATTCGATTATTCTTTTATCAGAAAAACTATTTTCATTAAAGTCAATTAATATTGGTGTATCAGTTCCATCAATTATATCCATTCTTCCACAATATACACCACTATAGTTAGATAAATATATTGATATAACACTATTATAATCTTTAACACTAGGGATAACTCTATCAATATAAGGTAATTTATATCCTAAAATATTATTCAAAGTAGATATAGCATTAATCTTTTTTGCGTGTTTAGTTATATCTTTTTTAAAAAAATTTGTATAACAACCAAATTCAATTCTACAAGCTTCGGCTAAATCATAAAAACTTATTGTTTCTTCAGTTGATAATATTTCTTTATTATCAAGATAACTAAATATTTTATTTCTTAAATTTTCTATTTTATCTTCATCAGTCATATTTATCCCTCTTTTCGAGACGATATTATAACAAAAGAAAAAGACTTTTACAAGTCTACTTTTCTAGCAAAGATTCACCCGTCATCTCTTTTGGTATCTCCATATTTAATAGTTCTAGCATTGTAGGCGCTACATCTGCTAGTTTACCATTTTTTAACTTTATATTTTCAACAGTAACAATACAATATACTGGATTAGTAGTATGGCTAGTAACAGGTTTATGATTTTCATCCCACATCATATCACAATTACCATGATCCGCAATTATCATAAGTATTCCACCTAATTCCATTATTCTTTTATATATTTTATTAATACATATATCCATATGTTCTACTGCTTTAACTGCCGCTTCATATACACCAGTATGTCCTACCATATCACCATTAGCTAAATTCATAATAGTAACGTCAAAATTTCCAACTTCTTTTAAAAAATTATCTGTTACTTCATAAACACTCATTTCTGGTTTTAAATCATATGTTGCTACTTTAGGTGATGGAATTAGTATCTTTTTCATATCAGGATACTCTACTTCTTTACCACCGTCAAAGAAAAATGTAACATGAGGGTATTTTTCAGTTTCTGCTATTCTTAATTGACTTAAATTATTATTATGAAGATAATCAACTAAAATATTCTTTAAATCTAAGTCATCATAAGCATGTGTAGATAATACTGTTTCAGTAACAGGATACATAGTTAATGTTTTCAAATTACTAAAGTGTTTAACTTCTAATCCTTTTTTATTAGCATCTTCTTCATAGGCATTTGGATTAGAAAGTAATGTAAACATTTCTCTTAACCTATCTTTTCTAAAATTAAATGCTATAACGCCATCTTTATCATTTATTGGACATCTATTAATAATTCCAGGTATAACAAATTCATCATACTTTTCATTATTATAGTTTTCTTCAATTAATTCTTTATAACTATTATATTCTTTACCAACACCATAAACAATCGCATCATAAGCAAGTTTTATTCTATCAAAGTTATTATCTCTATCCATAGCATAATATCTACCACTAATAGTTGAAATCTTACCTATTCCAAGTTCATTTAACTTATTATTCAAAATATCTAAATATTTCAATGCACTTTTTTCATAAGTATCTCTTCCATCTAAGCATATATCTAAATATACATTATCAACATTATTAAGTTTTAACATATCAAGGAGCGCTAATAAATGATTAATGTGAGAGTGTACACCTCCATCAGATAATAATCCAAATATATGTAAATTTGAATTATTGCTTTTAACATGATTTATTATTTCTAGTATCTTTTCATTTTTATAAAAATCTTTACTTTCAATCTCGGCATTTATTTTTTCTAATGGTTGTATTGCTATTCTACCTGAACCAATATTCATATGTCCCACTTCACTAGTACCCATTTGACCTTCAGGAAGTCCAACAGCTTTTCCACTTGCTTCTAGTATCGAATGAGGATATTTATTTAACAACATATCAAGTGTAGGAGTATTAGCGTTTTTAAAAGCATTACCATCCGTGCTTTCTCTTACTCCACAACCATCTAATATACATAAAACTAAAGGTTTTTTCATATTTTTATTTCTCCTAATCTATATAATCATTAATATTATCTCACTAGATAATTATAGCAAAAAAAAGAAGATAATACTATATCTTCTTAAGTTTAAGTTTAGGATTAAAAGTAATACCATTACTAAATTCATCTATTTTTTTAGTATTATTTATTAATTTACCATATATATCATATCTATCAAATACAATTTCACTTCTAATTAAATAATCTAATTGTCTACTTCTTTCTTTAAAATAATTACTTCTTTTGTTACTTTTAATATTAAATATTATATCATATCCTTTTCTTGCCAATATTCTACTCATAGCACTTGTGTATATTTCTGTTTGTGTTATTATTTTATTTGAATCACTTTTATAATAATTAATATCATTCATAACAATATCTATACCAATACAATTAAATCTATTAAAATTAACTATATTAAAAGTTTCAAAATATGAAATGTATATACATTCAATCATTTCAACTTCGGATAATTTACTTATAAGACAATTCAATCTATAGCTTAAATAATTATTTGTGTCTTCATCAATGTTGCAGTATTTCATTATTTTTCCTCTTCTTCATTACCCTCTTTTAATAATCTAATAATTAGTCTTTCATTTCTTAAACTTTCTTGAATTTCATCATGTATTTTTTCAAGTATTAATTCACTCTTTAAATCAATTTGATAATCATTTTGATTTCTAATACTGTCTTTTTTTGCTTGTCTATTTTGACTCATCATAATAACTGGTGCTTGTAATGAAGCTAAACATGATAAAACTAAATTTAATAAAACAAATGGAAATGGATCACTTGCTTTTTTCATAACACATGTATTAATAATAATCCATATTATTATAAAAACAGAAAATCCAATAATAAATCCCCAAGAACCAGCTACTTCTGACAATTTATCAGCTAATTTTTCTCCTCTAGTTAGTGATTTATCTTCTTGTTTATCAACATCAATTGTTATTGGTTTATCAATTAGCATTTCAATTAAATCACTTTCATTTTCTTCATCCATTTCTTGTTTTAATAATTTTTTTACTAATTCTTTCTTATTACTTATTTTATTTTCCATAAAAAATCTCTCCTTACTTATTTGATTGTTTAATTTTTTTAACAAAATATATAATTATTTCAATTACAATAATTAGAACTATAAATATAAGCATACAAATTGCATATAATTGATATTCAAGTCCATTTAGGAAACAATCCCAACCACCAATAGAACATGGATGTAACAATCTATTATCAATCAATATTAATGTTATTATCATCATTGCTACTGATAATATAGTCCATATAGAATACTCAAACACTTTAAATTTCATGGATTTTAATTTATGATTCTTAATAATTTCATTATTATGAATAAAATATAAAATAAATAATACTATTAAAAGCGATATGCCAAAATAAAGCACATATAATTCATAATCAGACATTATTAATTCATCAAATACCATAAAAATTAACCATAGTAACATTTGAGATATTGAAGCATACATTAAAGCATATTTTAATTCTTTCATACGTTTCACCTATATAATCTTACCACAACAAAAACAAAAATAAAACTCAAATAAAAAATGAGTTTAAAATCAAATTGGTGCTGAAAAGAGGAATCGAACCCCCAACCTACTGATTACGATTCAGTTGCTCTACCTATTGAGCTATTTCAGCGTGGTTGCCCTGATAGGATTCGAACCTATGCATGCTGGAGTCAGAGTCCAGAGCCTTACCACTTGGCCACAGGGCAATATAAAAAACTCATGAGAGTTTATTTTCTATTTGGTGGAGATGAGGAGTAATGAACTCCTGTCCAAAATAAATTCCAATAGAAAATCTACAAGTTTAGTTGGTTTATATACTCAAATAATAATGTAGATTGCCAACTTCTCTTATTATTCAAAGCCTATTTTATCTTTCATTATGAACCATAAGCAAATTCATAATATAGTTCACTTTATAACTCCCTACTAAAATCTCGTGAACAAAAGATTAAAGAGGAAGACTTGCTTTAACTAAAATTTATTAGGCAAAAGCAGGTACGAAATTATATTCGTTTCCGTTTATTTTTGTTTTGCGTTTTAAGTACGCCTACTACTTGCATTCTATCTAAACTATATTCTGTCGAATCAATGCATCCCCATGTCAAGACACATTATACCATAAAGTTACTTAAATATCTAGTTTATTGACAATTATTATATATTTTCATACAATATAATCATGAGCAAAAGGGTGAAATTAATTATTGTTAATTTTATAACATCTATTAGATTAATAGGTGCTTTTATGTTACCTATAATATATTATAAATGTGGAATTAATATTACTTCTTTAATAATTATTATATTATTCTTAACAGATGCAATTGATGGATTCTTGGCAAGAAAATTAAAAGTATCAACATTCTTTGGATGTATAATTGATGCTTTAAGTGATAAATTACTAAATATTATTTCATTTATAATTTTAGGTTTAGAATTTAATACAATGTTTGCACCACTAATAATCGAAATAGCTATTCTTTATACAATGTATTCAACATATAGATATGGTGGCAATATACAATCAAGTAAACTGGGAAAAATAAAAACAATAATATTAGATATTCTTGTTGCTATGAGTTTTGTGTTATTGGCTTTACCTACTCTAAATATTAAATGTAGATTCACTAATTTCTTAATTAATTATACAGAAGTACTAATAATAGTATTTTCAATGATTATCTTAACAGCTTGTCTAGTTGCTTTACTTGATTATTTAAAGAAAAATCATGAGTCAAGATTGAATCCCAAATGTATAGAAATTAAACATGAGAAAAGAAATTTCAAATCAAAACAATTAATAATAAAACAATTATTTGATATAAATTATTATTCTAAACATAAAAATGAATCTATAATGAGACAATTTTATATCTAAACAAGTAATTATATGGTAAAATATAATAAGGAAGTGAAAAAATGAAACAAAAAATAAAAATAGTAATTATAATAGCAATAGCGGTTGTTGGTGCTCTACTTATATATAATCATTTTGAAAATACAAATAACCATGAAATATTGGTAAATAGATTTTCTAAAGAATATAAATTAGTAGATAAGAATAATATTTATAAATATAGTTCTATAGAAGAAATATTAGATATATTTGAAGGAGGTACTGGTGTAATATTTTTCTGTACTCCCGAATCAGAATGGTGTCAAAAATATGCTTATTATTTAAATGCGTCATTAAAAGAAAATAACGTTAAAGAGATTAATTATTTAAATATAAAAGAATATAGAGAATTAAATACATCTAAATATCAAAAAATAGTAGATTATTTAGAACAATATGTATATAGAGATGATGTTAATAATAAAAAATTATTTATGCCTGATGTAACATTTGTAAATAGTGGTATAATAGTTGGACATAATAACGATACATCGTTAATTGAAAGTGATGCTGATCCAGAAGAATACTGGAAAGATTCAGTAATTAAAACCTTTAAAAATAATATGAAAGAATATGTTAATAAAATGAATGAAGAATTAATACTTGATGATATAGAAGAAACAAAATAAGGAGTGATAATATGTATTGGCAATATGCAATAATAGTAGCTATATTAATATTAATATCATTTATAGTTATAAAATTAAAAAAGAAAGATTTTGCTATCGAAATTAATAAATTAATTCAATATCTTGGTGGTAAAGATAATATTATTGATAGTCAAATAAATCTTTCAAGACTAAAAGTCACATTAAAAGATATGTCTTTAGTAAACAAAGAAGGCATACAAAAATTAGGAGCAAAAGGTATAGTTGAAATAAATAATCAATTGAAAATACTATTTGGTCCTAATTCAAAACAATTAAAGAAATATATGGCAGATTTAAAGTAAGAAAATTATTCTTACTTTTTTTAATAATACATAGGATATCCTGGATAAGGATTATAGTACATCGGTCTAGGTCTTGGTCCAAATGCATTAACAGCTACTCCTCCAGTTAATGCGCCTAATAAGAAAGGCCCTGCAAATGGTACAAACCTATCGTTTTTATATTTAAACTTACTATACACTAAAATCACCTCTACATTATAATATGAAAAAAACACAATCTATGATTGTGCTTTTAATCTGTAAAAATTAAATGATGGTCTATTAAATAATCTATATCCATATTCATTAGTACCAAGGCCACTTGATATAAAGATTTTTGTTATTCCTTTTTCATACTTAGGTCCACTATATTTATAAGTATTTTTATCTTTAAAAATTCCTCCTACTTTAGGAATAACTACACTTCCATTTAAAGAATGTCCACCTAATATCATATCCACTTCATAAATACTATCATCTAAATATTTAATTGTGTTCCCGTCATGAACTAAAACTATTGTAAATCTTCTATCTAATTCATCATAAAACTCAAATGCTTTATCTAAATTGCTACTCTCTTTAATTGAACTAGGAAGACCAACTATATATAAAGGTTCACTAGAATTATATAATACTTCTTCGTAACTATTATTAAGTATTGTAAAACCACTTTCAATCATTACTTTAGTATAATCATTATAAGTGAAATCTTTATCACCAAATATTGCATATTTAGCAATTTTAGCATCCAACTTAGACAATTCATCAATTAATAATTCTGTATCTTTGTTACTAATTTTTACATTATTAGTTACTAAATCGCCAGTAAAAACAATTATATCTGGTCTTAATCTATTTATAGTATTAACCAATTTATCTAAGTCTTTACTATCAACAGTTGATTTATATATCAAATCAGAAAAATGAACTATTTTTAAACCGTTAAAGTTTTCAGTTAATATATCACTTTCAATTCTATATTCTTTTACTATTAAACCTTTAGTACCAACATATTTAGAATAGAAAACAATACCCACAATTATTAAAACAAATAATATTAAGAAATTAAGAAACTTATGCGATTTATGTTCTTCTATTTCTTCTAATTCTTCCTCCTCTATAGTTATATTTTCTTCATCTTTTGCCATTATAAATTACCACCATAATATAAAACCAATAACAATATTCCAGTTAATGTATTATGCATAAAATGAATAAATATAGAACTAAATGTAGTTTTTGTATCATAGTCCATTAATGCAAATGAGCATCCTAAGGCAGCATAAGGTAAAACATAAACTAAATCAGTTGGAATAAATGTTCCTCCAATAAAATTAGTCAATATATGGGCAAATCCAAATAATATACCACATACTAAAACATATATCCATTTACTTTTAATTATAGGTTGTAAACTTTTTCTAAATACTAATTCTTCAGTTATTGGAGCAATAATAGAAATACTTATCATAGTAAATATAGGACTAGCATATAGCATTTCTCTAACTTGACTTTCATTAGTAGAAATATTTTTTAAGAATACAGATATAACTAAGTTAAAAAACACCATAGCCATAAACCCAATTAAATATATTTTAAAACTCGTTTTAAAGTTTTCTTTAAAATTACCTTTATATGTTTTAAATTCTCTATTTAAGTCTTTATAATACATTAAATAAAGCATAATTATAAATATAATATCAGCTATTATATTAGCGACTAAATCATTATGTATTAATTTTCTTAATCCTAAATAAATAAAAGAAGGAATTAATAATATACCTATAAAACTAATAATACATAATATAATATTAGTCTTATTACTTCTTTCTTCTGAATAATTAAATAACTTATCTCTCATGTTATCACCTATAATAATTATATAACAAGTAATACTTTTATAAAAGAAAAAGTTAACTCACTTTACTAAGTTAACTTTTACATGATTCTTTTTACCCTTACTAATAATACATTTATCTTTAAATAATTCTTCAGTTATTTTCATTTCAGGATCAGTTACTTTTTCAGAATTAATACTAATACCATTTCCTTGTATTAATCTTCTTGCTTCGCTTTTAGATGGAGCAATATTTGCTTGAACAAGAAGGTCCATTATGTTCATATTATCAAATAATTTAATATTTGCTTCTGGCATTCCTTCTTCACTAAATCCTTGTGAAAATACTTCTTCACTAATTTTACGAGCTTTAATTGCTTCTTCTTCACCATGCAAATCTTTTATAAATTCAAATGCTAAAGTCTTTTGAGCAAGTCTCTTTTCAGGTTCATTTTTAACGCTTTCCTCTAATTTCATTATTTCTTCTGGAGTTAAGAATGTAAATACTTTTAAGTATTCAATTACTTTAGAATCATCTGTATTAATTAAATATTGATATATTTTATAAGGACTAGTTTTTTCTTTATCTAGCCATAGAGCATTTCCTTCACTTTTACCAAATTTATTACCATTTTGATCAAGTATTAAAGGCATTGTAAATCCATAAGCTTCTTTATTTAATTTTTTCTTAATTAATTCTATACCAGTAGTAATATTACCCCATTGATCAGAACCAGCAACTTGTAAAATACAGTTTTCTCTATTATATAATTCTAAAAAGTCATTACCTTGAATTAATGTATAACTAAATTCAGCGTAAGTAATTCCAGTTTCTAATCTTCTTCTAATAATATCTTTATCAAGCATATAATTAACATTAATATATTTACCAACATCTCGTAAAAAATCCAAATATGAAACATCTTTAGTCCAATCATAATTATCAACTAATTTTGCTTTTCCATCTAGTATTCTATCAATTTGATTTCTAATACCTTCAATGTTATTTCTAACTGTATCATAACTAATTATTTCTCTTTCTGCTGTTGGTCTTGGATCACCAATTAATCCAGTAGCTCCACCACAAAGTAGTATTGGTTTATGCCCGTGCATAGCAAGTCTCTTAGCAGTAACTAAAGAACAATAATGTCCTATATGAAGAGAATCAGCAGTTGGATCTGTACCCCAATAAAATGTAACTTTCTCTTCATTTAATAATTTTTCTATTTCAGGACTACTAATATCTTTAACAAGTCCTCTCCATTTTAATTCTTCAAAAAATGTCATTTCTTTTCCTCCTTTTTATCAGTAGAACCAATTCCACCTTTTCTTTTTTTATCTATTTTTTCTTCATCATCAACAGTTAAATATTTCATGAATACTCCTTGAGCTATTCTATCTCCTACTTTAACTTCAAAATCCTTAGTACCATGATTTATTAATTTAATAGCAAAATGGCCTTCATTATCTTCATTATTATAAAAATCACTATCAATAACACCAACACTATTAGATAAACATACATCATATTTAAAACCTAAAGAACTTCTATCAAATATATAGAATATTTCATCTTCATTCATTGATACTTTTAATCCAGTTTTAAAGGCATGAGATTCATTTGGTTTTAATGTATAACTTTCTAAACTTCTAATATCGTATCCAGCACTATGATTAGTACTCCTTTTTGGTAATTCTATACTTTCATATAATATTTTATCATTACTTACATCTTTTTTAAATTGTTTAAAACTTATTTTCTCAAACTTTCTCATTATTTCCTCCAATAAAAAAGGTACCTTTATAAAGGACGAGTTTCCCCGTGGTACCACCTTAATTTATAGAATTAATCTACCTCTATTGACTATAACACGTCACCAATAAACTCCAAAACATGTAATTTTATTATGATAATTATTAGTTTACACCAACCACTAATTCTCTTATTTAATTATTCATAACTACTAATTATTTTATCAACGTTTATTATCCTCTACTAAAGTATTTTCCATCTCTAGTAGTAATTACTATTTCTTCACCTTCAGCTATAAATAAAGGTGCTTTTAATGTATATCCTGTTTCAATAGTAACATCTTTTTGTGCTGATTGAGTAGTATTCCCTTTAACTGCTTCAGGAGCACTAATTACTTTATATGAAACTTTTTCTGGTAATGTAATACCAACTATTTCTCCTTCAATATTCATTGATTCAACTTCCATACCCTCTTTTAAGAATTTAATTTCATCTTGAATTAGACTAGCAGGAAGTTCAATTTGATCATATGTATTTAAATCCATAAATACATAATTATCACCAGCAGCATATAAATATGATAATTGACTCTTTCTTACATCTGCTTTTTCCATTTTAATACCAGCATTAAAAGTAATTTCTTGTGTAGTACCAGCTCTTAAATTCTTAAGTTTAGTTTTTACAAAAGCACTACCTTTTCCTGGTTTAACATGTTGAAAATCAACTACTTGGTAAATAACACCCTCATATTTGATTGTCATTCCATTCTTTATATCATTAATATTAAACATAAACTACGCAGCCTTTCTTTCTTTGTGAGCAGTTGTTTTATTACATTTAGGACAATACTTCTTTATTTCTAATTTACCCTCTGTATTTTTTTTATTTTTACTTGTTAAATAATTAATATCTTTACAAACAGAACATTGTAAAGCTACACCTTCTCTATTTTCCTTCTTTGCCATAGGAACTCTTCCTCCTTTTTGTACTTATAAAGTATAACAAACAAATAAGCAAATATCAAGTAAAATCTAATAATTATTTATAATATCCAATATCAAAAACATTACTATCTCTTGTAGAACCAAAATATAGATTATTGTTGTAAATATGAATTCCCTCTGCTTCTCTTTTTTTGCTTCCATATCCATTTGCTAATTTTACTTTATATATTTGTTCTCCTAATAAGTTAAAGACTTCTAAATAATTTGTTGAACCAGTAGAACCACTTCTAGTTTCATAATAATATCCATCTTTAAGCGCGCTGCCTTGTCTATAAACACTTGTATCAATTGTACTAACTCTATTAAATGAATATACTAAAGTGAATTTACCTTTTTTAAAATCACTATATTTATATATTAATATTTTAGTTGATTTTGGAACAACAATATTATCACCAGTAGTAATTGCTATTAAATCATTCTTTTCATCTATTGCAGGTGTTGGCAACTTATACTCTTTGTTATTAGAATCCACAATTTTGAACTCAATAATTGGACTAACTTCATCTCCAGAATTATTTTCTTGATATTTAATATTCATTAATCCTGAGTGTCCACCCCACCAATGACCTCCAGCAGCATATGCTTTACCATAAGCATTTATCCACATGTTTCCGCTTGAATCCATATCTACAGCCTGACCATGTCCTGTATTTTCGACATACATTGTTGGTCTTTTTTTATTGTTAGTTGTATTCCTATCAAGTTTAAAAATAAGTGTTCTAGTAATCTTGCTCTTATTAGCACTAGAGATTCCTTCACCTTCAACATATCCAATATTTCCTTTAAATACAGTTGTTAAATATACGGTTTCATTTGACTTACCAAAATTATCTATCAAAAAGTTTTGCATATGAATATTTTTATTAGAAGAAATACTAGTTTCAATACCTTCATAATAATTAGTATATGTCTTGTTTCTAATATCAATATAATTTCCCTTAACAACTACTGCTAAAACTAATTTACCTGTTTTACCTGAACCATCAGTAGCGGTAGCTGTAATTGTAGCATTTCCGTAACCAACAGCAGTTACTCTTCCTTGGGAATCTACTTTTGCAACATTAGTATCCGAACTCTTCCAATCTAAATCTCTTATAGTAGCATTACTTGGAGTAAAAGAAACATTAATAATTATTTTATCTCCAATATTAACCTGCTTAGATGAAACATCAAATGCTAATTTAGTAATCTTTACCTTAGTTTTTGAATCCTTAGTAACATATATATTGCATGTATCACTATATCCCTCTTCTGTTTTAACTGTTATAGTTGCTTTACCTACTTTTTTTGCAATCAACAACCCATTATCTACACTTACTATATTAGCATCACTTGTTTCCCATGTAATTCCTTTACTACTACTATTGTTTGGTAATAATTTATATTTCATATCATATGTATCATTAAGATACATTCCTAAATTTCGTTTTTCAATTTCTATTCCAGTTACCTTAATAGGTTCATTTACCTTAACATTACATGAATCAGATTTATTATTATCTTTACTCTTAACAGTAATTATGGCATTTCCAGCTTTTAGTGCTTTTATATTTCCTTTATTATCAACACTAACAACGTTACTATTACTACTAGACCATGTAACATTTTGATTAGTCGCATTAGATGGATTTATAGTATATGTAAAACTGTGCTTTTCATTTATTTCTAAAGAAAGATTGTTTTTGTTTAATTTAATGCTACTAACGGCAACCGTTTTTTTACTTACTGTTATTGTACATGAGGCTAATTTGCCATTACTAGAGGCAGTAATTATTGCTGTTCCAACACTTTTAGCACTTACTTTACCATTGCTATCAACAGACGCTATATTTGAATCACTACTGGACCAATCAGTTTTTTTGTTTGTTGCATCACTTGGCTCATATATTACATTTAATATTTCACTTCCGCCTTCTATAATTGTTGTATTATTCTTATTTAATTTAATACTATTTAATTCAATTGTTTTCTTTGTTACAGTAACATCACAAGTATCAGTTTTATTATTAGATGTAGTAACGCTTACTTTAGCACTGCCTATTCCTACTGCTGTTATTTTTCCATTAGAATTAACTTTAACCACATTATTATTACTACTGGACCATTTTACTTCAGTAGTAGAATTATTAGGATATAAAATAAATTTTAAATTATATGTATCATTAAGATATAAAGATATTTTATTATTATCTAATTTGATACTACTAGCATCTACTTTTTTATCTACAACATTAATTGTAAAATAAGAAGTTTTATTACCATCAATTGTTGTAAAAATAATATCGCAAGATCCAACTCCTACAGCTGTAACATATCCATTAGAATCTACTTTTGCTACTTCTTCATTGTTACTAGAAATATCAACCTTTTTATTGCTTGCATTACTAGGAACTATATTATATTCTGCTTTAATCTTTTCACCCACAAATAATGTTTTTTTAGATATAGAACTACTAATATTCAAAACAGCTATATTTTCATTTTTAATTGGTTTTTTGTTTTCTTTTTTAGGAGAAATATTAACTGGTTCAGTATCTACATATTCTTCATCTTTATTAGATATATCATTATTATTTTCATTTTCCTTTTTACTAACGGTAACCATAACACTACTACTAAAATCAGTATTTTCAATTTTAGCAGTAATATATGCAGTCCCAGGTTTTTTAGATACAGTATTACCATTTTTATCTACTTTAATTATACTTTCATCTGATGAAGACCAAATTAACCCAACATCATAATTATATTCTCCATTAATTAATGGGATAATAGTATATTCTTCATCAACATATGTACTTATATCTTCATTTTCAAAACTGATATGATAAATATTATCCCCACTTACTTTCACATCAATATTATTAGTATGAAATCCATGTTTAGATTTAACAGTTATTATTGCTTGTCCTGCATTTTTTGCTGTTAGTTTACCATAAGAATCAACACTAACAACATTATTATCTGAACTTGAATATTCATAATTAGATTTGTCATTATATTCATTATTAGCAAGTAAGAAAATTGTGTATTCACTTCCACTCAACATATTAATATTATCTTTAGGTATATAAAATTCATATTTTGATTGATAAAATGAAAAACCAAAATATATAGTAAAAACAATTACAGCTATATAAAAAATAGAGGTTAGAATTGAAACAAATTTAGATTCTTTTTTCATATTATCACCTATTATATTATAAAATAACAAATAATATTTTACAATAAAAGAATTAAATGTTAAAATATGTTCGGGTGAAAAAGAATGGGTAAAAAAACAGTATTAGTTACAGGTTCAAGCATAGGTTTAGGAGCATCTATAATAGAAAAATTCGCTTCTAATGGTTTTAATTGTGTTATTAATTATTTGAGTCATGAAAAAGAAGCAAATGAATTAAAAAGCAAATTAGAAAAAGAATATAATATTGAATGTTTAACTATAAAAGCTGATATATCTAATGATGAAGATGTATTAAATATGTTTAATGAAGTGAAAGATAGATTTAATAAAATAGATGTATTAGTTAATAATGCTGCGATAGCTATTGATACAACATTTGAAGATAAAACAAAAGAAAACTTTATGAAAATATTTGAAGTTAATGTATATGGACTATTTAATGTATCAAGATTATTTGGAGATGATATGTTAAAGAATAAAAATGGTAGAATTATTAATATTAGTTCAACTAATGGAATAGATACTTATTATGAATATAGCTTAGATTACGATGCATCAAAAGCAGCAGTTATAAATCTAACACATAATTTAGTTAATCACTATGCTCCATATATAAATGTTAATTGTGTTTGCCCTGGATGGATAAATACACCTATGAATAAGAATCTAGATAAAGATTTTATTAAAGAAGAAGAAAGAAAAATACTATTAAATAGATTTGCTGATCCAGAAGAAATAGCTAATCTTGTATATTTTTTATCTACAGAAGAAGCAAGCTATATTAATGATAGTATTATAAGAATAGATGGTGGTAAAAAATGTTAGATGAAAATTTCATTATAGACTGTGAAAAAGAATTAAAAAATGAATTTAAAAAAATAGATAAACTATGTAGAACCAATAGTAAAAAAGTAATAGATGCTTTTCATAATAATAAAATAAGCGAAAGTGATTTATATGGAACCTTAGGATATGGATATAATGATCAAGGAAGAGATAAAATAGATAATATATTTGCCGAAATATTTGATGCGGAAAGTGGACTTGTTAGAAATCAATTTATATCTGGAAGTCATGCTATAAATGTTTGCTTAAACGCAATTTTAAGACCAAATGAGACACTTTTGACTATAACAGGAACTCCATATGATACATTAAGAGAAGTCATCGGGATTATACCTAATAATAGTTCACTTATGAGTTATGGTATTAAATATAAAGAAATAGATTTAGTTAATAATGATTTTGATTATAAAAAAATAGAAAAAGAATTAAATAATAAAATTAAAGTTATACATATACAAAGATCAAGAGGATATTCATTAAGAGATTCAATTACAATTGATAAACTGGAAAAAGTAATAAAATTTATAAAGAAAATAAATAAAAACATTATTATATTTGTAGATAACTGTTATTGTGAATTTGTAGAAGAAAAAACACCTGTTACAGTTGGAGCAGACCTATGTGTAGGATCTTTAATTAAAAACCTAGGTGCTGGTATTGCCACTAATGGAGCTTACGCAGTAGGAAGAAAAGACTTAATAGATTTGTGCGCCCAAAGATTAACACTTCCAGGAGAAGGAAAAGAGGTTGGCCCAAGTGAAAATGCTAATAGAAAATTCTTACTAGGTTTATACTTTGCTCCTAGTGTTGTTGCTTCTGCACTAAAAACAGCATTATTAACAAGCAAAGCATTAGATAAACTAGGATATAAAACATCACCTAAATATTATGAAAAAAGAGCTGATATTGTAGAATTAATATACTTCAATAATAAAGAAGAATTAATAAAATATGCTACTGGAATACAATCATCAGGTGCTATTGATTCATTTGTAACACCTAATCCTTCCCCAATGCCGGGATATGAAGATGAAATTATTATGGCCTCTCCATCATTTACTCAAGGATCATCAATAGAATTATCATGTGATGGACCATTAAAAGAACCATATGTATTATTTCAACAAGGTAGTTTAACATATGAATATGGAAGACTTAGTATATTAAATGCTATAAATAAATTAAAAGAATAATTAAATAACCTCTTAATACAATTAATTAGGAGGTTTTATTTTGAAAAAAGAATTAATAAAAAATTATATAAACAAATTAACAAAAAATGATATAGTAGATTATTTAAATAAAGAATTAATACCCGCTACAAAAGAAGAAATAAATCTATTATATGAAAAAATAAAAACAGAATATGATTTAATATTAAATTCTGATTTTATGAAATATATATCAAATTATAAAAATAGATTTAATGCAAAATTATATTCTAAAATATTAGAAAAATATAATGAATATAAAAAGTTTATTGAATAAAATCAATAAACTCTTTTTTTCTTAAATTATCAATTTCATATTTATATGGCGGATACTCATTAGGAGTATTTCTATTAACATATGGTGTTTCTAATATAAATGGTAAACCCTCTAATCTAGGATTATATAAAACATTACATAAAGGATTAAACCCAATCGTACCATATCCAATATTATGATGTCTATCTTTATGAGAACCAATAGGATTCATGCTATCATTTAAATGAACACATTTAACATAATTAAGACCTATTATTTTATCAAATTCATCTAAATATTCATCAAACTTATTGATATCAATTCCTGAATCATTCAAATGACATGTATCTAAGCATACACCTATTCTATTTTTATCATTAATTCCAACAATAATACTTTTTAATTCATCAATATTAATACCCAATTCATTTCCTTTACCAGCCATAGTTTCAAGTAATATAGTAACATCACTAGTCTTACTAATAGCAATATTTAAACCATCAATTATATTCTTAATACCCTCTTCTCTACTACAATTAACAGCACTTCCAGGATGCAAAACAATTTTATCAAATCCTAATCTTTTAACTCTATTTAATTCTTCAGTAAGAAAATCAACATAAAACATAAACTTATCATCATTAATTCTATTAGCTAAATTAATAATATAAGGAGCATGAACTATTACATTAGAACTATTAATACCATTTTCAACCATTAATTTATATGCTTCATAAGTTAATTCATCATTTATTTCACTTCTTAATGTACTTTGAGTAGAACCAGTATAAAACATAAATGTATTAGCATTATAACTAATTGCTTCTTTAACACTACCCACTAATTGATTTTTATTATTAAAACTAACATGACTACCTATTATTGCTTCCATAATATCACCAAATTAATTATATAATAATATATATTTTTATTCAAATAAAAAGACCTTTACAAGGTCTTAATAATGTTTTATCTTGATAAAGGAGTTGAACTACCTGCAGCAGCAGAAGCTTTTTCATTAGCGATAGTTATAGTTCCATCTGTACCACAAGTAAGAGTTAAATTTTTACCACTAGCAACTTCATCTGTATCTGAAATTGTTAATACAGTGTTATTTTTTTCAGCTATTTCTGTTGCACCATCTGCTAAATTAGCTTCTTCAATTCCAGATCCCATATATGAATATTCAAATGTTCCATCAGTAGCAAAGAATTCAACAATTTTTCCTGCTGTATTAGTTTTGATGAAATAATCAACATTTGCTCTACCACTTAAATCTAATTGATCTTTAGTTCCACATTTATTTCCACCAATACGAGCATAATCTTTACCAGTAGAATTATTAATACTATCTAACATAACTTTTGATTTAGCAGTGTTAAGAATAGTTTTTAATTCTGTAGTAAATGAATTCTTTTTAGCAGTGTTGAACATACCCATAACGTTTGGTAATGCTATAATAACTAAGATTGCTAAGATAGCAATAACAGCTAATAATTCAACTAATGTAAATCCTTTCTTATTTTTCATAAATATTATTCTCACTTTCCTTTCTTTGGGTTCTACCCTTAGTTTATAATTCAATTTTACAATATCAATTTTTATATGTCAATATGATTTTCAATATAGTGTAAACTAAAAAAATTACTTTTTTAAAGTAATTTATTCTGAAATATTAATTATTTTAGTTATTAAGTCTACACTATCTACAAAATTATCTACTTTATCTATTGTTCTTAGTTTATATTTTACTTTCATTTTTTTTATAAATTCATCATAATAATTTGGATCTCTATTTAATAATTTATAATAATATGAGTTTTCTCTTAAAAAATTTAAATATTTTTCATTATTTCTTAATTTATCTATTACTTCATGTTTCATTATCTTCTCCATATAGTTTATCTATTTTACTTTCTTTAGGTTTTATTTTTTCTTCATTATTAGGTTTTGTTAATTCTTCAACTAGATTAACTGCTTTTTGAATAGATGATATATTTTCTTCTAATGAATCCAAATTAATTGTTTTCAGCGTGTTTAAGAGTCCTTTTATACTTAAACTATCATTTATACTATTTTGAGTATATTTCTTCCATATATCCTCTTTATCACCATATAAATCATATAATTCATATAATGATTGCCAAGATACTTTATTATTCTTAACATAATCAACTAATTCTGTATGATTAGATACAAATCTTTTAAATTCTTCTTTCTTTGACATATTAAATTATATTAAAAAAATAGATATTAATTCATATCTATTTCTTTATTTCAAAATAATTACCACTATCTAAATATAAAATTCCTTTTTTATTATTTACTTTTTGTATTATTTCAATATATTTATTTAATAAATCTAATCTAGATATAGTAATATATACTTCATTACCATCATTCATATATAATAAAAATCTTTTTTCATCAAAATTAGTTTTACTATATTCTATTTCGCTTATTAAAGATATTACATTAGAATCAATATCTTTAAATTTATTAACAAAAGCTTCTTCTATATTTGATGGTACATAATTAATTAAAGTTGGATAACCTATCATATTATCTAATTTATAAGTGTTATAATCAGATGCCATATATTCATCTTTACTTCTTATATAATATAATATTTTCTTTTCTTTTATATCAATTTCTAATATAAACCCTAATTTTTTATATATATTTACATCATCTATTAAATCTAACTTTTTAATTTTATTCTTTATTCTAGATTTATTTAATAACATAAATTTAGGATAATTCTCTATATTAGATATTTCTATTATATCTTCATCACTATATATATTATTATTCAATATAACTATATTCTTTGTTTTTATATTTAATAATACTCTTAATAATATATATATAAATAATATTATAATTATAAATATAATGAATTTCTTAAAATTAAATTTTTTCTTTCTCTTTTTTGTCATCTTTACCCTTTAATATCTTCTTTACTTCATCCATAATAATAGTACTTGAACTAATATCTTTTATTTCTTTTAAATTCTCTTTTACTTCTTTAAATGTATTTTCATCAAACATTTCATCTATTGCCTCTACTAAAGATTCTTTATTTAAATCTTTTTCTTCAATCATAATACTAATCTTTTTATTAACTAAATCTAGTGCATTATAATATTGATGATTATTAGCAACATAAGGACTAGGTATTAATATAGAAGGAGTTTTAGTAGCCATTATTTCAGCAATTGTTGAAGCTCCCGCTCTTGATATAATTAAATCTGCACTTTTCATTAAGCTAGGTAAATTATCAAAGAATGGAACTATTTTAGTACTTTTTGGTACTATTAAATTATTATTTAGTTCTGCATAACTCTTTTTACCAGTTATAAATAATATTTCTGTATCTTCTCTTTCATAAGTTCTTAAGAAGTCTAATAGTTTTTCATTTACAGAAGCGCTTCCTAAAGAACCCATTACTATTATTATTAATTTTTTATCTTTGCTAAAACCTAAATCAGTTTTATTATATTTTTTACATTCAATAGCTCTTTGACTAACTGGATTTCCTGTATATATAATATTTTTACATTTTAATCTTCTAGTACCATCTTTAAATGAAACAAATACAGCATCAACTTTTCTTGATAAGAAAATATTTGTTTTACCAGGCAACATATTTTGTTCATGTAAAAATACTTTAACACCTTTTTTTCTTGCTGCTAGGCATACTGGTAAAGTAACATAACCACCAAAAGCAATAACAGCATCAGGTTTAAACTCATCCATTATTTTTAAACACTTATTATATGCATCTTTAATACATTTAATATTTTTAATGTTTCTAATCATATTTGTTTTAGAAAGACCATATATTTCTAATCCTTCATATGGTATTCCCATTCCTGGTATTAAATCATTTTCCATTCTGTTTTTAGTACCAATATATAAGTATTCATTTTTTTTATCCTTTTTTATTTCTTCTAATACTGACAATGCAGGATATATATGTCCTCCTGTACCACCAGCTGTTAAAATAAATTTCATAAATATTCTCCTAACTACTTATATTTTAAGTAAATGCATCGAAACGAATGCAAACATATTATACTACATTATTTATTTTTTTTCATTAATTTTAATATTTTTTCCCTTAATAAGGCATTTGCTTCCTCTAAATCCATATCTTTTACACTAAATGGTTCCCCTATTCTTGTTGTTAATTTTCCTTTTTTTCCAGTATAATCACCACTTATACCAAATGGAACAATTAAAGCATTTGTTTTCTTTGCTAAAGAAACTGCTCCAAATTTAAATGGTAATAAATCTACTTCTTCAGGAGTACCTAATGTTTTATTTCTAGTTCCTTCTGGAAATATACCAACTGCTCCACCTTCATTTAAAACACTCATAGCATCTCTTTTAGCTTTTTCATCATGTATTGTTCTATCTACACTAATACATCCAGCTAATTTATAAAACCATGCATGTGGTCCTTTAAAATATTCATCTTTTGCCATATAATGTATTACTCTTTTAGTAACCATCATGACATTATATTGATCATGAACATGTTTATGATTACCACAAAGAATTATAGGACCTCTCTTTGGTATATTTTCTTTACCTATTACAGTAGGTCTAAAAAAGATTCTATAATATGTAATTACAAAAGGTTTAAGAAGTTTATAACCTAAATCTTTCATTTAACTTCATCCTTATCATTAATTAATTCTCTATATGCAACCTTACCTATTTTTGTAGTAGGTAATTCTTTTCTATATCCATATGCATACGGTAAAGCATAAGTAGCTATATTCTTTTCACAATGACTCTTAATACTCTTTTTAATTTCACTATTTAAAACTAAACCTTTTTTAAGAACAATATATGCTTTTACTACTTCTTTTTTATATGGATGAGGAACACCAACTACTGCACATTTTTCAACATAAGGATGCTCTAAAATAATTTGTTCAATTTGTCCAGGATAAATATTATAACCACTAGATACAATCATTCTTTTTAATCTAGTTGTGAAATATATAAATCCATCTTCATCCATATATCCTAAGTCACCACTATGAAGCCATATTCTTCCTTCTTTGTCTTTTTTTAATATATTCTTAGTTTCTTCTTCATCATAAATATATTCTTTCATTACAGTAGGTCCACTAATACATATTTCACCCACTTCATTATAAGGTAAATCTTTACCTGTATTAGGATCAACAATTTTAATAATAGTATTTGGAGTTGGAATACCTATACTACCTAACCTTGTCTCTTCTTTAGGCATCATAGTTACTCCTGCTGTACATTCTGTCATTCCATATGCACTTCTAACCCTTGCTTCACTATCATGTTCATATAAAAAATTATCTAAAACTTTATTAAGTTTTTCACTAATTGAATCTCCACCACAAACAACACCATCAATAAAAGATAAATCAGCGTTTTTTAGTTTCCTACTATTAGGAAGTCCTTCTAATAAACTAGGAACACATGCTACTACATTTGGTCTATATTTCATTATTAAAGAATCAAACTCTTTTGGACTAAATGTAGGAAGAATAATTGCTTTTCCTCCACTTATATTAACAGCATGAAAAGTACATCCAAGTCCAAAACCATGAAATATTGGCATAATTGATAATGTTGAAACTCCAGGACCCATAGTTTTATTTATTTCAAGTAATCCAAGAGCTGTTGCATTAAAGTTTTTATTAGTTAAAATAATACCCTTAGGTTTTCCAGTAGTACCACCACTGTGTAATATTACCGCTTCAGTAGAACCTTTAGATTTATCTTTAATACTCTTAGTATATAATCTACCTCTACTAATAAACTTACCATAATTGATTGTATCTTCTCCAACTGGCTTAACAACTTTCTTTCTAGTTTTAAACATATAACCAATTTTCATTAATGGATCCATAGATTCAGATACACTTGTATATATAATCTTTTTAACATTAATTTTATCTTTAATATTTAATAATTTTCCATATGTAATATCAGCAATCATAACATATTCAGTTTTGGTTAATTCTAAGGCATATATAATTTCTTCTTCACTAGAAAGAGGATGAATCATATTAACAATAGCTCCTAATTTATTTAATGCGTAGAATGCTATTATTGCTTCTGGTGTATTAGGCATTATTATAGAAACAACTGTTTTTCTTTCAACACCAATATTAGCAAAAGCTGCAGCACATAAATCAATTTTATTAATATATGTTTTATACGTTACTTCATTTCCATAATAAGAATAAGCTGTTAAATAAGAATATTTACTAGCACATCTTCTTACCATTTCATACATTGAAACATCATCTATTTCAATAGTTTTTCTCATATCATTATAATACTTATACCAAGGATAATCTTCATTCTTTCTCATAATTATTCTCCTTTATCAACTTCTCTATTTTTTTCATTAATATATTATTCTCTTTTACCAAATCATATTTAACTTTATATGGTTTATCATATGTTATTCTAAGTCCTTTTTTAAATATCTTATATTTACCTGTAATACTAAAAGGAACAATATAAGCATCAGTTTTCATCGCAAAAGATACAGCCCCAAATTTAAATGGTAATAATATATCGTTTGTTTTATTAACTGTTCCTTCTGGAAATATTCCTAAAACATTTCCATTTCTTAAAACATCAATTGCTTCTTTTTTGGCTGCTTCATCATGTATACTTCTATCTACGCTTATACATGCCATACTTCTAAAAAACCAATTTTTAAATTTTGTATTAAATAATTCTTTTTTAGCCATCATATGTACTATTCTTTTAGGACCGCTTAACATTATAAAAGCATCCATATTATTAGTATGATTCCCAGCTAATATAACTGCTCCATTTTTAGGAATATTGTCTAATCCTACTATTTGAGGCCTATATAATAGTTTAAATATAGGATTGCAAATAGTTTTAAGACTTCTATATACAATATAATTCATATAATACTCCTCATATTTTAGTATACCATAATTCTATTATTCTTTCATTAGATTAATAACAACTATTTCAAAATTGTTATTAATTCTTATCTTTAATCTCCTACTATATCCAAGTCCTCTAGATACTATCATTTTAGTATTGTTTTTTTCATATAATCCTTCAGAATACCTTGGAAAAAAAGTATAATCAGGTGATAATAAAGCACCTATTAAAGGCAGTCTAATAAGTCCTCCATGTACATGTCCACTTAATACTAAATTACTCCCATATTCAATATAAGAATTGTATTCCAAAGGATTATGAGCGACTAAAATATTATATTTAGACCTATCAATAATTCCAACTTTGTTATTAATATAATGCCTATCAAGAGTTGTTTTACCAAGTATTTCATATCTATCTAATTCACTAACAAAACCAATCAATTTTATATTATCTGATAAATTAATACTCTTATTATATAAATTAATTACTTTTGTATTATTAATTTTTTCAATAAATTCATTATATTCTTCTTCCAGTAATCTTTCTTCATGATTACCAAATACATAATAAATTTTATATTTCTTTAAGTCATTACATAAATCAATAAAGTTATCAATTTCACTTAAGGATTCATTAACCATATCTCCACCCATAACAATAAAATCGGGTTTTTCTTTATTAATGATTTCTACTACTCCTTTAATTATATTGGTATTATGCAAGTCACTTAAAAACACTATTTTTAAGTTTTTATCTATTTTTTTATCTTTAATTTCATATCTACTTATATCTAACTTTTTCATAATAGTTATTTTAACATATTAACCAAAAAAAAGAAACTTTACAGTTTCTTACCAATTGTTTCTTTCATAGCTCCTAATCTTTCATTTATTGTATTATATAGGCTTTCTAATCTAAAACATTCACTTTTTATTTTTGTAAATAAATCTATATCAAATTTTGTTCCATTAACAATAGATTCATTATATTTTTGTTCATATTCTCTTACTTTATTCTTTAATTCATCAAGTCTAGTTTCAACTGCCATTTGCATGCTTTCTAAATTGGTACTTAAATCACCAGTATTTGGATTTACAAATAATCCTTTCGTATAACCATCAATAATCTCATCATATTTTTGATTTAAGCCTTCAATAGATGATCCTTTATATTGATTTATATTAATTCCTTTGTTCTTTTTCTTAAAAAACTTTTTCATAATTCTACCTATACTTGTTGTCCAGTTAATAAATCAAATTGTACTGTTGTATCCCAACTCCATTTAGCACCTGATGAAGACGCTTGAGTAGAATATGTCATAAAGTAGAATGTAAAATCAATTTTATGATCAACTATTTGACTAGATGGAATATCAATTGTTTTAAAATCAGTAATTGTATGACTGCTAGGTCTTCTTAAATTATATCTATTATCTTTGTTCTTACTAGCACTTATGCCTGCTCCACCTTCCCAAGAATTGAAATAATCTTTATATTTAGTACCAGTTTTATAAGTCAATCTAGTACCGCCAATAGAAATGTAATTTGTTTTATTATCCTTTTGAGCAGGTCCCAAATATAATTGATAAACAAATGTTTTGAAATCTGCATGTGTTACAGTAACTTTTGCAGTATTAGATTGTTGATTATAAGTATATACAAATTCAATTCTCATATTATTTGTACCTTTTTTAGAATCGGCAATTACAAATGAATCACGTACAGCATCTTTAGTCCATTGGGCATATAAATGAATTTCAGCATTTTCCTCAGTAGTAAGATTATATATTGTTTGCTCATCAGTATATGTATCTCCTGTTCCATCTGGTTTAGTATTCCATACTGAAAAAGAATATCCATCTTTAGAAAATTCATTTGCTGATAATTTTTCTTCTACACCAGTAGTATGAGTTGATCTTTCCATAACTCCAACAGCTTGATCATCATTCTTTTCATATACAATTGTATAGTGGACTGGAGTTTCAGGTTCTACATAATCATCAGGATCACTACCTGCAGGTAAAATAGGAATTCCAGCATTAACAAGATTACATGAAATATATAGTTTTTCATCATCTTCTTCTGGTTCTGTTACATCTTCTAAAAGAATATCCGTTAGTTGAATATCATTTTTTTCTAATACATATTGAAATTTATCATCTTTAACATATATTCTTTGAATTTTACCATATTTATTTAGTTCAACATAATAATATAAATTTGTTCTTCCACTTAAATCTAATTTTCTTTGACATGAATTTTCAATCTCACTTCTTGCATATACTAGAGAACCATTATTATTAAAACTATCACTAAAATATGTTTCTTCAGCAGCATTATAAATAATTCTTACTTCATTATAAAATGATCTTTTTTTAGCAGTATTAAACATACCCATTACATTTGGTAACGCTATTATTACTAAAATTGCTAAGATAGCTATAACTGCTAATAACTCAACTAATGTGAATCCTTTTTTATTCATATCATTCACCTATTATTATTATAAAATAAAAAGTTCTTAAAATAAAGAACTTATTATCTTATTACATTAATTTTTCTTTTACGATAGTATTAACAAGCTTCATATCAGATTTACCATTAACTAATGGTTTTAATTCTTTCATAATAGTACCCATATCTTTCATAGATGAGGGTTTTACTTTATCGAATACTTCATCAATCACTTTTCTTAAATCTTCTTCACTTAATTGTTCAGGAAGATAAGTACTTAATAATTCAATTTCTCTATTTAAACCATCAATTAAATCTTGTCTATTCCCAGCTTTAAATTGTTCAATACTTTCTTTATGAGTTTTAACTTGTTTACTTACTACTTCAATTACAACTTCATCACTTGCTTCATGTCTTTCCATCTTATTATCAATTAGATATTTATCAATTCCAGACTTAAGTAATCTTAAAGTACTAACCTTATCTTTATCATGAGCCTTCATAGCCTCAACCATATCTTTAGATATTTTATCGTATAACACAAGTATCACTCCTTCTATTAATAATTATTTTTCTTATTATGCTTCTTAGCATTTCTAATAGCTTCTTTTTTAGCTTCTCTTCTTACAATGCCTGGTTTAGAATATTCTCTTCTTTTCTTCATTTCAGTAGGGACTCCGCTTCTTTGAACTTTCATCTTAAAACGTTTTAATGCACCCTCAACATTTCCGTCTTTAACATCTACGTGTGTCATTTTTCTTCCCTCCCTTCATGACTATAAGTAATTATAGTATAAAATTTGTCGAATTTCAAGTAAATAAATGAATAAATATCATTTTTGTGATATACTTTTATCATAGGAAGGTGAATGAATGAAAAAGTATTTAATATTTATTGTTGGCGTAGTGTTAATAGCAGTTGGAATATTCATAGTTGTATATGATAAAAGCGATGACCCAAAAGGAAACAATCCAGGAGGTGGGACTGAAAATCCAGGAGGAGGTACAGAAGTAATAACTGATGAAAACTTTGACTTTAAAATAATTAAACAAGCAGATAAAGTATATAACAATAATTATTTAATTAGTCCCCTATCAATCGGATACGCATTATCAATATTAGATAGTGGTGCTGAAGGTAAAACTCATGAGCAAATAAGTAATTATTTAGGCAATTTTAAAACAATTCATGATGTTAATGTTAAAGATAAAATAAGTATAGCTAATGGTTTATTTATTAGAAATTATTATAAAAATGATATAAGTAATGATTTTGTAAATAACACAAAAAACAATTTTAATGCAGATGTAGTGTATGATGACTTTGTTACTCCAAAAGTAATGAATGATTGGGTTAGTAAAAATACATATAAAATGATTGATAAAATAGCTGATAATTTAAGTAATGATTTTGTTATGGGAATCGTTAATACAGTAGCAATTGATGTTGAATGGCAAAATACATTTGAATGTTTTAGGACTCGTAGTGAAGAATTCACATTAGAAAATGGTACTAAAATGCAAACAGCAATGATGCATAGTGATGATTATATTACTTATATTGAAAATGAGAATGCTAAAGGAATTATTAAAAATTATGTGATGTATGATAAAACAACAGGCAATAAAACATATGAAAAAAATAACAATACAATCCAATTAGAATACATTGCAATATTACCAAACAAAACAATTAAAGATTACATGAATATATTTGATAAAAAAGAATTGGATAATTTGTTAAGTAATAAAAAAACTTCAAGTTATGAGTTAGAAATAAATTTAAGCTTACCAAAATATACATATGATTTTACTTATGATAATTTTGAAAAGTCATTAAAAGATGGTGGTATTATTGATGCATTCGATAAAAAAAATGCAAATTTTAGCAAAATGACAACAAGTAATACTGATGTTAGATTATTCGTAAGTAGTGCTCTTCATAAAACTCATATAGAACTAAACGAACATGGTACTAAGGCTGCTGCTGTTACAGCATTTATGATGGAAAATGCAACAGCTATGGAACCTGAAAAACAAAAAATAGAAATAGTATTTAATAGACCATTTATATATATTATTAAAGAAAAAGATAATGATAATATTTGGTTCTTTGGAACTGTATATGAACCTATGAAATATGAAGACAATCCTAAATGTGAAAACGAAAGATTTTAAGGAGCAAATATGTTAAGAACACTAATTAGTGAAAGACAAATTAATAAAAGAATTAAAGAACTTGCTAAAGAAATAGAAAATGATTTTAAAGGTGAAGAAATTACATTTATATGTATATTAAAAGGATCTATATATTATTTTGCTGATTTAACAAAAAGAATAAAAAATGAAGTAAATATTGAGTTTATGAGAGTATCTAGTTATGGAAGTGGTACTGAAAGTACTGGAGAAATCCAATTAAAACTTGATTTAAATAATTCTATTGAAGGTAAAAATGTAATAGTGGTAGAAGATATAATAGATTCAGGAAGGACTCTTTCATATTTAATTAAATACTTAAAAATTAAGAAACCGAAATCATTAAAACTATGTACTCTTTTAGATAAACCTAAAAGACGAGTTGTAAAAGATGTTAAAGTAGATTATTTAGGTTTTACTATTCCTGATTACTTTGTAGTTGGATACGGGCTTGATTTAGATGAAAAATATAGAAACATAGCATGTATAAAATGCTTTGTTAAAAATAAAGAAGAATTAAAAGAAATAAATGAATATAAAAAGAATCTTAGTTAAGATTCTTTCTTTTTTCTAAAGTTAATTGTTTACCATATATAACTTGATCAGTTTGATCTTTTAATTCATACATCATTTCTGATAGTGCATGACTAGGATGAGCCTCTGAATAATTTATTGCATAGAATAACCAATTCCACTCATCATATAAATCAATATCCTTACTTTCAAGAATATTTAATTTTCTATGAGAACTTTTAGTTAATAATGCACCATTTTCTAATGTTGTATTATTACCATTATTCTTTTCAATATGATGATAAGTTAATTTATTATCTTTAGTTATTGGTGTTCCCATCCAGTCATATCCATTAGGTTTATAAATTGTAATTAACTTTTGTAATAATTCTTGCTCTAATGTATTCATAAAACCCTCCTTTCAAAGTTACAATAGTATAGCATATAATTATTCAAAATGCAAATAAAAAGCAGTAATAATTACTGCTTTTTATTTGTTATTTTATTTGACTCATTACTTCTTCAGCAAAGTTATCATTTCTCTTTTCCATACCTTCGCCTACTTCATATTTAACAAGTTTAACAAGTTTACAATTATTATTTTCTAAATATGTTTTAACATTCATACCAGAATCTTTAATAAATGCTTGTTCTTCTAAAACAGTTTCTTCATAGAATTTTCTAATTCTTCCTTCAACAATCTTATCAGCAAATTCAGGTTTTTTACCTTCATTAATAACTTGTTCTTTAATAACAGATTTTTCGTGTTCTAAATCTTCTGCTGGAACACTATCTATAGTTGTATAAAGTGGTCTCATAGCAGCTGCTTGCATTGCTACATCTTTAGCAACTTCTTCATTTTTGCCTTCAACAACTGTTAAAGAAGCTATTTTACCACCCATATGTAAATATGTTCCAAATATTTCTGAAGATTTCTTAGTAATTTTTTCAAATCTTCTTAAACTAATTTTTTCACCAATCTTAGCAGTAGCATTAACTATTAAATCATTAACAGTTTCTTTTCCAACCTTTAATTTTAATGCTTCATCTAAATCTTTAGCTTTACCATTAAGAATTGCTTCTCCAATAGTATCTAATAATTCTTTAAATTCAGCATTTTTAGCAACAAAATCAGTTTCAGAGTTTAATTCAATAACAACTGCATCATTAGCTTTAACATAAATGTTTGCTAATCCTTCAGCAGCAATTCTCTCGGCTTTTTTAGCAGCTTTAGAGATTCCCTTTTCTCTTAAATAATCGATTGCTTTGTCCATATCTCCATTACTTTCAACAAGGGCTTTTTTGCAATCCATCATTCCAGCTCCAGTTCTTTCTCTTAAGTCCTTAACCATACTTGCAGTAATTTCCATGAGTTACCTCCTAACTTAATGATGAAACAAGTTCATCTTTTTTCATAGTTGAATAACCAGTAATGCCTTTTTCTTTAGCAATTTTCTTTAGTTCAGCAACTGTCATAGAACTATAATCAACTTTTTCTTCTTTTTTAGCTTTTGATTCTTTTTTAGCTTTAGTTTCTTTCTTAGCAGGTTTTTCTTCTTTAACGTCTTCTTCTTTTTCTTCAGTAAAGTCATCAAATTCAACTACTTTAGTTTCAACTTTGATTTCTTTTGCTGGTTTAGTAGTTGGTTCTTCTTCTGTTACATAATCAACAAGTGGAAGACCGTTAGCTTCACATACAGCGTTTGCTAATACACCTAAAACTACTTTAACACTTCTTACAGCATCATCATTAGCTGGAATTGGATAATCAACATCATCTGGATCACAGTTAGTATCAACAATTCCAAATACTGGAATATGTAATCTTCTTGCTTCTCTAATAGCATTTAACTCTACTCTAGGATCTACTACTATAATAGCTTTTGGTAATGATTCCATACCTCTAATACCACTAAGAAGTTTGTTTAATTTATCATATTCTTTTTGGATTTTAGCTACTTCTTTCTTAGGAAGTAATTCGAACTTTCCATCTTCTTCCATTTTTTCAATTTGAGATAATCTTTTAACTCTTTCTCTAATTGTTCTGAAATTAGTTAAAGTTCCTCCTAACCATCTTTCTGTTACATAAAAACTGCTACATCTTGCTGCTTCTTCTTGGCTAGCCTCTTTAGCTTGCTTTTTAGTACCAACAAATAGAACCTTACCACCATTTTCACATGCTTTAAGAAGATCGGCATAAGCTTCTTCTATTTTTTCAACAGTTTTTTGTAAATCGATAATATGAATATCATCTCTAGTAGTAAAAATATATTCTTTCATTTTAGGATTCCATCTTTTAGCTTGATGTCCAAAGTGAACTCCTGCTTCTAACAAATAACTTTTTGCTATAACTGTCATTTTTTTCTCTCCTTTCGTTAATTCTTCTGCTTATCTTTCAATTAATATTCACTTAAAATTATATTATTCTAAGCACTAGAATATTAAATCAATAAGCATGTCTTTTTTCTTAAAGCGTATTTATTTTAGCATATATTTAAATAAAAAAAAAGAGTTTTTTTAAAAACTCTATAATATACAAGTTAAATCATAATCAAATAGTTTACCAATAAATGCAATAATTGGCTTTAACAAGAATATAACAATTAATATTACTGCCATAATAACAAGTTCTTTTTCTGCTTTCTTTAGACCATCTGCATCTTTAGCAGTAATTGCTGGTATTAATACAATCATACCTTTTACTATAGCAATTATTGCTGCAGCTATTTGAATTATTGTAATTGCTGCTTTAACTATTTTAGTAAGATTAGGTCCTAATATTTGAGTACAATTTTTTTGTGTTTCATCTGGTTCAATCTTAGGTGTTGCTGGCATTTTACCTGCTGCTACGCTACCCCAACCACCAGTTGTTTCGCCAACTGTTCCAGTAATTTCAGAAACAGTTTGCTCACTTTGTTGTTGAGCTGCAGCTGCATTATTCATTAAACAGTTAGCAAGTTCTGAAGGTACTCCAACAGTAACAAGATTTTCAATAGTAGCAGTTTTATTATAAATAGATATAATAGTTGCTTTTTCTACAGTAGGATTAGTTTGCTTAAATGAACTTAATGCACTACATTTTTTCATTAATTCACATTCTAATGTTAATTTAGGTGTTTCAGATTTTTGAATCTTACCAGAAACATTATTTACAAACCTATCAACAGCGTCTTGATCTAATGGAATACCATAAGATTGTTGTGCTGCGTCTACACATGTTTTTGTTGAGTCTTTAATTTTTGTATTAATATCTTCAGACCCTAAATTCGGATTATTTACACAAATATTTTGAATTTGCCCATTAACACAAGTAATTACTTCATCTTCGCTTATTACGTCTTCAACAGTTCCGCCACCTGTTGACGTTGATACAGGTATAAACCATAAGAATTTATTTGAACTATCCATATGTTTTTCATATTCAGATTGACTATCAGTTAGAATAACATCATATGAACTAGCTCCAAAGTCATCCTGTATTTTATACATATATGCTGGACACTTTTCACCATATACTTTTTCTATTTTCAAATTGTTCCAACTTAACCACGAAGCATGTGATGAAGCATTATGTGCTTTATTATTCCAATAACCTGCACTTAAAGCTTTTTTACATTGGTTTCCATCTGCTACATATAAGTCAAAAAAGAACATTGGAGTATTCTTAGTTGTTTCTCCAGGATAACATATAACAACCATATCATCATTTTGAAATCCATATACTTTTCCATAATTCCAATCTGGACATTTAACACCACTTACAGTAGAATTTGTAGTATTTCCTCCAAAAGATGAAACGTTACTATGATCACATACTCTAGCATTTATGAATAATGGTACAAACATTATCATGGTAAAAAATATTAATAATAATTTCTTTTTCATTTAACTCACCTACTATTTAAATTATAACACAATAGTATTAAATTAAAAGTATATTTTTAACTTTACGGTAAATTTTATCTATTATTGGAAATTTGATTATAAATATAGTATAATGTTAATGGTGGTTTTATGAAAAACACTAATTTTAAAAACAGAGGTATGTTTCTAGAAAATATTATTAATGATTCAAATACATATTATAATAGTATTGATAGATGTTTAATATTTAAGAAACCTACTCCTATTAAAGTTTTAAATGTAAGTTATCCAAGTAACACTTCACATGTAATTGATAGAGCAGTATATTCTAGCATATCTACATTAGATTATAATGGAATATACAAAGAAAAATATATTGAGTTTGATGCTAAAGAGTGTCATAGTAAGACTTCTTTTCCATTATCTAATATAAAAGAACATCAATTAGAACATATTAAAAAAGTTATTAAACAAAAAGGAATAGTATTTCTAATAATTTATATGAATAACGAATTCTTTTTACTTAAAGGTGAAGATGTTGTTGAATATATATTAAATAATGATAGAAAATCAATAGAATTTGATTATATTAAAGATAAAGGATATAGAATTAATGAAAGCTATTTACCTAGACTTAAATATCTAGATACAGTAGATATAGCATATTTTTAATAAATGAAGGTGATAATTTTGAAAAAAGAAAAAAAAGAAAAAGAAAAGAAGCCAAAAAAGCATAGAAGAAGATTTAGATTTTTTTACTGGTTAGTTGTATTAATGGTGTTTTTCGCTATTTGCGTTTTTGTAGCAGGTGCAGGATTTTGCTATTATGTAGTAAAAGGTGCTCCTGAATACAATATAGACAAAATGTTTGAAAAAGAACCATCAAGACTTTTTGATTCAAAAGGAAATCTATTTGCTACATTAGGTACAGAACAAAGAGAAAAAGTTACATATGATCAACTACCTCAAGTTTTAGTTGATGCCATTATAGCAACAGAAGATTCAAGATTTTTTCAACACAATGGATTTGATGCTCCTAGATTTATCAAAGCATCTATTTCTCAAGTATTAGGCCATGGTGGTGGTGGTGCTTCAACTTTAACAATGCAATTATCAAAATTAGCATTTACAAGTACTGAAAGCACGGGATTTGATGGAATCGTAAGAAAATTCACTGATATTTATATGGCTGTATTCAAAATGGAAAGAAATCTAACAAAAGAAGAAATTATTGAATACTATGTAAATAATCCATGTATGGGTGGCAATATATATGGCGTTCAACAAGCAAGTAGATATTACTTTGGAAAAGATGTAAGTGATCTAAATTTAGTTGAAGCAGCGCAAATAGCTGGTATGTTTCAATCTCCTAATGGATATAACCCATACCTAAATCCAAATGATGCTAATGATAGAAAAAATACAGTTTTAGCATTAATGCTTAGACATGGATATATTAATCAAACACAATATGATGCTGGTACATCAGTACATATAAAAAATTTCTTAAAGACAGGAACAACAAAAGTAAATGAATATCAAGGATTTATAGATACAGTTGTACAAGAAGTATGGGAAAACACAGGTAATAACCCATATGATGTACCAATGGATATTTATACAACAATGGATAAAACAAAACAAAATGCTATCAATAAGTTCTATAAAACATATAAATTTAAAGATAAAAAGATTGAAGTTGGAATTGGCGTAATAAATGTTAAGAATGGTGAAATAGTAGCTGTTGGTGCTGGTCGTAATAAAACAAGTGCCATGACATTAAATGTTGCTACATTCTCAGGTCAAACAAAAAGAATGCCAGGATCAACAATTAAACCAATACTTGATTATGGTCCAGCTATAGAATATGAAAATTTAAGTACTTATGGTCCATTTGTAGATGATAAAACACCATATGGTGGTGGAAACATGAGAAACTTTAATGGTTCTTATAGTGGATTTATGACAATGAGAGATTGCTTAAAGAAATCAATTAATACTTGTGCTCTTCAAGCATTTAGATTAACTACTAATGAGCAAAAGAAAGAATTTGCTGGTAAATTAGGTTTTGAATTTAAAGAAGAAACAATACCTGATTCATATGCAATCGGAGCTGTTAATATTGCTTCTCCAGTATCACTAGCTAGTGCCTTCTCTGCTTTTGCAAATAATGGTGTTAGAGTTACACCTCACTCATATAGAAAAATTATTTATAGAGAAACAGAAGAAGAAGTAAAACCAGTAATAGTTAAAGAGCAAGTTATGAAACCAACTACTGCATATATGATTACTTCAGTATTACAAACTGCTACTCAGTCAAAAGTAAATCCTGGTGGTGGTGTAAGAGTTGCAACTAAAACAGGAACAACGTCATATGATACATCATTATTAAGAAAATATGGACTAAATAGTTCCGTTATTCCAGATTCTTGGACTTCAAGTTATACTGGAGAATATGCAATGGCAATATGGCTAGGATATACAGATGGTTTAACAAAAGATACAGTTAAACATAAGTGGTATATGAAAAACAGTTGGGCAACAACTCAAAGAATTAATATTCAGGCTACCCTAGCAAAGAGTATTTATAAAGGAAATTCAAATCCTAAAAACCCTGGTGGACTTACTTCTGCAAAAGTAGAACTTGAAACAATCCCAGCACAAAAGCCAAGTGAATTTACACCATCTAAAATGGTTGGTACATTTATGTTTGTTGGAAATACAGGACCTAGTGAAACATCTATTAGATATGCTAAATTAACTGATCCTAGTGCTGTATCTTATGATATAAGTGGTAAAAACATTAATCTATCTTGGACTTCTCCTGGAATTCCAGATGCTATTAATCAACAATACTTAACTGATTATTTCAATAAGTATTGGAAAATACAAACTGATAAATATCTAAAGAAAAGAATTAAATATAATAAAAATACTATTGGTGAATTTGGATTTGCAATTTACTTAACACAAGGTTCTAGTTCAACATATGTTGGATGGACAAAAGATACAACATATACAATTGATACTTCAAATTATATAGGTTTATATGATGGAGTTATAGTTAAGAGTATGTATTCTAAGTTTAAATCAAATGCTTCATCTGGATATAGAGTTAAATTTGAAACAAGTGCTGGTGAAGCAGTAAATCCTGATGATATAAGTATTTCAGTTAGTAATTTAAATGTTACATTAAGCGTTGGAGATAGTTTTAGTCCTCTAACTACTAACTCAATTGAAGCAATAACATATAATGATACAAATATTAAATCTAATGTAAGTGGTCTTACAATAAAAGCAGGAAGTGCTTCAAACTCAAGTGGATCAGTTGATATTAATTCATTGACAGCTAACACTGGTACATATAAAGTAAATTATACAGTATCATTTAAATATAAAGGATCTTCAATAAGTAAAACAATATTACAAACTGTAACAGTACAATAAAAAGGAATGATTAATTCATTCCTTTTTTATATTTACATTTACCATTTAACTCGCAATCATTACATTTTGGATTCTTACTAGTACATATATATCTACCAAACAATACTAATTGAGAATTAACTTTATTCCATTCTTCTTTATTAAAATATTTTTTTAATTTCTTTTCTGTTTTCAATACATCATCTTTTTTTGAAGTGATGCCTAATCTTTTAGATACTCTAAATACATGAGTATCAACGGCAAAATTTGGTTCATTGAATAAATGCCCTAACACTACACTAGCTGTTTTTCTTCCTACTCCTGGTAATTTTTCTAAATATTTTCTATCATTTGGTACATATCCAATCTTTTTTATTTCACTTACAATATTCTTAAAGTTTTTAGATTTAGTATTAAAAAAACCGATTCTTCTTATATAATTTTTTATTTCATCAATTGACAATTTATCTAATTTATCTAAAGTATCGTATTTTTCATATAATTCTTTAGTTGCTATATTAACACCTTTATCAGTTGTTTGTGCAGATAACATAACTGATAATAACAATTCATAATCTTTGTTATAATTTATTTCGCATTTTGGTTCTGGATATAATCTATTTAATACGTAAGTAATATCTTCTTTATTCATTACCATCAAACCAATCCCAGTCCATCATCTCGTCAGGTTGTTTTTCTATTTCGTCTTTAGGATGTATTTTAGAGCCTTTTTTGGACCAATTATAGATTATACTGTCAATATACTTAAAACTCCTAGCATTGTTTAAAATAGCCTCTTTTAAAGCTTCTTTTATTGTATCTTCAGATACACCATTTTCAATCCATTTATTAATTAATTCTACTTCAAAACTAGAAATAGTTCTTCCAAGTTCATGTTCAAATAAAGCATATATATCAGTAGAAGGATCATCAACTTTTTTATTTAAAGCAAGTCTATCATATAAAGGATCTAAATTAACACTTTCTTGTACCTCACCATTTTTATATTTAACATCTAATGTAATATATTTCTTATTTAACAAACTAGTAAAAGTACTAACAACTTTATCTTCTTCAAAACCAAGTTTTTTCTTTACATCTTCAGTATCCAAATAAATAGAAACATTAATAAAATAAAGTATCAATAAAAACTCATCAAGCGTAATATCAAGATTACTGATACTTTTAATTATATTACTATTAATAACAAAATCTTTGCTTTCAAACATACTTCTTAAATCACTCATAATATAATTCCTTTATAAAATATTCTATTTCACTTCTATCATTAGATAGTTCCCCTTCTATAATGTTTCTTTCTATAGCTTTATATACTTTTAAAACATCTTTTTCTCTAACGTTTTTAATTAGAAAATCAATATCTAAATCAATATCTATTATACTATGCATTTTACTAATATCATCAAAAATTTTTATTTTATTAAATTTTCTTAACAAATAAGCAGCGTTATATAAAACATCTTTACTATACATCATATAGTCATAATAAGTAATATCTCCTTTACTTACTAATTCTCTAATACCTGATATAATAACCTTATCTTTATTTGTTAATGGTAAATCTGTTTCTATTTGACTCCATATACCATATTTATTATATGAATGTTTAATCTTATCAAAAGATATATTTAAATACTTAGCTATATTATATCTTTTAACTATAAAGAAAAACCTTTCATATCCATTACTATCAAATATTTTATCTAATTCTTTTTTCTTATATTCTTTAGTTACTTCATTTAATAAATATGCATTTTTATTTGAAAAGAATTCTATTATTTTATCATCCAATTCAAAATCTAAACAACTAGCAAATCTAATTGCTCTTAATATCCTAGTCTTATCTTCATTAAATTTAGTATATGTATCCCCTACTACTCTAATTAATTTGGCTTTTAAATCAACTTTTGCATTTAATAAATCAACTAATTTACCATTTTTATCAATAGCAAAAGTATTAATAGTAAAATCCCTTCTTAATAAATCAGTTTTTAAATCTTTAGCAATTTTTAATTCAACTGGTTTATTCTTTTTATATTTCAATTCTTCTCTATATGTTGTTATTTCATAAGAGTAACCATTTTCTTCGATGTGAAAAGAATAATATTCATTAAATGCTTTGCCTTTGCCATTAAATAATTTAACAATCTTCTCAATTGGAGCATTCGTACAAATATCAATATCCTTTGAAGGCATACCAAGAAGATAGTCTCTTACATAACCACCTACTATATATGCTTCATACCCACTTTCAACTATTCTTTTTACAATTTCATTCATAATATAATAATATCACAATGAATAAAAAATGTCACCAAATAAAAAAAGCCTTAAAGGCCTTTTTATTAATTTAAAGCATCTTTTAATTTGCTTCCAGCTTTAAATCCAGCAACAACTTTTGCAGGAATTTTAATAGCTTTTTTAGTTAGAGGATTGATTCCTTCTCTAGCAGCTCTTTTTTTAGCTGTGAAAGTTCCGAAACCTACTAATGCAACTTTCTTTTCTTTCTTAAGTCCAGTAGTTACTCCTTCTAAAACAGCATCTAATGCTCTTCCTGCTTCAGCTTTAGTTAATCCGGCTTTAGCAGCAACGAATTCTACTAATTCAGTTTTACTCATCGTAAATTACCTCCCATTTATTTTTACATCATATTATTTACATACGATGCTTACATATTAATTGTAACATAACTAGTTAAAAATGCAAGTTTTTTAAGCATTTTTTTATAAAATTATAGTATTTTTCTATCTTCATTAATATTTTCATGTATATGACAATATTTATTATAATACTTCTTAACTACATACATTAACATAATTCTTTTAATAAGTTCACTTTGATATAAACCAAAACCCTCTTTAAATCCTAATGGTTTATCATTCTTTAACTTACTTTTATCAGGGTTTAATTCTATAGCATTAACAAGTATATTATTATGTATCATATTATTTGGATCAAATGAAGCTACTGAACCAGTCCAACCTTGATGAGAAAAACTTCCATCACTAAATTCAGGAGGATTATATGTGGAACTCCAACCATCTGGATGTTTTAAATAAACACCAAGATTACCTTTGCTAGATCCTTCAAATGTTATTTCACCTAATCTTGCTATATGATCTTTATCTAAATATTCACTATTAAATAGTCCTTCTGATAAATCTATCAACCCTTCGCTACTTGTAAACAAACCTGCATGACCTGTAATTCCACCTAAGTTTCTTGATTTAGGATCATGAGGCATACCTATATCATTAGCATTACCACTTATATTAATAATACCTGGAGTAAATGTTGTGTTTTTTATATATAATGGAATAAATAAGAATTCATTTATTATTTCATCATATTTCATCTTTCTACCAAGTTTTTCTGATACAACCTTTTCGATAGTATCAGCAAGTACCATCGCACCAAAATCGTTATATTTATTTCTAGTTCTATCATTAGATATCAAATACATAGATTTAAATCTTTCTATTGCTTCTTCATAAGACTCAGCGGCAGCTATACTACCATCAGTCCTAAACTCACCATGTAATCTTATTAAATCATTAATTGTAAAGTCACCCAAATTTTGAAAATCAGAATTAATATTTTTAATTGGAGTATTTAAATCGAGAATACCTAATTCTTCTAACTTAAATGTAAGAATTAAAGTATATAGTTTAGTAATTGAAGCAACATCAAATAAAGTATCATTATTTACTTCATCATTACTATTTCTTGATATAGTTCCACCAACTACTTTAAGTTTATATCTACTATCATTTTCATAATCAGGTAAATAAACACCAGTTGATATTCCTGTAATTAAACTAGTATTAAACTCATTTTTCTTTTCTAAAAAGATTCTAGTAATTATTTCAATATCATCTGCTATGCTTCTAAGAACATCTCTTAGATCTATATCTTTCTTTATTTCATCAATACTTTTTTCTCTTAATTCTTTTATATATGGTATTTGACTACCAGTATTTAATAAATTATTTAAAATTTCATCTATTTTGCTTTCCATATAAAAACCTCGTGCATATTATAACATAAAAAACTTACTTTTAAAAGTAAGTTTTATTCTTTACATTCAGGACAATATGTATCCCCATTTTTTTCAACTAATAAACCACCACAAGTTTTACATAAATCTCCAGTAGGTTTATCCCAAAGAGCATATTTACATTTTGGATAATTATTACATCCATAGAATTTTTTACCTCTTTTAGTTTTCTTCTCTATCATCTTATGGCCACATTTTGGACAATCACATATCTCAGTATTATTTTTTTCATCTTTTTTAATATATTTACAACTAGGATATGCAGAACATGCAACAAATTTACCAAATCTACCTTTTCTAATAACTAATGGTTTTCCACATTCCGGACATAATTCACCAGTTTCTTCTGGTGCAACTTTTTCTACTTCTTTAACTGCTTTATCATACATAGGTTTAAAATAATTATAAAATTTATCTACAACATCATACCAAACTATTTTACCATCAGCTACAACATCTAAATCTGTTTCCATTTCAGCTGTATATTTAACATTAAATATTGAAGAAAAACTATCTTGTAATTTATCATTAACAGCAAAACCTACGTCAGTAGGAATAAATTTTTTATCTTTAATCACAACATTTTCTTCTTTTAATCTATCTATTATAGTGGCGTATGTACTAGGTCTTCCAATTCCATTCTTTTCCATTTCAGCTATCAATTTAGCTTCAGTATATCTTGGCTTTGGTTCAGTATAATGCTCAATTGCTTCTACTTTACTACATACTATTACTTTAGATTTATAATTAGCAAAATCAGGTAATATTGCATCTTTGACATCTTTATATTCTTTATATACCTTTAAGTATCCATCAAATGTATATACTTGACCAGTTGCTCTAAACAAATAACCATTATTTTCTAAATCTACAACTGTTGAATTTATTCTAGCATCACTCATTAAACTAGCAAGGGTTCTAAAATAAATCAAACTATATAATTTGAATTCTTCAGTACTTAAATACTTCTTTATTGAATCAGGTGTCCTATAAATACTAGTAGGTCTAATTGCTTCATGAGCATCCTGCACATTATCATTCTTTTTAGCATGCTTTTGATAACCAACATATTCTTTGCCATAATTATCAGCAATGTATTTCTTGGTATCATTTACAAACACATCAGATAATCTAATAGAATCAGTTCTCATATATGAGATTAAACCAACACGATCAGAACCAATATCAATTCCTTCATAAAGTTTTTGAGCTATTTGCATTGTTTTCTTGGCTGGATATCCTAATCTGTTAGACGCCATTTGCGTAAGTGTACTTGTAGTAAAAGGAAATTCACTTGGTTGTTTCTTTTCTTTTTGTTCTATATTATAAATATTATACGCATTTGATAATTTATTAATTATTTCATCGGCCAACACTTTTGATTTTATTTCAATGTCTTCACCTTTATATTTTTTTAGTTCTGCTTTAAAATCTTTAAAATCAGCCTCAATTGTAAAAAATTGTTCAGGAATAAAAGCAAGTATTTCTCTTTCTCTATCCACTATCAATTTTAAAGCAACACTTTGTACTCTACCAGCTCTTTTGCCAGTAGTTTTAAACATAACAAATTTGCTACCTAAAAAACCAATAATTCTATCTAATATTCTTCTAGTTTCTTGACTATGTACTAAATCCATATCAATTTTTCTAGGGTTTCTAAATGCCTCTTTTATTGCTCCCTCAGTAATTTCATTAAAAACAACTCTAGAATATTTGTCATCTTTTAAACCTAATACTTCTTTTAAATGCCAACTAATAGCTTCTCCTTCTCTATCAGGGTCGGTTGCTAGTATTACATTATCAGAAATAGATACTTGTTTCTTCAAATCAGAAACCAATTTAGATTTGCCTTTAACCATTTCATAACTTGGTTTATAGTTATTATCTATATCAATACCTAAACCACCTTTACCAGTAGTTGCCAAATCACGAATATGTCCTTTAGAAGATAAAACTTTATAATCATGACCTAAATACTTTTCTATTGTTTTACTTTTACTTGGACTCTCTACAATAACAAGATTTTTCATAAACGTTCCTTTCTCTTCCCCATTACATAATATTAAAAGCAAAAATTTAATTTGTCAAGTTCAATAAAAAAAGAAATATATAAATATATTTCTTAATTATTATATGTGCATTTGTTTAGTTAATTCATATAAATCTTGCTTTAAATCACTTGTATTTATTTCCGCAAGATGATCTATTCTATCTTCAAAACTTATTATTTTATTTAAATATTTAGTTCTAAGATCTTTATCAGATACAGCAACATTACTTTCTTGATTTCTATTACTTAATATAGTTAGTTCTTTAATATAATCACTTGCCATTTGTTTTAATTCTTCAATATACTGATTTTTAACATTAGCATCTATATTTTTCTTGTTAAGTAATAAATATGTTTCATATATACATTTCAATACTAAATCTTTAGGATAATTTTTTTCTTCACTATTTTTATTAATTTCATAATAAATGTTTCTTAATTCATCTAAAGAAATATCCCTAGATATATTAGACATATGCTTTTCAATACCTTCATATTGACCTATTGATTTATAACCAACCAAATCACAAACATAATCAAAATTTACTCTTGACCATATTAAATACTTTTTGCCAGTAAAAATATCAATACCATTTTTTTCATCATAAGTTTCAATTTTAAAAATAATATAATCTTTTTGTTCTTCCAAAGTACGAGAATAAGCATTTCCCTTTGTTATTTTAATTTGACCTAATTGTCCAACATATAAATTTTTAGTTTCCATATTTATCTCCTTGCAAATTGCCATATATTATATCATAAAACACTAAAAAAGTAAATTTAAGAAACATTTAGTATTATTCCAATACTTATCATACTAACAAGCAAACTACTACCACCATAACTAATAAAAGGTAGTGTTACTCCTGTAATACCATAGCAAGTGGTACGATTTTGATAGGTTACCACTAACCAAACGGTACTTTTTTTCAATAAAAAAGAACTATTTACTTTAGTTCGTTCAACATAATATCTTTTAATTAATCAATATCAGTAAAGAATAAATTTCTACCCTCTTTTTTTAGAACCATCATATATTTAAAATTATCTAATATTTCATTCTTTAAAGTATCAATTACTTTTAATGGTTTTCCATCAACTATATGAACATGATCTATATATTTTTCTAAAATGGGAAAAGCATATTGCAATAATATAATAGATTTCTTATTTGCTATTTCTGCAATCATAATTGATCTACAACTTCCAAACTTTTCTACTTTTTTATCAACTATACTTTAATATTTAGATACTTTGCTACTAAGCGGTATGAACCAAAGTATATCTTTATCTTTTATATATCTTTATCTTTTATGGTAAAATATGTGGCCTACTATGACCATTTTCACGATTTATCATAAGTCCTTTTGAATTAACTTTATCAAAATATTCATCTTTTATATGATAAATATAACCTGTTTGTACTTTCATAAGTTTACCTCCTTCAACCCATTTTAACATAAGTAAAAAGAAAACTCTATCCAAATGATAAAGTTTTCTTACATTTTCGACCGGAATTTTTTATTACTCGCCGTGTTCCGGGAGCGATTAACATTTCTCGTCTGGAATAATTTATACCCCGCACCATCCAAGAGCGGCTAACATTTACTATTGAACCCTGTTCAATGTAATTAAATTATACAATTGGCTTTGATTTTTGCCAATTATATATATTTATTATATGCTAATAGATATTACCTATGTAATTTTAAACTATTATCTTCTTCTGTGAACTCAGGATATATTAATCCATAAGAATATGTAATAACATCTTCAGTCTTTCCGTCCGATACTTTTTGAGATGTTATAGGTCTCATACCATAATCAATAAAGCATCTCATATTTGCTCCAGAACCTTCTACTCTAGTAGCACAACTAGGTGATGAGTACATAGTTCTTTGAACATAAGTTGTCACTTCTTCAGAAACAGTTTTTCCATCAACAACAGAATTCTTCATTGACTTTACTGGTTCCATATAATGTGTTATGATTGGAGAAATCTCTATAGTTTCTCTTTTCATTCCATTTTCATCAATATATGAATCATAACCTATAATATTTTCATCCATTACACTGTATTCGTTTTTATTAGATATATCCTTTTTTGAATTATTTAACTTAGTAACACCAACACTTGTTGCAAGAGTTAATGAATGAACCAAAGCAAGTATTATTGCCATTTTTTTAATTTTTTCTTTTTCCATTATAACCAAACCCCCTCAGATTTATGTGCATATTATACCACAAAAACTCTCGTGTGTCAAATTTGATACCCTATTTTGATACATTTAATATTATTCCAATACTTATCATACTAACAAGCAAACTACTACCACCATAACTAATAAAAGGTAGTGTTACTCCTGTAATTGGTACTAAACCTACTACAACTGATAAGTTTAAAAGTGCTTGAAACAATAATAAAAAGACTAATCCAAATATTAAATATTTACCAAATAAATCTTTACATTTAATTGCTTTTTTAATTATTAAATAATATAAAATAACAAATAAAAATATTAATATTAAAGAACCTATAAATCCAAATTCTTCAGTTATAATTGAAAATATAAAATCTGTTTGAGGTTCTGGTAAATAAAAATGTTTTTGTCTAGACCCCATAAATCCAAAACCCAATAGTCCTCCCGGCCCAATAGCATACATGCTTTGAATCATTTGAAATCCACTACCTAATGGATCACTCCAAGGATTTAAAAATGATGTTATTCTATCTAATCTATAAGGAGCTATTATTATTAATATAATTATACCTATTATTCCTAATATACCTATTTTATAAAAAATTGATACATCACATCCTGATATAAATATTAAACCAATTAAAGAACAAACTATTACCATCCCAGTTCCAAAATCAGGTTCTAATAGAATTAATCCAAAGAATAATATAACAATTAAAAGAATTGGTATCATAAATTTAAATGTACTTCTTTTATATTTATCATTATTAGATAAGTATTTAGATGTAAATATTATTAATGATAATTTGGTTAACTCACTTGGCTGAAAACCAAATCCCATTATTCCAAACCAACTTCTACTACCATTTCTAATACTACCAACACCAGGTATTAGTACTAATATAAGCAATAAAAAGCAAATACCTAAAAAAGTATTTGCATATTTTTTGTAAATATTATAGTCAATTTTAGAAAATACAATCATAAGTATTATTCCAATTATTAGAAAAAAACTCTGTTGTATTAAATATTTATATGGTGTTCCATATTTAAATTCTGAATATATATAACTACTTGAATATATCATTATTACACCAATAATAGATAATAAAATAGTGCAAAATATAATCAGTTTATTGTTTTTTGTAATAATTTAACCCCCTTTTATAATTATTACATCCAAACTCCGTAATAGATAGCTACCATTCCAAGTAAGAATCCAATTATCAAAAACATTTTAACTATATCCGTTTCTTCCCATCCTAACTTTTCAAAGTGATGATGAAGTGGTGTCATTAAGAATATCTTTTTACCAAATTTCTTAATAGCAGTTAATTGAATAATAGAACTTAATGTTTCAATAACAAATACACCACCTATAACAGCAAGAGATAATTCGTGTTTTGTCAATATTGCTATTGCTGCTAGGGCAGCACCCAAAGCTAAAGAACCAGTATCTCCCATAAATACTTTAGCTGGATGTGTATTAAATACCAAGAATCCTAATAACGAACCAACTAATATAAAGCAGAATATTGCTATTTCTTGATGACCTATTATCCATGTACTACCCCAAGATAATATACCAAAACTTAAGAATGCTATTAATGATAAACCACCAGCTAAACCATCAAGGCCATCAGTTAAATTAACTGCATTAGATGATCCAACAAGTAAGAATAAAATAAAAATCCCATAAAACCATGCTAAGTTAACATGAATACCTAAAGACGTAATAGTCAAATAAGTTGTTCCTCCACCTTGCATATATATATAGAAAAAAACCAACGCTATTAAAACTTGAATTAATAATTTTTGAGGTATCGATAATCCATCATTATTATGATATTTAATCTTTAAAAAATCATCTACAAAGCCTAATAATGCATATGAAATAAATACAAATATAATTATTAATAATGAATGTGATATTTCCAAACTACCTCTAATATATAAAAATAACATAGTAAGAAGTGTTGGAATAATAAATATAAGACCACCTAATGTTGGCGTACCATTTTTAGTCTGATGTCTAAAAGCGGTAAATGTACTTATACTTTGTTTCATATTTGCTTTTTTAAGATTTGGAATTAATAACCATCCAAATATTATTGATACAAAAAAACCTAAAGTTAAACCTAATATACTTTTAGCTAATATTAACATAGTATCACTCCTCATATATAATTATACTTTATTAAATTAATTCTTACATTATAATTTTACTATTTTAACGTAAAGTATATGTCATAATAAAGTTTTCTAAAACATAGGATCCATCTTTTCCATTTACTTTAATATCAATATCACAATCACTTAATTTATATAAAACATCTAATATTTCATCATCACTATATAAGTTTGTATATGGAATTAACCTATTAATAATATAATTTCTAACTCCTAATTGTTTTTCTATTTCGTTTACGTCCATCGAAATCTTTAACTTTTTAATATAACCTAACAATCTAAATTGTCTTGCTAGCATTTCTATCAAAACAGTTTCATCTATTTTACTACTATTAAGAATCTTATATGAATTTAAAGATCCCTTAATATCTTTTTTAATAACATTCTCTACAAATGTATACATTTCTTTTTCATTGTTCTTACTAATTACTTCATCAATATCCTTATCTGTGAGTTCAGTTTCTCCTATTTTATACAATAATAATTTTTCAACTTCACTTATTGTATAATCTGGATCATATTCACATAAATCTAATATTCTTTTTATTTTGTTAAAATCTACATATATTCCAGCATCAACAAACATATTATTAACATATTCATGTAAATTTTTATAATCTAAAGACTCAATTTTTTCAACTTTACATTTACTTTTTAATGCTTTTGTTAAACTCTTTCTTTCATCTATTGTTTCATCAATACATCTTATTATGATTACATCGTCACTCATATTATCAATGTATTTAATAAACCTTTTTTCAGTTTTTTCACTTAAAGACTTAAAAGAAAAATTAGATACAACAACTAATTTTTTTTCATTAAATAAATCTACATAATTTACTTCGTCTAAAACTTCATCAAAATCGATTCCAGGATCATCATATCTAATAATATTTGATATATTCAATCTAGAAATTAAATTATCTATTTTATTTTTTACTATATTAAAATCTTTTCCTAAAAATACATATATCATATTATTTATCCTTTATTACAATACTTCTAATAGTTTCATCAATAGCAAAATCACTAATATTTGATATTTGATTACCATTAATATATACATTTTTACCCTTATATGTGATTTTTAATGCTTTAAATAATTCAGATAAAGATGAATATAATTTAACTTTGACTACTGTCGTATTATTACCATCATAAATAGTAACAATTGTGTTATCATACATATAATCTAAATGTATAGCTTTATGTATTTTTAAAATATCTTCTACTCCATAAAAAACACACTTATCATCTTTAAATTTCTTAGTAGAATGAACAATACAAATATTTAAAAATGCATTTATATATTTTTCATATGCAGAAATAGAATATAAATCATTTCTATCAAGACATATATAACATGTTTTCATACCAAAAATATCCATAAATTCATCAATAGCTTCTAATATTTCTTCATATGATTCATAATTTATAACTACATCTTTTAAATCAGTTTTTTTATTATATAAAGAATTAACTACTAAAGTAGTTTTACTATTAATTTTCTTGTTAAGACCATATTTTTCTAAAGATTCAATTATATCACTTTTCTTAACTTTATTCATATTTCTAAGAGGATTTAGTTTTTCTCTCTTATCCATAAAATTATTTTCAACTACTAGTGATTTACTAGTATAACCATTATAATAAGTATCTTTTATTCCTAATATTTTACCACTAACTGGACTAAATATTTTACTACCATCATTCTTGGTTCCTAAATAACCATTATGTAACACTTCTCCATTTTTGCTAAGATTTAATAATGCTTGATTATCAAATGGTATATATATAAATTCTGGTGTTAAATAAGTTATATATTCTTGTGCTTTTTTCATCTTATACTTCCTCACTAATAATTATATATTATATTATAATTTTTTAAAAGAAAAAAGATAACTTTTTAGTTATCTTTAATATATTTTAAATATAAATCATATAAATGTTTTTTATTAAGTATTTTTTCACCATCTTTTTTTAATTCTTTAAAAACTTCTTCTAAATAATTCATTAATTTTTTATTTAATGTCATATGAGGCTTTTCTCTATAAAAATAATTAAGAGATGCTTCATCTTTATAGTGTCCTCTATTATAAGTTTTAGAAGCAGCAATTCTATCACATATCATTTCTAACATATATTTAAAAGGAATTATAGGCATTGATACAGGCGCAGCTGGATCATACCAATATTCATAATGATGTTTGTTTCTCCCTTTGTGATGCAACCAAGCTTTAGAATAACCTTGCTTTTCTTTACAAACCCTTAAAGGACTTAATTTACCTTGAGATATTCTATAATATTTAACAGATTCAAAAAACTCTGTTGGAGAATACTTAGATAAATCATGTAATAGACCTCTAAAAGGAATTCCAACTTTAACACTTAATTTAAATACTTCCCATCTATGTACATTAACAGTATGCAGATGTTTAAAAAAATACTTCATATCATCTTCTCCATTAAAAAATCAATAAATAATTATTGATATTTTTGCATTTGTTTCATTAATTGATTTACTTGTTTTTGACTAGGATTTCTACCCATACCTCTCATTAATGTTTTAATCATATCTTCATTAATAGGTGGATTCTCTTTTAATTGCTTTTGAAATACTTTTTTAGCAATTAGAAAACCTGCTATTAAACCTATTATTAAACCAATACTTACATATAATATATCATGCCACATAGTCTATTCCTCCTAAAGTTAATTCTATCATAAATATAAATATTATTGCAACTAATAAAAAGAAACTAATTCTTTTTATTAGTTTCTTTTTTTGTATCCTTTTCTTTTGTTTCTTCTTTATATTTAGTTTCCAATGTAACTTCTAAAGTATCACTAAAATCAATAATAGTATCTTTTTCTATAGAATATTTAGTTACATACCCATATCCATCAAAAGCAACATCTAAATCAAGTAATTTACACATTGTTTCTACTTCATTCCTACTCCAACCTTTTATATCAGGCATTTTGTATTCATTAGAGTTTGTCTTTAAAAATATTTTATTACCAACATTTAAAGTTTTATTACTTTCAGGATATTGTTTTATTACTTTAGAACCATCCCCTAAAACTATTGGTTTTAATTTAGAATTAGTAATTTCTTCTTTTACTTCTTGAGTATTTTTATTAATATACATTTTAGTAGTATAAACTGCTGTTTCACCCTTATTATTTGATTTATCATATAAATTTAAATATGTACCAACATTTCTTACTAAATTCTTTGTTGCTTTTTTTAAATCATTAGATTTTTTAAGTTTAGAAACAGCTATATAAACTATTACTTGTGGATCATTACCAGGAAATAGACCAGCAAAACTCTTAACATAATTTGTACTACCTTTCAAATAACCTCCCTTTTTAGAAGCTATTTGAGCTGTTCCGGTTTTACCAATTAAATCATATCCTTTTATATAGTATCCAGTACCAGTAGACATTCTTGCACTACCATCAACAACGCCTCTCATTAATTTTCTCATGGCATTTGTTGTTTCTTTACTAAATACTTTCCTTACTTCTGTTCTTTCATTTTCAAGTATTACATTTCCTTCACTATCTACAATTTTTTTAACTATATATGGTTTAATCATAACTCCATCATTAGATAATGTTGTAAGTGCTTGTAGCATTTGAACTGCAGTTACAGTAATACCTTGACCAAAAGATGCAGATGCGACTTCTGTATTATATCTAAAGTTAATTATTCCGTAGCTTTCATTTGGTAAACCTATATCTGTTTTAGTTCCAAATCCTAAAGAATTATAATAATCTTTTAATTTAGCTCTACCTAACTTTAAACCAAGTTTAGATGCAGCTACATTTGAAGAACCCATAAAACCTTCATCAAATGTAATTGTTCCCCAACCATAATAATTCCAATCCTTAATTAAAGCATCATCAACTTTTAATCTACCACTTTTATATTTATCTTTTCCATTATATATACCTGCTTCCATAGCCGACATAAAACTAAAAATTTTCATGGTAGATCCTGGTTCATAAGTACTAGCTACAAAAGGATCATAATATGATTTAATATTTAAAGTGTTGTTATTAAAACTTGGACTAGATGAAACACCTAAAATAGCTCCTGTTTTAGCATCCATTACTGATACAGTGGCCCACTCTAATCCTGATTCTTCTAATTTTTCTCTTGCTTGTTCTGCAAACATTTGAATATTATTATCAATAGTTAAATAAATATCATTCCCGGAAATAGCCTTCTTTTCAATAGTTGGTGTACTGGTAATTTGATAACCATATAAATCTCTTTGATATTCAATATATCCATTAGTTCCTGTTAATTCATCATTATAATATTGTTCAATACCCATTTCACCAACATAATCACCAGAATCATTTCGTCTAGCATAACCAAGAGAATATGATAAAAATTCACCATTAGGATAATATCTTTTAGAACTGGCTATAAAATCAATACCAGGTAAATCTAAAGCATCAATCTCGTCTTTTAATAATTCGGTTATTCCCCTTCCACCAGGACCTAATTCTACTTGATATGGTACAGTTGATTTACAGTTTTTTCCATTCTCATCACAGGTCTTTATATTTGAATTTAGTAATCCAATTATTGTTTCTTTCTTCATATTAATAAGCGGAGCTAATTTTTCAGCAGTATATTCTTTATCTACAACATGATAAGGTCTTTTCGGGTCTTTAGTTCTAGAAGGCTCTAAATATGCAATAACAGTATAACTATTTACATCTTTAGCTAATACTTCTCTACCACTCGAATAAATCGTACCACGTCTAGCAACTAAAGTCTTTTTAGTCGTGTCTCTATCCTTAGCAAAATCAGATAATGTTCTTCCTTTAACATATATGTGACCAGTACCTACATATATTAGTTTATAAATTAGACATAAAAAAACAAAAACAATTATAAAATAAAATATTTTACTTATTCTAATCGTTTTTATTTTTTTCATGTTTTACACCTCTTATTTAGATACAACTCTAATATTACTATTATTATACTCTAAACCAAAGGTATCTGCAACTTCTAAAGCATTATCTAAAGATGATAATTCATTTATTTTCATTTGAATACTTGCATTCATTTGTTCTTGTGTTTGTATTTTACTTTTTAGTCTTTGAAGTTCAGAATTATATGATTGAATTTTTGCTTTTCCAATGAAACTAAAAACTACAGTAAAAACTATAAACATAATTATAAATACTGTTAATGTGTTTTCTATTCTTAATTTTACGTACTTTTTCTTTTTCATCTTATCCTCTCAATTACTCTTAATTTTGAACTTCTACTTCTATTATTATCATCTAATTCTTCCAAACTAGGTGTTATTTTTACAATTTTTTTTGCTCTTGCTTTTAAATGTTCTGGAACAATTGGAAGTTTTCTTGCACTCTCATCATCACTACATAAATCCTTGAAAACATTTGCTACAATCTTATCTTCAAGCGAATGAAAACTAATAACGCAAAGTCTTCCTCCGACATTCAATAATTCAAAAGCATCCCTTATTGAACTTTCTAATATTTCAAGTTCATGATTTACTTCAATTCTTATAGCTTGAAATACTTTTCTAGCGGGATGAGATTTATTCCTATAACTAATCGGAACACTATTTTTAATTATTTCTGCTAATTCCAATGTTGTATTAATAGGTCTGTTCTTTATAATAGCTTGAGCTATGCTTTTGGAATATTTCTCTTCTCCGTATTTAAAAAAAATATCTATTAGTTTTTCATAGGGATACTCATTAACAACTTTATGAGCATCTAAAGGATTTGACTTATCCATTCTCATATCTAATCTAGCATCCTTATGAAAACTAAAACCGCGATCCTGTTCATCTAATTGAGGACTGGAAACACCTAAATCAAAAAGTATTCCATCAACTCCTTCATCAATGTAATTTTTCATATTTACAAAATTACTTTTAATGATCTTGTAGTTGTTTCCTATCTTAGATAATTTATTATTCGAATATTTTATGGCATCCTCATCTTGATCAAAGGCGAAAAGAAACCCCTTTTTATTCAATTTCTTTAATATAACGCCTGAATGCCCTGCATATCCTACAGTCGCATCTATATAAATTTTACCCTCTGATACATTTAAGTACTTTATTACCTCTTCTAATAATACACTTTTATGCTTCATATCTATTATCGAATATATCTTCAATCATTTCTTCAAATGATTCTTCGTTCTCTTTCATGTATTTATCAAATTCTTCTAGACTCCAAATTTCTAGTCGTTCATTTACGCCGATAATAACACATTCTTTATTAATACCGGCGTAATGAACTAACGGTGAGGTAATATTAATTCGACCTTGTTTATCGAATTCGGTTTCAGAAGCTCCACCAATAAGAGCTCTTTCAAACGCTCTTACGTTTTTTCTGGTAAATTGTAGAGTCCCAACTCTTTGGATCATTTTGTTCCATTCAGCTAGTGAATAAACAAATAAACATTTGTCAAAACCTTTAGTGATTATGAACTTTTCTCCTAATTCACTTCTAAATTTAGAAGGAATAATTAATCGATTCTTTTCATCAATGTTATGATGATATTCACCCATTAACATATCGGAGACACCCCACTTTCTACCACTTTGTTTCACTTCCTACCACTATATTACTATTTTTATATTTATTTGTAAATACCTTTTAACACTTTTTTTGTAAAATTTTGTCAAATAAAAAACAAGTTGTAAACCAACTTGTTATTTTAAAAATTAATTATATCTCACTACCGCCCCATTCTACTAGGACAAATCCATTTCTTGTTCCTTTTTTTAGTTTTTGTTCCTTTACACTTATTCTTTCTTTTAAAGGTTTATATGTCATCCAAACTCTAATAATTGTATCTGGTTTTGGAGTAACTTCTATAGGCATATAAGAATTAATCTCTTCTTCTGTTTCAAATCTTATATAATTATATTTATTATTTTCTAAATGTTTTAACCAATAAATAATAAATTCATTTCTTTCTTTATCATTAAGCCCTAAATAAGATAATTTATCTTCTAAGAATTTTATTGTGTCTACTCCTTTAACTACGAAACCATCTTCTTTTATTTCACTATAATGGTTTTTGCCTTCCCAATAAAGCCCATAATATTCTTTATTATTTTCATCAATTAATGTCCCATCACTCTTGGCAGTTACTACCCAACTATTACTATACTTAGGATAAGAAGTTGTTATTAATTTTTTATTTAGCAATTTAACAGTAACTTTAGTTGTTTCTTTAGGATAAAGATATATAACAGGTTTCTTTTCGGTTTGATTAAAATGCAATCTACATTTTGGATTTTCAACTATATCATAATCAAAAGTAACATTCATATTATCTACATTCTTATTTACTTTGAATAGATATGCACTTTCTTTTAATGTAATACAATATCCAACACAATCTTCTGTATATTTAATTTTTACTTTTAAATCATTACCATTTAATTCATAATTTGTTATTTTAATATTCTTTTCAAAGCACTCATCATAACTGTATTTAACATATACATAATTATTATGTTTAAAATCAGATTTGCTTAATGTATCACTATCAATTTTATTCTTAAAATCTTCATAATCTTTAAACACATATCCTAATTGTACTTTAGATTCTCCTTGAACCATATTATTTTTTAGCAATATAAATTCATTACTTGATTTATAAAAATAATTAATATATCCCATTTTAAATAATAAATAACAAATGATTGATACTACAAAAGCTAAAATAATACTAATTATTATTATAATTTTTTTCTTTTTCATTTTACACCTCAAACATATTATATCATTTGTTGATAAAATTAAAAACATGCATTATGCATGTTTACTTGTTTCACTATAAAGTCTTTTTTTGGTTAATTTAGGAACACCTTTATTCATTCTAGCTATATAATAATCTTTTGTTTCATAATTATAGCCTACACTTGTTTCATTAGATGTATTTTTAAATACATCATGTATTTCATATGGAACATTAATTTTGTGCAACATAAATTTTAATATACTAAGACTACCTAATGATGTATGTTGTCCTTTAAATATTTCAACTAAAGTAATAGGATTCTCTTTATAGTCCCCAACTATTTCTAAAAAGTTATCTAAATCCATAGAATAATCAAACGCTTCAATATGCATTAAAACAGAATCGTTTTGTCTATGTATTAAACAGACAACACATGTGGTAACATCTCTAGTATATGCGATTGGATTTTCTTCATTTAGAACTCTATATTCATCTATTCCTACTAATAAATCATCATTCATATTATGTCCCCCTCGTTTTTAATGAGCCTTATTATAACACGTCAATCGATAATTATCAACAATAATTACATTATCATATTAATTATTTCATTCATAACATATATTTTATCTTCTGGAATATAAATATATCCATCTTTATTAACTAAATATTTGTTCTTAATAGCTTCATCTAAATTAAAAACTTTAAATATATCTTTATCAAATCTATTATAAAATTCTTCTATACTAACACCTTTTAATTTGCGAAGGCCAAGCATTAATTCATTTTCCATTTCTTCTTGTATTGAAACCATTAATTCATTAAATCTATATTCACTTTTTAAATATTTATTAAAATTTCTTGTATTCTCATACCTAACATTATTTATATAACCGTGAGCACCTAATCCAAAACCATAATATTCTTCATTATTCCAATATGTTAAATTATGAATACTCTCTTTATTGTTTCTTGCAAAATTACTAACTTCATAGTGATTATAACCTTTTCTTTTAAGTTTTCCGCAAATGTATTTATACATTTTATAATCTAATTCTTCAGCAATTGGTTTAATCTTTTTATTATACAAAACTGTATGCTCTTCAATTATTAATGAATATGTACTAATATGATCAACATTTAGTTTCAATAAATTTGAGATATCATTTTTTAAAACAAACATGTTTTCTATGGGTAATGCATAAATCAAATCTACATTTATATTATTAAAGCCAAATTTCTTACATAATTTAATATTTTTAAAAATATCGTCTTTATTATGTTTACGGTTTAAAAATTTTAATTTGTATTTGTTAAAACTTTCAACACCAATACTAATTCTATTAACACCATTTTCTTTTAATAATGTTAATAAATCATCTCTTATATCATTAACGTTACATTCAAATGTAAATTCATAATCTTTATCTAATTTGAATTTCTTAATTATTTTAAATAATTTAATTAAATTAGCTGTACTTAAAACTGAAGGCGTTCCTCCCCCAATATAAATTGTTTTAACAATATCGTCTTCATAATATTCATCTATTTCACTCTCAAGAACATCTAAATAAAAACTAGCCCATTTATCATTGTGCAAGAACTTGCAAAAGTCACAATAAGAACAAATACTATTACAAAATGGTATATGTATATAAACACTTCTCATATCATTACCTCACAATAATTATACAAAAATACGTAGATATTTTCAATTAAAAAGGATAATAGTTTATATAAGTTTATTATCCTTTAAATACTTAGTTAATTGTTTATACCCTGTATCATTCCATAACTTAAATCTCTTAGAATCTGGAAAGTTTGCTAAGGTTTTTGTTTGACCATCAGGAATAAATATGAAATCCCAACTCCAACCATGTTTACCGCTTTTTCTTTTAGCAATAGTTCCTTTAGTTATAGATTCAAATACTACTGGTTCTTTTCCATATTCGCAAAAAGATAGAGCTTGAACAAATGATGCTTTTCTATTCTCTACGCCTTTCATTAATTTAAGAATACCATCTACATCAATAGTATCACTTATATAATGAGTATATGCGCATGGAAAACCACCTAAAGCATCTATCATAATCCCAGTATCATTTTTAACTACATTTGCTTTTAATTTATCGCTTGCCCATTTAGCAGAATATGCAGCAACTTCTTTAACACTGTCAGCTTGAATTTCAACAGTATCCATTTTAACGTTATCAACTACTATTCCAAGTGGTTCTAATACTTCTTTTGCTTGTACAATTTTAGCCCAATTGCCAGTTACCAATGTTATTTTCATTTTTACCTACCTCTTTCTAAAAATATAATAATAATTTTTATTTTTAAAGTCAAATAAAAATCACTATTTTTAGTGACTTTTATTAAAACCTTGGACCTTTCTTATAAATATCATCTGAATAATATTCTCCTCTTGGATTGTATTTTCTTACTTTAGGATCCAATCTTAATCTTCTAATTGCTTTACCTTCTATTTGTCTTATTCTTTCACGAGTAACATTATATTCTTTACCAACATTTTCTAATGTTTCTATTTTTCCACTAGGAGTTAAACCAAATCTAAGAGCTAAAATCTTTTTATCTCTATCACTTATACGAGTAGAACTCATAACAGCATCTCTAAATTCCATTCTTGATATTGAATCTTCAAATATTCCATTATCTTCTTCTTCAGCTGGTATAAAATCTCCTAATTCGCTTTCTTCTCTACCATCATCATTATTTACTTTTTCATTTAATGAAACAGTTTGACTCATAAGTAATAATTCTTTTACTCTATTAGGATTAACACCTAATTCATAAGCTATATAGTATTCGTCTGGTGTTTCATCATACATCGCTTCATAATTACGAATAACGCCTATTATTTTATTTAATAAATCAACAGAATGAACTGGAATTCTAATAGTTCTAGCTTGATCAGCTATTGCTCTATCCATTGCTTGGTTTATCCACCAAGTAGCATAAGTGGAAAACTTATATCCCATACTAACATCAAATTTTTCTATTGCTTTCATTAATCCTAGGTTACCTTCTTGTATTAAGTCTTCTTTAGATAAACCTTTCCCAGTCTTCTTACCAGCCATTTTTCTAACAAGCCTTAAATTATGTTCTACAATATCATTTCTAAGAAATTCCCTTTTATATCCAGTTGAATTACTATATTTTTCAAATATTTCTTTTTCTTGTTCAGAAGTATAAGGCCTAATTCCATTTAATTCATTATTATAAATCTTCATAATATCTAAATCTTTTGTTCTATGATCAATAGCGCCAATTTCTTCTTCTTTTTCTTCTGATTTCTTATCATCTAAATCTATATCAATATTATTAAGATTCATATATGAATAAACTAAACTTCCTATTACTCCATGTCCCATATAAAAATCTCTTTCATTACATTTTAATATAAAATCTAGTAAGAAATTAATCTTAGGAGCATTTTCTAAAATATAATTACATTCTTCTAATTCAATATCATTTATTTCTCTTGTATTAAGATATTTAATTAATCCCCTTAAATTAGAATAGTGTTGTTTTTCTGCTCCATCTATAAAATTTTTATTAATATATACTACTATAGCATCTAATTTTTCTCTTTCCATAAGAAAACCCCCTTTTTGAAAACGTATAGATTATACCATATTCAATATAAAAAGTCAAACAAAAATGCCTATTTATAGGCATTAAAAGCATCATTTACAAGTCTGTTTATATTAAAAATAGAATTTTTATTATTCTTATTAGATATATATGTAATATATTCTATATTACCATCTCCACCTTTAATTGGAGACCAACTAATACTTTTAATATAAAACTTATATTTATTAAACATATCAATCATATTATTAATAATATCTATATGAATTCCCTTATTTAGTATTATTCCTTTGTATTTATTTGCTGTTTCCTTTCCACATTCAAATTGAGGTTTTATTAGACATATCATATCAACTTTAATATCCTCTTTATAAATCTTATCTATTATTTTAGATAAAGATATAAACGATACATCACATGTAATAATATCTATATCTTTAAAAAATTTAGAATCTAAATCTTTAAAATTAGTTTTTTCATATAATTCAATTTTAGAATTGTTTCTTAAACTTTCATGTAATAAATTAGTACCTACATCAACAGCTATAATATGATTAATTCCATTTTGTAATAAACAATCACAAAATCCACCAGTAGAACTTCCTATATCCATAGCATTCTTACCACTTACATCTATCTCAAAATCGTTAATTGCTTTTTCTAATTTTAAACCACCACGCGATACATATTTTAGTTTATTATTATCTATTATTTCTATTAGAGTATTAGAATTAACCAAATAATTTGACTTATTAATTATCTTACCATCACATTTTACTAAAGAAGATTTAATTAATTCTTGTGCTTTACTTCTAGATGGTACTAGATTCCTATTAACAAGTTCTTTATCTAACCTTTCTTTCATACTTTTCACCATTTAGATTATAACAAGAAAAAACTATGTTTATCAATAGTTATAATTGACTGAATAGTGATATTATGATATAATATGCGTGCTTTAAAAAGAGGGGTTTTAAATGTGAAAAATGAAATAACAAAAAAGTTTGATTTTATTAAAATTGGAAAATATTCAGTAAGCAATAAACTATTTTTAGATTTAGTATTTAATAACAAATGTAATCATAATTGTAAGTTTTGTATAGCAAGAACTAAAACATATGGAAAAGATGATTTTGAGAAATGGAAAAGATCTTTATCAAAAACATTAAGAGTTTTTAAAGGATATATAGAAAGCATTATTATTTTAGGTGGAGAATCAACAATAGATCCTAACTTCTTTGCTAAATTAAAACATATAGATAATGAAACAAAAGATAAACATATTTTTACTATTTTAACAACAAATGGATATATGCTAAAAAATGAAGACTTTCTTCAAAAAGTTGCTTCTTCATCTATAGATAGTATTAATATATCTGTTATGAATTATAATCATGATATAAATAATTATTTAATGGGAGCAAATACACTTACAAGAGATGATTTAAAACATATATATGATGTTTTTCATTCTCATGGTAAAACTATTAGATTCAATACAAATGTTGCTAAGAACAACTTAAACAGCATAGAAGAGATGGAAAACTATATTAAATATTTTAAGGGATGTTTTGATGCTATTAAGTTTACACCTCTTATGAAAACAGATATGTTTGATACAGTAGACTCAGTATTACAATATACTCATGAATATGCTATGAGCAAAGAAGAAATAAAAGAATTATTTGATAAATTTGCAAATAAACATATAAAAAATTATCATAATAGTAAAGTATTTGGATTTATAAATTACGCAGATTTAACTGTATTTGATGAACATGTAATATTAAAATATGAACAAATTGAAGATATGTATGATTTAGATACAGTAATTCCAACTTTAAAACTATATCCAAATGGTAACTTATCAAATGAATGGGATTATAAAAAGAATATATTAAATGATTTCAAATAAAAAAATGTCTTATTAACTAAGACATTTTAATCATCTAAAGTTGTAATAGTTATAAATCAAAATATAATAATCATAGTTTTTTTCTTAGTTCCATAATATTTGCATAAGGATACTCATCATTATAATCATCATTTTGAACTTCATTTATTATTAATTCTTTATAAGTTTTAACAAAAGTTTCTCTATCTTTATCACTTAAATTCATATAATAATTATTATTATATACAAATGAAATATTATCACTATTCTCATCATATTTATATGAACCAACAATCAATTCTTTTGGAATTCTATAATACATATAATTTAATCCATATATAAACCAGCCAAATTCTTCCTGAGCACATAATTCATGACCATTATAATTTAAAATTGCTTTTAAATCTTTCTCACTTAAATTAAATATTTTACAATATAAATCATTACTAATTGCAGCAACAGATATACTATAAAATGGCTTATATTTATAAATATCTCTTATTAACTTTAAAAAAGTTTTTTCATTTTTAGTTTGATAATTTGGTAGTGCCACAACACAATCATCATAAATCATTGTATTTTTCCTTTTAAACCCATAAGAATGACTTTTTAAATCTGCATCACTATTATTTACTTGTATAGCTACTAAAAAACTATCATTTAATAACTTATTCATGAATTCATCCATTTTTTCATCACCATTTAAGTGGTTAATATACTATCAAATGCTTACTTTTTTGTCAATAATGCATTAAAAAATACCTATTTCTAGGTATTTATTATCTAAGTGGTGTCCTTGGCACGATTCGAACGTGTGACCGACGGCTTAGAAGGCCGTTGCTCTATCCAGCTGAGCTACAAGGACAACTCGAAATTACTAGTAAAGTATACAATACTTTTAAGTAATTTGCAAGTATTTTTATTTAATCTCTAATTTTTATATGAGTTTCTCTTAATTGCTTTTCAAAAACTTCTCCAGGACATCCCATCATAGCATCTGCTCCATTAGCACCTAATGGGAATGGTACTACTTCTCTAATATTTTCTTCATCTTTTAAAAGCATTAGGATTCTATCAATACCTGGCGCCATGCCAGCATGAGGAGGTGCTCCATATTTAAATGCTTCATACAAAGATGGGAATTTAGATTTAACAACTTCTTCATTATAACCAGCAAGTTCAAATGCTTTCTTAAGAATTTCAGTACTATGATTTCTTACTCCACCACTAGCCATTTCATATCCATTACATACAAAGTCATACTGATATGCCTTAATATCTAAAGGATTCATAGTATTTAATGCTTCTAATCCACCTTGAGGCATTGAGAATGGGTTGTGTGAAAATTCAATACCACCCTCTTCTTCATTTTCTTCATAGAATGGAAAGTCATTAACAATACAGAATTCAAATTTATCTTTATCAATTAAATCTAATTCTTGTCCTAATTTGTTTCTTAATTGACCAATTATCTTAGCACATTTCTTTTTGTCGGCAATTATGAATATAACATTTCCACTCTTAAGATTTAATCTACTCTTTAATTCTTCCCTTATTTCATCATTCATAAATTTATCTAGTGTAGACTTAAATGTCATGTCTTCATTTACTTTAATATATCCTAAAACTCCACCTATTGACTTAACATATTCTTCCATAGACTTAAACCATGAATTAGATTTATCAATACTATCAACTTTAATACCTCTAATAATTGTATTTTTAAATGGTTCAAAATCAGTTTTAGATAATATATCAGTTAATTCTTCAATTATTAATGGATTTCTTAAATCTGGTTTATCACTACCATATTTAAGCATTGCTTCTGTATATGGAATTCTTTTAAATGGAATTGGACTTACTTTTTTATTACCAAATTTAGTAAATACATCATAGAATACTTTTTGCCCTACATCATATACATCTTCTTCAGTAACAAAACTCATTTCAAAGTCTAACTGATAAAATTCTCCATATAATCTATCACTTCTTGGATCTTCATCTCTAAAACAAGGTGCAATTTGAAAATATTTATTAAATCCAGATACCATTAATAATTGTTTAAAAATTTGAGGTGCTTGAGGTAATGCATAGAATTTTCCTTTAAACTTTCTTGATGGTACTATGAAGTCTCTTGCTCCTTCAGGACTAGTTGCTGTAATAATTGGTGTTTGTATTTCTACAAAATCCATACTCTTCATTGTTTGTCTAATAAAATCAATTACTTTACTTCTAAACAATATATTATCATGTACACTCTCATTTCTTAAATCTAAATATCTATATTTAAGTCTTGTATCTTCAGTAGATTCTTTACTTCTAGATATTTCAAATGGTAATACATTTTGACATTCACCTAATACTTCTAAAGAATTTATTTTTACCTCTACTTCTCCAGTTTTCATATTTTTATTTACCATATCTGGAGTTCTATTTTGAACAACACCTTCTACTGTTACAGTACTCTCTCTAGTAACATTAATATATTTATCAGCATCTTCACTTATTAATTGTACTATTCCACTTTCATCTCTTAAAGTGACGAATAGAAGTCCTCCTAAATTTCTAATTGAGTTTACCCAACCTGCTAATCTTACAGTTTTTCCAACATAACTTTTATCTACATTCCCACAGTAGACATTTCTGTAAATATTTCCTTTCATATTTTCCTCCTTCAAAATAAAAACAGCGATTATCCAAAGGACGAATCACTGTTAAATCCGCGGTACCACCTTAATTACTAACTAAAGTCTCTCTTTATAAATAACGGTATTAACCGGCTTAGTCTACTAAACTTCTTTAAGCACTCATGGTGTCTTTCTATTTAATACTTATATTAACTTTCACCAAATGTTAACTCTCTAAAATAATTATTAAATATACTTTTCCAATCAACGTTTATAAACAAATTATATTACTATTAATAATAAAAATCAAGATTTATCTTTTAATAGTTTTAGATTCATTTTTGTCATTAAAGCTTATTTCTATTTCATTAACATCATAGTTTTCAAAAATAGAATTTGCTAGTATTGTTTCTACTTTTTCACTTATATTATTACTATCATTAAAAACTAATATCATTTTTTTATTATCAATACTATATTTTAATAATTTAATATTATCATCAAAATAACTCTTTAAATTATCCTGAGAATTAATCGAACTTTTTAATTCTTTTATTATTATTTCTATACTATCTTCTTCACTGTTCACTATATTAGTTACAGGCACCAAGTATTCTAAATCATCTATATCTTTCATAAAAAACACAGTGGTTTTATTAATGTTATCAAAACTGTTCAAATCATATTTTTTATTTATACCTATATTCCTAGTTAATGGATAATTATATTTATCTATCTTATATTCTTTATTATTAACACTAATATATATATTATTGATGCCATTAATCTCAGTAATAGTAAATACAATACTTTCAATCATTTTTTCTTCCAAAGAATTATTAACTTTTTTTAATTCATCATTAAAATCTAAATAAACACTCTCTTTATCTATTTTTATGCTATTTAATTTAGTGTTTTTAGGTATAAGCGGATAAAAATTGTTTAATTCAACACATCCTTCTATTAAATAATCAACTCTTTTTCTTACCTCATCTTCTAAAGAATTAGAATTAAAATAAAGAGTTACTTTAGAAACATAATTATCTTCATCTAATAAATAAATATTATTTTCTTTTTTTAATTCACTATTATTTATTGTTTCAATATCAATCGTTTCCTGTGTTGGCAAAAAATAGAATAATAACAACAAGATTAAACATAATGTTGTAACTGCAATTTTATTAACTAGAAATTTTTTTATCATAATTATCATTTAATAATATGCTGTCAAAATAAAAAAATGACACAAGTCATTTTTATAAAGATATTTCACCTAACTTTAATAATTCAATTACTGCTCCAGCTCTTCCTTTACATCCTAGTTTTTGCATTGCATTTGATACATGATTTCTAACTGTTTTCTCACTAATATTTAATTGCTCCGCTATTTCTTTTGTAGTTTTATTTTGAATAAGAAGTAAAAATACATCTTTTTCTCTTTTTGTTAAAATATTTCCTGTCATAAACTCCTTCTCCATTTCTAAAGTAGTTTATGATATAAATTTAAAAATTGTGATTAAATTGGCCCATTATGATTCAAATTTTATAGTAATGTTTTTTTCTTCGGTGAATTCTTCTTGAACGCATCTCATTAAATCATTAGCAACGCTACTATTATGTTCTTTAGATGCAACAGTAACAGATATATTGTCACCATTAATTTCAACAAAAGAATTTATCTTAAACACTTCATTTATTTTATCTTCTAAATATGTTTCTTTTCCTTTAGATAAATTTAATACCTGCAATTCTTCAAAAGCACTATTCTTTTCTTCAGGTGTATTAGAAGAAATAATCTTATCCTTCAATTCACTCATAACAGTTGTTATCTTTTCATCTCTTTCTACTCTTCTTGCTATTAATTTATTATTTTCACTTACACTAACATCTACATCTTTAGATACTTGCTCAGTACTTTCTCTTTTAAAAATATCACTTGGTAATGTAATGTAATATACTCCCAATATAAGTATTAAAGAAAACAAAGTCAAAAACCATAAATTTTGTTTGTTCATGTTTCACCTCTAATACATTATATTATTAATTATTTTTTTTATTCATAAAAAAAGGAGTTTATTAAACTCCTAGAAATAAGCAGCTAAACATTTTTCTACTACTCTTTGTACATCTCTTTCATTAAATGGTTTAGCAAGAATATCAATAATAGGATACTTATTAACTTTATCAATAGATTCCATATCTTCCACTCCACTAATAACTGCAATAGGCATTTTTACAAAGTATCCTTTACCATAAAAATCTTCTAATACTTGATATCCATCAACATTTGGCATGTTTAGATCTAATAAACAAGCCTTTATTTTTGATCTAAATGCATCATCAGCACATAATTCTATAGCTTTAGCTCCATCATTAGCAATTACAACATCATATCTTGCATCAAATATTTTCTTAACAAAATTTGCTACTAAGTTAGAATCATCGACTACAAGAATAGTTCCAGCTTTTGGCATAAGATTTGTTGGCATTTGATGTTGAGCAGTTTGCTGTTGATTATATAATGCTTGACTCATTGGATCCATTGGTTGTTGCATAACAGGATTACTAACTGGTTGTTGTTGAATAGTTCCAGTTGCTAAATCATATATTGCTTCAGTTTGAACTGGTTGAGTCACTGGCATACCATATCCTTGTGCCATTGGTTGTTGCAGCTGTGGTTGAGACATATAACCTTGATTCATCATATTTGGAGTTGTCATTTGTTGCATTTGTGATTGCATCATTGGTTGTTGTGGCATTGCATATCCCTGTGCCATTGGTTGAGTCATTGGTTGTTGCATTTGTGGTTGAACTATTTGTTGAGCAGGCATCTGTTGTGGTTGAACTATTTGTTGAGGTTGACTCATTGGTTGTTGCATTTGTGGTTGAATAACAGGTTGTGGTGCAACCGTTGCTTCTGGTTGCGCTGCTACTTGAGCTGGTGCCTCAGCTGGTGCTGCAGTTGCTCTTCCTAAATAAGTGCTAGCTATACTTATCATATTTTGTAATTTTTCCATTATAGTAGGATGATTTGCATTAACTCCTGCTGAATCACCTGCTTTACTTTTCATCTCTGAATCATATGCTAAGTCTCCTAATTCTAAGAAACCTAAATATCTAGCATCACTTTTTAAAGCATGAATTTCAATAGCGTAATTTGGCATATCGTTATCAGCTAAAAACTTTTCCAACTTGCTCTTTTTTTCATCAACCATATCTAAAAAATCAGATAGTGTTTCATCATACATCTCCATATCGCCAAGCAATTCTAAACTTGCTTGTACATTAACACCTGCATTTATTAGAATATTTACATCTTTCATAATTCTCTTCTCCATTTCAATTGCATCTATTATATTTATAAAACAATTATAGCATAAACAAAATATAATTTTAATATATTATTTGACTTTGGTATCAAATGTGTTACAATAGAATTATGAAAAAGATGTATGAGTATATAAATTATATTGCTACTGATAAAACACCTGAAGAATTAGAACAAGAATTCATTAATGATTTCATTTCTTTTAGAAAGGAAAATAATTTGACACAAGAATTACTAGCTTTATATTCAAAGGTAAATAGAGTTAAGATATCTAGAATAGAAGCTGGTATGCATTCTCCAACGGTTAAGAATTTACTTCAAATATTAGGCCCTCTAGGATATACTATTAAAATTGAAAAAGTTAAAAAGAATAAATTAAATAAAAATGATTGGTATTAACTCCAATCATTTTTTTGTTCTATTATTTTCTTTCTAACTATTTGCATATGAGCATTTTCTTCGATACCTTTTTTAGGTCCATATGACATAATATCGGTTAATAAATAAACTCTATCTTTATTTTGTAATATATAATCCAAGGCAACATTTTCATTATTAACAACTGCTCCTGATAAATTATTAAAAGTTTCTTGTCCTAAAATATATGCTAAATCAGTAATTGTTGAACCCTTGGGTAATTCTACTCTATCACCATTAGATAAATGAATATATACTTTTTCAGATAAACTCTTTTTAACTTCTTCAACAAACTCTTTGTTATCTTCAAATGCTTTATCAATTTCAACTAATGATTTATAAAACTGATATTTATTTCTTAACTCTCTTTGCATCTCAATTCTTGCATTTCCTTTTTCAATATCCCATAAAGCAGGTAATCCGAATGATGCTACTTTATCCATATCAAATGTTCTGATTTGCATTTGAACTAGTTTATTATCATTAGCAAATACAGTTGTGTGTAATGAACTATACATATTCGTTTTAGGATTACATATATAATCTTTAAATTTAGCATTTATAGGTTTATATGTCCTATGAACTAAGCATAATCCAATATAGCAATCATATACACTATCAACCATAATTTTTAGTGATCTTAAATCATGTATAGTTGATAATTTATATCCTTCTTGTAATCTTTTATAAATACCATAAATATTCTTAGTTCTAATTTTTATCTCATTAGGTATATTTTCAGATTTTAATATAGATGATATTTTATATTTCATTTCAAGCAACATATCTTGACTTTCTCTATCAATAATTTCTTTTTTTGCAAGAAGGTCTTCATAAAGATTAGGTTTTAAATATTTAAATGATAAGTCTTCTAACTCACTTTTTATTCTATAAAGTCCTAAATTATATGAGAAAGGAACATATATCTCCATAGTTTCTAATGCATTTTCCTTTTTCTTAAATTCACTTTTCTTATATTCAAGTGTTCTCATATTATTAAGTCTATCAGCTATTTTTATAAGAATAACCCTTACGTCTTCAGTAAAACCATTAATTAGTTTTCTCGTATTAGCACAGTTTTCATCTTCTTTAGAAGAAAAGTTTAATTTACTTATTTTAGTAACCCCATCAACTAATCTAGCCACTGTAGAATTAAATTCATGGGCAATGTCTTCTTTAGTGCATGGGGTATCTTCAATAACATCATGTAAAAGTCCAGCGCATAGAGTATCTTCATCAGCATGCATTTCCGATAGAATATAGCAAACATTTAAGGGGTGAACAATATAATCTTCTCCACTTTCTCTTTTTTGTCCTCTGTGATATTGTTCTGCATAATAATATGCTTTCTTAACATTTTCAACAGCATCAGGATTATATTCTTTTACATTATCAATTAATTGTTCTAAAGTAAAAATATTCATACTCTCACTCTCCTAAATTAAAACGCCTTTAAAGTAACACTTTAAAGACGTCATTTTTATATTTTAGACATACAAACAAAGTTAGTTATGTGTTTTATATAATATTTATTTCTTAACTTTGCCATATACCCTCCAAAATAAATAATAAAACCAATTTACTCCTATTTTGGGTAAATGTCAACACTTTTTTGAATTAATTATTATATTTTTTTATTTGTTCTTTTTCAAACTCTACGCCACTAAAATAGTCAATTCCCATATCATGTTTTACTTCATCTAATGTTTTATTGGCAAGTTCATTAGCGTGTCTAGTACCATCTTTTAATACATTAATTATATATTTAATATTCTTAGATAACTCTTTTCTTCTTTCTCTAATAGGAGTTATTTCTTCATTTATTACTTCATATAGGAATTTCTTTATTCTTCCATCTCCAATACCGCCCTTTTGATAAGCTTCTTCTAATTCCTTTAGATTATTAAATTCGGGATAATATTTTTTAAAATGACTATCCTTACAAAAAGCACTTAAATATATAAACATAATATTGTTTTCAAGAATTCCAGGTTCTTGTATTTCTCTAGGAAAACTAGCAATACTATTCACTTTTTTCTTAATTACATCACTTTCATCAGATAAGTAAATACAATTGCCTAAAGATTTACTCATCTTAGCATCACCATCAGTACCAGGTAATCTTAAACAAACTTCATTTTCAGGTAAAATAGATTTGCATTCTACTAAGGTGTTAGTATTATATATTCTATTAAAACTTCTTACTATTTCTCTAGTTTGTTCAATCATTGGTTCTTGATCATCACCAACAGGTATTAAATTAGCTTTAAATGCAGTAATATCAGCTGCTTGACTAATTGGATAATTAACAAATCCAATAGGTACTCCTGCTTCATCATTTTCGCTAAATTCTCTTAATTTAATTTCACTTTTAACAGTAGGATTTCTAAGAACTCTTGGTAAAGATACAAGATTCATATAATATTGTGTTAATTCTGGTAACGCCGGTATTTCAGATTGAATACAAAAAGTAGTCTTTTTAGGATCTAATCCTACTGCCAAATAATCTAACATTACTTCAATAATGTTATCTCTTACTTTTTGTGGATTTCCTGCATTATCAGTTAATGCTTGAGCATCAGCTATTAATATAATTAATTCTTTATAGTCTCCTTTATTTTGAAGTTCAACTCTTCTTTTAAGTGATCCAACATAATGGCCCAAATGTAGTCTACCAGTTGGTCTATCACCTGTTAATATAATATTTTCCATATTTTTTCTCCTTTAATTATTTATATTTTTATTTGTTTTTATTAATATAAACAATCGCACCATCGTTTCATTTTCATATTTTTCACTTCCTTTAATAAAAAAATCTTATCCTAAAAAATAGGATAAGACCATTATATTCTTATTTTGCCACCTAAATTTCATATACCATCATATATGTCCTAATGTAACGGTAAGGATTTCCGTGACTCCATACTTAATTCAGAAGTCCTCTCATTGGTCCATTCATTATCATAAACTATGAAATTTTTCACCTAATCATTTCTCTCTACGATAGTCTATTTGATAACTACTACTCCAAATCAACAATTTAAATAACGATAATATATTAACATATTTTTCTTAAAAAAGCAACTATTCCTTCTTTAATCTGCTTTTTAAATAATTAGCTATTGGGTTTTGGTATAAGTATATTGATGCGACTGATATTGTAAATAATATTATAAAAAACATTAATATTCTTAATATATTTGAATCAAATGATTGTATATATGGATTTAATGTTTTACTCTTTATCCATAATAAATCTTGAAATATATAAAACGGATAAGTGATGTGTGCTAAGAAATTAATAACTTTAAATTTTCGATCCTTCTTAGGTATGAATAATGAACCAGTATATAATAATAAGCCAAGCACAACATACATTGCAATATCAACAACTTTAAATCCATTATAAACACCAACAAACTCTATTATTAATAATATTATGAATAAAGTTAAATATTCATATGAACCTTTTCTTTGTTTCTTAAAATCAATTACAGAGCAAAGACTCATACCAAATATAAATTCTATACATCTAAATAATGGGTTAGCATATGTTCCTGAAATATTAAACCATTTAAACAAAAAAGGAAAATATGTTAAAAAACTAAATAGTATTAATAATAGAATAAATTTCTTTCTCTTATCAAAAAATTTGATGATCTCTTGTATATGTGGATATATAAAATAAGCAAGAATTATAATGCTAACAAACCATGTTGTACCATTATGTAAGAGAAAGAATGTTCCATTAAAATAAGTATGAATACCAGTTACTTCTATTGGTAATAGTTTTAAATTCATTAATAAATCACTTTCTAAAAATATAAGGTGTAATACTATTACTAAAAAATATATCGGTAATATAGCAATAGCTCTTTTTTTATAAAATTCAAATGTTGTTTTCATATTTTTCATGTCAATATCACTATAAACATAAAACAATGAAAAACCAGATAATATAAAAAAACCACTCATCATAACATTATTAATTGATCGTAAAAATTCCGAATTCATCGCACCATAAGTACATCCACCCATTGTACTAGAATGTCTTAAGAAAACAAACAATGCAAATAGTATTTTAAGAACATCTAATAATATTAATCTTTTTTTCTTTTCTGTATTGTCCTTCATACACTTCACCTACTATAAACATTATAACATTTTTTCAAAATAAAAACCTAACTAATTGTTAGGTTCTAATGTTAAACTTGAATTCTTTCCTTCTTTTAATCCTTCTAAATACGCATTATGAAATTCATTTGTAAATTCAACAATACTATCTACTTTCTTATCAGTTAAATTATCTAAATTACTTAAATCAACATTTTTATTTGCTTTGTTTGAATATTCACTTGCTTTTGACATATATAATTGAAATTGTAACATTGATAATTCATCTTCTAAATCAAACCCACATTTGCTTGCAATACTTTCGGCAAATTCTTCCGGATTTTGAGCAAAAACAACAACCATTTCATATATTAATTTAGCTGAGGTTTTCATATCTACATTTTTTGTTAACCATTCTTCTATTTCGTTTAATTTTTCTTTATCTTTATTTTTTAAAGCATTAATAATATTAACAAACATATTTGCAAAAGTGCAATCTTCAATATCTATAGTTTTTAGTTCTCCATAATATGCATCTTCTATAACTTTTAGTATATCTTCCATTAAATTAAAGGCTGCTTCAGCAACTCTTAATTCTTTTTCATTATTAGGCAAAAGCATTATATCCAAAGAATTTTGATTCTTAGAATTCTTCATTATATTTTCAAGTAACTCTGGATTTTCTCTTAACCTATCATAATATTTTTTTAATTTTTCATCAAATTCCATTATATTCACCCCTGACAATTGCTTATATTAACATATTTATTTTAACTTTTCAATCATATTCATTCCATAAGCAGATAATCCAAGATTTATAAGAATTAAAACTATATTTAGAACTGAAATATTACCAATATATTGTAAACTAAATAACATATTAATAATTAATAAAATATTAAATACTTCTTTGCTAAATCTATTTTTTAAAAGTCTTATAAACGAATATACAAATAAAGTTAATATACCAAGTAATGCTATAAATAATACAATAGAAGTTAATACATTACTATAATCTCTAAAAAATATCATTATCATATTAATAAAAGACATAATTATAAGACCAATGCATAACAACATTAATTTTGGGGGTTTTGTCTTAATATCTATTTCTTCTTGTTCTTCTTGTTTTATTTCTTCTTTTTTAGTTTCTTTTGATTCTAATATTTGATTCTCACTAATGAATTTTAATCCCATCTTTACTTGTCTGTTTAAATACTCATCAAAACTATTAGCTATAACTTCTAAACTATCAGGGTCATGCAAATATCTTATTATTTGACCTTTAACTCCTTTATTAGACGGTGTTAAATCTATAAATAATTGTGATGTTCCACCATTATTCATACAATCCGCAAAATGAATCCATTTTACATTTTTTAAATCATCAGTAATTCTATCATCAACTTTAAATTCCTTAACAGAGCTATCAATAAAATCACTATAATTTTTTCTAATCATATCTTCTGACTCAAACATATCTTTTACAGGTAATAAATAATAAGGATACGTTCCTTTATCCACATCAGATCCTAAGAAATAAATATCAGTACCATCACTAAATTCAAGTAATGAGAGTAAAGATGCTGGAGTTTTTGGATATTTGTTTAATAGTTCTTTTATATTTGCACTCTTTCTATTATTTTTAAATTTATACCATTCTTCTTTTCTATTACATTCTATATATCTTCTTTCTAAAGATTCAATATATCTTTTAGCAGTTTCATTATCAATATCTAATATGCCACATGATTCATAAAATGTTTTTTTATCTAATTTACTAATACTTGAAACAATTTTAATCTCTTTGATAGACTTACCAAAAAGGTTTCTTTTATCTGCTCCTACGTATAACGCAAGTGCAACATCAAGAATATTACAATCTATTTTAGCCTTTTCAGTTACAAAAGGTTTATTCTCTTTTTTCTTATATAAATACGCTTCAATATTACCATCTAAATATACTCCAACTTTAATTGCCCCCATACCATTATTATAGAAACACATAAAATAACACAAATGTTGATTCATCGATACATTAAAAATAGTATCATCTTTATCATTCATGTAATATATTTTTCCTCTTTCTTCAAGTTCATCTTTATTTAAATTTGGTAAATTTTCTTTGAAACAAAACTCAACATATTTTTCTAATTCTTCAAAAAATTCTTTGACATTTTTTGCTCTTAACCTTTTCATTCTTTTTCACCTCATAATAGATTTAATATTCTACTACTAATATATTATAACAAATAATATATTTTTTTCAAAATTATTTTTAACAAAAAACACTAATAATATTAGTGTTTCTTTTTAACTTTCTTAATAGCTAAATATCCTCCAGCTCCAAGAGTACCTAAACCTATAATTGTAGGCCCAATATCATCACTATCATCCTCAGTTTCACTTGCATTTACTAATCTTTCACTTAATAATGAATTATCTTTTTTTTCTTCTTTATTACTTGTATCTTCAGCAGTTTCAGTTTCATCTTTTATTTCTGCTTCTACTTTTTCTTCAGGGATTTCTTCTATTTGTGTTTCTTCAGCAGTTTCTTCTGGTATTACTTCTTCTATTGTTTCTTCTTTTACTTCTTCAGCTATTGTTGTTTCATCAATAGTATCTATAGGTTCAGTTAAAACATTCTCGGATTCAACAATAGAATTAGTTTCAGGATTTGTTTGACTTTTTGTAGTACTCTTTTTTGTTGATGAACTACTCTTTTTCTTTTTCTTGGATGTTGTTTTCTTTTTAGTTGTAGCACAACCACCATGACGAGAACAACACCCTCTTGAACAGGTAGTACAAGTAGGACTCGTAGTGCCATCTTTACAAGTGATATTGGCACTTACAAAACTAGGCATTATTAATATTAAAAATGCAACAATTATTAATACTTTTTTCTTTCTCATACACTCACAACCCATAAATATTTTACTCTTTTATTAAAACTAAAACAACTATATTTGTTTTTTATTTCCTATCTTCTAAAGTTAAAGATTTAGTTTTTCCAAATAATTTATTTTTTAAATCATCTATATCATCTGGGAAACCTTGCATATATAAATAATATCTATAATCAAAATATATTAAATCATCATCTATTCTTTCAATTTCTTCTTCTTCTATTCCAATATATAATCTATCTCCTAAAACATGTTTAACAATATACTTACTTATTGTTCTATTTTTAAAGTCTTTATATAATGTATCAGAATTATATCCACCCACTAGATTCAAGTATATATATGATGTTGTATCATCTTCTAATTCAAACTTGCAATAGTCACGATTTATCGTATCACAACTTAAAACATCTTTAATAAAATCATATGTATCATTAATAATTCTTTGCAATTGAAAATCATTTAAAGTTTTACCTAATATATCTTTTCTATTATATATTTTAGCTTTTGTATTATCTATTTCATACTTATATACACCAACTAGATGTTTTTTATATTCATCTAATGTAATCATATAAACACCTCACATATAATCATTATAACAAAAAAGAAGATTGTCATCTTCTTTATTTTATTTTTCTTGCTTCCAAATAAAATCTCTTATCATTAGCATGACCCATAGAGAATGTTTTTCTAGGAAGAGCTCCATCTAATATTACTGTTTTAAACAAGTCTCCTTTAGACATAGCATCAAATATAATTCCAATGTTATTATCTTTACTTCCTAATTCTTTAGTAACATCTTCTCCATGAACATAATCAATTTTACCCTTGTTATTCTTTAAATATTCATCTAAAAACATTTGAATAGAACCAACTGCTATATTTGATTTAGGATTACTTATGTATAAAGTCTTATCATATTCTTTAGTTATTAATTCAAACTTTTGACCATTTCCATCTTCGTTGATATCATAATACTTATATAACTCATCAACCATATTTTCAACATCTACATCAAATATAACTCTGTGTATTGCTTCAAATTCTAAAGCTTCACTATGCAAATTAACTAATTCAACCAAAGCATATCTACCTGGGTGATTTAAGTATTCTTTTTCACTCATAGTTTCCTTTAATTTTTCATAACATGCTTTAGCAGTAGCAAGTGAGTGATTACCATCTCCCATAGCAAACAATAATACACCCTTGTCATGAACATCATATTTCTTTTCAAAATTAGATTTGTCAGCTAATAATTCTAATTTATTAATAACTTCATTAATAGTTTTGCTATCTAATCTATAACCTTTAATATGACCACCCTTCATCATCAAATCAAAATCATATACTTTATCAGATTCGCTTACTTTATTCTTTAATGATTCAATAATATCTTTCTTATTATCATCTATTAATATCATAATATGTGGCAACTCTAATAGCGCATTTTCTCTTACTTTCATTCTAGGTGGTATTCTCTCAATAACAGTTTTCTCAGTTGCTCTAATTAATGTTTGAGAACCTTTTTCATAAGAATAATCTTCTAAATCAACTATTCCAATTAATCCTTCTCTAACTTTTCCATCGTTTTGTGTTCTTTCTAAATAAATCATAGAATCTTTATATTCATTGAAAATATCTTTATCTAACATATTTTTCATATTTTCATTAATACTTTTGATTCTATCTTCAACATCACTATCTTCTAAATAGATTTCAGGTAATGTTAAATTAAGTGTAGATGGATTATCTCCTACTATTTCATTTACTTCTTTCCAATATTCAGGTTCAGAAGTATATTGATCACAAGCAACTACACTCCACTTACTCATGTCAATATTTTTAGGAATTAATATATTCCCAGCTTTAAAAGGTATATTCATTTTTTCATCTCCAAATGTATTATAGCACAATTAATCATTTATGATATAATTAAATTAGGTGAAAAACATGAAAAAATGGTCATTTGGAATAGATAATGATATATTAATAAAACTAGTACTAGAAGGAAAGAAAAAAGCAACAACAAGCAATTATGACCCTAATGAATTACCAGTAATTGGAGAACAAACAATTATCCAATATGATAATGGAAAAGATGCTTGTATTGTTGAAACAAAAGATTTTAAAATATTAAAATTTAAGGAAATTGACCATACATTATCAGATCTAGAAGGTGAAGGAGATTATAATTCGTGGAGAGAAAATCACATTAAATTCTTCAAATTATATGATCCGACATTTAACGATGATACAATAGTTGTATTTGAAACGTTTAAACTTATAAAAAAGATTTAGTTAAAACTAAATCTTTTTATTTATTATAATATTCAATTATTTTTTTATATAATTCTACTGTTTTATTAATAGTACTTAAATATATGTATTCATTTTTTTGGTGAGAAGTATCTGGACCAGGCCCTAATATTATAAAATTCTTATTAATATACGACCCTTCAGTCATATAACATTTTGTTTGTTTTTTACTAGAAATATTCTCCAAAAAACTAATGTCATTATTATTAATTTTAGGATAAATAGATTGTTTAATTTTTAATTTTGAATTATATTTTTTTAATAGCTTATTTATTTTATTTATAATTAGTTCAACATCACTATTATTAGCTATTCTAAAGTCTATTGTTATATTACATTTACCAGGTACAGAATTAACTGTCTCCCCGCCATTAATCATACCTATATTCATAGTAGTATAAGGAATTTCAAAATTATTGTTAATATTTTTCTTAATATCTTTTTCATAAAATCTTTTTATTTTATTTATAAAGTCAACACATTCATATATAGCATTAACTCCTTTATCAGGTGTTGATGAGTGACATTTAACTCCATATAATTCTATTTCTAATTCCAAAACTCCTTTTGTTCCATATATTGGAACGTTATTAGTTGGTTCACCTATTATTATATTTTTCGGAACTATCATATCTTTAATAGTTTTAATTCCTTCAAATCCTATTTCTTCATCATTAGTAAAATATAAACTAATTTTATTTTTATTTAAATCTAATTTAGATATAGTAGATAAAACACTTGCTATTCCACCTTTCATATCACAAGAACCAAGTCCTATTAATTTGTCTCCTTCTTTTTTTAATTCAAGAGGATTACCATCCCAAGATTCATAATCAACTGTATCTGTGTGTCCTATAAATCCAATATTAGGATTTTCATCATTATAAGCAATTAAACATTTTTTAATTCTTTTAGTTTTAAAATTATATTTATTTAAATAAATTTCAATATAATCCATTATTTCTTTATTCTGTTTATCTTTTATAGTATTAAAACTTACTAAATCAGATAATATTTTTTCTACTTTCATTACTAATCTCCTTTCTTATTCAAAAACTATGCCTATACCATAAAAATAAAAAAATACAGATTTAATATTAAACCTGTATAATTAGTAACAAAATTTATTTATTCATACAGGTATAAGCATTACAAAATACACTTATACCTATATAGAATTAATTATCTATTTGTATAAGTGTTACCTATATGATGATGCCAACTAAATAAATTATTTTTCATATAAATAACATCCTTTCTATCAGATTATTTCTGATGGCATAATATTAACACACTTGATTATTTATGTCAAATCTTATATTTGACACAAAAAATATATATGATAGTATTAATTTAATTAAAAAGGAGTGAGATTGCTATGTCAAAGCTAATAATTAATAATTTATTCCACCATAATAATCCGCACTTGTTACTGCATTAATTTATTGTAGTTACAAGTGCTATTTGTAGTGCTTGTATCTAGTATTAAGAATACATACCATACAAGTACTACTTGTATGGTTTTTAATTTAAAAGGAGGAAATAATATGAAAAAAATACAAATTGGAATAATGGGATCGGCAGTAGATTTAAACTATAGTAATGAAGCAATGATGTTTGCAAAAGAATTGGGTAAATTAATTGCTAAATCTGGAAATATACTAGTATATGGAGCGGAAAAAGAATACACTTCATTATCAACTGAAGCAGCAAAAGAAGCAAGTAAAAATGATGGAATTACAGTTGGAGTTGCAGGATGTAAATCTAAAAAATTATTTGGTAAATTTAGACCAACAATATTAATTAATTCGGGATTAGATATTGGCGGAGGTCGAGAGTTTACTTTGGTTTTATCATGTGATGTTATAATAGCAATATCTGGAGGAAGTGGAACGCTAACGGAAATGGCAATCGCATATCAAGCAGGTATCCCTATCATTACTGTTGAATCTTTTAGTGGTTGGTCAAAACAACTGTCTAACAAATACTTTGATGATAGAAAAAGAATTAAATGTATAAGCGCTAATAATCCTAAAGAAGCATTAGAAAAAGCAATTAATGCATGTAACAAATAATATATATGTTATAATTGAAATGGTGAAATATATATGAAAAAATATTATGAAGCATATGATAAAAGATATAAACAAGTTCATAATAAAGGTTTAGTTTGGTCAACAAATAATAATACCAAAATAGTAGAAGATATTATTGTTAAATACAATCTAAAAGATACAAATTTATTAGAAATAGGTTGTGGTGAAGGTAGAGATGCTAGATATTTATTAAATATAAACTATAATGTTCTAGCCACTGATATATCTAAAGAAGCAATTAAATATTGTATTAATCAAGACCAAAAACATAAAAACAACTACAAAGTATTAGATGTAACAAAAGATAAATTAGATAATACTTTTGGTTTTATATTTTCAGTTGCCTGTCTTCATATGCTTGTTCTAAAAGAAGATAGAAACAAATTCTATCAATTCATATATAATCATTTAAATGAAAATGGATATTCATTAATACTAACTATGGGAGATGGTATAAAAGAATGTGAAAGTGATATATCAAAAGCTTTTAATAATATTAAAAGAACACATCAAGAATCAAATAAAGAGTTAAATGTGGCAACTACCAGTTGTAAAATTGTTAATTTTGATACTTTATTCAAAGAATTAAAAAATAATAATTTTGAAATAATAGAATATGGTATAACTCAAATAGATAATCACTTTGATAAAATAATGTATGTATTAATTAAAAAACACTAACAATTATTAGTGTTTTTTAAATACTATTAATAATATTTTTTCTTTTCTCTTTATATTCTTCTTCTGTTATCAGTCCTTCATCAAATAACTGTTTTATTTCTTTTAGTTTATCCTTACTATTTATTTTGACTTCTTTTGGTTCGCTTTTTTCCTTTGATTTTTTATTTCTTCTATTTTCAATAACATATTTGTATTCTTTTTCGGGAATGTTATCTAAAAAGAAACTATAAAAATCATAATCAAACATTAATGTGGTTTTAGTATCACTATATTCTTTATCATAGTAATAAGATAAGATAACTATTCTATCATCATGCGTAACTGTTTCAGTCTTTATTTCTTCAACTTTTCTTGATCCTCCAAGAACCATTCCTGCTGGACCCGCAATCATATCCCCTATTATAGCTCCGGGGATATTGATTCCAGTTGAACCACCACCACTAACTACTTGCTCACGATACATTTCTCCTTCTTCTTTAAAATACTCAACATTATCAATTTTTATTTTTTGAACATAAAATTCATTAGCATTGTCAATCTTATAAGGATATAAAATTATACAATCCTTAGTTATCTTGACTTTACTATATTTCATGTAATTCATATTGTTTAATACAGGTTTTGATTCTCCTAATCCATCAATAGCTTCTAAAGAACTTAAAATATCATAACTATAATCATAATAATCCATAATAACTCCTTATTTAAAATACTTTTCATCATCACAGTTGTAACTACACTTAGCACCATATTTTTTCAATAATTTATAATATTTTTTTAAACTATTACATTCTTTTTTATACATATTTAAATCTTTAGAAAACTCGCAAATAATATAATTATAAGATGACCCTGCTTTTTTGTCTAGAAATATATCTAATGGGGTTTCTCTACCCACTTTTTCATTAATATTGCACTTAGATTTTTTATATAACTTTAATAGTTTTTCAAAAGAATTATATTCTTCTTGTTTAAACTTGGTAAAATTCCAATAATTAAACATACCAATTAAATCGCATTTTTTAATAGTTCCACCAGATTTAATAAAATTATCTAAAGTTTTAGAATCATGGCATATCATATTGCTACTACAAGCGTTTTCATTAAATTGATTTAAATAATTAATGTTTTCTATACTATATAAATCAGATAAGTAACAATCTTTATTTTTGGTATTTTGATGATATATTAAACTATAAGAACTTAATTTTGTTAATTCTTCAGCAGATTTATCTGATGGAGTAAAAATGCCACTCGCTCCAATCATATTAGAATTCTTATATAATCTTGAAGTTAATTCAAATAGTTCTTTATCATCGTTTTTAATTGAATTAGACATAGTTTTATTAACCCATTTTGGTTCAACTTCAACATCATTATCACCTAAATACCTAATATACTCTTTATTTGTAATGTTATAATTATCTTTATATGGATCAACATTCAAACTTATATATAATTCCTCACCCATTACTTTGTTATAGATTTCATATATTGTCTTGTTATTAGATTCAATTAATTCTTCTATATCATCTTTAGGTATTCCCATATTTTTTTTGTTATATAGGTAATTAACAATATTTGGACATGTTGCATTATCAAGCAAATCATTCACATTATAAATTTTTTTATAATTTGATTCGTCACAATACTTTGCAATAAAATTTACTCTTATATTTTCAGAATTAATAGCACTACCAATTATAACACCAATAATAATTAGTATAATAGCAATGCATATAGCTAGTATTATTTTATTTCTTTTTTTCCTATTATCATAATCTTTTATTTTGTGAGATGAATCCTTAAATAATTCTTCTATAAATTCATCTGGTATATTTTTTTTGTTAATTTTATATTCAGAATCTTTATCAAACAATTCACCTTTAAAATTATCAAATTCATCCTCTTTATTTTTTGAATTGAATTTATATTCTTTAAATTTTTGAGTTACATATGCTTTTTCAACACCCTCAATAGTTGATAACTTTTCAATCAGTTGTTTTTTAATGCCACATTTTTTACATGCTTTTCCATCTATAGGATTTATTTCACCACATACACATAAATAGTATTTTTCAAATTTTTTTGGCAAAAATGATATATTCTCATTTTCAATTTCATTCAAATAAGTAATCATATTCAAATGATTATCATCACTTTCAAATATATCATAATTTAAAGCTTCATATTCATTTACTTTATGTTTACTATAATCTCTTGTCTTAAGATCTAATGTATATGATGTTATTTTCATACCATCTTTAACATCATCTTTTTCATAACAGACAAAAAATGTATTTGGTCTTGCTGTTCTAGCTGCAACCGTAATTAAAATAGATTCATAAATCGGTTTTTTATTATTGATTTCAACGGAACTATACTCTCCTTCTGAGTATAGATAAATTATAACATATTTCTTTTTTTCATATGTAAATTCCTTAACATCATAAATGTATATATCTAGTAATGCATTATTTGTGATTTTATTTTTTTTAATCAATTTTGCAACACTTTCATTCATACTATCGACCTCTATTATGATACTATTTTAACATATTGATAATTTATTTAATAGTCTTTATATCAACTTTATTATTTACATATATACATATTGATTTTCATAATATATAAAAACACTAACTTTTGTTAGTGCTTTTTATTTAATACATATTTAGCAAGTTTATCATAAGCAGAAGTATTCCATGTTTTAAATCTTTCATCATCATTAAAATGTGCCATTGTTTTATTATGTCCGCCTGGTATAAATATTGGATCTATTCTAAGACCATATTTACCACTTTTTCTTTTTGCTAGTTTCCCACCTGTAATAGATACAAATACTACAGGTTCTTTACCATATTCACAATAAGCAAATGCTTCTTTATAATATGCTTTTCTATTTTCTATTCCTTTCATTAACTTAAGTATTCCATCAGTACCTATTCTTTCCATCACATAATGAGTATATGGTCCAGGAAAACCACCCAAAGCTTCTATAAAGAATCCAGTATCATTTTTTAAAACTGTACATTTTAATTTATCGCTAGCTTCTTTAGCAGAAAATGCTGCTATATCTTCAATGGAATTAGATTGTATTTCAGTTGTATCCATTTTCTCATTATCCACTATAAAACCATATGGTTCTAAGAATTGTCTAGCACTTATTAATTTTTTCATATTACCAGTTACTAATACTATCTTTTTCATGTTAATCTCCTTAATATAAAAATTCTAACTTTGAAGTTAGAATTATAAACTTTTTCCCTCTTTTTTATCCTTTTGTATAAGATTTTCTACAAATTGCATTCCTTTTAATACATCAGCAGCAGTATCAAAATAAGAATGGTGTGCCTGACCTACTTCATCTTGCCTAAATACAAGTGTGGCTTTATCATTTCTTAATGCAAGATATGCTGAAAAATCAGGTCTTTCTGAGTCTAGATAAACATATAAACGATCCAAATTTGTTCCCATACATTTACGCAAATAACTATTTATATAAGCAATTGTTTTAATTTTTAGATCATTTAATTCTTGAATATCCATATTCTCTATATTTTCAATTTGGCATATTTCACTAGATAATTTTAAAAATTCATTTATTTTTACACGCAACTCGACACTATCGCTTTCTCTTTTCATAAACTTTTTTATCATATATAATCCTCCTATACAAAATATATCATAATTGTTTAATAATTTCAAATAATAAAAATCATTTAATATTTTGATTTTTTTATATGAATGATATAATTAATTAATGGAGTTATGCATATGAAAAATAAAAATTATAATAACACTTTAGATATTTTAAAAGTAATAGCAACAATACTTATCATTGGGTCACATTGTTTACCATTGTTTGTAAATAAAACATATAACTATTACTATGGTCAATATCTATTTAGGTTTTGTGTACCGCTATTCTTTTTATCAAGTGGTTATTATTTCACTAAAATGGATTATATTCAAAAGAAATCATATATTAAAAGGATATGCATCTTATATGTGTTGTCTACAATTGTATATATTCCACTTATTTTATATGCAAATGAATCCATAAATAATATAATTTATCAATTACTATTTGGATATCGTCATCTATGGTATTTATCTGCATTATTATTTGGATTATTAATATATTACTTTTTTGATAGAATTAATAATAGTAAAAAATATTTTCTAATTATTCCTTTACTAATGATATCTATATTATTTACTGAGTATTATAAATTATTTAATTGTGAATCATTAATAGTAGTCCATCATTATTTAAAATACATTGGTACAGCGAGAAATTCACTATTTTTTGCACTTCCATTATTAATGATTGGTGGGTTAATTTATAAATACAACAAAAAAACTATAGCTATAAAAACAACAAAATATATATCATATTTAATTGTTTTTGCAATAGTATCTTTTATTGAGAGTTATTTTTTATATAAAAAATTAGGTTATGGTATACATTTAGATATTACAGTTTTTAATATGGCATTTCCTATAATTCTTTTTATATTATCACTTAAAATTAATATAAACATTAAAAATATAGATTTGAAAATGATGCGAAAAATATGTGATTATGTTTATATAATTCATGTATATATTATTTATGTATTTAATTCGTTGTTAAAAATAACTCATATAAAAGGATTTGTATGCATAACTATTGTTTCTTTTATACTATCAGGACTAATATACTACATATTAGATTATAGAAAAACTAATAAAAAAATATATTGTTGAAAATATAACAATTATATTTTTTTTATTCTTTCTTGAAAAGCATCTGACTCTTTTCTATAATTATCAGCATCATATATATATGAATATCTCATTGTTTCCATATTATACATGTTTATTAATTGTTCTATAGTACAATTGAAAGAGATTCTCATTTCTTTCTTTTCAAATGATGATTTTGGTTTATTATATGGTCCGCCATAACTAACTCTTTTAGGAACAATATCTTCCCATTCTGATTGATGTATATCTTGAATCTCATATTCTTTTGTATTTAAAACACCTAATATATAATTAATTACATCTTCTTTATTAAAGCATACATTTCCTTTTTCATCTTCTAAATCAAAATTATAACCAATCATATATTGATTTGTTTTAGCATATAAACATTTTCTATATGTTAAATAATCTTGAAAAAAATCAAGATGTCCTTGTATTTCCTCAATGAATCTAATTTCAAATGTTTTAACATTTTTAGCAGTAGAAGCATTATTAATATTTATACCTTTAATATAATTCTCAATTAAATCTTTTAATAACCTATCAATAAAAAATTCTTTATAATGCTCTTCAAATAAATCTTCTTTCATTAAATTGCTTTCGGTAGTGGCTTCTTTACCCACTTCTTCAAAATCAATACAATATTTTTTAATCATGTCATTAAGGTTTTTGTAATAATCATTATTCATATTATACTCCCGTGTTTTTAATAATTATTTTTTTATTAATTGATATGTTTCTTCTTCAATCATAGGATTTATATAAGAAACATATGCTTGTCTATCATAAAACTTATCATCTCGAAAAAAGTGTATTAATTCATTACCATCATTATCTTTTAAAACTCCATAGTAATCTTTATATTCAATACTACAATTATCTGGCAATGAAACTTTATATAAAAGATAATCGCTATCATCAATTATTTTAATACCTAATTTTTCATAAATCATATCTAGATATTCTTCTGAATCATATTCTTTAGAATATTCTTCTGGAACATCTCCATAATAGAACACAGGTAACTTATCAACACTTTTTTTCATATTATCCCTATTTCTTTTTATTTCATTATCGATGGCCTTTGTTGGATCATCACCTTCTCTTGCATATAGTAATGCATCAAGTGCTACTAAAGTTAAATCATCATTCTCAACTATCGGCTTCTTAGACCTTTTATAATCTCTATATTTGTATTTAAATGTAATATATTCAATAGAATCTCTATCATATAATGATTTAAAGTACTTAATTCTTTCTTCATTTAAATCAATATATTCAATTGTTTTTCCATCTGCTTCTAAAGCAACTTGCCATATTTTTTTCTCAATAGGATTTCCCATTACATCTAACCCAGTAACGATTTTTGTTTCAAGAGCATATTCATTAAATCTTGCAATATTTCTAATATCATCTAAAAGTAATTTAGTTAAAAATTCTTTTGTTAATACTTCTTGATCAACATAATCCATTAATACAGTTCTATCATCACATCCATGATAAGTATCTCTTCCATCTAATCTAACTCCTAAATGATATGTACATTTAAATAATTCTAAATACCATTCTTCATCTTTATATTCATTAGGAGTAATACTTATTATTTTTTCAAATGTTCGTCTTCCATATAATCTAGCCGCTAGTTTCCAGACATCTTCAGTAATTACTTCTGGTTTTCTTTCCAAAACAGTTAATAACCATTCTTGATCAGCCCAATCATTACCACACAAAATAGCTAAGCTAACCATCTCTTCATCTATATATTTTAAAGGCATAATAGAAAAGCAATTCTTTTTAAATTCTAAACAACCTTCATTATTCATTATTAAATCTTTAAAAAAATTTCTGTTAAATTCATAAATATTATCTTTAATATAATCATATGTATAATAAAAAGTATTAATATAAAACTCTTCTGTTCTAAATGATCTAGGTACTTCATACAATTTCTTTTTTTGATATCTAATGGCATAAATATATCTTCCAAATGCCATATAATCCATAGGAATATCATTTCCCTCATACCAATAAATTGTAGTATCATATTCCTTACCAAAAGAAAAAGGTCCGTTTTCTTCAAATTTGGCTAGTAATCTATTATATACATCATCTTTTAATAAATCATTTATTTTTCTCATAAAACCCTCCAAAGTAATTTATTATTATACACTACTACTAATCATTATTCAAACAAAAATGAACAATAATTATTTGTCCATAGTAACTTTCTATTTGACACACTATTTTAATATTTGATTAGGTGTCACATAAAAAGAAATTCGATTCCACACTCAATATAACACATTTTTATAAAAAGTCAAAATCATAATTATTATTCTTATTGCATATATTCTTTAATTCATTTATAATAAATCACTAAGGAGGTAAAGGTAAATGGAAGAAGAAAAAGTTGTTCATGATATGACTATTAGACCAGAATATTATAATTTAGTGGTTGAAGGAACAAAGATATATGAAGCTAGAACTAATGATGCTAGAAGAAAGGCTATGAAAGTTGGAGATCTTATTTGCTTAAGAAGAGAGGCAACACCTGAAGAAAAAGAAGCAGGCATAGTTCCAGATGATAGTATTATGTTAGAAATAGAAGAAAAAATTGAATTTGAAGATTTTACTCATTTATATGATTCATTGCCTAAAAGAGATACTGGTTTTGAAGGAAGAGAAACTGATGAAATAGTTCAAACAGAAATAAGAAAGTTCTATACACCAGAAATGGAAAAAGAACGCGGAGCTGTTGCTATCAAAGTTAGAAGAGTTCAAAATTTACAAAGAAAGTTAGTTCCTTAAAAAAGTCATAATGACTTTTTTATTTTAAATAAAAAACGGACAAAATATTCATTTGTCCGCAATAACTAACTATATGGCAGGGGTAGTAGGATTCGAACCCACACAAACGGTTTTGGAGACCGGCATGCTACCATTGACACCATACCCCTATGGCATAATAAATATATTACATTTTAGGGGTTTTGTCAAGAATCTACCTAATTATAACTGATTCAAAAAATCTTTCTTGAAATTCAGTTAACGCTCTTATTTGATCATCTGTATATTCTTTACCATCTTTGCTTACAACTAGTTTATCATCATTATCATTTGTTCTATGAATAACTGCAATTACTTTACCATTTGTTTTTTCTATTGGTTCGAAATATCCTAATAAATAAACATCTAATTCTTCTCCATCTCCACTTATAGTATTTGGAACATATCCATAATTTAACATATAAATGAACCCATGTTTAGGATGTTTTGATCCAAGTGGTCTATCTACTACCACTTCAACATTCTTTCCAATATAATCTTTTGTATTCATATATACCTCCATAGACAAAAAGACTTAATTATTAAGTCTTTTTATAACATATTAATTCTATTATTTATTCTTTCTTTACCAAGTAAATTCATTAATTCATATAAATCTGGTGTATTTGATTTAGAAGTAACAGCTACTCTTATTACCGTACTAATATCAGCTACATTACCCTTATAATTATCCGGATTTTCTTTATACTCTTTCATGTTACTAGTATATCCAACCATTGAATCTGTTAATTCTTTTACTTTATTAAACCAAGTTTCTTTATCATCTTTTTCATCAAAATAATTAGTAAAATAATTATTTAAGATATTTTTTATTTCTTTCATATCATTAATGTTACCCCACTCATAGTTTTCTGGTTTATATAATTCATCATACATATACCATATAGCTGGTTTAACATCACTCATAGATGCATAATCTTTTCTTGGTTTCTTTTGTTCTCTTTCAATATTTAGAATATTAATTGTATATTCTTTATATTTATTAATTAATTCATTAAATTCTTTGTCATATACTTTAGACCAATCATTTAATAAATCAAATACTTCTGTTGCTTTTAATTTACTAATATAATTCTTTGATATATTATCTAATTTGTCTAAATCAAATAATGCTCCTGATGGACTCATTTTCTTAGGAGAAAATTCAAATTCAGTAAACTCAGCGTCTGGATGACCTTCTCTCCATGCTTCATAGTTAGAATTAGCAATAGTCATAATTGCTTCAATAACAGCATATATTGGATATCCTTTTTCTTCATAATATTCCATTCTAGCTTCCGGATCTAATCTTTTAGATATTTTTCTAATCTTATCTCCATCTTTCTTTAATATTAATGGTGTATGAATATATTTAGGTAATTTAAATCCAAATGTTTTAAATAATTCATAATGAACTGGAATACTACTCATCCATTCTTGGCCTCTTATAACATGTGTTGTATGCATTAAATGATCATCAACTAAATGTGCAAAGTGATATGTTGGAAGTTCAGTAGATGATTTATATATAATAGTATCTAAATCATTTTCATGTAATTCCATTTCTCCATTAGCTAAATCATTGAATTTAAACTTTTCATCAAAGTCTCCTTCACTTTTTAATCTAATAGTATAGTTTTCTCCATTTTTAATTCTTTCCATTGCTTCTTCAGGAGATAAATTTCTATATTTAGCATATTTGCCATATATACCTATTCTAGATTTGTTCTTAGATTGATTATCTCTAATAACATCCATTTCTTCTTGAGTTAAGAAACATGGGTATGCTTTTCCCATAGCAATTAATTCTTTAACAAATGCTTGATATATTTCTTTTCTTTCTGATTGAATATAAGGTCCATAATTACCTTTGATTTCTTTTGTATCTCTATATTCATATTCATCAGGTATTAATTTATAATGTTCAAGTACATGTCTTATATATTCAACAGCGCCTTCTACTTCTCTTGCTTGATCAGTATCTTCATTTCTCAAGAAGAAAACTCCGTTTTTATTCTTAGCTATTACATAATCAACAACTACAGAATAAAAATTACCTATATGCATAAAACCAGTAGGACTAGGAGCATATCTTGTAACACAAGATCCTTCACCTAAATTTCTATCTGGATATATTTCTTCATAATCTTTAATAGTCTTTTTTATATTAGGAAATATAAACTCAGCCAAATCTTTATTTGTCATATTGCACCTCTTTTTAACACATAAGATTATATAATAAAAACCAAAAAAAAACAACTAAATTAATAGTTGCTTACATTACTTTAAATACCACCATAGCAAAAACTACACTAAGTATTACAATCATAGAAACTAAAAAATAATCTGTTACTCTTACTCTTCTTCTTTTCTTAGTTACACTTTCCTCTTCTTCAATTTCAGTAGTTTCAAGAATAGGTTCCATTTTAATTGTATTTAATAATTCTTCTTGCTTTCTTATTTCTTCATCTATATCAATAATTGCTGTTGTTTGATACATTGTTTCTTCAGTCATTTTTATACACACTTCCTTGTTATCATGTTCTTATATACATAATACCAAAAATTATTAAAATATACAAGTTTTTTATAATTAAAAAACTCATTTCTGAGTTTTATTTATATATGGCGGAGACAGAGAGATTTGAACTCTCGCGCCAGTTTCCCGACCTACACCCTTAGCAGGGGCGCCTCTTCAGCCTCTTGAGTATGTCTCCAAGCGCTATATAAATAATACATTATTATTAAAAATAAGTCAAGAAAAACACACTATTTAAGTACTAATTTAGTACTATCTTTTAAATAAACATTTTTATACCATTTAACAAATTCTTCACCAGCAGAAACATGATTATCATTTCTATGATGTATTTCATAATCAGTCATTTCGGCTAATGTTTTTAAAGAATTAATAGGTACAAAAACATACCATAGGTTTGATTTTGCCTTCTTCATATTATCTCCCCTTTTTCTATAAGCTAAATAACCTTCGCTATATCCATAAAATCTGTAAAAGTTTTCCCCATCATAAAATGTTAAACAATCTAAAAATTTGCATCTTCTATTATCAACATTCTTCATTGTTTCAAGCAATCCATCAATGTCATCTGCAATACCACTTCTTTTAACAAACGCTCCCGGATATCCTGGATTACTTGGATAATCTTCAATATAAAAACCTGCATCTGCTACAAAGCATGGTTTGCCAACCAATTCATATGCTTTTAATACCTTTTGTTTTGATATTTCTTCTATATTATTAATATCGGGTTCATCAAAATCATAAGTATAAAAATCTACATCTATTCCTTCACTTTCAAATAATTCTTTAATTGAATAATATTTACCTTTATTACCAGTTACATATACTAAATCACTCATATAAACCTCCCTTGTGATAACTTTATATTATCAAATAAAGTGGAAATATATATGTCACTTAATATTTTTCATTTAATTCTTTTATACTTTTAATTCTATTTAAATAAAAATGTCTCATATCACCTTTTAATTCACAATAAGCAGCTACTCCCCATTCATTTCCGTATAATATTAATTCATAAGGATGAATAACCCTTTTAGAATACTTTTTATCAGTTTTAGAGTAATAATCTATTAAACATTTATTTTTATCTTTAATGCTTTTATTTACTATATTATATATTTCTTTATCTTTAATATTTATTTCTTTAGGAATTATAAATCTTTTAGGTATATTAATATTTTGATTTAATACATATCCACCATATGGACCTTTTATAGTATCTACATATATACCTGCTTTCTCGAGTTCATCTTTATATACTCTAATCATTCTAGGACTTACTTCTAATAATTCACTTAATTCTTTAATACTATACTTTTTACCACTACTTAAGTATTCAATCATTAATAAAGTGTTGCTTAATTTAGACATTATCAAAACCACCCCACTCATCTAATATTCTATATCTATAATAATTTGCTTGTCTTTCACTTATTTTATCATCTTGATTTGTATAAATTATTCTTTGAAAATAATGAGTCAATTCATGAACAAAAGAACCCATAATCATCTTATACTCTTCTTCTAGTGTATACTCATCTAACAACCATTCTTCAATTCTAGATGCAACAACTATGTAAGTATTATTATCTTCATACCAATGAAATTTGCCATACGCTTCTGTTCCATTCATTAATTTAATTTTATATTCGTTTTTAATATAAACATTTAATGGATATGGAAAAATATATTTATCTCTTAAATAATTAATAAAAGATAAATAATAACGCTTTAATTCTTTATCAATGCCCTTCGAAAACTTAACATTTATCTTTGAATTATTTAGTTTACAATTACCTTTTTCAAAACTCTTCCATAGTCCCATAGTAAAACACCTAAATAGTATTATAACATAATGTAAATAATTTGTTATAGTAATAGAACTAAAAATAATAATTTGATACAATAAATAAGTATGTTAAGGAGATAATTATGAATGAAGATATTATTAAACAAATAGCTGAAGAATTAAATGTTAAAAATAATCAAATAGAAAGTGTATTAAAACTACTTGAAGATGGTAATACAATACCTTTTATAGCAAGATATAGAAAAGAAGCAACTGGTGCTTTAGATGAAGAACAAATTAGAAAGATAAATGAATATTATGAATACGAGGTAAATCTATTAAAAAGAAAAGAAGATGTTATTAGATTAATAGATGAGAAAGGTTTACTTACTGATGAAATAAAAAATAATATTATGAAGGCTAAAAAGCTAGTTGAAGTTGAAGATATATATGCTCCTTTTAAAGAAAAGAAGAAGACTAAAGCAACTGAAGCTATTAAAAATGGGCTTGAACCTTTAGCAAAAATAATAATGAGTTTTCCAGATAACTTTAATATGGAAATAGTAAAAAAATATTTAAATGAAAACGTTAAAACAGAAGAAGATGCCATTCAAGGAGCTAAATACATTATCGCTGAATGGATTAGTGATAATGCTTATTATAGAAAATGGATTAGAAGTTATTTTTATAAGAATGGTATTTTAGTATCTAAGATTAAAAAGAATGCTGAAGATGAAAACAAAGTATATGAAATGTACTATGACTTTAATGAAAGTATTAAATATATTAAACCTCATAGGGTATTAGCTATTAATAGAGGCGAAAATGAAAAAGTATTAAGCGTTAATATTGAAGTTAATAATGATGAAATATTATCTTTTTTAGAAAGTAAGATAATAAAAAAAGAAAGTCCCGTTAAAGAATATGTAATTGATGCAATTAAAGATAGTTATAAAAGATTAATTGCTCCTTCTATTGAAAGAGAAGTAAGAAGTGAGCTTACAGAAAAAAGTGAAGACCAGTCTATAGAGGTATTTAAAGATAATTTAGAAAATCTATTATTAATCGCACCTATGAAAGAAAAAACAGTATTAGGCTTTGACCCAGCTTTTAGAACAGGATGCAAACTAGCAATAGTAGATCCCACCTCTAAAGTATTAAATATATCTGTTATATACCCACATGAACCTAAAAATGAATGGGATAAATCTAAAGAAACATTAAAAGATTTAATAAAAAAATATAATGTAGATATTATTGCTATTGGTAATGGAACAGCTTCAAGAGAAAGTGAAAAACTAGTGAGTGAAACATTAAAAGATGTTAGTAATTGTAAGTATGCAATTGTATCTGAAGCAGGTGCTAGTGTATATAGTGCATCCCCACTTGCAATTCAAGAGTTCCCTACTCTACATGTTGAACAAAGAAGCGCTGTATCTATTGCAAGGCGTTTACAAGATCCTTTAAATGAACTTGTTAAAATAGATCCTAAAAGTATAGGTGTTGGTCAATATCAACATGATGTTTCACAAAAGAAACTTGGTGAATCACTAGATTTTACTGTTTCTAAATGTGTTAATAATGTTGGAGTAAATATTAATACAGCAAGTCCTTCTATTTTAAAATATATATCTGGCTTAACTAAGTTAGCAATAGATAAAATAATTAAATATAGAGAAGAACATGGAAAGATTAATTCAAGAGAAGAATTAAAAAAGAAAAAATTACTAAATGATAAAGCATATGAACAATCAATTGGTTTTATGAGAGTAATAGATGGAGATAATCCTCTAGATAAAACTAATATACATACAGAAAGTTATGATAAAACATTAAAATTATTAAAATATATTAACATGACTACTAAAGATTTGGGTTCAAAGGAATTAATTAATGAATTAAATAAAATTGATAAAAATGAAGTATCAAAAGAATTAGATATAGATTTATATACTTTAAATGATATTATTGATTCATTAAGTAGACCTAATAGAGACTTTAGAGATGATTATGAAATGCCACTACTTAAAAGCGATATATTAACAATAGATAATTTAAAAGTTGGTATGAAACTTGAAGGAACAGTTAGAAATGTAGTAGATTTTGGTGCATTTATTGATATAGGGCTTCATGGAGATGGTCTCGTACACATATCTAAAATAACTAATAAATATATTAAACATCCTAGTGAAGTACTTAGTGTTGGAGATATTGTTACATGTTACGTACTTGATATAAATAAAGAAAAAGAGAAAGTATCACTTACTCTTATTGATCCAAACAATTAAAAAGATCTAGTTTATCTAGATCTTTTACATTGTTTGATTATTGTCATTATTTGCTGGTGGTTCTTCAGGAACACTTGGAGTTTGTGTTACTTCAGGATTACCATCATTAACGATTGGTTGTGGAGTTTCTGTCATTGTTTGTGTTTCAGTTGGTACTTGTTGTGAAGTTTCAACAGTTGGTTGCTCAGTAGTTTGCATTGCTGCTTTTTTATCTTTTGATCTTTTCTTTAAGAACACAATCAATGCCACAACTACAACTAATAATCCAATTCCTATTAATGGTCTAAATCTAATCCATGCTATTGCAATAACTACTAGTGAAATAGCAAGTCCTAAAACAAATGATACAAGTCCTACAGCACCTTGAACAATACTTCCTAAAATTGGAACATATCCACTAATAGTGCTAATTGGTTTTAAGATAGTAGCAAATCCTATACTCATCATTATTACTCCTACTCCTCTTAAAATCCATTTTAAAATGTTATTTTCTTTTTTAATAACTTCTATCATTTCTTTACCAGAATGAATTCCATCCATTAATTTACTTTCAGTTTTACCTACACTTGATACATAATCAGTAAATGATTCCCCAATTTGAACAGCTAAAACACTAATATCTGTAGAATTATTATAACTAAATGATACTCTCATATCTCCAATTGCAGGAGTATTTAAATCTGCAGAATTAATATAATAATTACCACTTATTCTATAATCCAAGCTAGTAGCAACTTCTTCACTTAATTCAGTATAAGTTCCGTTAGTACTTAATTGTTCTACTTGAGAACCATTCAAAACAAACGCACCAACTTTAACATATCCTGCTAATAGAGTATTACTAACATATTGCATAGATGCTGGATTATCATGTCCTGATTGATGAAATGAAGATGAATCTATTAGTGATTCAGACCAAACTTTTTCATAAGTATATGTTGTATTGTCATCATCATCTGTATGTTCTTCCTCTTTCCATTGATACATTTCTACTGTTCTAACTAATTTTGGAGTTTTAATTGAAACTTTAAATACTTCATCAGTTAAAGTATCTTCATTAATTAGTTTTCCATGAGTAGCAATTAATTTTCCTTCATTATTTTTATCAACTACATCACTAGTAACATCAATTACAATATTTTCCATTTCAGAAGTTGTTTTTATATTTTTAACATTATTTCCTTCATTCCACCAAAGTAAAACAACCGCAATAATGATAAAAACAAAACCACCTAAAATCCCCTTAAATGAATCTCCTATTTTTTTCATATTACTCCTTTCAAGTATAATTATAGCAAATAAAAACAGGTCGTGTAAACCTGTATTTTATTAATTATTCAGTAATGATTTTCATTGCTTTTCTCATAAGCAAATCATACTTAAATAGTTCCTTATTTCCTACTTCTTTTTCGAAATCTTCTTTACTCATTCCATATTCTTCAGCAGATTTCTTTAATCCTTCTTCTACTTCTTCTTCAGTTACTTCTAATTTTTCTTTTTCAATAATAGCGTCCATTACTAATCTATATCCTATTCTCTTATTAGCTTCTGGAACCAATGTTTTCTTAAAGTCTTCTTCATTAGAATTAGTAAATTTTAAATAGTCTTGGTAATTTAAACCTTGATAACTTAATTTTTGTGAAAATTCTTTAACTAATCTATTAACTTCATCATTAGTCATTTCTTCTGGAATTTCAAATTTAGATGTTTCTACTATTTTATCTAAACATTTAAATAGATATTCATCTTCTCCTCTATGTTCTTTTTCAGCAATCATATTTTCTTTAATATAATTCTTAAGTCCATCTAAACTTTCTACTCCACCTACATTTAAATCTTCAAAAAATTCTTTATTAAATTCTGGAAATACTCTTTCTTTAACTTCTTTAATTTCAACTTTGAATACAACTGGTTGCCCTTTTAATTCTTTAGAATGATAATTTTCTGGGAATGTTAATTTAACATCTCTTTTATCACCTTTTTTAAGACCAACTAATGCTTCTTCAAATCCAGGAATAAATGTATGAGATCCTATTTCTAAACTATAGTTTTCTCCTTTACCACCTTTGAATGCTTCTCCATCTTTGAATCCTTCAAAATCAATTACAGCAATCATTCCTTCTTTAATTTTAGTTTTATCATCTACTGTTCTCATTTCAGCAAATTGTTCTTTTAAATGGCCAAGTTCATGTTCAATTTCTTCATCAGTTACTTCAACTTTTGCCTTCTTAATACCTAGTTTTTTATATTTACCTAGTTTTACCTCTGGACTAGACACTAATGTAAATTCAACTTCAATTTCATCATGACTAATATTTTTAATATCAATGCTAGGAGTTGCTGCTGGTGTTATTGTTTCTTTATCGCTTAATAATTTAGCATATAATGTATCTACTGCGTTATCAACAGCATCCATATATAAAGATTCAACACCTGTTTTCTTTACATAAATATCATATGGAACTTGTCCTTTTCTAAAACCATCCATTTTGATATCTTTTTTCTTTTTATTATATGCTTCTTTTAAACACTCTTTCCATTCTTTTCCTTCTAATTTTAATGTATAACTCTTTTTCATATTTCCTCCCATAATTTTTTATTATATGACAAAAAAGGATATTTTACTATCCTATTGCTACTATTTTAACTGAATAAACACCATCTGGTGATGAAACTTCAACAGTGTCTCCAACTTTTTTACCCATTATAGCTGCTGCTATTGGACTCTCGTTAGATATTTTATTATTAAATGGATCAGCTTCTTGACTACCAACTATTTTATAACTTTCTGTATCATCATCATCTTCATATCTAAGTTCTACTTGGCATCCAATACCAACTTTTCCATCGTTTTCTTTTTCATCTATAACAGTTGCATGCTCTAAAGCATATTCAACTTCTACTATTCTCTTTTCTAGATTTGCTTGATCTTCTCTTGCTTGTTCATATTCAGAGTTTTCTGATAAATCACCAAGAGCTCTTGCTTCTTTTAATGTTTGAGTTACTTCTGCTCTTTTGACAGTTTTTAAATAATGTAATTCATTTTCTAATTCTAAATAACCCTCACTAGTTAAAAAAATTTCTTTCTTTTTCATGCCTTTTTAGCCACCTCTTTCACGATACTAAAAAATGATACTATAAATTGCAATTTTTGTCAAGATATTATTACTCTTACAATATCATTTTCATTAACAGCAAATGGAATCTTAATTTTTAATTTTTCTTGTGGATGACAAGCAGATTCTTGCTTTTCTCCATCTTCGTCTATTATAGATTCTATTTTAAATCTTTGTACTTTAGTATTAGGCCCAAATACTTCCACTTTATCCCCAACACTAAATCTATTTCTTTGTTCTATAATAGCTTCTTTAGTTTTTTTATTATAAGACAGTACTAAACCCAAAAAATCTTGGTTACTGTTTTCTTGTCTTCCATTATAATATTGTCCTTCAACACCAGGAACTTTATCATAAAATTGACTAGTATTATCTCTATTAGATACCCTAGCTAAAACTTTTCTATAATATTCTATGTCCTTTTTAGTTAATGTGCCATTTATTTTTTTATCCATTATAGTTCTATATGCATTAGCTACTGTTGCTATATAATACATACTTTTCATTCTACCTTCTATTTTATATGATTCAATTCCCAAATCCATCATATCAGATATATAATCAATCATATTCAAATCTTTTGAAGAAAATGCATAATCTTTATTAGTATTGTTATCAAAAGTAAATCTACAAACTTGAGAACAACCACCTCTATTAGAATCTCTAAGTGTTACATAATTAGACATAACACATCTACCACTATAACTAGTGCACATAGCGCCATGTATAAACACTTCTATTTGAGTATCAATATTCTTCTTAATAAATTCAATATCTTTTCGACTACATTCTCTAGCCATTACTACTTTATAAGCACCTAAAGATTTATAAAATTTTATTGCTTCTAAGTTAGTTATTGACTTTTGAGTAGATATCATAAATGGTACTTTTATATTAAGTCTTTTTATAGCCTCAATTACTGCAAAATCACTTACTATTAGTGAATCTACATTTAGTTTATCTAAATTCTTTAAATAATCATCTAAACCATCTAAATCTTCATTATGGAATATCATATTAACAGTAACATATACTCTTTTATTCCTTTCATGAGCATATTTAACTGCTTCTTTTATATCTTCAAGAATGAAATTATTAGCATTAGCTCTTAAACTATAATCAACTCCTCCAATATATACAGCATCTGCTCCATAATCAATAGCGGTTTTAAGTCTTCCTAAATCTCCAGCAGGTAGTAATAATTCATATTTCATTTTAAATCACCTACCTTATACTTAATAGGATTTTCTAAGAAATAATAATCACTATCTATTAAATCACACAAATTTTCTTCTTTTATATTATTTAATATCATTTCAGTATTAACTTCATTTATATCAGTAAGATCCACTATTAAATTAAATATATTTAATTCTTTTAAATATTTAGAAGCACAAAATATTCTATGATTTCTAACTATACTTCCATCTTTTTCTTCTTTTATTTCTAACTCTTTATGAGTTACTATTTCACTTAATAAATAATTATCTTTATCCTCTAAATCATAATATTTATTAAAATTACTTACCAAATTTCTTCTAGAATACATTAATATATTCTTACATGTATAAAAATAATATATATTTGATTTGGTTTTATCAATTATTTCCTTTAACTCATCAATAGTTAAATCATTATTAATAACTACATTTTTAATATCTAAACTATTTAAATAATTAATAGCTTTATAATTGGATAATATATGATTTTCATATAATATTAATCTATCTTTATCAATTATATTTACTAAACCAATATCTTCAACTATAAACTTAATACTTTTATTAAATTTATTATATATCTTTTCAAATTCATATATATTCATATGTAAAAATTTATTCATAATTACATATATTTCATAATCATTAGACAATTTATTAATCTCATCTATATCAAAATATACATCATATCCAATGCTAAAATCTTTTAAAGGCAAAATAAAAGACTTGAAATTATATTTAGTATATAATTCCAAATTCTTATTATTAGGTAAAATTATAAATTCTTTCTTTTGCATACTCCTAATCTGTCACCTACTTCTATGTATTTAACATCAAATTCATCATTATTGTCAAGATAATCTATAAACTTCTCTATTTTTCTAACCATTTGTCTTAGATTTCTACTCTTAATTTCATTGCTTTTCCCTACATAACCATGAAAATCTAAATTATCTATTATAATTATTCCATTTTTATTTAAATTATTTTTATATTTATCTAAAAACCTTCTGTTTTGACTCTTTGCAGCATCAATAATTATTAAATCAAATCTATCATTTATTGTAGTATTTAAAGCATCATCTAGTATTAATTCAATATTATTAAGTTTGCTCTTTAAAACATTATTTTTAGCTATATTATATCTTTCTTTATCTCTTTCAATACTAGTAATCTTTTTAACACTTTTACAAGTAGCAAAATTAATTGTTGAGTAAGCTATAGCTGTTCCTATTTCAAGAATAGTTTTTATATTATTATCATCTATTATCTTTTTTATTGTATCAATAGATTCTACACTCATAATAGGAATATTATTATCTATACCATACTTTTTTATTTCTTCTATTAATACTCGAACCATAATCCTTCTCTTTTTAATCTAGCCACTGTACTTGTATGTTCTGCATCTGTTTTATTAAAATATGTTTTACCATTTTTATCTGCTACAAAATAATAATATTTATGATTCTTTGGTTCTATAGTGGCAACTAAAGATCCTTTACTAGGATTACATATAGGCCCGACTGGAAGTTTACCGGCCATACAAGATGCTCTTGTATTATATGAATTACAATCTCTAATTTCACTCATTTTCAAATCTCTATCACTTAAATCAATCTTCACAGCATAATAAGTAGTAACATCGCTTCCAAGAGCCCAGCCACTCTTAAGTCTATTATAGAATACTCCTGCTACTCCGGCTCTATCATTTGCTTTACCTGCTTCCAATTCAATAATAGATGCAAGTGTTAAGATTTGATGAATACTATACTTACTCTTAGTTATTTCATCTTTATATGGTTTTAATTTTTCTTCCATATTATTTAACATTTTTCTAAATATATCATCAACATCACTATTTGTATAAAATTCATATGTATCAGGATATAAATAACCTTCTAATGAATAATATATTTTTTTATTTTTAATATCTTTTGTTAAGAACCAATAATCTTCAATTAATTCATCCAAATAATCATTATCACTAAGTTTATCTAACACTTCTTTTTCAGTTATTTCAAAGTTACTTGTTATAGTTTTAATAATATATCTCATATTTTTACCTTCAACAAAAGTAACTCTCTTAGTAGTTGCTAGTGTAACACTACCTTTTTTTAATACATCTATTACTTCTTTAACACTTAAATCTGTACTTAAAATATAATCTCCATATTCTAACTTTTCTTCTACTGGGTTTAATTTTAAATAAATTTTATATGCGAGTTCATTTCTAATAACATTATTTTCTTTTAACATTTTAGCAATAGTTCCATATGATGAACCTTCATTGACATAAACATTAACAGTTTCTTTTTCATTAGATGGCGCACTTATTAAATAATTATATCCAAAATAAGCAAGAGCACATCCCAATACTATTAATATTAATAATACTATAATTACTTTTTTCATATTTTACTCCTTATATTTTCAAAAAAAGAATTAAAATTATTCTTAATTTTAATTATTTAATGAATCTAATATTCTAGATAAAAAATCAAATTCTTCTTCTGTTTCAACAGGTTTTAGTTTAGTCATATTACCTTTATCACTTAATATATAAGAGGATGCATATGCTTTTATACTTCCATTCTTATCTTTTTTATCATCAGTATATATAACATAATTTACTTTCTTAGTAGTATCTTCTACATCAAATAATATTCTATATTCACACTTTTTCCCTTTTTTATTCTTAAGAGTTAAAATATTATCTTTCATGCGACCTCTTATCTAAATATGCTTGCAATATTATACTTGCAGCAATCTTATCAATTACTTTCTTTCTATTTTTTCTTTTAGTATCATTACTTATAAGCAATCTCTCAGCTTCTACAGTAGATAATCTTTCATCTTGAAGCACTACTTTTTTAGTAGGATACCTACTTTCAAGTATTTTTTTAAATTCAATAGTTTCTTCACTTCTTTTAGAAAAACTACCATCTAAATTTAAAGGATTTCCTAGTACAAAAACATCAATTTTTTTTGTATAAACAATAGAATCTAACCTATTTAGTAATTCTTCATAATCATTATATCTTATTACTTCTAATGAAGAAGCAATTATACCTAATTTGTCACTAATAGCTAAACCTAATGTTTTACTACCCAAATCAAGTCCTAAATATGTCACTAATCAATAAAATTAACTAGTAAAGTTTCAATTATTTCTTCCCTTTTATATTTCATTAACCTATTTCTACATTCTTTATAACTTGAAATATATCCAGGATCTCCGCTTATTAGATATGCCACTAATTGTTTAGTTGGTTCATATCCATGCTCTTTTAAATCTTCACAAATACTAGATAAATCTTTCCTTGTTTTTTCACTTACAATAGTTTTTGTATCAACCACTGAAGTATTATCTGATTCCATACTATTCACTTCCTTCTATCTTATTTTATCAAATTATTGATTTATTAACAATAATATTAACTCAAAAACATAACATAAATATGATATAATCTTTTTAGTGAGGTGTAATATGATATACTATCCAAAAATATATGGAACATGCATTGGCGCTAATAGAGCAATTAATATAGCATATAAATTAAAAGAAGAATTTAAAGACAAACATATAGTAATCTTTAAAGAAATACTACATAATGAATATGTTATTGATGAATTAAAAAATGATGGTATTGATATTATCAATGATTTAAATGAATTAAAAAAAGATGATATTCTTGTTATAAGAGCTCATGGTGAACCAAAAGAAACATATGAATATCTAAATAAAAATAATATTACATACTATGATGCTACATGTAAAAAAGTAGAAAGAATACATGAGCTAGTTGAAGAAAAATATAATGATAATTATAAAATAATAATTGTTGGTAAAAAGAATCATCCTGAAGTAATTGGAACCAATGGATGGTGTAATAATGAAGCAATAATTGTTGAGAATAAAAGTGATTATACATTCAATCCTAGAGATTATTATTATGTTGTAAGTCAAACAACTATATCACAAAATAAAGTTGATGAATTAACAGATTATCTAGCTAAAAATCATTATTATTATAGTTTGGATAATACAATATGTAATTATCAAAAACAAATTCAAACTTCTGCTGTTGAACTAGCTAATAACGTGGATTTAATGATAGTTGTTGGTGGTAAAAGTAGTTCAAACACAAAAGAATTATATAATGTATGTAATAAAATTTGTAAGAGTTATTTTTTTAATGATATTAATGAAGTGTTTAATTTTTTAAAAACAAGCAAATTTAAAAAGAACATAAAAATTGGAATTACTGGTGGGGCTTCTACCTCTAAAAAACAAATATCAGAAATAGCAAATTTAATAGAATTCTTTTCTTACTATAATAATAGGAAAAAAGATATTGAAAAAGAAATTATAAAATTTAATAAATCATTAATCCAAAATGATAATACAATTGTTAATGACTTAATAAATAAATTTATTAATATGAATAGTGATGGTAAATGCATAAGAGGAATAATGATTGACTTAGGTTACAAACTAAATAAAAATGATGACTACTCTCTTAAATTGTCTGCTGCTTATGAAACATTTGAAACATCTATATTGATACATGATGACATCATAGATAATTCCGATTTAAGAAGAGGTAAGAAAACAATATCTAAAGAATATAAAGATGAATATGACATTAAAGATAACACTCATAATAATCTAGCTTTATGTGCTGGCGACTTAGGTTTCTATTTAATAAATAATTACATAATAAAGAATTATAAAAATGATAAAAATCTTAATAAATTATTAAATGAATACAATAATATAGTAATTAATACTATTAAAGGAGAAATACTTGATGTATTTTTACCATTCATAGAAAAGAATGATAAAAAACATATATTAAATGAAAATGATATATTAGAAATATATAGATTAAAAACATCTCTATATACAATAGTTGGTCCTTTTATATTGGGAATGATTCTTGGAAATTCAAAACAAAAAGATATTAATCTTTTTAAAGAAATACTATTACCACTTGGAATAGCATTTCAAATAAAAGATGATATATTAGGTATATTTAGTAATAATAAAGTGTTGGGTAAACCTGTTGTTTCAGACATAGAAGAATTTAAGCAAACAATTCTATATTCATATATAAAACTTAACAACAAAAAATATTATGATGAATTAATTAAATACTATGGTAAAAAGATAAATAAACATGAACTATTAGAAGTACAAAATATCATTAAAGAATCCGGATCACTTGAATATGCTAATAAATTAATGAATAAAATGTTTACTGAAGTCAAAAATAATATATCAAAAATAAGTATTAAAAAAGATATTAAAAATATATTATTAGGTTTTATATCATATTTAGAATTAAGAAACAAATAAAAAAAGAATCGATTGATTCTTTTTTATTATTTATCTTTTACTACTTCACCATTTGAAACTGGTGTTTTTATATACATATTTAAGTTTAATAATTCTCTTAGTCTAGAAGCAAAATCTTTATTAAACATCTGAGCTATAGCTGCTGATATTTCATTATATTGAGCTATTACATCATTATTAAGTACATTTATAAGACTTGTTAATCTAGTGTTAACATTTCCAAATATTGTATTAAAATTACTGATTATTTCTTTTGTACTTAATCCTGCAACATAGAAACATTTATCACTTGATTCAAGAACAGGAACAACTTTATTTTTATAAGTATTATAAATTTGCTCTCTTTGAGTTTCTAAAGATTTAGCTATTGATTTTAATTCGGAAATTGATACATATGTTTTATTACTTGCCATATTAATCCTCCTAATCTATGCTAGTGATCTTGCTAGTAATCTTACTTTGTTGTTCTGCAATTTGATCTCTCGCCTTTTCATAAGTTTCTATTAATAAATTCAATGCTTCTACTGCATTTCCTACTTGACCATCCATATCTTTAACTTTCTTAATATATGCTGCACAATCATCCCCAACCCAAGAATTTGTTAATTTTGTAAGATTTGTCTTATTAACTCCTTCCCAGTTTGTTTTTATTGTTTTAACTGCAGCTTTTAATGTTGCTATATTGCTTTCTAGTTCACTATAAGTAATATCAATATCAACAATAGGATATACCACTGGAGGTCTAACCCCATACAATGCTACAACTTCTCGTTCTTCACCAATTGGAGGTCTTGCAACCCCATATAATGCTACAGCATCACCAGCGTTTTCTTGACCACCGACGATATAACTTCCCATTGTATCAGCATCTACGCTTTTTGCTTCGCTCATATTACACACTCCTTATTCTATAATAATTATATATTCTTTTATTATAAAAGTAAATAACTATTTAAACTCTTTACCAAGTATTTCTTTCATACATATATTTGGTTTGTTGTCATCAAAATTAAATGTATGAAATGAATCCCCTCTACAGTATTTAAAACTTTTACATTTCTTACATTTAGAACATTTTTCTGTAATTCTTTCACTTCTAAATTCTTTAAATTTATTCTCCCAAACATCCACAAAACTATCGGTTTTAATATTTCCTTGTATTAATTCCTTTCTTCTTTCAACATTTGGGCACACATAAATATCACCATTACTAAGTATACTAGCTATAAATAATCCTGCTCCACAATTGAAATAGTAATCTCTAATCTCTTTTTCTCTATCAACACCTAAATAGTGACTACATCCATAATCAACTACCATTTTACCTTCTTTTCTCTTCTTTTCTATATAATCAAGAACGTATTTGAATTCTTTTTTATCTAATAATATTCCATCATTCTTTTTAGCTCTACCAATAGGATCAACCGTTACTACTCTCCAATATTTTACACCTAATGATAATAATAATTCATATATTTGATCCAGTTCCTTCAAATTCTTTTTATTAGCAACAGTTGTAATTTGTAATAATTCGCAAACATCATTTTCTAATATTTTCTTAATGTTATCAACTATTATATTAAAACAACCAGGTACTTTTCTAAATTTTTCATGAGTCTCTTTCATACCATCTAAACTAATGGATATTGATGATACTTTACTATCTTTAAAACCTTTAAATATTCTATCATTAAATAGCATTCCATTAGTAGTTATTCCCCAATTAAACCCAAGCTTTTTAGCATATTTCATTAAATCAAAGATATCTTTTCTCATTAATGGTTCTCCACCAGTAACATATATAAAAATCTTTTTTGCATTATATGCATCAGCTATTTCTTTTAATGCTTTTTTTAAATAATCAATAGATATTTCATCCTTAGGCATTTTTTCTCCACAACTACTGCCACAATGCTCACATTTAGCATTACACCTAGATGTAACTTCCAAAAACAAATCAATTAATTTTGGTTTCACAGCTAGTTCTTTTCTATACCTTGAGATGCCATCCATACTGTTGCATTTTAATTCTCTTATTGTTTTTTGTATAAACAAATCTACTTCATCCATTATAATATCCTACTCTTCCGTTTTATCATTCATTAATTCATTAAATTTACTATTAAAATCATTAGTAAATATACTTTTTAGATTATCTACTAATTCTTCATAATCATGAGAAATACCACCTTCTAATAGATTAGATAACATTATTAATTTACTATTAATATTTGAATATAATTCATCATAACCGGCTAAACTAATCCCATATAATTCATTACACTCTTCAAGTAATACTATTAATTCATTTTCATATATTTTTTTTATGCTTTCTCTTCTTGCATCTAAAATATTAGATAGATTCTTAATACCTTTTATACTAACATATTCATTCATAATACCCCCCCGTCATTAGAAGTTTTGGCTAATTCTTTAATAGTCTCATCAATCTTAGCAATAAGACTATCAATATTAGCACGAACACTATCTAATTCTTCCAAAAACAATTCACTATTTCTATCTTTCCATACTTCATTTATTGATTCTTTATCGTCATTTTTCATTGTATCAGATATAGAAGATAATTTGCTTTGAATATTTTTTAATTTAGTAATTTTATTATCTACATTTCCATTCATATTATTCCCTCATAATAATTATAACAAATTGATACCAAATAAAAAAGTATATTAATTAATAAATATACTTATTTTATTTTACCTTTAGTAATATTTCTATTTTGATAATCTGCTAAAGCTTTATCAAACTCTTTTTCATCAAAATCGGGGAAACATGTACTAGTAAAATATATTTCAGAATAACTAATACTATATAGCATAAAATTACTAATTCTTATTTCACCACTAGTTCTAATTAATAAATCAACTGGTGGTAAATCATTATAAAGATATTTATAATATGTTTCAGGAGTTAATTTATCTATATCAAGTTTCCCTTCATTAACTAATTTAACTATCTTTTTAGTAGCATCTACTATTTCATATTGCCCACCATAATTTATACAAAAATTAAAAACTCCTTTTTTGCAGTCTTTAGTAGACTCTTCAATCTCTTTCATTGTGTTCCATACTTCATCACTTAAAGGTTCATGTCTTCCAGAAAATACAACTTTGATATCATTTTTTATAAAGAATTTTTTATCACTTTTAAATGCTTTAACAAACAATCCCATTAAATAATCTACTTCTTCTTGACTTCTACCAAAATTCTCTGTAGAAAAAGCAAATACACTTAAATATTTAACACCTAGATCTAATATATGTAATGCTGTCTTTTTTAGTCTTTTATATCCAGCATAATGGCCATCTGTTCTTTTTAATCCTTGTCTTGTTGCCCATCTACCATTTCCATCCATAATAATCGCAACATGTTCTGGTATTTTATTTTTCATTATATCTCCTCTTTTTACTAAAATAATAATTGTATTATACAAAAAATAATAATTTTTTTATATAAATTTATTTTTTTTTTACACTTTTATACTAAAATATAGTATAATTTAAACGAAAAAAGGTGGTGGAATAAATGTTAGAAAAAATTCAAGAGTTAATAGAAGAAAAAAAATATCAAAAAATTAGAGAAATGCTTATTGAAATGAACGAGCATGATATAGCAGAAATACTTGAAGAATTACCGAAAAAAGAGGTTGTTAAATTATTTAGACTATTACCAAAGGATATAGCTGCTGATGTTTTTAGCTATTTAGAGACTGATACTCAAGCTGATGTTATTACATCACTTTCTGATGCAGAAGCAGTTGATATTATTAATGAGATGGCTGCTGATGACGCTACTGACTTAATTGATGAAATGCCAGCAAATGTAGTTGGTAAATTACTATCAAAAGTAGATAAAGAAACAAGAAGAGATATTAACCAATTACTTAAATATCCTGAAAATTCAGCAGGTAGTGTAATGACTGTCGAATACTTAGATTTTAAAGAATATAATACAATAAAAGATGCTCTTAGAAAAATAAGACAAGAGTATGATGAAATGGAAACAATTAATACATGTTTTGTTACAGATAAAAGCAGAAAATTAGTAGGAAGTGTTACATTAAAAGATTTGGTTGTTAATAATGACGAAAGAACACTAAGTGAAATAATGAATGACGATGTTATTTCAGTTAATACACTAATGGATCAAGAAAAAGTAGCAGAAGTAATAAAAGATTATGATCTTACATCTGTACCAGTTGTTGATTCAGAAAATAAATTAGTTGGAATCATTACAATTGATGATATCATAGATATTATTGAAGAAGAAACAACAGAAGATATTGAAAAAATGGCAGCTATCTTACCAACAGAAAAATCATATTTAAAACTATCATTAATAGATATATGGAAAAGTAGAATTCCATGGTTATTATTACTTATGGTATCGGCTACGTTTACAGGTAAAATAATACAACATTATGAGGAAAGTTTAGCAACAATGGTTATCCTTACATCATTTATACCAATGATTATGGATACTGGTGGTAATGCAGGAGGACAAGCATCAGCAACAATAATTCGTGGTTTATCATTAAATGATATTGAGTTTACTGATATATTAAAAGTAATATGGAAAGAAGTAAGAGTTGCCCTATTAATTGGTATTACATTAGCAGCTGCTAATTTCTTAAAACTAATATTTATTGATGGAGTTACTACTACAGTTGCATTTGTTGTTTGTATAACACTAGTATTTACTGTATGTGTCGCAAAAATTATTGGATGTTCACTTCCAATTCTTGCTAAAAAAATCGGATTTGACCCAGCAGTTATGGCAAGTCCATTTATAACAACAATTGTTGATGCAGTTTCATTAATAATATATTTTAGAATTGCAGTTTCATTATTACACATATAAAAAATGTTTCATTACTGAAACATTTTTATTTTATCTAGAGAACTTAGCATAATATTCTTCAAGTCTTTCGCATATCTTAGTGTGTTGGAATTTTCTATCAACCCTACCTTGCTTATTCATCAATTGTTGAATTTCTCTATTGTTTCTTCTAATATCTCTATTTGCTTGTCGTATATCTCTTCTAGATAATCCTTCATTGAATCCACCAAGTAACACATTATCTCTTATATCATTATTACTTGCAATTCTTTCATCAATTTCACTCTTGTAATCAAGAATTTGACGTGCAGTTTCAAGAACCTCTTCTTGCCTTCTTTGATACTGCATATGTTGATGATTAGCTATGGCAACAAATCTATCACAATTCTTATTAGCAATTCTAACTTGCTTACTCATTAACTTAATTTCTTTTTCTCTAAGTTTATCGATTTGTTGATAAACTTTTTTCATTTTCTTTTCTTTACCTGCTTTTTTAAATTTTTCATATTCGGCATATTTTCTACTAAGTTTTGAGTTGACATCATTTAATTTATTTCCCTTAAATTTAACATTATCTACATGTTTATTAGATTTAGAAATATATTGATCTCTAGCTGCTACTAATTTTTCTCTAATGTCTTTTACTTTTGCTAAAGATTCTGGAGAGAATGATATTTGATTATCTTCTATATCTTTAATTAATTTATCATACTTATCGATCATTGAATTATATTCATTCAATATTTCATCTGTCTTATCACTTAAAGAATTTTTTAATAATAATTCTCTAATATCTTTATGGAATAATAATCTATGTAATTGTTCTTCATCTAATATAGTATTCAATCCTTTTTCAGAGATATCAACACGTACTTGCTTACATATATTCTCTAACTCTTTTAACTCTATTTGAGGTAATACCCCAGAAGACATAAGAACTGCAATTGTTTGTTCCTCAGCTATTTCCCTTGGACTCATTTCTTCTTCCATAGCTGTTCCTTCAGTTCTTTCTGGCTTTCTTGTTTTTTCAGAAGTAGATGCTTTATGACCTTCTTCCCTTGATTCAGCAATTGGTTTTAGTGGCACTCCATCTCTTTCGGGTTTTTCAGAATGTAATTCTTCTTCAATCTCTTTGCCTGATTTATAACCAGCAAGAATTGCTTTTAATTTATCAATATCTTCTGATGATAATTCTCTATCACCCATTACACTTGTTACATAAGGAAATAATTTACTCTTTAATTTTGCTTTCTTTTCACTAGACATATCTTTATTTAAAGCAGTAGCAAACTTATCAAATATTTCATCAAATTGTTCTTCGTTTATTTCTTTTCCTTCTAAAGAAATAAGCGTAGATGTTAAATCTAAATTTTCAACACCAAGAAAACTTGTTAATGCCTTTAACACTGGTGATTGAATTTTATATTTTTTATTTCTTGCAAGTCTTGCTTTCATCCTCTCATGTAACTCTGTTAATCTTGCTATTTTAGTTTCAAGAGATTCTTTTGTTTCTAATATTTCTTCTCTCTCTTCCCTAAATGATTCTAAACGATTATTAGATCTATTTAATAACCTTTCTTTTTCTTCTGAATCCGCTAATGCTTTATAAGCATTTATAGCGCTTTCTTCAGCAGCAATATTAGCATCTATTTCTTTTAACTTTTCATTTGTTTTTTCAAGTTCGTTTTTTAATTCAGTAAGTTTCTTTTCTTTCTCTTCAACAAACTGAAAAGAACCCTCTCCTAAGAAAGAATTAATACTATCGATAATTGATTGTGCTTCTGGAGTTTCATTCTTCTTAAACATCATCTTTGTTGCATCAAATAAATCAGTAGCATCACCAATTATTGCATATAATTTATCTAAGTCTTTTATTAAATCATCCATTGTTTAATACCTCAACTATGCAGATGCTCCAACTATTTCATTAACAACTCTATCAATTTCATTATTAATATAATTAATCTCATCTTGATTAGTAATAGTATCTAATGAATATGAATATGTATCTTCATTTAAAATAGATGCAAAAACAGTTTTATTTTCATTTTCAAAAGTATAAATCATAAAAGTTTTGTTATAAGCATAAGAATCAATTATATCAAGAACATTTATTACAGCCTTACTTCCATCCTCTACTGTTATTAATAGTTTGTTATCCATTTTTTCTTCCATAATATGCCTCCCTATTATATATAATAATTTTAACATATATTTACATAAAAAGACAATAATATTTACTAATAATTATACATAAAAAATCACTTTTAAAAAGTGATTTTTATGGTGTTATTAAATAAGGATTTGAAGCACTACCGTCTCCACCTATCATTGAAGTGTTTCTTGAAATATAAATAACTGGTCTTACCCACATTTTAGTTGATTGTATAGAGCAACTATCTGTAAATCTATCCTTATTATTTGGTGTTCCGGCTCTAATAAATTGATGGGACATTTGATAGCAACCGTTATTACAATAACCTCTATGTGCCATTGTCCATTCAGCAGGTCCTCTTTTATATGCACAATTGAACAAATCATATGATGATGATCCCATATCATCATATCCTCCATATTCCATAGTATATGTATTTCCTAAACTCATCCATCCTCTAGCACATGGACTATTGTCAGTACATACTGTACCTCCTCTAGAATAGAAAATATCTGAAGCGTTTAATAATCCTACTTTTGCAGACAATAATGATATTTCACTTGTTGTTCCATGTTCATATAAGCACATATTAGCGGCGGAATAATAAATTGCTTTTGAATCACTAAGATTTGTTGTCGTATTATTAGTTGTTCCGGTACTGTCTACTAATTTTAGCACTCCATATTGCATACCATATGTTCTATATTGCCACTGATGTTTCAAAATAACATTACTCCATCCAGAAGGAACATATGTTGTATTAGTAAGATAAGATGAATCGTTTATCTTATTTTTAATTGTATTGTTATTCCATATATTATTATCGTTTGACATTTTTCCTATAGGAAGCCATTTTAATAATTTGATTTCATTTGAATCCATACCAATTATTCTATATAAATAGTTATCTTTATTATTTAAACAAGTATTTAAATCACTTGTTCCAAAACAAATATAATTGCTTGGATTCGAACCTGTATATCTCTTGAAATTAACACAATCGCTAACATATATTGGTGGATCAGGAAGTTTAGCTGAATCACATGTATTTGTCATAGTATTTAATGAATATCCTGTTGCGCATGATTTAATTTGACAGATAGGTTCAGTTTTATTATTTGTCCATTCTTGTGTTTCCCATTCTCCAACATTTGACTTATTACAAGACGTATCACAACTTGATAATCCTACTGTACTTGTTGTTCCATT
>JAFYEA010000017.1 GCA_017544525.1 Bacilli bacterium | reverse complement strand
TTCTTTTTTAAATTCTTCTTAGCTTTATTAATAGATTCTTTAGCACTACTACTAATCTTCTTAGCCTTCTCTTTAATTCTCAAAGTCAAAGGTTCTTTTCCTAATAATGCCTTCTCTTTCTCAGCAATTTCTTTAGGTTTACCAATCTCTTTTAATATAACAGTAATTTTCTTCCCATTCTCTTTTTCATTCTTAATAAGAAGATCATATTTTTCTATAATCTTTTTCTTATTTTTAGAACTAACACCTTCTAAATTACTTTCTAATTCACTTAAAAATTTCTTATCTTTTTTCATACTTATCTTCCCCTACTAGAATTATATTATTTTAAAGTAAAATTTTCACCAATAATTGAATAAATAATTACTGCATTAAAACAATAATATTTTATCATACTTTTATTATATAAAAAAGTAAATTTTATCAAACTTTGTAATATTTTGTTAAAAATGATTACTTTTTTCTATTTTGAATATCATAATAATGTAAAATAAATAAAAAAAGCAAAAAAATTAGCACTCTCTATTGACAAGTGCTAATTATTGAGTATAATTATATCTGTAAGGAGATGATAATAATGAGTTTATTACCAGGAAAATTTTATTTAGATGATTTCTTTGATGATTTTGTACCAATGCCAAAAATGCCAAGAATGGATATGAAATGTGACATCTATGAAAAGAAAGGTAATGTTCATATTGAATTAGAAGTTCCAGGATTTGACAAGAATGATATTAAACTTGATGTAGAAGATGGAATACTTACAATTGAAGCAACTAAGAAAGAAGAAAAAGAAGATGAAGAAAAGAATTATTACAAAAAAGAAAGAGTTTATGGCTCAGTAAGAAGACAATTCAATGTTGGCAACATTGATGAAAGCAAAATAAATGCTACTTTCGATAAAGGATTATTAAAGATTTCATTCCCTAAAGAAGAAAAGAAAGAAACTAAGAAATTCATCGAAATAAAATAAATATCAAAATAAAAGAGTAACAATTGTTACTCTTTTTTATTGCTTATTTTTCAATTACTTCAATTAATCCTTGTTGTTCATTAATTGGTTCATTAGTAAATATTCTTCCATCATTAGTTTTAATATATACAGTTGGAATAGTAGTTTCCGCATTATCAGCTAAATTAAAACTAGAATCAACAACAGCTATTGATACAGCATTATTAATTAACATATTTTTTGGTAACCCTGTATAATTAACATCTTTTTTTACTTCACTTATTTCATCTTCAATTCTATATACTTTTCCATCTTCTGTTAGTATATAAAAATCAGCAAAACCACTTCCTTGAACTGAAATACCACTACCTACACTGACAGCATTATTTATATCTTCAACAGTATAAACTCTTTCTATTTTTTCCTCTTCACCTTCAGTAATATTTATCTTTATTTCTACTTTTCCATCTGCAATTTTAGCATCTAGAACTAACCATTCATCTTCACTACTATGTGAAGTGGTTTTGTTATTAAAATCTAACTTTGATAATTTATTGTTTAAATCTGTTACAGCTACTTTATCAAAATTATTTACTGTTGTCTCAGTACTTGTTTTATTTTCTGTTTCAGTAGTCTTTTCTTCCTTATTATCAGTTGTCTCATTATTATTAACTTCATTTTTTTCAACTACATTGCTATTATCTGTTACCTTATCTTCTTCTTTATCCTTATTTAAATAGCCATATACACCAGCACCTACACATAATAAGAACAAAAAGACTAATAAAGCAATCATCCCACCTTTACCTTTTTTCTTTTCTTCCATTTTTCACTCTCCTATAATAAGATTATACATCTTTTTTTTAAAATAAAAAGAGTGTTTTTATATTATTTACACTCATTTTGTAACATTAAATCTAAAATAACAAATATCTCCATCTTGCATTAAATAATCTTTTCCTTCAAGTCTTGCTTTACCCGCTTCTTTAACCTTTAATTCACTACCACATTCTATTAAATCATCATAACTCATTACTTCTGCTTTAATAAATCCCTTTTCAAAATCAGTATGAATTATACCAGCACATTCAGGAGCTTTCATTCCATCCTTAAATGTCCATGCTCTTACTTCGTCTTTACCAACAGTAAAGAATGTTTTAAGGCCTAAAATATGATAAGTAATATGTATCAATTGATCAAGACCACTATTATTAATTCCTAAGTCTTTTAAAAACTCTCTTTTAGAATCTTCATCTAATTCAGATAATTCACTTTCAATCTTAGCGCACATAAGGACAACAGCTGCATTTTCATTATTTGCAATTTCTCTGACCTTTTTAACATATTCATTTTCATCACTCAACAAGTCATCCTCACTAACATTAGCCAAATATATAAAAGGTTTATTTGTTATTAAATTATATGTTTTTAATAACTTAGACTCTTTCTCATCAAATTCAATTAATCTAAGCATTTTACCACTTCTAAGATTATCAATTGCTTTCTTTAAAACTGAAACTTCAAACAAAGCATCTTTATCATTAGTGGTAGTTGCTTTCTTTTCTATTTTAGAAAGCCTATTTTCAACTATTTCTAAATCACTTAATATTAATTCATAGTTTACTATTTCGATATCTCTAGTAGGATCAATTCCACCTTCAACATGAATAATATCTTTATTCTCAAAACATCTAACAACTTGAACAATTGCATCAACTTCTCTAATATTAGCTAAAAATTTATTACCAAGTCCTTCACCAGTAGATGCTCCTTTTACCAATCCAGCAATATCAATAAATTCATATTGAGTCGGAATACATCTTTCTGGCATATACATATCATTCAAAGTTTCAAGTCTTTTATCCGGAACAGTAACTACCCCAACATTAGGATCAATTGTTGCAAACGGATAATTAGCTGCTAGAATATTTTTTTTAGTTATTGCATTAAATAACGTACTTTTACCAACATTTGGTAATCCTATAATTCCTGCCTTAAGCGCCATATATAACACCAGGGTGTGACCCTATTCCAATAGGAATTCCTATCATATACCAACCTACTAATATAACTGCAAATATAATCGTTATATATAAACTATATGTTGCCATATATTTAGTACCATCTCTCATAGATATCATTTCACCCTTATTATACTTTTCTAAAAATGCTAGATAAATAACAAAATATGCAAATATTGGAGTTAAACCATTAGTAACTGAATCACCAGCAACATATACTAATTGCGAAAATTCAGGACTAATACTAGCATTCATAAATAATGGAACAACTGTAGCTGATAAAATGCTCCATTTAGTTAATGAATCAGGGCAGAATATATTAGCTATTGCTACAAATACTAGTACCAGTAATATTAACCAAATACCAGTAAATTTGATATTCCCAACTACTCCAGCAAGAGAAGCAGTTAAAACTTCCCCAATACCACTTTCATTGAATACACTAATAAATAATGATGCAAAGAATAATAAAACTAATATATTACCTATTCCATCTAATGAATAAGCTAAACTTTCAGTTATATCTTTACTATTTCTAACTGTTTTAGCCATTAACCCATAACCAAAACCTATAATAGCAAAGAATACTGTTACTATAAATATAAATCCTTGATTAAATAACGATTTAGCGCCGAATAACATATCAATATATTTATCAGCATGACTATCAAGCAATGCCCCAGATAATGGAAGTCCTGGAATAATCATATATATAATTATTAACGCATATAGGATTCCAGCACCAAGCCCAATTATCAATCCTCTTAATTCTTTATTAGTTATTACAACTTCCTCTTCTTCACTTTCATATCTAGGAAGTTTAGGCATAATTTTCTTTTCAGTAATATAAGTAAATACAAATGATGTAACTAACAACAATACAATCATAATAAATAATGAGAAAAATACACCAATATTATAAGATTCATCTACTAATTTAGTAGCATTCATTGTTAATGTTAACAAAGAACTATCATTAGCAGACAAAAATATATTAATACCTGTTCCAAATGATAAAGCCGCAAATGAAGAAATAATTCCTCCAAATGGGTTTCTTCTACCATATTTAAATAATAATGCCCCAATTGGTAACATAACAACAAATCCTATATTACCAAGTAAAGAGAAACATAAACTAATAAATATTAATATAAATGTTACCGTATTCTTTTTACTATTCTTAGTTAATATAGTAAAAAATGTTTTTAAAAATCCAGTTTTCTCTAAAACCCCTATTCCTATTAAAACAATTATTAATATTGATAATGGAGCAAAATTAACAAAACTATCTACAGCATGAGTAACAATATACTTAATACCACTAGTACTAAATAAATTCTTTACTTCAACAACATTATTAACTAAATCCCCACTTGCTTTATTAACAGTTACATATTCACTCTGAACATTTAATAAATGAAGAAAACCACTAATAATAATAGTTGCAAAAGTCAAGATAATAAATGCCAAAATAGGACTAATTTTCTTTTTCTTCTTTAGCATTAGTACTCCTCTACTTTCTTTATTTTTTTATCAAATTCCATGCGATCCATCATAATACTTCTACCGCACTTAATACATTTTATTTTAATATCAACACCTGTACGAGTAATTTCCCATAAATTAGTACCACAAGGATGTTGTTTTTTCATAATTACTTTACTTCCAACTTTATATTCTTTATTCATTTTAATCAACTTTCACTTCCACATTCAATATTTCAAGAATTCTTTCCAAATCCTTTTCACTATTAAATGGAATAACAATCTTCTTATTTTGAATTTTTACTTTATTGCCAACTTTATCAGTAAAAGCTTCTTCAACATAAGAATATTCCTTACTATCTTTAACTTTTACAACAGGTACTTTTCTCTTATAATTAGGGTCACTAGCAATACTCTCTAATTCTCTAACTGAAATATGAGAATTCTTAACTTTATCGGCTAATTGTCTTATTAATTCAACATCCTCTAATTTACTTAGAATTCTAGCATGTCCCATAGATATAGTTCCGTCTAATATTAATGATTTAACATCGCTAGGTAACTTTAACAATCCAATCATATTAGTAATATGACTTCTACTTTTACCTATTCTTCTTCCTAACTCTTCTTGAGTAATACCCAATGTTTTAATTAATTTAGAATAAGCTTCAGCTTCTTCAATAGCATTTAAATCCTCTCTTTGAATATTTTCAAGTAATGCTATCTGCATCATATCTTCATCACTAAAATCTTTTATAATCGCAGGTATAGTTTCAAGTCCAGCAAGCTCACTTGCTTTCTTTCTTCTTTCACCAGCAACTATTTCATATCCATGAATACTTTTCTTAATAATAATTGGTTCTAATACACCAAATTCTTTAATTGAATCAGCTAATTCTTGTAATTTTTCAGGATCAAATGCTCTTCTAGGTTGATATGGATTACTTCTAAGTTCATCTAACTTAACTTCAACAATATCTTCTTTAGGTGTTTCATTAACAATTTTATTTTCTAATGACTCTAAAGTATTAGTATATAAAGATTCATTAGAAAACAATTGTTCTAAACCTTTTCCTAATCTCTTATTATTTGTTTCCATTCCTTTCAATCACCTCTTTCGCTAAATTAAGGTATGCAAGAGCTCCCTTGCTCTTAGGATCATATTCAATAATTGGTTTTCCATGAGAAGGTGCTTCAACTAATTTTACTAATCTTGGTATTATTGTACTAAATACCTTTTCATTAAAGAACTTTCTAACATCTTCAACAACTTCTAAACCAAGTAATGTTCTTCCATCAAGCATTGTAAGTAAAACTCCCTCAATTTCTAATTTAGGATTTGCTTTCTTTTGAACACTTAATATAGTTTTCAATATTAAATTAACTCCATCTAAACTATAGAATTCACATTGAATTGGTATTAATACAGAATCAGATGCTGTTAAAGCATTCAATGTTAATATTCCAAGTGCTGGAGGACAGTCTATTAATATATAATCATATCTATCCCTAATCTTATCTATTTGTAGTTTCAATTGTTGAGTCATTACATAATCAGGATTCTGACTACTTATTTGAATCATATCTACATCAGCACCTGCTAATTCTATAACAGATGGTATAATACTTAAATTTTTAAATGGTGTTTTAATAATAGCATCTTTTATATCACAAGCATCCATAATAACAGTATAAATACTATTTTTAAACTTATTTCTTTCTATTCCTAATCCCGTAGTGGCGTTACTTTGTGAATCCAAATCAATTAGTAAAACTTTTTTGCCTAAATGTCCTAAAGAACTGGCCAAATTAATACTAGTTGTTGTCTTTCCTACTCCACCTTTTTGATTTACTAATGATATTACTTTTCCCACTGCTTCTTTCCCTTCCTTATCTACATTATATTTTAACACACATCACTCTATTTTCAAATAATAAATAATAAAATAATAAAATAATATTCAAACTAAAATTGTAAACTATTTTACATTTTATAGTGTAAAATAAATGTTGAGTATGAACTTTTTATATTTAATAATGTTATTATTAAGTCACTATGAAGAGAAGAATGATAATTATAACAATTTTTTTAGTATTTGTATTTACTTCAGTTCTTTCCATGATAGGGATAATCTACTCAAGAATGCGTGATGATGTAGATAATTTCTTCCTATTAAATGGAAAAGAAAAAGTATTTGTTTATCATGGCCAAAGTTATAAAGATGATGGTTATTCATTTAACGATGCCCTTTCGGCAAAAGCAAATGTATTTACTTTAAGCAATGTTAATACAAACAAAGTAGGAAAATATGAAGTAAAATATACTCTTAAATACAAAAATATATACAAAGAATTAGTAAGAGAAGTAAATGTAGTAGATAATGATGCTCCAATTATCACAGTAGATTGTGAAGATGAAATATATTTAGAATTAAATAAAAAATTTAAAGGTTGCAATTATAATGTTAATGATAATTCCGATTCAAAAAACAAAATAAAAGTAGAAGTAATATCAAATATAGATGAAAAAAAAGTTGGAGACTATACTATTACATATAAAGCGAAAGATTCAAATAATAACATTAGTTCGAAGCAAATAATAGTACATGTAAGAAAAAAAGATGATCTAAATTATATAGATGTATCCATTTCAAAACAAAGATTAGATTATTATGAAAACGGTAAATTATATTTAACAACTCCAATAACAAGTGGTATGCATGATAGAACACCAAAAGGAGAATTTAGAGTATTTAATAAAGCGACAAATACAGTATTAAAAAGTGGAACATATGCAATGCATGTAAAATATTGGATAGGATTTAAAGGATACAAGTATGGATTCCATGATGCATCATGGAGAAAGAAATTTGGTACAAAAGATTATTATACAAATGGTAGTCACGGTTGTGTTAACACACCAGATGATGCCATTGAAAAACTATATAAAAGAGTAAAGGTGGGGATGAGAGTAAGTATTCATGAATAAAAAAATATTATCAAACGATAATATTTTTTATTTACTTTCATTTTGTACTTCAGGAGGTATATTAACAGTATCTTCTACCTTAAAACCTTCAACAGTAGAAGAAAAATATTGATAATTACCAGAAGCATTCTTTTTAAATGTATGAATATAAGTTACTCCATAATCACTATATTTAGATAAATCTAGTCCACCTTTTTTAACAGCATCTTCAACTGTTATCTTTTCTCTAGCAATTTCTTTTGAATACATATTACTATCATATAACACTTCATACATTTCATTCTCTTTAAAATCAAGTCCTAAATAATAAATCTTTTCATAAATTAAATAACTATTATCTTTTTTCTCCTTTTTAACAATTACATTATTTTTATGAACAAATCCTTTCTCTCCAGCTACAGTAAATATTCCATTTTTATAAACATATTCTTGATAAGATATTCCATCAGCATATACATAGAATTGAAGTCCTTTATCATCTTTATTTACTTCCGCTTTTTCAATATCATCTTTACTTATATCTAGCCCATATATTTCTTTAACCTCAGAAATTATCTTTTCAACTTCTATAGTATCACAACTATTTTTATTTTCTTCATTAGAACAATTAACATATTCATAATGATTTAAAGCTCCAACAACAATTTCCTCAATACTTTTACCATTAACATCAGTATAACCATAACTATACATTCCACTATTTGCTCTTTGAACCATTGGAACCATATTATGTAAACTATCCACATTTGTTTTATCAATAATAGTATTATTGCCACCTTTATTAAAAACAGTAAAACATAGTATTGCAGCTATCACTAATATAATAGTTGCAACTAATAATATAATTTTCTTTTTATCCTTCATTCTTACTCCTCCATTATAGAAATATTTTAACATAAAAAAAGAAAAAAGTATATTTAATATACTTTATTTTCTTTCTAATATATCTCTTGCTGCTACTAAACCAGTTGCAGCAGCAGTAACTATATTACCTGCTTTACCAGACCCATCTCCAATGAAATAAATATCATAATCTTCAAGTTTAAACTTATTATTAGTGTCTATTTCATTACTAAAGAATTTTATTTCAGGACCATATAATAATGTTTCATCATTATTAACACCAGGTATTATTTTATCTAGTTTTTCTAACCCCTCTAATATATTAGTAATAATTCTATGAGGTAAAACTAATGCAAGATCTCCAGCAACACAATCCTTTAAAGTTGGTTCTATAAATCCTTTATTAATTCTTTTCCATTCACTTCTTCTGCCTTTCTTCAAATCTCTTAATGATTGAATAATAGGTTTCCCATCCCCAAGTACATTAGCTATTCTAGCAATACTTTCTCCATATAAACGAGTATTAGTAACAGGTTCAGTTAATCCTACTTTACTAATAAATGCAAAGTTAGAATTAGAAGATTTAATATCTTTTAAAGAATGTCCATTAACACATATAAATCCATAATAATTTTCCTTAGCAACAAATCCCCCAGGATTAGTACAAAAAGTTCTAATTTCATCAGAATAAGTATCAGTTTTAATAAAAATAGTTGGATCATATATAACATTAGTAATATCTTCAAGAATTTCTTTTCTTACTTCTACTCTAACACCAATCTCAATACTTTGAGAAGTATAAGGAATATTATATTTATCAGCTAACTCTTGAATCCATTTAGCACCAGTTCTTCCAGGAGCAACTACTACATTCTTAGCAGTTAATACTTTTTCTTCTTTCTTATTCTTAATAATTACATCATGTTCATTCTTACTCTTACTAACTATATCAGTAACATCAGAATTCTCATATATTTCTACTCCTGCATTCTCTAAATAATCAGTAAAATCTTTAATATATCCTGGTAACTTATCACTACCCAAATGTTTTTGTTTAATTAATAAAAGTCTAGCCCCATGTTTAGCAACTTCCTTCTTTATCTCTTCTGCTTCATCCATATTAGAAGGATACACATCACTGTCCATTTTAAATTTAGTAAATATCTCCTCAGTATCATCAATTATTTGATATGCTTCACTTTGAGACATGTATTTAAATAAATCACTTTTACCTAACTTAGGAATAAAATTTAATTTACCATCAGAAAATGTTCCAGCTCCTCCAAAACCAGACAATATTTGACAAGGATTACAATTCATACATTTTCCACCATTGATTTTCATCGGACACATTCTAGTTTCAGCTTTATGCCCCTTATCAATAAGAGCCACTTTTAGCTTTTTATTCTTTTCCATTAATTCATAAGCACAGAATAGCCCCGCAGGTCCTGCTCCTACTATTACAACATCATACTTTTTCATATTTACTCCTTTTTTATACACAAACATCTATTTTAATGTGTTATTTTTTTCTAATTCTTTTAATCTTTTTTTCTCAAGTTTTTCTAATTCCTTTAATCTTTTCTTTTCTTCTTTAAGTCTTCTTTTCTCTTCCCTTTTAATCTCTTTTAATCTTTTCTTCTCCATTTTCTTTTCAAATTTTAATTTCTTCTTTTCTTCTTTAAGTCTTATCTTCTCAAGTTTTTTCTCTTTTTTCAATCTTTTTTTCATCTCTTCTGGAGTTTCGTTAAAATCATCTTTACTATCTTCTATTTTAGTATATGCAACTTTTCCAACTAAAGTTTTAGGTAACGAATTTCTAAATTCATATTCACTAGGCATTGAATATTTAGCTAAATTCAATTCACAATGCCTTTTTATATCCTTTAATAAACTATTAGATGGTCTAATTCCCTCTTTTAATACTATATATGCTTTAGCAACTTGAACCTTTTTAGGATGTGGAATACCAATTACTGTACTAGTAAGAATACTTGGATGACTATTAAGAATGTTTTCAATATATGTAGGATATACATTATATCCGTTAGAAACAATCACTCTTTTAAGCCTTTGCCTAAAGAATATATATCCATCCTCATCCATACATCCGATATCTCCTGTATGAAGCCATAATTTACCATCTTCATGTATTCTTAATGCTTGAGCATTTTCAGATTCATTATTTAAGTATCCAATCATAACAGTAGGTCCACTAATACATATTTCTCCATCTTCCATTACATCTGCTTCTTCATGTGTACCAGTCTTTACTATTTTATAATATGTATCTGGAAATGGAATACCAATAGATCCCTTCTTGTATCCACCACTAGGAGTTAAACAAGTGGCTGAACTTGCTTCAGTTAATCCATATCCTACTCTTACTTCAGCATCTGATCCATGCTCACGTAAACACTTATCAACCATTTCTTTTAAATCCGCAGACATAAAGTCTCCGCCACACACAGCACACTTAACACAAGCTAAATCATTTTTACCAATCTTACTACTCTTGGCAATTGTTTCAAACAAAGATGGTACAGCACATATAAAATTAGGTTGATGTTTTTTTATCTCCTTAATTATATTCTTAGGGGAAAAATCAGGTATCAATATATTCTTCATTCCACAACAAAGCGTAGTATGAATACATACTCCTAATCCAAATCCGTGAAATATAGGTAATATAGATAACATAGAATCCCCTTCTTTAGAAGGATCACACATCAAATGACATTGTAATGCAAGAGCATTAAAATTCAAATTAGATAACAATATTCCTTTAGGAGATCCACTAGTTCCTCCACTATATAATATTACAGCTGGATCATGAGGTTTTCTTAATACCATTATTTCTCCATCATAACCATAACCATAATTTAAAAATTCTCTATATGTCATTATATTTTCAGTTGTTTCAACTTTAGGAATTTTACCTCTAGATTTATATTTATATAAAATCTTCTTAACACTCTTTAAATTGTCTCCAACTGAACCAATGATTACTTTTTCAACACTAGTATTATCAATTATATTTCTAACTTTTTCATAAACCAAATCAAGAACAAATAAATATTTACTTTCTGATTCATTTAAATAAAGTTCAATTTCATTTTCAGCAGATAAAGGGTGGACCATAGAAGATATAGCACCAACCATATTTACAGCATAAAACATAATGATAGCTGATGGTGTATTAGGCATACATATAGTCACCTTATCATCTTTACCTACTCCTTGTTGTTTTAAACATCCTGCTACTTCTCTTATTTGCTCATAAAAATTTCTAAACGTTACTGTATTTCCATAGTATTCATATGCAGGATAATCAGGAAATCTTGCTACCGCATCTAATAAATATCCTACCATAGAGCTACCACTATAATGTAAATTTGGTTTTACCCCTTCTTTATAAAACTTTATCCATGGTCTACTACTACTCAAATTCAATTTTTTCATTAGCATTATCCTCTAGTAACTCTGGATGATCAAAAATATATTGTAACAATTTTAATGATTTAATTAAATAGAATCCATCAGATGCTCTTTCATCAAAATTAGCACCAAATTCAACCATTTTTCTAACTTGTTTTTTACCATTAATTATTACTTCTTCATCTCTAATTTCACCAATTGTAGCAAGTCCACTAGAAATGCCAAATTCATTAATATTATGATGAATAGCACCAAACTTAAATGAACCTAAATTTGATAATATCAAACTACTATAATAAATATTATCATCAGCTAAAAAGTCGGGTAAATAACCTATTTTATCCAACCATTTAAAGAAACCTACAACAGGCACTCTAATTATATTAGGAAGTTTAGCTAAAATATCCATAGCACTATTAGCACCCTTCTTCTCAACTTTCTTAGCATCTTCCCTAACTTTATTTACTTTAGCTGTTAATTTCTTACTAATAGATGATACATTATCTTTTGGATCAACAACACACTGTATCATCATCTCTTCAGCTTTATCATCAAAAGCTACTTTGGCTACAAACGCAAATGATACATCATTATGCATATATATACGCCTATTTTTAACAAATCTATTTAATACAGGACGATTATAAAATGTTTTTCCAAGTGCTGTCAAAAATGCATGGAAAAATGTAATATGTTCTCCACTCTTTTTCTTCTTATCTAAATATTTCATTAATTCAGTTACATCATACTTTTGATTTACAAACAAATAACTTTCCTGTCTTGTTTTCCTAATATCGCAGTTTAACTGCATCATACCGGGAACATCTTTAACTCTAGTCCCAAATTTTTTTCTCATAAAATCTACCTCACATAGAATATTATAAAAAAAAATTATTAATATTGCAAACAATAAAAAAAAGTCTTAAAGACTTTTCTTATTTAATTGTACATTTGTATCCAATTTTTTCAAGTTCTGTTTTAGTTTCTTCTATAGAACCCATTTTGTCAAGTGCACTATCTGTTATTTTGTCTGGATTAATATCAGTATAAATAACGATTTTTTTACCATCACGTTTTTGATTACAATTTTCAAAACCTTGTTCATATTGACTCATAGATTTTTTAATTTCACTACAGAAATCTTGCTTTTCAACTAATTCCATTTGAGAATCAGTGTAACTAGATAAATCCATAACATATTTTAATGACATTTTAGAAATCATATTACCTTTGAATTCTAAATTGTAATCTAAATCAACAGTTCCTTGTTTAATGTTACAAGTCATTTTTGTAGTCTTAGTACAACCTGCTAATAAAACAACTAGCATTAAGGCTACTAATAAATGTCCTACCTTCTTCATACATCCTCCTTATAAATACATTTTATCATATATTAAGTTAAAAATATATAGGAATAATAAATAACAAATATAATTATCATTATTGCCCCTTCAACTTTACTTAATACCCTATCATTTCTTGCAAATAAATATAAAACATATGCAGCAACATGAACAAATAAAATATCATATAGAGAAAAACTTGGTGAAGAAAAACCATCATATATAAGTAATGGTAAACCAAGAACAACACCTATATTAAATATATTAGTTCCTATTATATTACCAAGAGCTATATCAAATTCACCTTTCTTAGCAGCCACAACAGTCATGGTCATTTCAGGTAAAGATGTTCCAATTACAACAATAGTCATTGTTATTAACTTGTTACTAACTTTCAACATACTAGCTAATTCCTTAGCGTTATCAACTACAATATTACTTGCAAATATTATTGTCACACAACAAATAATAGTTAATACTATGGATTTAGTCATATTATATTTAGGTTTTTCATTATCAAAAACCCCTTGTTTAACTTTAACAACAGAGACAATATAGAATATAAACATAACAAAGAAACACAAAAATACAATTCCATCTTGTCTAGTTAAGATAAAATCTCCATAATGATATCCAATATAGTGAGACATAACTGATAATACAAACATAGAAGTTATAACTAATAATATTGGCAACTCTTTCTTAACAACTTCATTTTTAACTTTAATGGGTTGAATACATGCAGCAATACCTATTACTAATAATATATTGACAACATTACTACCCAAAACATTAGCAAGAGCAATATCTCCAGTGCCACCAGAAATACTTGTAAATGATATAGCAAGTTCAGGAGCACAAGTTCCAAAAGCAGCAACAGTTAATGCAATCATCATTTTAGACATCTTAAAATTAGTTGCTATACTACTAACAGCATCAACAAAAATATCAGAACTTTTTACTAATATAATAAAACCAATTAGTAATAATATGCCTACTTTAACCGTTTCCATAAACTCCTCTCCTATTCTATATAATGTATTATAAACTATTTTTGTTATTTTTAAAACATATTAAATAAAAAATCTCTATTCCTCTAGAGATTCTTCTTCATTTTTTGCTTCAAATAATAAATCAATATTTTTACTAGGCAATAACATATAATTATCTTTATTAATTTTTATTTCAAAAGATTTACTTTCATGAGTTAATTCATCCCCATCAATACACCATGATGGCGGTATTTCTTCAAACTCAATTTTAATATTATCAGTTTTAAAATAAGTAAATCCAGGTATATCATTTAATTCCCTTTTCTTTAAATAATGAATAGCTTTTATAATATCCCATTTGTTTTTTATATCACACATTAACACTTCAAACTTATTATCATCTAATTTTACATCAGTATAAATATCCTTTATATTCATACCACCAACTCTATTACTGTTAGTTATAAATATAAAAGAGAATGATTTCTCATAAGTTTCTCCATCGATAGTATATTTAACATTATGTCTTTGCAACTTTTGTTTTAATTGCTTAATACCATACATAACATATGCTATTCTTCCATATTTTTCTTTTAACTTTCTAGGAGTAGCATAAGAAATATCAACAAAAGCACCAATACATGCAACATATACAAAAGGATTACCATTTAATAAACAAACATCTATATTCTTCTCAACGCCATTTAATAACATAACTAAATTTTTAATAGTATTCCCGCTCATACCATACATATGAGCAACATCATTGACACTACCAAGAGGTAAATGACCAAGCAGTATTGGACTCTTTCTTTCAATATTACCAGAAATTACTTCATTTAAAGTTCCATCTCCACCAGCACATAATAACAAATCAACATCTTTTAATTTCTTAGTAATTTCTCTAGCATGACCTCTATATTCAGTATAAATAATTTCGGTTTCGTAACCATAATTTTCTAATACTTTATATAGTTTTTTTATTTCATTTCTTTTAGTTAATTTACCACTATTTGGATTATAAATAACAACACATTTTTTCATGCAATCACCAAAACAATTATAACACTTATCTATATAAAAAGATATGGTTATCTTCTACCATATCTTATTCTCTTTGATTCATGAATTAAATAATCCGCTTCTTTTTTTATACTAGATTCTATTTTTACTTTATCCCATACCATGTTTTCATTTAAAAAACATTTTTCATAATCATATATACTAATTAATGGAACCCCATATTTAATTAAACAATCACATATGTATTTTTTCATATTTTCAGTTTCATCCTCTGGAACAAAGAAATCAAAGCCTAAATATTCAGGTCCTCCAGCCCTTATATCTACTGGATCATTATAAACACAATCAACGCCTATTTTATCACATTTTATCATAAAAAATATCCCCCTAACTCGCCACATATTATAACATAATAATTAGAAAATATCAATTTAAAAAAATTTTTAAAAAGTATATATTTTTTTCTTTCGTTCATAATATTAATGTGATATACTAGTTAAATGTGGGGGACGTATGAAAAAGAATACTGTTAAAAAACAATCTAAATTAAATAAAGTATGTGCTGTAATTATTGTGGTTATAGTATTTTTTATGTTACTTGGTTTTGGTTTCTTTTTTTATATATATTTAGATGCCCCAGAATTCAATACTAATTTATTATATAAACAAGAATCATCAAACATTTATGATTCAAAAGGAAATTTAATAGCCACTATTGGTACAGAAAAAAGACAGATAGTAGACTATAAAGATTTACCACAAATACTAATAGATGCCATCATAGCAACAGAAGACGCAAGATTCTTTGAACACGATGGCATAGATTTACCAAGATTTTTAAAAGCAAGTTATGGATACTTCTCAGGTAAAAATGCAGGTGGTGCTTCTACTATAACAATGCAAGTATCAAAAAACACATTTACATCAACTGAATCAAGTGGTCTAGCTGGTATAATAAGAAAGTTTACTGATATATATATGGCAGTATTTAAAATAGAAAGAGATTATACAAAAGAGGAAATAATTGAATTCTATGTAAACGCCCCATACTTAGGTGGTGGAAATTATGGAGTTCAAATGGCTGCTAAAACATACTTTGGAAAAGATGTTAGTAATTTAAACTTAGTTGAATCAGCAATTATCGCTGGTATGTTCCAAGCTCCAGGAGATTATGACCCATATGTTAATCCAGATAAAACAAATCAAAGAAAAAATGAAGTATTAGATTTAATGCTTAGACATGGCTATATTAATCAAAAACAACACGATCAAGCACAAAAAGTAGACGTTGAAGATGTAATTAGGAAACAATCTAGTTCAACAAATAAATATCAAGGATTTATAGACACAGTAGTTCAAGAAGTAATAGATAGAACTGGCAATAATCCATATGAAGTATCAATGGATATATATTCAACAATGGATAAATCAAAACAAGATATAATTAATAAATTCTATAAAAAACATAAATTTAAAGATAAAAAAGTACAAGTTGGAATTGGAATTATAGATAATAAAACAGGTGCTATTCTAGCAGTTGGAGCTGGAAGACATAAAAAGAGTGAAATGTCACTTAACTATGCTACACAAATTAAAAGACATCCAGGTAGTACAGCAAAACCATTATTTGATTATGGACCTGGTATAGAATATAAGAATTGGTCAACGTATACTCCATTTGTAGATAAACCAGTTAGATATACTCATGGTGGAGTAATGCATAATGTTGATAATTCATATCAAGGTTTTTTAACACTAGAACAATGCTTAGTTAGGTCAAGAAACACATGTGCTCTACAAGCATTCCAAGCAGTAAGCAATTCAAAAATAAATAAATTTGTAACATCATTGGGAATAACTCCAGAATATTTAGGTAATTCAAAATATATAAATGAAGCACATTCAATTGGTGGATTTACAGGAGTATCTCCAGTTCAATTAGCTGCTGCCTATGCAGCATTTGGAAATGGTGGATATTATACAGAACCACATTCAATAAAAAAGATTGTATATAAAAATTCAAATGAAGAAATAGTTGTTGATTATAATTTTGAAAAGAAAAGAGTTATGAAAAGTTCAACAGCATACATGATATCTTATATGTTAAAGAAAGTTACTAGTTCATCAGTTCATGTTAAAGGAACAGATATATCTACTAAAACAGGAACAAGTAGTTATGATAGTAAAATATTAAAGAAATTACATTTATCGTCAAAAGTAATTCAAGATGCTTGGACAGTTACATTTAGTCCTGACTATTCAGTAGCTATATGGTATGGATATGATAAATTAACAAAGAAAACATATAATACATCATCACATGCATGGAGCGAAAGAGTTAAAATACAAAGAGAAATAGTAAATAAAGTAATGAAAAAAAATTCAAGATTCAAAAGACCATCAAATGTAGTTGTTGCTAGAGTCGCTGTAGGAACAAATCCTCCACTATTATCATCAAGTGGAAAAACATTCCTATTTGTAAAAGGAACACAACCAACCAAGAGAGCAAGCGCACCTAAGAAAAAAACCACAACTGAGAGTACAACTGAATCAACACAATAAAAGAGATCAATGATCTCTTTTTTTATTCAAATACTTTTAAATATTCATTTGGTATATCTAACTCAATATTAATTCTTTCTCTAGTTATCGGGTGAACAAAAAATAATCTACTAGCAAGTAACATCATATTTCTATATCCATCCTTAATACCATATTTTTTATCACCAACAATTGGAGTATTATTGTCTTTCATATGAACCCTAATTTGGTTCTTTCTACCTGTTTTAATATCAATCTTTAATAATGAATATATTTTATTATATTTTATTCTCTTATAATGAGTTTCAGCATACTTGCCATTTTTTTTATCATCACTAGAATAAGTATACAATGTTTTAGTTTCCTTCAAATAAGATTTAATAACACCCTCTTCATTACTTTTAAAATGTACAAGAGCAATATATTCTCTAATAACACTACCCCAATTATCTTGCAAATTATTCTTCACTGTTTCATTCTTAGCAAACAAAACTATACCACTAGTATCAGCATCCAATCTATGCACAACAAACACCCTTTGATTCTTCTTATGCAAATAATCATACACTTCACTATATAAACTATTAACATGTTTTTTATCCTTAATAGTAGGGAGCCCACTTTTCTTATAAACAGCTAATAAATATTTATCCTCATATAATATTCTTAATTTCTTTTTCATAAATTAATTCTATCATATTTTATATTATTTTAATAACAACTTTTTAGTTTCCTCATAAAACTCTGATTCCAAATATACTTTAGCTTTCTTCTCTTCATCATAATGATAATATCCAGAATAATTAGTATACCCATAAGCATAATCTTCTCTATTTTTATTTAAATATTTAATTAGTTTATCTTCAACATCCTTAGATAAATCATTCACTTTTAATACCCTAGCACTAGGAAACATTTTACTATAATCTATTTTATATCTCTTTGGAATTATATTGGATTTTATAACACTTATTTTATATAAACTACTCATATCAATTATTAGATCATATTTATCATCTAAATATTTCAATCCTTTTTCCAACTCTTCTATATTACTATATTCAATTAATTCAATTGACTCATCAGATTTATATTTTTCTAATTGCTTACCATTACCAACAATAGTTAAATGAACCCCTAACATTTGCCTAAATCTATCTATAAATGAATCATAATAAATATTATTATCACTATTAAAATAAGTATAATCATCGATTTTAGTTTTATTAGTTCCTATTACAAACATTACAAACTTTTTATTAGCATTTCTTATATAATCAACATATTCTAATTTTAATTTTTTTAATTCTTTTATTATATCTATATCTTCTTCACTACTATTATTACATATATCTAAAATAATATTTAATATTTGAGTTTCTGTATAATGAGTTTTAACCCAACCATCATAGGGATCAATTACTTCATCTCCTAAAAACACAACACAATCATTTTTAGAATGCAAATACTTATCAGAAAATAATAATGGCATTCCACATAATACACATCTTTGTTGATAAAAATTAAATCCACTTTCATAATCATTTATTTGAATAAAATGATTACATTTATATGTTTTATAAAACTCTGCCACCTCACGCTCTAATCTTAAAAAAACCTTTACTTCTTTTTTTAAAATCTCAAATTCATCCTTTAATTCTTTAATATTTAAAAACCATTTATCTTCCTCAATAGGCGTTTCAACAAATTCATCATTTATTCTTTCAATTTTTCTAGTTAAATCAGGTAATCTACTACTAGATTGATTAATTCTAAATAGTTTATATTCAACAATCTTTTTTAATTCTTCTCTTTTCATTTAATATATCTCCTTAAACTAAAACCCTCTTCTATTTGTTTATTACTAAAATATTCTAATAATTCTTCATTAGCAGTTTCTTCATCAATAGAACTTAATACAATTTCATTAATTTTATTATCAATTATCTCTTTATGTTTTTTATCAACATAGTAAGATACTAAATATTTAGTAGTAGGAGGAATATCTTTATAATTAATAATTTTTTTACAAACAGGACATTCATATTCTAATATAACATCAATTAACATTTCATGATTACATACTATTTCATTAGCTATAGATTGTATTTGATCACCAATATTATTTCTTCTAACAACAGTATTCTTTACATATGATTCTATTCTATCTAGAGCCTTTTTACTTTCCTCTTCTCTAAAAGAATTATTATAAAATCTTAAGAATTCATTCAACTCTTTTATTACATTACCTAGATTTTTTCTTTTCTTCTTCAATTCAATAATCTTTTCAATTTCATTATTATTCATATTATCCTTCCCTTCACTTGTATTATATTAAACAATTAGATATAATTAAAATATATATTACTTATGTTTAATATAAGGAGTATTTATATGAATGTTAATTTTGAATTATTTAAAGTTTTTTATGAAGTTGCAAAAGAAAAAAGTATATCAAAAGGTGCTAATAATTTAATGATTAGTCAACCTGCTGTTAGTCAATCAATTCAAACATTAGAAAACCAATTAGGTGGCAAATTATTCATACGTACTAGAAAAGGAGTAATACTAACAGAAGAAGGAAAAGAATTATATAATTATATTAAAGAAGGAATATATTATTTTATAAATGGTACAAACAAATTTAATTCACTTAAAAACCTAGATTCAGGGTCAATAAATATAGGCGCTAGTACAATAATATCCGAAAACTATTTAATGTCATATTTAAAAGAATTTCATAATAAATATCCAAGTATTCAAATAAACATTAAAAACGATTTAACAGATAACTTAATAAAAGATTTACGAAATGGAAATCTTGATTTAATTATTTTTTCAATTCCAGATCATATTATAAAAGACTTAAAAATAATTGAATTAGATGAATTAAATGATATATTTGTATGTTCAAAAGATTATAAAATAGATACAAATAATATTAAAGATATACTTTCAAATAATCTAATACTGCAAAAATACCCATCAATAACAAGAATTAATTTTAATAAGTTCTTAAAAGACAATAACTTAGAATGTACTCCAAGTATGGAAGTAGTTAGTCATAATTTACTTACTAGACTAGTTGAAGATAATTTTGGTGTTGGAGTATTAACAAAAGAATTTATTCAAGACAAATTAAATAATACATTAATAGAAATTAAAACAGATAAAAAAATACCAAAAAGAAAACTTGGACTTGCCATTAAGGATGACATATATCCAAGTTTCACAACACAAAAATTTATTGAATTATTAACCAATAAAATGTCCCAAAATTATAAATAATAATCCAGTAAGTAAACCAATTATTAATTCTTTCTTTTTAATATTTTCCCTTACTTCACATAATAATTCAAATAACAATAAATATATTAACATACCAAAAGTAACTGATAATAATATACCTTCTACTAATGGACTAATACTAATATTAAATAAACCAATAACTAAAACACCTAATATACTAGAAAAAGCCAAACAAGTTAATAATACTAATTTGTTTTTCTTTTCATGTATTAAAGAAGATATTTGAATACCCAAAGGAATATTATGAAAAGCAACACCTAAAGCCATAAAAGTACCCATTTTAATATCGGTCAAAGCAGTAGTATATATTGCTGTTCCTTCAATTATATTGTGCAAAAATAAAGCAATTGCAGAAATAATTCCAATATGTTCAATATGATCTTTTTTATGTTTAGTCCCATGTTCATGTTCTGGAACAAAAATATCAAGTAATTTTAATAATGCTATCCCACCAATCGCACACGAAATAACTATTAAAACATTCCCAAATTCAATTATCTCTGGCAATATATCAAAAGCAATTAAACCAAATATAATTGAAAAAGCAAATCCAATAGAGAAAGTAACTAAACTCTTTTCATTCTTAATAAACCTAGTTATAAAATAACCAATAAAGAATGCAATACCAGATAACAATGTAACTAATAAAGCCATATAATTCACCTCAAATCAAATATAATTATATCATAAAACTATCTACTTGAAAATTTTAAAGAACTTCCAGATAAATCAATTACTAACGCAGTAGTATTCTCATCAACATAATATATTGTTTTATCACTTGGTATTTTTGAAACACACATCTTATCCATAGTGATATTTTTATCTTTAATTATGTTATCTATTTTCTTCTTAGAACTAGTAACAATAAAATATTTAGGATTCAAACTACTAATCGCAGTAGACTCAATCTTATTGTCACCACTTTCAGCTATATTACCATCATATTTCTTAGATAACAATGCACACTTTCTAGATCCATGATGAGGTACTTTCATAATACCTATCTTTCCAATACTACTAGCAATTTCATTAAACATTTTAGTATCATACATATCAGAAGTTAATAATACTTTATGATTATTTACTTCTATCAAAGAAACAATAGAACTATAATTTTCATTAGTATTAGAATTAACGTTCTTAGTATTATTATATAAAGTCATATTAAATTTTAAATACTTAAATGTATAATTTTTTCCTTCACCATCTTTATCAACATACTTAATATTAGCAGAATACTTATTTGCTAATTTTTTTACTTTATTAAATCTCTTTAAAGTGGTTTCATCAGTATAAAAACTATCGCTATAATCCTTAACCCAAATATTTTTTATAATAATATCATTTTCTAATATTGTTTGTAAATTACCAGCATGATCACTATGCATATGAGTTATTAATACAAAATCCAATACACTAACATTATTACTTTTTAAATAATTAACAACATTATTAGCTATTCTATTTTCAGTGTTGCCCATATCAATCATTGCAAAATGTCCATTGGATTCTAATAATATAGCATCTCCAGTATCATAATCACTTCCATTACTCTCTAAATTGGATATAAAATGTATTCTTTCTTTACTAATAATATTAAAATTAACTTTAACGCTCTTATTATTACTAGATGTAATAGTTACATAACAACTACCAGCCATCAATGCTTTAACATTTCCATTACTATCAACAGTTAATAGTTTTTCATTACTACTCTTATAAGTTAGTTTTTTATCACTAGCATTGCTAGGATTAACACTAGCATTTATTTTATAAGTATCAAGAGTATATAATTCTATACTACTTTCACTAATATTAATACTTTGAACTTCAAAACTACTATGGTCAGTTGATTCACTAGGATTAGTCGGAATAACAGGTTCACTAGTTTTTTCCTCCTCCCCAGTCTCCTCTTTCTTTTTTTCTCCATTTTTCTCTTTTATACTCCTATTATAATCCTCTTTCTTAGCCTCCTCTTTAGTCATTTTATTTTTATCAACAACAACTATTAAACATTCAGAAGAATCATCTATATTTTTTTCAACTACTATATTTGTTTGACCTTCTTTAAGGCAATTAATATTTCCTTTTCCATCCACACTAACAATATCATCATCTATAGAAGACCATGAAAAACTATTATTATTGTCATAATTCTTAATTTTAATAGTTTCTTTATCACCAACATAACAATATAAAATAGAATGTTCTAACTCAAAAGAATTTTTAGAAGATACAGAAACTTCTTCACCATAAGATTCATAATCATTACTTGTTTTAGGTCCAAATAAAGTCCCAATAATAGCAATAATAACACATGATACTAATAATATAATAATTTCTTTCTTTTTCATATTAATCATCCTAAAATGATTATATCATACAATCATATTATGATATAATGTAAGTATGAAAAAGATTGAGATGTTACAAAAAATGATTGATGAATCAAATAATATTGTTTTCTTTGGAGGCGCCGGTGTATCTACTGCATCAGGTATAAAAGACTTTAGAAGTAAAGATGGTCTTTATAATATGAAATATAAATGGCCTCCAGAATTAATATTAAGCAGTGGTTTTTTCTATGACAAAACAAAAGATTTCTATGATTTTTATAGAGATAAATTAAATTGTTTAGGTAAAGAACCAAATATAGTGCATAAATATCTATATGAATTAGAAAAAAGGGGTAAACTAAAAGCAATAGTTACTCAAAATATAGATGGACTACATCAAAAAGCAGGAAATAAAAATATATATGAATTACATGGCACTATATATAAAAATCATTGTATAAAATGTAATAAATTTTATGATGCTGAATATGTATTTAATTCAAAAGACATTCCTAGATGCAAATGTGGAGGACTAATTAAACCAGATGTAGTACTTTATGGAGAAATGCTACCAGAAGATGATTTTAGTAATGCACAATATGCTATTGCACATGCAGATATGTTAATAGTTGCTGGTACATCTTTAACAGTATATCCAGCCAGTGGAATGATTAATTACTTTAGAGGTAAACATCTAGTACTTTTAAATAGAAGTAAAACAGACTATGATAATAAAGCAGATTTAGTAATACATGATGACTTAAAAGAAATATTTAAAGAATTAAAATAAAAACAACTTTAAAAGTTGTTTTTTATATTAATTTATCAATAATACCATATGATATAAACATCATTATAATACTGGCAATTAATACACCTACTATTGTACATAAAAAAGCTTTCTTTTTATCTAAATTCAATGCAGTAGCTACTAAACTACCTGTCCAAGCACCAGTACCAGGTAATGGAATACCTACAAATAGTATTAATCCCCAATATCCATATTTTTCAATTTTATTTTTATTTTTATCAGCTTTCTTTCTTAACCAAGTAGCAGTCTTATTAAATAACTTAACTTTACTCTTCTCCATCCAATCTAATACTTTTGATAAGAATAATAATATAAAAGGTATAGGTAGTAAATTACCAATAATAGATACAATATATGCATTTAAAGGCTTAACACCTAATATAGCAGCCGCTATTAATCCACCTCTTAACTCCAAAATTGGGAATAATGAAATAATAAAAACAATTAGTTCTTTTCCAAATTTTAAACTAACTAATCCACTAAATAATTTAATAAAAAAATTAATAATACTTTCCATATTAACTCCATTCACTAAATACAATTTTATCATTTATTTAAATAATATGCTATAATATTTAAAGAGATGAATAATATGGATAATAAAATAGGAGTATTTGATTCGGGTATAGGTGGTCTTACCACATTAGAAGAAATAAAGAATATTCTTCCAAATGAAGATTTTATTTTTTATGCAGATTCAAAAAATAATCCATATGGAGAAAAAACAAAAGAAGAACTATGTAATATAACAGAAGATATAGTTAATACTCTAATAGAATATAAAGTAAAAATAATAGTTATAGCTTGCAATACTGCAACAACAAATTGTATTGAATACTTAAGAAATAAATTTCCAAATATAATATTTGTAGGAACAGAACCCGCAATTAAAGTAGCATGTGATAACAATTATAAAAATACATTAGTAATGGCTACTCCAGGAACTATTTCTTCAGATAGAGTACATGAATTAGTTAAAAAAAATAAAAAGCGAAATGAAAAAATATATCTAGTTCCATGTGATGGACTAGCAAACGCAATAGAAACAAATAACAAAGAAAAAATAGATTTATTATTACATGAAAACTTAGATAAATATAAAGATTATAATATAGATGCAATAGTTCTTGGATGTACACATTATCCTATTATAAAAGATAAAATTCAAAAATACTTTAAAGACGCAACATTAATAGATGGTAATATAGGAGTAGCAAGACAAGTAAAATATCAATTAGAAAAAAATAATCTATTAACTACTAAAAAAACAAGAGGATCATATAAGTTTATACAAACATAATAAAAAAAGATGAATTATCATCTTTTTTTATTTCTTTATACCTTTTACTCCCTTACTACCATTAAACCCTGATAATATATTACTTTCAAAACTTTTTATTTTTTTAGTCTTATTCTTATATTCTTTAATAGCAGTATTAATCATTTCATCTAATAATTCTTTATATTTAAGTCCTGCTTCTTTCCATAAATAAAATGATAAACTTCCAGGTATTGTATTTGGTTCATTAACATAGAACTTATTAGTTTTAGTATCAATTAAATAATCTATTCTACATACACCACTAAAGTTTAATAATCTAAATACCTTTTTACTAGTTTCTTGTATATCTTTAGTTAAATCTTTACTAATTCTGGCAGGAATAATTCTACTAGCTGAAGCCATTCCTTTACTTCCACTGCCTTTAGTTTTAGTATTAGATAAATACTTATCTGCATAACTTAATATTTCATCAAGTCCCATTACTTCTTCTAGAGGGCTAACACGTTGATACTCATAATTTCCAAGTACGCTTGCATTAACTTCAAGTAGATTTTCAACAGCTTTTTCAACAACTATCTTAGTATCATAAGATATTGCTTCTTCAATAGCACTTTCAATATCTTTTTCACTCTTAACATAAGTAATACCTACACTACTTCCAAGAGTAGCTGGTTTAACAACAACAGGATATCCCATTTTTTTAATGCTCTTTAATATATCATCTTTATTTTCAATATATTCATTATCAAAAAACCATACAAAGTCAACAATTGGTAACCCCTCAGACATCATAACGTGTTTCATAGCAACTTTATCTTGACCCAATGCTGCACCTAAAACATGACATCCAACATATGGAATACCAACAGTATCAAGGTATCCTGCTAATGTTCCATCCTCTACATTATTGCCATGAACTACAGGCAATATAATATCTAAATCAGTAACGTCTTTTCTAAATAATCCACTAGTAGTTTGTAATACAAAACTATCGCCTTTCTTAACTAATACTACTTTTTTAGCATATCTCTTAAGATTATCAAAATCTTTATACACTTCAATATCAGTTAACATATGTCCTGTATACCACTCTCTATTTTTAGATATATAAATTGGCACTACATCATATTTATCCTCATCTAAGTTTTGAATAGCTTGCAAAGCAGAAATAATACTTACTTCATGCTCAACAGTTTCTCCTCCAAATATAACTCCTAATTTAATCTTCATAATTTTACCTCCTACTCATTAAATATATCTGGTAAATCATTTTCTAAAAGAACATATGTAGTATTACCAGCTAACTTTCTCATTAACATAAAAGCTTTCTTAACATCATTTAATATATGAATATTCTTTTCGGGATATTTCTTTTCCTTAAGACCATCCAATATAGGTTTAGTTTGCTCTTCACCAATCAATATAACTTCATCACACACTTCGGCAATATATTTACCAAACTCTTTATTATATTCATATTGTTTGTCACCAAGTTCTATCATTCCAGGAGTAACAATAATCTTCTTACCTTCCATCATACCAAGAACTTCAAGAGCCATTTTAGATCCAACAGGATTTGAATTATAAGCATCATCAATTATAATAATATCTCCATATTTTTTTAACTCTAATCTATGTTCATTAACTTGAATTCTCTTAACACCAATTTTAATTTGATCTAAACTTACTCCTAAATTATAACTTAACGCAACAGCTTCTAATATATTATATATGTTTTTATTCCCTAATAACTTGGTTTCAAGAATAACACTTTCATTAGTATCTTTAAAGTTACATTTAAATGTTGTACCCTTATTAGATAATTTAATATCACTAGCATATACATCTGCTTTCTTATTACCTATTGATACCCAAACAACTCTACATTTACTTTTAATTTTATAACTTATTTGATATTCATCATCCATATTTAATACAGCAATACCATCACTAGGTAATGAATCAATTAATTCAAATTTAGCTTTCTGAGTATTCTCTATACTGCCAAAACTTTCTAAATGAGCAGTTCCAATAGTAGTAAGAATTCCATACTGAGGTTTAATAAAATCACACTTTTCCTTTATTTCTCCCCTTCTAAATGCACCCATTTCAGCAATAAATATATCAGTAAACTTATCTAACTTATTATTAATAGAAATCATAAGTCCATTCATAGTATTAAAACTTTTTTCAGTAGCAAAACTATTATATTTAACATTTAATATATCATTTAAAGCATTCTTAGTACTAGTCTTTCCATAGCTACCAGTAATACCTATTCTCTTTAAATTAGTCATACCAAATAATTTATTTTTAGCAAGTCTCTTATAATGATTAAATACTATTTTTTCAATAGGTTTGTTAATAAAATTACATACTAATACAACTATCCAATTTAACCAAATAAATAATCCGATAAAGAAATAACACCTACTAACAACACCTGCATACATAGTAAAAAACATAACAAATATCATTATAAAAAATAATAATATCTCAGTAAAATATAATCTTTTAACCCTAGGAGTTATAACTAAAGGTTTCTTACTTTGCTCTTTGCTAACCTTACTCTTATGTATTAAATATGCTATTACATAAAAACAAGAGAATATAATCATAGATGTATTATCATCAAAAAAGATAAATAAAACAAATAATAAATCAAAAACAATAAATACCTTATTATAATTATCAATTACCCAATTCAAATACCTATTTCCATCATTATACCAGTTTTGCTGTAACATATGCATTGCTTTCTTACTCTTATACAATAAATAAGAAAAACAAGGTATTAATGATAATAAAAAATAATATCTCATTTACTATCCTCTCCTATAAAACTATTTAATACATTAATAGTTTGTCCCAATCTTTCCAAATATGCATAGTGAGTACATCCCTCATATGTAACAAGTCCACAATTAGGAATTAACTTTTCAAGTTCAACTCCATCATTATAATCAACTGCACTATCAAGCGTACCCCAAATCAGTAAAGTAGGACAATTAATATCCTTAACTTCATCACTAATATCTAAATTAACATGCTTTACAAGTATTTTTCTCATCATCTCAGAAGCATTTTTATAATCAGTAGATCCAATATATTTTTTAGCTACACCCTCTAATTTATTTAATAAAGGAACTTTTTTAATAAATTTAAACACTTTCATTTTAAAAGTTTCCTTTTTTATTTTCTTTTTATATGGACTAGCAAGCAATACTAACTTTTTAGTTTTATACTTTAAGGCATAACATAAACTTACTTTCCCACCAAAAGAATGACCAATCAATATTGGATTATCCATTTTTAATTTCTTAACTAAATGATTAACCATATCTGCATACTCAAAAACATCCCAAACTTCTTTAGGTTCATCACTTAACCCAAATCCAGGTAAATCTATAATTAAAACATTATGTTTTTTTATAAATGGTTTAGCAATCCCCATCATCATTTCAATGTTTTGACCCCAACCATGCAAATACACTAAATTTATTTTAGATTTATTATTATAAAAAACATAATTAATATTTATATCTCTATAAATCATCTGCATCAAATTCACCTACTTAATTATACCACAAAATACTATGATTAGAATAAAAAGAACTATTTTTAATAGTTCTTATATATATTTATTTAATTCACTCTCAAACTCACTCTTTAATTCATTTAATCTACTCTCAGTAGTAGCTTCAAATCTCATAGTAATATTAGGCCCAGTATTAGATGCTCTGACAAGAGAAAATCCATCATCAAATTTAGCTTTTACACCATCTATAGTTATATAATTATAACCTTTTGAATCACAATAATCTTTTATCTTACTAACTATTTCAAACTTAGTTTCATCAGTTACTTTTACTTTTATTTCAGGAGTAGAATGATACTTAGGTAAATCTTCTAAGAATGAACTTAATGGTTTATCAGTATGAGATAGCATTTCAATTAATCTCATTCCCGCATATATACCATCATCATATCCCGGAAACTTGTCTCTAAAATATATATGCCCCGATAATTCTCCACTTAAAGGATAGTCCCCCTCACTAGAAGCAGCCCTTGTATAAGAATTTCCTGTTCTATATTCAATAGGTTTAACGCCTAGTTTAATAAGTTCATCTTCTAATGCCTTAGAGCATTTAACATCAAATAAACACTCTTTCTTTTCTACTTTATCAAATAAATATTTCCACATTATAGCTAAGAACTTATCTATTTCAATAAATGTTCCTTTTTCATCAACAAAACCTACTCTATCAGCATCTCCATCATATCCAACGCCTAAATCAGCCCCACATTCTACAACAACTTTTTTTAATTCATTTAAGTTCTCAGAAATACATGGATCAGGATGATGATTAGGAAAATTACCGTCAGATATATTGAATATACCTTTACTATCAATCATAGGAAGTTTTTCAAATATCTTATCGGCTATTATACTTCCAGTACCATTCCCCGGATCATATATAACTTTAATCTTTCTAGGACCAAAATCTAATTTAGAAACAATCAAATCAATATAAGCTCCAGTTATATCAACATCTTCATAAGACCCATTACCACTAGCAAATTCGCCTTTCATAATAATGTCATATATTTCTCTAACAGATGCACCATATGCATTATGAATACCGTTATAAGAAAACTTAAAACCATTATATTCTTTAGGATTATGAGAAGCCGTAATCATCATGCTTGAATTAGTATTTAAATAATTAGCAGCAAAATAACACATAGGTGTAGTAGCAAGTCTTAGTCTTTTAACATTAATACCAGTTTCAATTAAACCCTTAACTAAGTTCTCTTCTAACTCAACAGAAGATAGCCTATTATCATATGCCACTACCGTAGAAGGAATATTAAGTTCTCTTAACTTAGTACCAAATGCTTTTCCAATATTATATGCCACCTCACCACTTAAATCTTCTCCATATATACCCCTTATATCATATTCTCTAAACATCTCTTTATTTAATACCATACAGTCCTCCTTACTATATCTTTATTTTATAAAAATATCATCATTATTTAAAGAATAATATAATGGTTTTACATTTTTTTACAATTAATAATTAATTTGATATAATTAACTCAAATAGAGGTGATAAATATGAGAGAATATAAATATCTAAAATGGAATAGTGGTATAAACGCATTTATTTTTTTATCACTTGGGTTCCTTCTATTATTGTTTCCAGTAGAATCATTATCAATCGCAGGATATTTAATCGCAAGCATATTAATGCTTAGTGCATTATTTCAATTCTATAAAGTATACAAAAATAAAGGAATACAAACAAATGGAGATATTATTTATTTAATAGTTAGTATTGCTTTTATCGCTCTTAGCATATCAATATTTGTAGATCCAACATGGATAATAAGAATGATTAACATTCTAGTAGGACTTCTATTAATAATAAGTTCGGCAACAAATATTATGGAACTATTAAAGTATAAAAAAGATAGAACAACAACATGGTGGATATATTTATCATTTGCTATCATTATATTAATAATAGGTATAGCAGTAATATTAAATCCATTATTCTTAGCTAAAATACTAACACAATTAGAGGGGATATCACTTATAATTGATACATTAGTAACACTTCTATTAACAAGAAGAATAAAAAAAGTATTAATGATAAAAGAAAACAATTAAAAAGGTAATCATTGATTACCTTTTTTTTACATCATTTTTGGTCTATCATCAAAATTATAATATCTAGTTTGTTCTAACATAGTAATATAACCACTAATTAATTGATCATCATTAAGACCAACTGTATCATACCCTTTTGCCCTTAGTGATTGCATAATTAAACTCATAATATTTTCATTACCAATTCTTGCTATTAAATCCCTATAATTATTTTTAGATTGTCCATAGAACCTACTAAACCTATCAGGATTATTAGATCTAACAAATAAAGATATTGCTGCAAATAATTGATCTCTTCCATACTTTTCTAATGTAACCATACAAGCTTCATCTAAATTAAATGTCATTTTATTCATTAATACGACTCTGCAATACAACTTAATATTATCAATTTCATTCTTACTAATCATTTTTTGAGGTACTAATTCATCTAAAGAACATCTAATTATTTTTCCAATTTCGTCTTTACTTATATTTTCTTCTAATAGTTTTCTTAATGAAAGTCTAGTATTACCATTAGTAAAATAACTATAATTTCCACCTGTAATCGCACTTATAAGAGCATATTCAACTTGTTCATAACCATACTTGTTATAAGTAGCTTTTATTGAATCCATTAATAATCCAATCTTTTGATCCAAATTCAATTTAATCTTTTCTTTATTTTCTTTCTTTTTTTCTTTCTCACCATTATAGGCAATTTCAAATGTTTCAACTAGATTCTTATCATAAGAATATCTTTTAATGTATTCCCTAAACTCTTCAACACTTGCTTTTGATTTTCCTTTATTATAACAATCACTTAAATAAGCACAAATCAAATCACTCAAGTCACTATTATAACTATTACCATGTTCATCCATATATCCAATACCTTTAATAGTCGGAATAAATGGATTATTTTTATTTAACCCAGTCTTTAGATATCTATTATTGTTTATAAAATCTATTATCTTTAATGCAGAATCAACATCGCCCTTTTTCAAACGAACAATAACATTATCAATTCTCATATTTTGTCCGACTTTAGATTGATGCTGTATTCCTTCTCTATCAATAAAGTCAAATAACTGTTTTACACCCTCATATAAATGTGGCATATTTATTGGTATATATAGTTTTATAAATTCTTTCTCACCACGTGTACCATTAACAAATTGAAACCAATACCAAAAATTACTAGTAACACCTGTCCATGTTTTTCTACCTTTAAAATCCTTCTGCCATCTATCAAAGAATCTTCTTACATCTAATCCCTTCCCAAATTCATCGCGTTCGCTTCTAGGAAGTCCTCCATCACGAAGTTGAGAATAAACAGTATTTCCAGTAAATATCATATTTGGATTTTGCTTTCTTATTTCATACATAAAATCCAAGAATTTTTGCATCTCTTCTTTTCTAGGACCATCATATACTAAACTAGTATTAGGTAATTCACTCTTCATTTTTATCACCCAATAAATCTACGTCAACAATAGTATTTTCCAGTAAATCTTCATCACTAATAGGCTTAAATTCTAAAGTATTATCTAGATTTTCCTCTTCACCATAAATGGCTATACCCTTTTCTTCATCAGGAATATCATTTTCAACATAAATATAACTATCATTATATTTTACTTTTTCCATTGCCATATTATCACCTATTATCATTATACAACAAATAATCAATATATAAAATATATACATATAATATTCTAGGTGATTTTATGCTAATAAAATATTCAAATAAAGAACTTGATTTATGTGCTAGATTAATGAGAGCAGAAGCTCTAGGTGAAGGAGAATTAGCAATGCTTATGGTAGGAAATGTAATAGTTAATAGAGCAATAGCTAATTGTTTAGATTTTAAGAATATTAGAACTATAACAGATGTTATAAATCAAAAACCAGGTGGTTTTGTAGGCACTAATAGTAGTCTATTTAATAGTGGTTCATCTACTAAAAAAGAAAAAGAACTAGCAAAAAGAGTGCTAAAAGGAGAAACATACTATCCAGCTACAAATGCATTATGGTTCTATGCCCCTAAAAAGAATGAAGAATGCAAAGGTTTATGGTTTAAGCAAAGAAATACTGGAAGATATAAAAGTCACTGTTTTTATGCCCCTGATAAAGGAGTTTGTGAAGAACTATATTAAACTTGTAAAAAAACTAGTCTTGTGCTAAAATAAACCTAGATTTTGGAGGGGAAAATGAAAAAAGTTAATTTAGTGGTACCTTGTTATAATGAAGAAGAAAGTATACCACTTTTTTATGAAGAAATAAAAAAAGTAAGAAAAGAATTAAATGCAGAAATAGAAATAATATATGTAAATGATGGAAGCAAAGATAACTCATTAAATGTAATGAAAGAGATATCAAAAAAAGATAAACTAGTAAAATACATATCATTTTCAAGAAATTTTGGTAAAGAAGCCGCAATGCTAGCAGGTCTTGAAGCATCAAGTGGAGATTATGTAACAATAATGGATGTTGATTTACAAGATCCACCTTCACTACTACCAGAAATGATTAGATTAATTGAAGAAGAAGGATATGATATCGTTGGTACAAGAAGAGTTACAAGAAAAGGAGAACCACCAATAAGAAGTTTCTTTGCCAGAAGATTTTATAAATTAATTAATAGAATGAGTAAAGTAGAAATGGTTGATGGTGCTAGAGACTATAGATTAATGACAAGACAAGTAGTTAATAGCATTTTAGAATTAAAAGAATACAACAGATATTCTAAAGGATTATTCTCATATGTAGGATTTAATACAAAATGGTTAGAATATGAAAACGTACAAAGAGTTGCCGGAGAAACAAAATGGTCTTTTTGGAAACTATTTATATATGCTATTGAAGGAATAGTCGCATTCACAACTGTTCCATTAACACTAGCAGCTATTATAGGTATATTATTTTGTTTTATAGCATTTGTTATGATAGTAGTTATTATTGTTAAAACATTAGTATATGGAGATCCTACATCGGGATGGCCAAGTATGGCATGCATTATATTCCTAGTAAGTGGTGTTCAATTATTGTGTATTGGGGTAATTGGTGAATATATAGCAAAAATGTATTTAGAAGTTAAAAATAGACCAGTATATGTTATTAAAGAAAGTAATGTGAAAAAGAATGATTAATAGAGTTAAAGAACTATATCATAAATATGAAGAAATAATAAATTATTTAATAATAGGTGGACTTACTACAGCAGTAAGTCTAGCTGTTTATTATGGATTAACACTTACAGTATTTGATCCTAATAACGCACTACAATTACAAATAACAAATATTATTTCATGGATAGCATCAGTAGCATTTGCATACTTTACAAATAGAAAATATGTATTTAAGCAAAAAAATAAAGCAAATATAAAAGAAGCAACAAGTTTTTGTGCTTCAAGAGTATCAACATTATTAATAGATATGCTATTAATGTTTATTTTTGTTACTAAATTACATTTCAATGATAAAATAATGAAATTAATAGTACAAGTAATAGTAATTGTATTAAATTATATATTTAGTAAATTTTTAGTATTTAAAAAAGAAAAATAGAGGTATGTATGAAAAAGAAAGATTATATTAATTTAATTATTATTTTTGGTTTGTGTATTTTTATTATATTATTAGCAACTAGATTTAAATATTTATTCGGTTCAGATACAGATTGGTTAAACCAACACACTGTATTTCCAGAATACTTAAGAAATATGTTTTATGAAACAGGTAAACTAATACCAAACTTCTCATTAAACTATGGAGCAGGACAAAATATGTTTAACATATCCTATTATGGACTATTAAGTCCATTAATACTACCATCATATTTAATGCCACATGTAAGCATGGTAACATATATGACAATAGTAAATATATTAGCTGTCTTTGCATCAATATATTTATTCTATAAATGGTTAAAAAATAACAAATATGAAACAAATATAGTATTTATAACAACACTTCTATTTGCACTATCAGATGCATTAATATTTCAACTACATAGACATGTAATGTTTGTTAATTATATGCCATTTCTAATGTTAGCATTAATGAGCGTAGATAAATTATTAGAAAAGAATACAAAAACACCATTTGTAATAAGCGTATTCTTAATGATTATGACAAGTTACTACTATAGCGTAGGTGGAATACTAGCAATAGGTACTTACTTCATTTATAAATACTTAAAAATAAATAAAAAATTCAATACAAAAGATTTTATAAAACAATTAATAAAAATAATACTATTAGGTTTACTAGCAGTTCTATTATCATCAGTTCTATTATTCCCTACTATATATACAATACTAATTGGAAGAGTTGATGTTGAATCAAAAACAAAACTAATAAAACTATTTATACCATATTATAAAGTACATAGAATAATAAGTGGTACTTACGCTATTGGGTATCAATTGATAGCCTTTGTTGCATTAGTACATATATTCTTTACTAAAAAGAAAGAAAACATAACATTATTCTTCTTAGTATCAATAGTATTATTTATACCATTATTTAGATACTTATTAAATGGTGGTTTATATTTAAGAGAAAAATGTTTTATACCATACTTACCATTAATGGGGATGATAATAGCAATCTTCTTAACAGACTTATTCAATGACAAAATAAAAATAAAAGATCTTTGTATATTACTATCAATACTTACAATTCCACTATTAGTATTAAATAAATTCCATCCTAAATATCTATACTTAGTTTTATTTATACCATTATTACTATATTACAATAAATACAAAAATAAAAAAGTATTCTCAGCAGTAATAATACTAGTAGCATTAGGATTCTGTATAGGACAAAACCTTAGAGAAGAACTAGTAACACCAAAACAATATAATAAATATTTTAGTAATACTCAAAAAGAAACAATAGATAATATAATAAATAATGATGATAGTTTTTATAGAATTAATAATTTAAGACACTATGTAAAAACAGTTAATAAAGTATATAACACAAAACAATACTCTACAACATTTTACTCTTCAACATATAATAGTAATTATTTAGACTTTGTAAGAAAAGTATTTAAGGTTAATAATTCTGATTATAATTACTTCTTTATATCATCATCAAAAAACACATTATTCAACACATTTATGGGAGTAAAATATGTATATTCTAAAAAACCAATCGGCATGGGATATACTAAACTATATGATGATGTTTATATTAATGAAAATGCATTCCCAATAATGTATCACAGCAATAATTATATATCAGAAGACTTATTTAAAACATTATCATATCCATATAATATAGAACAATTAATGTTTAATACAGTTGTAAAAGATAATGATACACATGTTTATCATAATGATATTAAAAAAGTAGAATTAGAATATGATATTCAAAACCTAAATAAAGATAATATAACAATTGAAAAAGATGAACAAGGTGTTATAACACTGATAGCTAAAGAAAACGATTCATTTACTATTAAACTAAAAGAACCATTACATAATAAACTATTATTCATTAACTTTAATAATCCAAATAGAAATGGTTGTGATGTAGGTAATACATATATTACTATAAATGATATTCAAAACTTAATAACATGCCATTCATGGATATATCATAATAAAAATGAAGTTTTTCATTACCTACTTAGTAATGAAACATTAGATGAATTAAAAGTTGAAATACATAAAGGAACTTATACAATATCAAATATAGAAACATATATATTAGACTACAATGATATAAAAGATGCTAATAAAAACTATAAACCATTTAATATTGAAGAAATAAAAGACGATTATATTAAAGGAAATATAGAAGTAGAAAACGATGGATACTTTGTAACATCAATCCCATACGATAAAGGATTTACTATTAAAGTAAATAACAAAGAAATAGAATATGAAAAAGTAAATACAGCATTTATAGGATTTAAACTAAATAAAGGAACATATAATATAGAATTCAAGTATAATTCTCCATTATTAAAAGAAGGAAAACTAGTATCATTAATTAGTTTCCTAATATTAGTAGTATTAATAGTATTTGATATAAAACAAAAGAAACTTAAATAAGTTTCTTTTTTATTTTAAAAATCCCTTGTATATTGACTAGCATAATTAAATAATCCACTATCTTCAATATCATGTATTACAAATGATTCATCCTTAACTTTTAAAGTTACACTTGAATACCTATTCATAGACATTCTAACTGCACTATTAGCTCCCCTATACTTCCATCTCCATGTAAGAGTATAACCAAAATTTAATTTAATTAGTTCATCACTAAGAACCATATTAGGATCATTTTTATTATCAATTATTTTAGTAAACTTATAATTATTATATTCACCAATATTAGTCCTACCCTTTTTCATCTTATCAAAACCAGTTTTATAATATAATTTTATTTCAGAATCCATAACATCTTCATCAAAATACTTTTTAACCTCACTCATTTTACTACCTTTATTATATTCACTATACATAGCATTCCAAGTATTCTTAATAAAAGCATATGCTTTATTTTTTAATTCATCATTATTAAGTTCTAACTTAAAATGTGTCCCATCATTCTCACTACTAGGTGTCCATTCAATCTCTTTTTCACTTAGTTTATTATATAACTTAATTTTTTTATTAGTTGAAGCTATCGCACTTAAAGCATACATATCTTCACTATTACTTTTTCTAGTAATCATACTCTTATCAACTAATACACCATCAATATATAAATCAGTATTGCTAGGTATATTCATAACATAATCACTAATAAAAATATCACTTTCATCTATTCTATAATCATTAACAGTTCTATCTAATATAGACAATTCAAATCTATTAATATTACCTTTATCATCAATAACAGATATTTTATAAGTGCCATCTTCATTATCTATAACTTCACTAATCTTTTTACCCTTAATATCCTTATATGATACATGATTATTAACATACTCTTCAAAATCACTCTTATTTACAAAAGCATCTTGAGGTAAATAAATATATTTAAAAGCTCTTGCATAATCTCCTTTTATCATCGACTCAACATAATCAATAGCCATATTTCTAGGGTTATTATATTTAATTTCACCATCATCTTTAAAAGAAAAACATAAAACACCTATTATAAATAAAATTAATAATAGGCCAAAACACATAATTAAATTCTTAGTTCTTTTTTCCTTATCTTTCATACTATTAATTATATAATATATTTATTAAAAATAAAAGTTCAGATTTTACTCTGAACTATTTTTCTTAAAATAATTATACTTAAGCGCCAAATCATTCTTCTTAATCAAATAATTAATATATTCATTCTTTTCTAATAACTTATCTGAAGATATCTTTTTGCCATTAGTGACTTCTCCACCCTCAACATAAACATTACCATCATACCATGAATAATCACTAAAGAACGCTATACCCTGATAATTACCATGCAATGCATCTTCACCAATATAATTATTAACATTATAATTAATTCCATAAAGATTTAATAATGTAGGTAAAATATTAAGCTGAGAAGTAACTTTTTTAACGCTTTCCTTTTTTACACCTTTATACCATATAAACCAAGGTGTATTATTAATTAAATTATTAGAAGTGTTTTTATATCTATCAAGAATAGTTTTATCAGTTAAAGTATATAAATAATGATCAGTAAATATAACTATTACAGTATTATCATATAAACCTTTTTCCTTAAGATTTTTAATAATTAATTCAACCATATAATCAGTTTCACTAGATTGTCTCCTAACGCACTCTTCTTCACTCATTTGTACAAATTCTACTTCTTCACCAGCATCTTTTCTCTTTTGAGTATCTTCATCATATAATAACTTACATACATCTCTAGTATTATCAAATGGAACATGTCCAGAATATGCAATTATATAATCTACAAAATTACCTTCAGTAGGGAACATTTTTTCATTTAACGTTTCATCTAATACAAGATTTCTATCCAGTCTATATGAATCATCAGAAAATTCTTTAACATCTAATAAACCATAATATTTATCATAACCCCAATTAACATAATTAACATTTCTTGAATAATATTCTCCATAATTCATATGGAATGCATTAACTTGATATTCCTTATCTTTAAATAATCTAGCCATAGAATAAGGAAAATCATTTTTATTAAATGAATAAGCATTTCTAGTATAAGAAAGAGGAGTGATAAATCCAGTATTAACAGCAAATTCAGAATTAAATGTACTACCACCACCATTATAATAAGAATAATGCTTAGTAAAATTAATACCTTCATTCATCATTTTATACATAGTCGGAGTATCATTTTTATTTAATAACCAACTATCAGTTCCCTCAAGTTGTATTAATATTAAATTCTTGCCCTTTAATTTACCAGTATATCTATTCTTATGCTTACTTCCACTAGAAAAGGCAGAATCTAGAAATTCAATATCTTCTTTACTTATTTCAACATCACTCTTTAGGAAAGTAATATAGAAATTCCTAACAGAATATTCAAAAAAACCACTAACTTTCATACTCTTATTACTTTCATTAAATGAATTATATATATTCCTTGCATTTCTCCAACTAGACCAAGTTAAATCTTTATTTGGTTTACCTAAAGTAAATGGAATTAATAAATGAGCTACTAAAAATATCAAAACAACAATACCAGCTAATTTATAATTATTTTTCTTAATCACAGGTATTCTTCTATATCCCATTACTATGAATATGATAATAACTATAAAAGTAATATATACAAATACATTACAAGCCTTTAAAGCATCAATAATATATGGTGTCCCTTCACTAGCAGATTCTACTAAACTAAAATCAAAAAAGTTTTTAGTCATAGAAAAATATACATTATTAACTAAAAATAATACTAAAAACAATATATTAAAAAATAAATAAATAATCTTATTAATAATCTTTTTAAAAGATAAAGTCAAACCAACAAACAAAAATATCCATGCTATATTAAATAGTATAGGAGACATAAAATGATAATTTGTATAACTAATATTTAAACCAAATATAAATGTAAAAACATCCATTAGAATAAAGGGAAAACACATCCATAACATATAAGGTTTATAAACTTCTAAAAATTTATCCTTAGCCTTAACAGCAAACTTTTTAATATTAACTAATATCCCTTTTATTCCTTTTAATTTCAAATTATCTTTTTTAGTTGATTTTTTCTTAGTATTTTTCTTAACTGCCATTCAAATCACCATAAGTTAATTATACTATAATAATATTTTTTTTCAAACAAAAGTAAACTCATTCAATAAGTTTACTCTCACCAGTTTTATAATCAATTTCAATACCAGGTTGTACATTATATATAAAAACATTAAATTTTATTCCTTTACCATTATCTTCAATACTTAACGCCTCTAATTGAATACCAGTAGCTACTAAATTATCACCTTCAAATATTGGAGTTGATCTATACAATACATGATTAGATGTTTTCCTAATATAATTTCCAACCTTAATCTCATATTGCTGCATTAAATCAGCATTAGCATGTCTAGTACAAGTAATCAAATTTTTAGGATTAGCATTCTCAGCAGTCAATTGATATGCTATTAAATGACACCTATTGTATAAATATAATCCATCAGTAATAATATCATACTTAGCAATTTTCCAACCACTTGGTTTAATAGAACCAATACTTTCTCTCTTACTAGTTGGCATTAAATCAATACCAATATTAGCATAAGCTTCTCCGCATCTTCCTAATTTATCTAAAGGACTATATACCTCAAAAGATTCAGTAGTACGTGCTAAATCACCAAACTCAGGTTCATTATTATTTAAAACAATTACATCTTCACCACTATAAGGAGGAATATTGGATAATTCATATACTTCTTCTACTTTCTCCTTATCCTTATTAAAATACTCTTTAATATTATCTTTATATTCAAAAAATAAACATATAAAAAGTAATACAATTAATAAAATAATTCTCTTTTTATCTTCCTTTTTTCTATATTTAATCATAATACTCACTATCCAATAAAATCATAACATATATTATAAAAAAGTGCTAACTAATTTTTAGCACTTGCCCTATCTTAATAGTAGTATTCTTTAAATTGTTCTTTTTCATTAAGTCGTTTATAGAAACACCATATTTCTTAGATATTTTCCATAAACTATCTCCCTTTTTAACAACATAATTATTACTACCAGGTTTCTTATATTTAATACCCTTATAATCACAAACAGCCTTAACAACAGCCTCAGCCATGTCTTTGTAATTATTCTTTATCTGTTTAACATCATCTTTCTTACTATCAACAAAACCATATTCAACAATAATAGATTCATTATTAGGGGTATCCCTATGTATAAAATAATAATCCTTTTTAGAATTACTAGGTAATCTTAATTGATAATACTTCCTAACATTTTGACCAGTCTTTTCTATCTCATTTAATATCTTTTTAGATAAAGAACTGGTATTTCTAAGAGCATATATTACCTCTGCCCCATCTCCTCCTCCTGCATTTAAATGATTAGATATTACTATTACATCTTTACCATTACCATAAAAACTTTTAATTTTTTTAACTCTATTTTTAGGACTTAAAGTAATGTCACTATTCCTAGTAATACTAACTGGTACTCCCAACTCTTTAAATCTATCATACATATATTTACTAATTTTTAAAGTATAATCTTTCTCTTTAATGCCATTCCCACTAGCCCCATTATCAACCCCGCCATGTCCTGGATCAATAACAACACCTTTCAATGCCATATAAATCACCTAATTTATTTTATGAAAAAAAGCACTTAATGTGCTTTATAATTCCATAGAATCATCTTCATACTTTTCAACAACTTTTCCGCTATTTATAAATCCTTGTCTCAAAGCATCAGCAGTACCCTTATCACAACCCATTATTTCTATTAATCTATTTAAATCTTCTAAAGTTATAACCCCCTTTTCAACTCTCTTCTTAATAGCATCTAATTCATAATAATTATTTTGCTTTTTTAATTCTTCTGTTTTATTAATTTCACCTCTATATTTTTCTAATTCTTCAATAGGAGTACATAACTCAAATATTTCTTCATCGCTTAATTCATACCCATTCATAGCCTTTTCCATTATTAAATCAGATTCAAGCGAAAAATTTTTTCTTTCCTTAGCATAATAATTATATGCCTTCATCGTAATTGCTCTAGCCAAGTCTTTTTCGTCTTCTAAAGTATTGTTACCTTTATTATATCCTTTAGTATTCCTTAGTCTATTTAAAGCAGCATCCATATTAAAACTAAGATTATTCTTAATATCTTGAATAGTTATTGTTTTCATATAATTCACATCCTATAATTATTTAATAAAAAATTAGATGGTGCTTATTTTACCATATATTAATTGTATTCGTTATTTCTTCTTCTCCATTCTTTTTAGTAATCATATATATCTTACTAGGAATTACACTGCCATTTTTATATTCTAATTTGCAATTATATGACATTTTATATCCTATTTTTATTAAATGAGCAATAGTATTATCATAACCCTCTTTTACTTGTTTAATTCCAAGTGGTACATATACTGTATTATCCTCATTTTCAGACCCGCCAAATTTAGGTGCTATTAAATATATTCTTTCTAGATTACCTTTTTCATATTCTTCTCTAGCTTTATTCATAGAATCAATATAACTAAAATCCGGTAATTCTTTTTTCTTTTTAAAAAAATCAAATAATCCCATAATTATCTACTTAATTCCCTCCTATTTAAATACCATAATAATAAATTAATTAAATATGCTATTAACAATATTACAGGTACAACTATAACTGTAGTCCACACCCCATAATATACAAACCAATACCAATCATATTTAGGAGATACTTTTCCATTTTCCATATGTAAAAATACATTAGTCATATAATATAAGGCATATAAACCGACTGGAATAAGACCATAAAATACCTCTTTAAATTTAATATCTCTTGTCTTTTCTAAAAATATAAAACAAATAATACTTAAAATTGGAATAATACAGTGAAAAAACAAACTACTATTCATTAATAATGGCATTATTCCTCCTTCAACTATTGATCTTAAATATGTGAAAACAACAAAAAATGTTAATCCAACAGCAGAAGTACTTACTAGTTTCCATATATAATACTTTTTATATATGTTATTAATTTTACCATTCAATAATTCTATTTCTTTAATAGCAAAAATCAAACAAACAATACCAACAAATAAATTAGATTGTACAGTAAAATATCTAAACACACCAAACTTAGTAGATTCTAAAACGACCTCACTACCATGCATAAACTTATATCCAGTAAACATTATTACTGTTGAAAAAAATACTAATATAAATATTAATATATTTATAACTAATGAAATTTTAATTCTTACATCTTTCTTCATATAATAAAATTATAACATAAAAAAACGAATTAAATTCGTTTTATTATTTAAATAATTTATTAACTATAAATACAACTAGGCAAGCACCAATTACTGATACAATAATTGTTCCAAGATATCCACTGAAACTAAATCCTAATAAATCAAATAAATATCCACCTACTGCACCACCAAGAACACCAAGAATAATATTTCTAATCAATCCACCTTTTGTATTCATAATTAGACTAGCTAACCATCCTGATATTGCTCCAAGCACCACAGAAATTAATATTTTAATTAACATACTTCCTCCTTATAAATAATTATGAATTTGTATAAAAATATATACATCTATATATATTATAACATAATTCTCCTTTCGTTATCTAAAAATATCGGTAATATTTCTTCAATCATTTCATTCATTCTAATATTAATATTAGAAACATCTAATTCGGCGCTTAACATATCATCTATATTCTTATCTTGTTTTAAATAACTATTAATAAACGCCCTAGCATCATCTTCATTTAATCTACATTTATCAATCAATATGCTAAGTCCATTATCTTTAGAATACTTAACTGCTTTATCAATATATGATTTAAACATTTCTTTAACTTTTTGATCAGTACAATACTTCCCCCTAATAATATCATTAACAATTTCTTCTTTTAACTTTTCATTTTTAGTATTTAAATACATAAAAGACAAAATTTGTGCTTGAAAACTATATAAATCATAACTACTACATAAAGTATCAAAATCTTCATTAACTAAAAAATTAACAATCTCGTATTCCATACTATTCACCAATTATATTATACAAAATAAAAAGATGTTTATAAAATAAACATCTAATTATTTACATAATAATTGTAAATTATTTCTTTAAATCACTAAATAATACAAGTATTGGGAATATTTCAAGTCTGCCAAGTAACATACCTATACTAAGGACAATTTTTGATAAAGAACTAAAATTAGAAAAATTAAAAATATCAAAACATAATCCAGTATTAGCGAATGTTGAAAAAACTGCATTAATGTTAGTATCTAGTGAATAACCATCAAAACTAACAACCATCATAATTATTATTAATAGAATAACATATAGAAACAAAAAAGTATTATTACTATTTATTAATATATCATCTATTTTTTTACCTTCAAATTTAATAATATGAATACTATTAGGATGTATTATTTTTAATATATCTCTTCTTATTGTTTTAAGACTTATTAATAATCTGGATATTTTAAAACCACCACAAGTACTTCCAGAACAAGCACTAATAAGCATTAATAATAAATATAGTATTTTACAAGACGATGGGAAAATATTAATATTAGATACTGAAAATCCAGTACTAGTCATAATTGAAGTAGTATGAAATACCGATGATACTAATGCATCACTAATATTAACATATAATTTATATGTATTAAAGAACACAAATAATATAGCTATGATAGTTAACACAACATAAGTCTTTAATTCCTCACTTTTTAATATTAATTTAAACTTTCTAACAACAAGCAAAAAGAATAAATTAAAATTAATACCAGATAAGAACATAAATATACTTACAATATACTTATTTCTTAAACTTAAATCTGATAGACTACCATTTAATGAAGAAAAACCACCTGTACTTACAGTAGACATAGATATTAAAACGCTTCTAAATACTCCTACCTTTCCCAAACACAATAGAATTATTTCTAAAGATAATAATGCAAAATATATAGAATACAAATAAAGTAACATCTTTTTTGTATTAGGAACTATTTTACCATTATTAGTACCTGGCATTTCAGCATTTAATAAATGCATTGATTTATCTGTTTTAGATAATGGAACTATAGCCATTACAAAAGTAATAACACCCATTCCACCAACTAACTGAACAAAACTCCTCCAAAATAATATACTCTTAGGTAAAACTTCAACATTATCAAAAATTGTAGATCCAGTTGTAGTGATAGAAGAAACAGCTTCAAAAATAGAATTCGCAATACCAGCACATCCACAAATATTATATGGCAATGAGCTAATCAAACTAATAATTATCCATGACAAAGAAACAATAATAAAACCATCTTTAGCATATAAATTCATATTGTCAGTTTTAATTCTATTTAATAAAAATCCAAGTAATAAACTCAACAATAGTGGAAGTATAAATGGTATAATGCTTTCTTTATATAATAAACAAATAATTATTGGTATTATCATTAACAAAGAAAAAACAATTAATACCCTACCTATATATTTATATATAATCTTATTTTTCATTTCCTACTCCAAAATATCATTAATATCATTTAATGAATCACTTCTATCAATTAATACAATAGTATCATTTAATTTAATTTCAGAACTACCATTAGGCATAATAATATTTCTTCCTCTTTGTATTGCAACTATTAGAATATTATCCTTAATATTCATATCCTTTATTTTCTTATTCAAACCCTTAAAATCATTTTTAATGTTATATTCTTGAACTTCAAAAACATCATCTTCAAATTTATATATAGCTTCGCAACTACTCTTATGACTATTTTGCATTGCTCTAACATATTTAACAACTTGATTAGCAGCTATTCTATGAGGAGTTATTACAGTATCAATATTTGCTCTTTCAGTTATACCGGGTAAATCTATATGATTGATCTTGGTTATTATTTTAGGTACTTTTCTCATTGAAGCAAACATAGAATAAACAATATTTTCTTCATCAATATTAGTTAAAGCAACGAAAGCATCAACATCTTCTATTCCCTCTTCATATAGAATATTCTTATCTGAAACATCTCCATTTATTACTAGTGCTCCAGGAAGATTTTCGCTTAAAACCTTGCACTTTTCACTATTGATTTCTATTATCTTAACCTTCATTTTCATATCAAGTAAATATTTAGCCAAATACATTGTAGTAGACCCACCACCAGCAATAATAACCTTTTTAGTTTTCTCTGTTATTAAATTTGCAAATTTTAAAAATTCACTAATTCCGTTAATAGTCCCAGCTACATTAATTTTATCCCCAGCTTGTAAAACATATTTCCCTGTTGGAACAATTATTTTATTATTTCTTTCAACAGTGCATATAATTACATTAAAACTATGCTTTTTAGATAATGAATTAATAGCTAATCCATCTAATACATTCTTTTCTTTAATCTTTAAAGAAATCATATGTAATCTACCCTTTAAAAATGAAGTGGCTTCAAGTGCACTAGGAATAGATAAAGCTCTTGCTATTTGACTAGCAGTTGATTGTTCTGGATTAATAATCATGGATAATCCTAAGTCAGATTTCAATAAACTAATAGAAGTTGAATATTCAACTGTTCTAATTCTAGCAATTGTATGTTTAGCACCTAGTTTTTTTGCCAATAAAGAACATACAATATTTTGTTCATCCATTTGCATTACACTAATTAATAAATCACAGTTTTCTACACCTGCTTCTAATAAAATATTAGCGTCCATTCCATTACCAACAACATAATTAACATTTTCATTATTAATTAAATCTTGACTAGTGCTATAATCTATATCAACTAAAGTTATTTCATTTTTATCCTTAACTAAACTCCTAGTCAAATACTCCCCAAGTTTTCCTACTCCAACAATTATTATTTTCATATTAACCTCACCTTTTAAGTACATAGTATATTCTATCACATTTCTTAAAAAAGAAACAATTCTTAATATTTTTGAATTGTTTCATCTATTATTGAATACAAATATATATTTGCTTTCTTATTACTAATACTATTAATGTATTCCCTATAACCATTTAATTGATTTAAATACTTTTCATCATCTATATTTTTTAATTTAAAATCAACAATATCTATATAATCATCATATTCAAGCATTAGATCTATTATTCCATGATAACTAGTATTATCTTTATCATATATAAATTCATACTCATGATAAATATTAGCATTCTTAACATCTTTCATAAAATCACTATTTAAAAATTTAGTAACTTTACTTCTAATAAACTTATCTTCAATAACTTTTTCATCATAATTTTTGAAATCAATTAACTCTAATACTTCGTGTACTTTAGTTCCAAACTTCATGTTATCACTTTCTTTTTTAGAAACAAGTTTATTATTATCTTTAGAAAAATGTTTATCTTCAACCAAAGAATTATCTATATTAATTTCACTGACATCAAAAGTTTCATTACTCTTTAATATCCTACTGTTAACTACTTTATTAAATAAATACTTCTTACTTAGACCTAATTTATTAATATCAACATCACTAAAATAATCAGAATAATAATCTCTAATACTATAAATAAAGTCAGATAACATATTAAAACTTAATCTTCTATTTTCTTCAATAACACCGTCTTCATTTTTTTCCAATTTAATAGTCTCTTTTTTAGGTATTACAACAACCATTTTTTCTCTTGCTCGTGTTAAAGCAACATAGAATAACCTTATCTTTTCACCTATTTCTTCCTTCATATAATTATTCTTAAATAGTTTTTTTAATATACTAGTATCATTTTCACTTAATACGCTTGGAACAATTAAACCATATAAAGATGATACTATAAACATATCATTAGAATCACTTACATTAAATTTATGATCTAAATCAGAATAATAACAAATTGGATATTCTAAACCTTTAGATTTATGAATAGTCATTATCTTAACACTATCGCTTGGTGAACTATAACCAGTATATTTAATATCTATCTTATTAGTTGTTATTTCATCCAAATAATCTCTAAATTCCTCAATAGTAAGTCCAAGGTTATTTAGATTATTAGCTATATCGTATAATGTCTTAATTCTAACATTTACATTTTTATAATCCCCTACTTTAGAAATTTTTTCATAATAATTAGTTTTATCAATTATCAAATCATATAATTCTGGAGAAGTTAAAGAATTAATATTAATACTATCAAATAGCTTATATAATTCACTTTCTTTAATCTTATCATTAACAACAAAATCAAATATAACTTCATCACTATATTCGAATAAGAAACTTCTAGCAATACTAATAAAATCATACTTAAACTCAACGTTAAAATCTTCATCATTAATTCTAATTACAAAATCAATAATATTCTTAATTAATAATAAATCATTGCTATTAAGAAGATTTTCATCTCTTAAAATTGTCAATGGTATACCTAAATATTCAAATATCTTTTTGTAATCATCAAAATACTTACTTCTATCAAGAATAATAACAAAATCATTATAATTTACAGCCCTTAATTTATCAGTTTTCTTGTCAAAAACCTTAATCTTATTTTTAACTTTATTCTTAATATCATTAGCTATAGTAAATATTTCTATTTCAGCATTAGAATATCCACTATCTTTATCATTATCATATTCTAGTATATCAATATCATAATTAAAATTCTCTAATTTTTCAGTATCATATTCTTTCTTTCCATATACCATCCTATGACTTAATTTATAAGATGCTCCCCCTATTTCATTATCCATTAATAATTCAAAAATATTATTAATACTTTTAAGCACTTCATTTCTACTTCTGAAATTTTTAATTAAATCAATCTTAATCCCACCATTATTATTAGAATAATTATCATATTTATCCTTAAATATATCAGGATTAGATCCCCTAAATTTATATATAGATTGTTTAATGTCACCAACCATATATACATTGTTATTTTCAATCAAACTAATAAAAGTATCTTGAACATCATTAGTATCTTGGTATTCATCAATCATTATTTCTTTAAAGAAATACTTATAATCATTACGTGCTTCATCATTATCTTTTAATATCTTGATAGAATATTCTGCAATATCACTAAAAGTAAAAATATTATTTTTTAGTTTATATTCTTTTAACTTATTAATAAATTTATCAATTATTCTAGTAATAACAATAACTATATCTTTATTAACTATAATACTCTTCCTAATATCATCAAGAGTTCCATAATCACAAAACTCTGTTACTTTTTTTAAAGCATTAGACAAATTTTCTTTAGCAATTTTAGCTTCATCACTAGGATATTTTCCAATTCTCGGTAAAGTAGTTCCACTATATAAATGTAAATCATTTACTTCACAATTTAATATTCCATTTAAACTCTCATTAAATTTAACTATAGTTTCACTATTGAAATAATAACTTAAATTATTTAATTCTAATTTAAGCAAAGCCCTTTTGCCATTAATAAACTTTTCATACTCTTCAATTATTAAATCAATATATGTATCACTAAAAAATTCATTCTTAATAAAATCTAAATATTCATATTTATTAATTTTATTATTTACTGTTTTAGCAATTTTTAAAACCATACTCCTTAAATATTTATCGCTTTTAACACAATAATAACTAATAAAATCTTCAAACATTTTATCTTTACTTGAATACATTTCATCAAATATTTCATCCATTATTCTTTTTTCTTCAAGAACAACTAAAGATTCATCACAAATAGATATATTGGAAGATAAACCTAATAAATAATGATATTTTTTAACAACAGATAATGCAAAAGAATCAAAAGTAGTAATATATGCAGAACTAAGTAGATTTAATTCATCCCTAAACTCTTTTCTTTTACTTATCTTATCTCTAATTCTATCTTTCATCTCAGAAGCAGCAGCTTTAGTAAAAGTAAGTATTAACAACTCATTAACATGAATACCACTTTCTATCTTATTAATAACTCTTTCAGATAATACAGCAGTTTTACCAGACCCTGCTCCAGCACTTACTATAATATTAGACCCATTCTTTTCAATTGCTTCATTTTGTTCAGGTGTCAATGCCATTATTCATCACCCCCAAATATATCTTTAACCTCAGGAAGTTCAACAATATCTTCGTTTTTCATATAACAAATATCTTTATACCTACAATAAGCACAACTTCTCAACTTATCTTTAATCTTTTTAGGATTAATATCAAATATACCATTAATAATCTTTTCACTAGCAATCCTAATATTAGAATCAACTATATTATAAAGTTTATCTATTTCTTCATCATTAATCATTTTAGAATGATAATAAAAACCATTATTAGTCCTTTTTAAACTCTTAATAATATTAGAATCATTATAAGAAGTGTCAACATATTTTAATATATCTTCATCACTATTAGAATATCCTTGTAGTTTTAAATTCTCTATTCTAGTGTCGATATCCCTTTCATTACTTAATATCTTTTGTAAATAAAACCCACCTATCCTAACATTCTTAATCTCGTTTTTAATTAAATACATATACACAGGCAACTGCATATCCAAACCATACTTTACATTATTAATATTAATAATAGGATTTCCTGTTTTATAGTCAACAATAGCCACTATAGTTTCACCATTAAATTCATCATACATTATCTTGTCAACAAAACCCCTAAATCTAATATGTAAATCACTATTAACATCAATTATTATCTCTTTTTCATACATACTTTTCTTTAATTGTGTGTAATTTAATTGATTTTTTATGGTTTTAATGATTAATAATAACTCATTTTTAAGTATACTAATAAAATACTCTTCAGAACTATCAAATTCATATTTATTATTTTTAAGTTCATAATCCCACGAAGAATCAAAATCAAAACTATCTTCAAAACAAACAGATAATATATGATGAAATATATTACCAACAGTCATTTCAAAACTATCTTCAAACTTATTAGTTTTTAATACATTATCTAAATAATATCTAAAAGCGCATTCATAATAATTATTAATACTTGTATATGATAAAGTTAAACCATTTTTATAAAATTTTAATATCTTATCCTTACTAATACCGCTAAACTTATTAGAATAATCTAAATACTTCTCATCTTTATAATGACTATTTAACAATATCAATTTATTGGATACAACACCAAACTTATTGTTCTCATCTTTTTCACTTATCAATACTAATTTATTAAATAAATCAGAATTATTAAATGTTATATTTATATCTTTCTCTTCAAACAAATCACTTTCATAAGAAGAAGAAATATATATTTCATCTCTTAAATCATGTTTTCTATAAGTAACAATTAAATGATTAATTAAACTAATCTTTTCTTTTATATTGGCCAATGATTTCTTATTTAAATCATAAGAATCACTTATACCTATTTTATTCTTTATCTTATCGCTTAAAAAATCCTCATCTTTATAATTATGTGGTATTACACCCTCATTATAATTAATTAAAAATACATAATCCCTATCGTTAATAATTTCATTTTCAATATCAACAACCCTTACAGAATTATTATATTTATTTTCTCTAATACTAATATTCTCTATATCATTAATTAATAAATCCTTAACTAGCATATAATCATCAACAAAATTATAAGAATTAACTATATTAATAATAGATTTATATATATCATTATCTTTTTCATCAACTATTAAAGGTTTAATAAACTCAATAGTTTCTTTTATATCGTTACAATAATTATTTTTAAACTCATTAACTATTTTAGATCCTTTAATACATGAAAAACTAGGTAGATCTACTGGAATATTAAAAATATTAAAAGTCTTTTTAATAGTAAAATAATACCCCTCATTTACATTAGCTAATTTAATATTATTAATATCTATACCACTTTTAATCAACTCGCATATCTTACTAGCAACAAAGTTAATTTCCTCATCCATATCAATAGCTTTATACAACTCTTTAATAGTTTTTTTACCTTCAATATTATATTCAATAATATTAGAATACTTACTTAATTCATCAAATATCTTATAATAAAATTTATCAATATTTTTTAAATCAAATAAAACGATATCTTTATTCTTTAAATATTCCCTAAATAATTCATTATATAAAAGTAAATTATTATCATCTAAATCATTCTTAATATTTTTTAATAACTCAATTTTATCTTCATTAATGTCACTAATATAATAAAGATTACTAATATACTTTTTAGCTATATCATAATTAACATTATATTTATTACACACAAAATATATTGATTCTTTTTCAAAATCAAAATAATATTTTTTCTTTAACTCACTTAAAGTAATAATCTTAATATTTAAAAGTTTTTTACTATTACTAATAATTCTTAATAAAGAATTCTTCATTTTATCTTTACAAATAATTATCTTATTATTAAATGCTTCTAAATCCATAATATACCTCTAAATAATTATATCATGAATATAGATAATATGTTATAATGATTTCTAAAGGAAGTGTGTTATGGCAATAGAAAAAGTAAAAGAATTTTTTAAACAATTCAATATGGAAGATAGAATAATAGAATTTAATGTAAGTAGCGCCACTGTTGAAGAAGCTGCAAAGGCATTAAATACAGAAGGAAAAAGAATTGCAAAATCATTATCATTTAAAACAAAAGATAATATAATAATGATTATTCTAGCCGGAGATGCTAAAGTAAGTAATTCAAAATATAAAGCATTATTTCATGAAAAAGCACATATGCTTTCATTTGATGAAGTAAATGAATTAATAGGCCATCCCGTAGGTGGTGTATGCCCTTTCGCTATTAATGAAGGAGTAATCGTTTATTTAGATGAATCACTAAAAAGATTTAAAACAGTTTTTCCCGCATGTGGAAGTGGTAATTCAGCCATAGAACTTTCAATAGAAGAACTAGAAAAATATTCAAACTATAAAGAATGGATAGATGTATCAAATTATTAAACAAATAAAAAAAGCACTTAAGTGCTTTTTTATTTTTACATTAAATTATTATTTTGATCTACATTTGGTGTTTCAGGAACAACAACTGTAGGTGCTTCTGGAATAGTAACACTTGGTGCCTCAGGCATTGGTGCAACTGGTGTTTCGCTTACAGGTGCAACAGGTGCTTCAGGCATTGGTGTACTTTCAGTAACACTATTTACAGCATCCTCAACAGCAGGTGTAATAAATGTTGGTTCTTGTGGTACTACATTTACTTGAGTTTCCTCAGTTGGTAAATTAAATTGTAAATTATCAGTTTGAGGAACTGAAGGTGTTTCAGGTGCTGGTGTCATTGGTGCTTCTGGTGTTTGTGGTACAACAGCGCTTGGATCTTGTCCAACATTAGCAGCAATACTTGGATCATAATCAGTATGAATTAAAGTGTCACTAGATGCTTTCTTTTTCTTAGTAACAACAATTACAACTATTACTATAATTATTAGAAGTAATGCTCCACCACCAACAATAATAATATTAGTTAAATTTAATAAACTAAATGAAAATTCAATAGTACTTTCTTTATCAGTAGCTAAATTCCATGTTAATGTTTTTCCATCTACTTTAGTAGCATTATTCTTATCAGCTTTAACTGGAAGAGATAATGTATAAGTAAATTCCATTTCGTTAGCCATTCCCATTAAACCTTCTAATCCAGATAAATCAGTAGATTCATTTGTAGTATCAGTAGTTGTTGTATCTTCAGTTGCTGTTGTTGTATCTTCAGTAGTTGTTGTTTCAGTTGTTTCAGGTACGCTATCAGTAGCTCCTACTGTATCTTCAGTACCTTCTGTTTCACCAACATTATCTACTGTATCCGTTGTTCCATTTAATTCATCTTGATAACTACTTGCCATACTTTCATATTTAAATTTAGCAGTATAAGTATTCTTAAAGAATCCTTTTTCTAATTTAAATAGAACTTTGTCATTAAATCCTTCTTCAAGATAATCAGATAGTTTAACTTCTTCACCTTTATTTTCTGATAACTTATCAATGTCATCATAATGTTTAGTTAATTTATAACCAACATACCCGTTTTCCTTTATACTATTAACTTTGAATCCATTCTTTTCATATTGTTCACTATTGAATTCACTACTCATGTCTCCACCTAGTGCTTCTGCAATTAAGATTTCCTGTTCATAGTCCATACTCTTATCTGCTTTAATTGTCATTTTAGTATGCGATTTCATACATCCACTTAACAATACTACACAAATAAGCAATACTATTAATTTTTTAAAACTCTTCATTCTTTTCACTCCTTCTATTCTAATTTACATTATAACATAAAAAAAATTAAATAAAAAGACATTTTTTATATAAATGTCTTTAATTTATTTATTTCATTTTCTTGAAACTTCATAACCCTTTTACATAACTTAATTATTTTACCATCTGCATGTTTCTTATACACTCCTATTTTATTATTCATTTCATTAATTCCCATTATAAAACCTTCGGTTAACATAGTAGCAATCCTAGAATCACTATTATCTTTCATGGTTTCCATCATAATACCAATATTACTACTAATTTTAACCATTAAATTAGGTTTTTCAAGTTCAATACCATTCTTTTTTAATAGTTTTCCACTTTCCTTAACAAACTTTTCATATTCTTTTAACTCTTCACTTATAATACCTTTTATTTTATTGTTCCTATCCTTTAATGCTTTTAATAAATCAGTAGTAGATTCAACTCCCATAGATACGCTCTTATAAACATGTATTAATAACTCATTATTTTCATTCATATTATTCACCAATAATATTATTAACAAACTAATTTATTTTATACATTGAATAAAAAAAATAATAAATGTATAATTGTATTAAGAGGTATATTATGATCAGAAAAAATGAACATGGTTTATTAATAGTTGTATCTGGTCCATCAGGGTGTGGTAAATCAACATTAAATCAATTATTACTTAAAAAAAGAAAAAATATAGTAATGTCAATATCAGATACTACTAGAGCAATAAGAGGACAAGAAGTAGATGGTGTAGATTATAATTTTATAACACCAGAACAATTTAAAGAAAATATAAAAAATGATAAATATTTAGAGTATGCTATGGTATATACAGATAAGTACTATGGTACACCAGTAGACTTTGTAGATAAAAAATTAAAAGAAGGAATAGATGTAATACTAGAAATAGACATTGAAGGTGCTAGAAAAGTAAATGAAAAAAGAAAAGATGCAGTATTTATATTCATAATGCCACCATCAATGAAAGTATTAAAAGATAGACTAGTAGCTAGAAAAACAGAAACAAAAGAACAAGTTATAGAAAGATTTAAAACAGCATACAAAGAAATAAATGAAGTATCAAAATATAATTATGTAATAGTAAATGATAATCTAGATGAAGCACTAGCTAAAATGGATGCTATTATAACATGTGAAAAATGTAGAGTCGATAGAATAGAAGAAGTAGAAATAGGTAATCAAGAAGAAATAATACATGAAATATTAATGGATTTTGAAAAAGAAAAAGACAATTAATTGTCTTTTTTTATTTACTAATAGCTATATCTACTTTTTTTGATTTAGGTAATTTAGTATAATCATCAATTAATGCATATTCAATATCATAACAATCTTCATCTTCACTTATATCAGTTCCTCTTAAATCTATACCTTTTAACGACTTAAATCTAATGTTTTGATTGCCAAATTTTGAGCCATTTAAGGACCTTTTATATACTGTTTGTGGATTTACACTAATATTTGTTGTACTCCAATCATATCCACCACTTACTTTTAAATTATTTGTATCAACAAATTGAAAATTTATATATGGTAAGTATTCAACATATTTTTTATTTATTTCTTTATGATCTTCATATTCATCAAGCAATCTACTCTCCGGTACATTAATTCTTTCTATATTTCCTATATCAAATTTTTTTCTCATATCAGAACTCAACATCTCTTCATATAATTGTTTTGCTTTAGTTAGAATATTTAATAGTATTTTTTCTTGCTCTTCATAAAATCTTTTTTTCTCTTCATCTATTTTTTTCTTTAATTCTAACTCTGCTTGTATTCTCTCTTTCTCCAATTGATCATCAAGTTTTTTCTTCAATTGCTCCTCTTCAAGAGCATTTTTTTCTAATAATGCTTTAATCTCTTGCTCTCTTGCCATAAGTTGTTCTTTTCTTTTTTGAATATCAAACAATTCTTTATTTAATTGTTCGCTTTCATTCTGCTTAGATTGCAAAAGTCCTTCTATCATACTTGATTCCTTATTATTATTAGATATAGGTTTGAATTTGTTTTGAGATCTAATATTATTAAGCTTTTGCGTTGCTTTTTCTTTTACTTGAGAATTAACATCTCTTGATAACCTTTCTAATATGTTTTCTGGACATTTAGGATTTGAAATTAAATGAAATCTTACTAAATGACTACCATCTTTTGATAACTTATCAAATGTTTCTAAAGAAATTTTCGGACTTTTAGAGACCGCAATTCTAATTTTTACATTATTAAACTTTGATAAATCATATAAATTCTCTGGTGGACAATTTGGATTCTCTATTATAGCTAGCAAAATATCATCATTTATACATTTATTATTACTCCTTGCATTTTTTATTAGATTATCAAATGCTTGGCTGCTACTATTTGGGTTTTTTGCTACTGCTAATAAAATATTATGTTCCTGAAAAGATTCTAAACGATGACTAAAATTAAAATCAATCGGTTCAGAATACCAAACCAATATTTTTTTTGAACAATTTGGATTATTAACTGCAGCTTGTATTCTATCATAACCTATTATATTTCTTGCTTTAATCATTTTATCTATTATATCTTCTGGAGTTTTTGGATTATTTAGTATTGCTACTTGCATTTTTTCATCAGCATTTTTCAAACTATCCAGTAGAAAACCATGAGAACAGTTTGCATGGCCTAATACCAAAAGTTTTATTTCTTCATTTGGATCTTCTAATAATATTTTTAATGCTTCTTCTGGAGTATTAGGATTTTTCACAACACTTTCTCTTACCTTCAAAACAATATCTTTTGACAACTCAAGTAATGCATTGGGAGGACACTTAGTATTTGAAGCAACTGCTACTCTTACATCCAAATTTGAATCATTTGATAAAGACTCCAAAACTATTGAAGGGCATTTTGGATTGCTTGCCACTGCTTGTCTTATTCTCCAATTGTTGCTTTTAGACAAATTAAATAATGTTTCGTCAGTACTATTTGGGTTTTTTGCATTTGCTATATTGTTAAACACACTTACTTCCTCCTATTCATATTTAAATATTATCATAAAAATAAAATATTGTAAAAATTATAAACTCATAATTCCTTCATCTAATATATCTTCTAATGACATACTTCTAGTGCTCCATCCACTTTGTAATAATTTTTTTATTTCTTCAACACTAGTTTTAATAAGTCCTTTATTTTTATCATATTCATACCAAACTTGATCACCCATATTATCATCTAAAAGATAAATAACTTTTATATTATTATCATAATCTCTTAAAGTAAAATCTTTATAATTACATCTTACCATTCTAGAAATCAATGTCTTAATATAGTTTCTACCTTCATGTACCCCTCTAAACTTAACCATAAATTTATTTACATGGTTAATTAGAATATTAATTCTTTCTTCAAATGACATACCACTAAAATCAATATGACTTATTTCACTTACATCTTTATTTATTTTAGTATCAGTATATTCACCATTCTTAATTAATCCCATCTTCTTATCCATCATTTCACATTCTCTAAGTGAAATAATATCCTCATCCCCATTTAAAGTAGTATATCCAAACTCCATAGTTTGACACCCACTTTGTATTAAATGAAGATCTAAAGTTAAATCTAAAACAAACCTTTCACCAGTAGATAACTCTACTATATTAGAAACATGATTTTGATTTTCATCTCCTCTTACTCTTCTTCTAGGATTCTCAACAACCTCACACTTAATATTATCTTTATCTATATTATTAGCCATCAAAGCAAAAATACTACTTATTTCCTTACAAGTAGAAAACCTATCAACATAATCATCTTCAAACCTTACTTTATAAGTATCCATATTATCTAGATAATCATAATCATAACTAAATACTTCCCCTATCTTTATATATAGATATCTTACTTTCTCAATTGGTTCCAATCCTTCAGGTATATTTAACATAATGGCATTTAATTCATCAATAACATTTTCATGTTTCATATAATCCCCCTACCTATCTAAAGCATCCATTATATATGGTGCTATTTGTATCTTTCTTGATACTACACCAGGTAATACAACTCCTTCACTTATATTATCTAATTTAAAACTTGCTTTTATTATATCAGATGCAGATTTATTAAATAAACAATAAGATTTCTTTTCGAATATATCAGTTATAAATAATGTTAATACTTTATATCCATCATCTCTAGCCTCTTCATCTAAGAATTTAACTAAATCATTAAACTTCTTTTTAATACTTTCAATATCTGATGTTAATATTTGCCCAATACCAATCATGTATTCATCAACTTTATAAGTTTTAAAATCTTTATGCAATAATTGTGAATTAGTAAGCCCTTTAAAACTCATGCCAGCCTTTAAAAGTTCAATACCATATTTCTTAGCATTTATTTTTGATATTTTACATAATTCATTTAATGCCTCTTTATCTACATCAGTAGTGGTAGGTGATGTTAATAATAAAGTATCAGATATAATAGCTGATGCTAATAAACCAGCAATATTTTTAGGAATAACTACATTATTTTCCTTATACATATTATAAATAATAGTACTAGCACTTCCACACACAGATATTCTAAAACTAATAGGTTTTTTAGTACTAATATCACCCACATTATGATGATCAACCACTTCTAATATCTCGGCTTCGTCTAAACCTTCAACACTTTGAGATATATTATTATGATCAACGAGAATTACTTTTTTTCTATCGACTTGATTAGTATCAGTTAAAGTAAGTATTCCCATACAATCATTCTTATTATTTAATATTGGATAATTAGTATGCTTTAAAGTCTTACTGATATCTAAAAAATCAGATAAATAATCCACTTCATTGAAAGTAACATATTCCTCTTCATTCCTAACATAATTTTTAATATAATTTGATAAAGAAATCATTTTACTTACTTCATATGCAGTATATGGTGTACTAATAATATTAACTTTATTATCATGAGCTTTCTTTAATAATTCCTTAGTTATTTTAGAATTAGCAACTAAAACAATTAACTTAACATGATTACTTATCGCATAATTTAAAATAGTTTTTCTATCCCCTATTATTAATATATTACTATTATCTAGCTTAACTGTATTTAGAAAAGAATCATTTCCATAAGTAGCCGCTATTACACTACCACTTATCTCTTTATCAAATTTTAAAATATTTTTACCATTTAATAAATTAAGCAAATTACCATAAGAAGTATCAATCTTATGATAATCTCCACTTATTATTTCTTTAGATATTTCCTTTAAAGAAACATAACCATAATATTTATTTTTATTTTCAACAACACTAATACCAGTTAATTTCTTTTTATTCATATAATCAAAAGCATCTTTAATAGATAAATTCTTATCAATGTAACAATTCTTATGATAATTAACATCCTTTATCTGTAATCTAACATCATTTAAATGATGTGGATGCTTAAAACCAAAATAATCAAGAGCAAATTTAGTTTCAGAATTAAGAGGACCTAATGTACAAGGGATTGTATTAAATCCTAATTTGTTTTTTAAGTACGACAAAGCAATCGCAGCACATATAGTGTCTGTATCAGGATTTTTATGACCAAATACATAAGTAACCTTTTCCTTCACTCTTTCAACCTCCTTTTATTATAATTATCTATTTTTACTAATATAGCTCTCTTGATAATATAAATCACTAACCATTTTAAATAGTTTTCTTAAATCATTTTCAAATTCATCACTAGTATTACCATATGATAAATACTCAAGTGATTTAAATGAAGAATCTATTTCAGTAAATACTTCTCTTTCCAATAAATATAAAAATATCTTAGCAAAATCACTTCTCTTATCTTCATTATATCTTTCAATAGTTTCCAATCTATTTCTAACATAATCATAATTAATATCAGGATTAGTATCCATAATATATCTTCTTATTCTAAACAATTCCAAATTTACTTTCTCATATTCACTTATATCTTTATTTTCTTCAAAAAACACCGATTTTTCTGCTTCCAATGCTTCAGTATAACTATCATATCCAAGACTTTCACCCTTATTAGATTTATACTCCATATATCTTTCATATAAATTTTTATCTTTTTCTTTAACTGTATAATCTTTTTTAGATTCTTCAACTTCTCTCTCTTCTGTTTCACTAGCATTCTCTACATATTTTCCCTTAAATGCTTGCTTAGTTGGTTTAACATTAACAATACTACTATTATTAATTATGTTTTGTTCTTGATTTAATGATGTGGAATAAATCCCAGCTCCATCAGTAGTAATAATATAATCGATACCCTCTTTATCATAATAATCAATTGGCAATTTGCTTAAATCATTAACATTTCCTAAAGCATAACTAGAACTAACACTAAATTCAACAACAGCACCCATTTCCTTTATTAATTTAATTAATTCAGGATTCTTTTCAAGAGTAACACTATGTCCAATTCTAATTCTAGGAGGAGGCACTATTCCCCATTCTTCACCAAATAAATCCATACAAGATTTATTAATATCAAAAGCAGCTCCTTGAATAGCTAATAAAGCATTATATATATTATCACTACTATCTTTAAATTCACCAGCATGAACTCTTAATATACTATTAGGATGCATATGCAAAACTGGTAAAATCCATTCTAATTTATCTTTAAAATTATCATTTATATCATGTTCAAACCCAGTTATCTCAACACCAATAGTCATTTTACTTTCAAGCATACTTTCTAAATGAGAAGCAGCATCTTTATATTTTTCTTCACTTTTAAATCTATCAATACTATATAAGAATTTAACCCTATTATTATTCTTATGTGTATCACACATAAACCTTAATCTTTTTTCATTAGATATACTTATCTCAGAATAATCAGCATCTATTTTATCAATGCAAAAATCTAATAGATCACTATAAGCAAGATTAGCAAAATAATTTGATTTAAAAGATTTAAGTCTATCCATTTTAGTTTTAATCTTTTGCTTTCTTTTATTAATTTCATCCTTAGATAAACCAAGATCTTTTCTATCAAGTTCCATAACTTCAATCTCTAATTTAGTTATTTCATTCTTAATATGCTCTTCAGTCTTTAACCATTCCTTATCCTCAGATAATATTCTTGTATACTTATCGATATATATTTTTAATAATCTTTCTCTATTTCTAATCTTTTCACTTAATATATTAAAATTAGAAACATCAGATAAAGGTAATCTTAAAGCATCATTTATTTTTTCTTCCCATCCATTAATAACAATATCTTTATATGAATAATCTTTGCCCTCTTCAAAATTTAAATTACCTTCATAATCCAAAGGAAAACTTATATCAATTCCATTTAAAAAATCAATAAAATCATTAGAACTTAGCATACCTATTAAATTAGTATGTAATTCACTTTTGATAACTCTTTTATCTTCCCATCTCTTTTTATTTAATTGATTCATATTATCAAAAGCATATTTTATCTCATTTTTAATAGCTTTAAAATTACTAATAAGATTAGTCTTCTTATTATTCATATAAATGTTATTATATATAGCTCTTAATACCCTTAATTCAGTAGTAGATATAGAAGCCATCTTTTCAATGCCATTATCTTTAATTCTAAGAATTCTTTTAAGCCCTATTCTCGCATATCTTGCATCTATAAAACTATCAATTTTAATTAATTTTTTTAAAAATTCTAAACTTTTAGGAAATTCAAAAACAATATTATCATTATCAATAATACATTTAAACTTAATACCTTGATCATTTAATAATATTTCTTTCTCCATATCTTCTACCCTATAATAAATTATATCAAAAAAAATAAATAAAATAAATGTAATAATATATCTTTTGTTGTATAATATTTTTAGGTGATTAAAATGTTTGAAAACAAGAAAATATTTATACTTGGTATGGCAAGAAGTGGTTATCATGCTGCTAGAATACTTGCTAAAAGAAATAACAAAATATTATTAACTGATATTAATCCAAATCAAGATAAAGCACATATAAAAGAATTAGAAAAGCTAGGAGTAAAACTAATACTTGGTTCTGACCCAGATGATATATTAGATGAATCTTATGATTATATAATTAAAAATCCAGGTGTTAAATTTGATAATAAATACGTTAAATATGCAGAAGAACATAACATTAAAGTAATTAATGAAATAGAAATGGCTTATCACTTATTACCAAAAGGAGTAAAATTAATAGCTATTACAGGTACTAATGGAAAAACTACTACAACTACCTTAACATATGAAATAGTAGCTAATGCATTTAAAGGAAGAACACACCTAGCAGGTAATATAGGATTTCCATTATGTGAAATAATAGAAAATATAAAAGAAAATGATTATCTAGTAATGGAAATAGGAGTCCCACAATTACATGACTTCTATGATTTTAACCCTGATATTGCAATATTAACAAATATATTTGAAGCACACTTAGATATGTTTAAAACAAGAGAATATTATAATGAAAATAAACTAAGAATGTTTCAAAATCATACAAATAAGAATATAGCAATTATTAATAATGATAATGAAGATGCGTATAGAATAACTAAAAATATAAAAAGTACCAAAAAATACTTTTCAAGCAACAATGTAATAGATGGCTGCTATTTAAAAGATGATACAATATATTACTATGATGAAAAAATAATAAATACAAAAGATGTTAAATTGCAAGGAAAACACAACTACGAAAATATGATGTGTGCTATTATGGTAGCAAAAGAATTAAACATTCCAAATGATATAATAATAGACACACTAAAAGAATTTAGTGGCGTAGAACATAGAATAGAATACTCAGGTACAATAAATGGAATAGACTTCTATAATGATTCAAAAGCTACAAATGTAACATCAACTCAAATAGCACTATCAGCATTTAATAAACCAACTATTCTTATATTAGGTGGTTTAGATAGAGGACACTCATTTGAAGGATTAACAAACTATATGAAAAATGTTAAATTAGTTTGTTCATTAGGTCAAACAAATAAAAGAATTAAGGAATATTGTGACAAAATTAATATAAAATGTATTGTAAATGAAACATTAAAAGAAGCATTAACAAATGCATATGAAAATGCTACTGAAGGTGATATAATATTATTAAGCCCAGCATGTGCATCTTGGGATCAATATAAATGCTTCGAAGATAGAGGTACTGAGTTTAAAAATATAGTAAAAGAATTGAAGGAGAAAAAATAATGAAAATAACATGCGAACACTGTGGTTGTGTAATAGACACAGACAAAGACAAAAAATGTCCGAATTGTGGCGCACCATATTCCAAAAACAAAGAATATAGTGAAGTTAAAGATGTTAAAAAGAAACATACAGATTACGATTTAAGAGAAAGAGAAGCAGATATACACTCAAAAGAATTACAAAATGAAATAGTAGAAAAGACATTAAATAGTTTTGGAAATGCAAAAAAATTCTCAAAAGCATTTATATTTATAATTGTAGTAATAATGATTGTTGGTATTGCAATGTTTTTCTTAAATTTTAGAAAAACAACAAAAGTAATAGAAGAACAAACAAATACAAACTCTAATACAGAAGAACAAATAGATAAACTAAATGATATGTTTAATAATAAGAATAATAATAAAGGTAATCCAGTAACAATTAACTATAATGAAAACCATTCAAATGATAAATATGAAATAAAATGTGATGGAGTATCAAAATATAAACTAGATTATTTTGAAAAGAAAAATACAAGCAATTATACAATATATAATTTTCACATAGTATTTAAAAACAAAACAGAAGATTGGAAAACACTTAATAATATTAATTTAACTTATACAGATGATAAAGGAAATGAAAATGTATCAGCTAAACTACATACTCCTAATACAACAGAAGCACCAACTCAATTAGAATTCTTTGCAAAAGAGCAAGTAACATATACAGGTAATATGTCATATGAAATTCCAAATTATGTAAAAGATGTTAAATTAAAATTTGAAAATGTTACAATTACAATAGACGATTTTAAAACACATATAAAATAACTACTTATTTAAGTAGTTTTTTTTATAATAAAAAATTGACTAATTAGTCAATTTCATATTCATTTTGTAAATATTCAGCTTCACAAGTAAGATTAATTTTTAAACCTTTCAATGTCTTTTTATCACCATTATCTACAATATATGTAGCATGTGCTTCAGCATCTCTTAATTTAGTTAAATTAGATAATGCTTTTTCAACCATAGAATTAGTAACAGAACAAATACTTAATGCTGTTAATACCTCTGGTAAAGTTAATCTATCTCCATTATTTAGTTCCTTTTTAAGACTAAGCATTGGTTCTAACACACTAGGTGATAATAATTTAATGTCATCAGGTATCTTACTTAAATACTTTATAGCATTTAATATAGCACTACTTGCAGGCGTTAATATATCAGTTTGTTTACCAGTTAATATCTTCTTACCAACCTTAATAGAAATAACTGGTTTGTTTTCTTTATCCCTTTTATCCAAAGCGGGTTTAATAACATCCAAATAATTTTCATCAATACCCACTTCATTCATCAACAATTTTACTTTTTCACAAGTATCGGCATCACTAATACCTAATTTATAATTATTAGTTTCATTATAATATCTTCTTACTATTTCTTTTTTAGCTGCTTCCTCCACTTCGGCTTCATCATTAATACAATAGCCAATCATATTAACACCCATATCAGTTGGTGAAGCATATACATCTTTTTCACTAACTTTCATTAAGATATTTTTAAGTACAGGAAACATTTCAATATCTCTATTATAATTAACAGCTGTAACCCCATAGGCTTCTAAATGGAAAGGATCAATCATATTAACATCTTTTAAATCAGCAGTAGCCGCTTCATAAGCTAAATTAACAGGATGTTTTAATGGTAAGTTCCAAACAGGAAAAGTTTCAAATTTAGCATATCCAGCATTTACTCCTCTAATATGCTCATGATAAATTTGTGATAAACATGTCGCTAGTTTACCACTACCTGGACCAGGAGCATTTACTAATATTAACTTCTTAGTTGTTTCAATATAAGGATTAGCCCCATATCCCTCTTCACTAACAATAGTATCTACATCAGTAGGATATCCTTTAGTAAATGTATGAATATATGTTTTAATACCATTTCTATTTAATTTCTTGATAAACTTATCAACACTAACTTGATTCTTATATAAAGTAATTACAACACTATTAACAGAAAATCCCATCTTTTTAGAATTATTAATCAACTTTAATATTTCATTATCATAAGTTATTCCATACTCACCACGAGTTTTATTCCTTTCAATATCACCAGCATTAATACAAAAGATAATTTCTAAATCATCTTTTAATTCTTTAAACATATTAATCTTGGCATCACTTTTAAACCCTGGTAAAACTCTTGAAGCATGCGAATCATCAAATAATTTTCCACCAACTTCAAGATAAAGTTTATCAAACAAACCAAACCTCTCCCTGATTTTCTCGCTCTGTATTTTTACATACTTAGCGTTATCAAATCCTTTCTTCATATTACTCTCACCTTATCATAAATTATACATTATATTTTTTCTATAAAAAAGCAAACAATTTTATTTTTAAATATTTTTTTATATAATTTTACATTTTTTTGTGTAAACAAAATAGGTTAATAAAATTAACCTATTATCATCTGCGTATTCTTTTCCAATCTATTACTAGAATTAACAAGTAATACATACATTCTTGCAACATCATACGTACTTAAAAAAATATTTTGAATATTATCACTCATAACACTATATGCATATGCACTATCAAGACCTTTAGATATAACACACTCTCTTAAATCAAGTAGTTTACCATAATCCATTAAATGATAAATAACATTGCTCTCAATAGTATTTACTTTTCTATAATCTCTAGTACTAAAAATAAAATCCCCATTAAAAGCATCATAATAATTGTATATAGTATCTATTATTTTCCCTTCTTCAGTCACATAATCCACATAACCAACAACAATAGCGAACCTTTCATAACTACTATTATCAACAAATCTAACAAATCTATAAGAATCGTATGGATAATTTTCATCTCTATTAATTCCTAAACTATTAATAGCTTCATCAATATCAATAGTATCATTATAATAATGTGGTTCATAAATAACTTGAGCATTTTGATTTTCTACTTCTTCAATAACAGCTACTTCCTCTTTATTATTATTAGTTTTATTATCAGTATTACATCCCATAACACCACAAATCATCATAATAGTGGCTCCTAAAGATAATATTTGTAATTTTCTTCTTTTGTTCATAAGCCCCTCCAAAAGTGCAATTTATTATACATTAAAAAAATAAAAAACACAAGATTTATACCTTTAATAATTACTCTATTTATGATATAACTATAATATGAAGAAAAAATATATAATAATAATTTTAACGGTAATACTGATAGTAGACTCAATTCTACTAATTTTAACATTCAATAAAAAGAAAGCAACACTTCTTGATGAACCAATAAAAGAAGTAAACAATAAAGAGCAAATAAATATTGATAACAAAGATATAATTACAAAAGAATTAAAATACGAATTTAATAAAAAAATATACATAAATAAAATAATTGAAACAGATAGTGAAGAAAGATTAGATACAACAGAACTTGGTACTCATGAATTATTAGTTACAGATAAAAACAATATTACATATAATTTAAAATACACAATAGTAGATACAAAAAAACCATTAATAATGGGAGGAACTACTAAAACAACTACATTAGGTAAGAAAATAAATTTAGTAAACAAATATCTATGTGGTGATAATCATGACGATAAACCTAAATGCTACATAGAAGGAGAATATGATATAAATAAAGTTGGTACATATGATTTATTATATGTAGCAGAAGATTCAAGTGGAAATAAAAATACAAAAAAAATTAAATTAAAAGTAGTTGAACCAAAGCCAAAATCAAGTTCAACTTCAACATCTAAACCTAAAAAAAGAACATCAATAAAAACATATATAAAAAAATATAAAAAAGAAAACACTAAAATAGGAATAGATGTATCAGCATGGCAAAATAATATCAATTGGAAAAAAGCAAAAAAGGCTGGAGTAGAATTTGCTATGCTAAGAATTGGATATGGACATACAAGTGAAAATAAAATAATGATGGACAAACAATTCCAAAATAATTTGAAAGGTGCTAAAGAAGCAAAAGTACCAATTGGATTATACTTCTATTCATATGCTAAAACTAAAAAAGATGCAGAAGATCAAGCAAATTGGATAGTAAAACAACTAAATGGACAAAAACTAGATTTACCAATCGCATTTGACTGGGAAAACTGGAATAGTTTTAACAAATATGGAGTAAGTTTTAAAACACTAAGTGATATAGCACAAACATTTATAGATACAGTAGAAAAACATGGATATAAAGGGATGTTATATTCCAGTGCATATTATTTAAAAAATATATGGGATGATTTTGATAATACATGGGTAGCTTATTACACAAGCAATAATGATTTTAGTAAACCATATATAATGTGGCAATTATCTAGTAGTGGTCAAGTTGATGGAATAAGCGGTTCAGTAGATATGGATATCTTATATGAAAATAAAAATGAACATTAATGTTCATTTTTTTAATCTATCAAACATATCTAAATAATACTTATATTTAATATTATCTTTTTCAATATTTAAATCTTTAAAACCGTTCTTGTAATAATACTCTGCTAAATTATAATAAGCATATCTATTTCTTTCGTTTAAAGGACACTCAATAGCTTTACTATAATACATATAAGCATTAATTAAATCATTATTATTTCTATAATATTCACCCATCTTATTTAAAGCCCAACTATTACCCATATCAGCACTAATTTTATAATATTTTATTGCTTCATTAATATCATTGTTTTCTTCATATAATAATCCGATATTATTAAAAGCAAATACATAACCAAGTTCACTAGATAATTCAAAATTCTTTTTTGCAAGTTCCAAATCTTTTTTATTATCAGGATTTACTCCAGTCTTATAACATAACCCAAGAGTGTTATATCCAGCAGCACTTCCATATTCAATAGATTTATTTAAATACTCCCACATAATACTCATATTAAATTTAACTCTCTTAGTTAACATCAAATTAGCAATCATCCAGCATGCCTTAGGATGTCCTTTAATAGCTGCTTTTAAATAATAATCATAAGACTTTTTATAATTAATACTTCCATCAACTAATCCATCAAACCATAAAGATCCTAATTCTGCACAAGCATACATATTATTCTTTTCAGATAAATTCATAAGACTACTAATATAACTTTGACCATAATATAGTTTAATTTTTAAATAATCATCAAGTTCACTTTTATTAATCTTAATGTTAATATCTTGTTTATATAAAGGTTGAATATTTTTGTTAATAGAATAATTTAATAACTCAATAATAGCGTCATAATTATCCATCTTACTAATATTATCAATATATTCATCACTAACACTCTCATCATTTTTAGCAATTTCTACTAGTTTATTAATAACTATTTTTAATTTATTATTATAATTAATCTCACTATAACTATTATCATTAATAAAATATATCTTATCATCCAATATACTTATAAGCGCTAATATATTAGTTAAAAACAATCTCTTATCATTATTATATTTATCACTAAACATCTTCTTATATTCAATACCAATCGCTCTAATACCGATACAATAATTATTAATAGTTGTAGTATTTACATTATTAACATCAAATATACTAGAAAATATTTCTAACTGCATAGCATTCTTATTATTAGAAACTTCCTTTATAATTCTAACAACATTTCCAAATGATAAATACTTATCATTATTATTCATCTTGATATAATTTTTTTTCATAAACATTTCACCATTATGTTTCCCTTTACGTATTATTTTATATTTTTTTTACCATTTATTCAATAAAAATGTGGATTTACTGTGGAATACAAAGAATGGACTTTTTTTAAAATTAAAATATATAATTAATAGTGAAAGGAGTTATTATGAAAAATTTCATAAAAAATTATAAATCTTCATTAATACTATTAGGATCAATTATTATTGGTACTATTGTTGGATTAATATTCAAAGAAAAAGCAACAGTACTTAGTCCATTTGGAGATTTATTCTTAAACTTATTATTAGTTATCATTGTACCACTTATATTCTTAACAATATCAACTTCAATTGGTAAAATGAAACAACCAAAAAGAATAGGAAAAATATTAGGAGCAATAGTAGCAGTATTCATTGTGACATCACTAGTAAGTGTTCTAGTTGGTATTGCAACAACTAAATCATTTAAATTAGTTAATACTCAAGATGAAGGTTTAATTAAAGAAGTTTTAAACACTGAAGAAGCTACTGAAGCAGAAAGTGTTAATTTCTTAGAAAGAACAATTTCAACAATTAGTGTTGGAGATTTTGCTAAAATATTAACAAGAGATAATATGATTGCATTAATAGTATTCTCAATTCTAATTGGTATTAGTATTAATATTTCAAAAGAGAAAGGAGAAAAATTCCTAGAGGTTCTAGATTCTGCTAATTACGTAATACAAGCATTTATAAAAATAATTATGTATTATGCACCAATAGGACTTGGATGTTATTTTGCAGCATTAGTTGGAACATTTGGAGGAGAAATAGCAATTGGTTATGGTAAAACATTTGTAATCTATACAGTAGTAGCTGTACTATTCTACTTCATATTCTATTCACTATATGCATATATTGCTGCTGGAAAAAAAGGATTTGTAGCTTATTGGAAAAACATATTACCAGCTACTCTTACATCACTAGCAACTTGTTCATCAGCTGCATCTATTCCAGTAAATACTACATGTGCAAAAAATATAGGAGTTCCAGATGATATAGCAGATACAACAATCCCGCTAGGAACTAGTTTTCATAAAGATGGATCTATTATAGGAAGTGTATTTAAAATAATGTTCTTAGTATACTTATTTGGTGCTAATGTTAGTACAGGTAAGATATTAGGAATTGCATTACTTGCTACATTACTTGTAACAGCTGTACCAATTGGTGGAGGTACAATATCAGAAACACTAATTATTACAATGTTAGGTTTCCCAATTGCTTCACTTGGTATGTTAACTATAATAGCAACTATTATTGATCCACCTGCTACAATGTTAAATGTTGTAGGTGATTCAGCATCAAGTATGTTGGTAACAAGAATAATAGATGGTAAAAATTGGTTAAACAAAAATAAAAAGAAATAGCAAAAACTATTTCTTTTTTTTTATAAACTCATAAGTATTCTATAGTATTCACTCTTAAATTCATCTTTCTCAATACCAATTCTCTTATAGAATTCATCAATATATTCTTTACCATAATTTCTTTCAATAGACATTTCACATATAACTAAATCAAAATAAATGTCACAAAGTCCAGCATTACCTACATCAATCAAACCATTAAAATGATTATCAAGAGCAAATATATTAGGTAAAGACATATCCCCATGAGTAAACCCTATTATTTGTTTAGGTTTATTTCCTTTAATATATTTAAGAATATTCTCTTTAGTATGAAATCTATCTAAGATTTCTTTTTTAATGTCACTTTCTTTTATATTAGAAAAATTATTTTCAATATCCTTAATCTTTTTATCCAAAGTTTCATCAAGAACACAATCACTATAGTCAATATTATATAAAGCATTAAAAGCTTCAACAATAATATCTATTCCCTCTAAAGGATTTTTTTCATAATATTCATCACATAACATCATTCCTCTAATCTCTTTAGTTAATAAGTATGACTTATTATTATATTTCTCATAGAATATCTTTTCAGGAACACTAATCTTACCCTTTAAATAATCAAGTCTAATAGACTCAGCACTTAAATGATCTGCTATCTTTAAATAATAAACTTTACTCTTCTTTCTAATCTTAAATACTTTAGAATTACAACCAATACTAATTTCATCAATCCTACTTGCATCTTTCAAAAATTCATTTAATCTATTACTACCTTTAATAATAATCTTCTCTTCCTTAATTTTAGGTTTAATTATCATTTTATTATCCTTTTCTTTTACATAATCATAATTGCCGCAATAACTAACCAAGTTTTTATTTTCTATTCTTACAATGCTAGTAGCAATCTTATTAATAAAATACCTATCATGAGAAATAAATAATATAGTTCCATCAAACTCTAATAAAGAATTTTCTAATATCTCTTTAGTATCGATATCAATATGATTAGTTGGTTCATCTAGTATTAAAAAGTTTGAATTCTTTAATAATAACTCTAGTAATTTAATTCTAACCTTTTCTCCACCACTCAGATTTTTAAGTTTCTTTCCTATACTTTCATCACCAAAATAAAACTTATATAATTTACTTCTAAGTTCGCTTTCACTACCAACAAATATCTTTCTCATATGATCATATATGGACAATTCCTCATTATCAAATCTTATCTCTTGAGGAATATATCCAATTAAAGTATTAGAACCAATTTTAATACAATCATTAGTATTATTCATAATTGTTTTAATCAAAGTGGTTTTACCAGTACCATTCTTCCCCATTAAACACACTCTTTCGTGATAATAAACTTCCATACTAGCTTTATTTAATAATTCTTTATTACCAATACTTAAATCTAAATTCTTAATAGTTAAAACATGATTAGCACTTCTAGAATCAACATTAAAATTTAGTTTTAATTCACTCTTAGTAGTGGGCTTATCAATAATTTGCATCTTATCAAGTCTCTTCTGCATCGCAGCAGCTCTTCTAAAAAATATAGGATTATCTGCTTTCTTACCCCACTCTTTTAGTCTCTTTATTGCTTCTTCAATAGCTTTAATTTGTTTTTGTTGATTCTTATATTCATTAAATTCAATCATTAATCTCTTTTCATATTCATCCATATAATATGAATAATTACCATGATAAATATCTGCCTGTCCTTTATCAATACAAATAACTTTATTAACTACTCTATCCAAAAAATATCTATCATGACTAACAATTAGTATAGTTCCCTTATACGTTTTCAAATAATCTTCAAACCATTCTAAAGTATCAATATCTAAATGATTAGTCGGTTCATCTAGTAACAAGATATCAGGATTAGAAAGAATTAAAGACGCAAGATTAATAATAGTTTTCTCTCCACCACTTAGATTATTATAATTATTTTCTAGTAATTCATCAGATAATTTAAACCCATGTTTAATTCTCTCAATCTTCTCATTTAATTTATATCCTTCTTTTATTCTAAATTCTTCTTGCATTTTATCTAATATTTTAATAGATTTATCACTAGTATCCATGGTACTAAGATAATCTTTAATTTTATTATCAAGTTCAATTAAATCTTTAACCCCTCTTAAAAATACATCATTAGCTTTAATAGAATCATTCTCTAAAGGTGGTATTTGAGTTAAATATCCAATACTAGCTCCCTTTCTAATACTAATACTTCCACTATCAGGTAATTCAAAACCCATAATTAAACGAAGTGTTGTAGTCTTTCCACACCCATTAGTTCCTATTAAAGCGACCCTATCATTTGTCTTTATATCAAAAGATAATTTATTTAAAACACTATTATACCCATAGCCTTTACTTATTTTATTTAAACTTATTTCTATCATAATAACTCTCCTTTAAATTTTATACATGCAAAAAAATTCACACTTGTTATTATCTTTAAAGGATTCTAACAAAGTGTGATACTATTAGTATAAATAATTACTGTTTGCTTATATATACACATAATATCACCCTTCGAGCATATTATAGCACATATAAACATTTTTTTAAACATTTATCTAATAATTACTAGTAATCTTAATATTAGTTCCATCAGATTGTAAATAAATATTTCCAGTAGAACTATCATTTTGAGTATATATTTTAACACCATGATTATTAAGTCTACTAATATTATCACTAGTTGGTTTAGAACCAGCACCTCTATTTGGAACAATAACATATTTAGGTTTAATAGTATTTAATAAATTATCAGAAATAGTAGTATTTCCATGATGAGGATATTTTAATACATCAACATTAGTAGATATTCCCATACTACTAGCATAACTCTTAATATGATTAATTTGAGAAGAACCAAGAGCTATATCTCCAGTAAACATAAATGAATTATTTTTATATTTTAATATAAATACAGAAGAATTCACATTTTGTCTATATTTACTAGATGTATCAATACTTACTGGTTCCATAAAATACAATTTCATATCACCAATAGTAATAATATCACCAGGTTTAGTTACCTTAGGAGTCATATTTTTATTTTTAATCGCATCTAATATATATTTTTGATCCTCAGTATCACAACTATTCCTGCTAGCACAAGTAAATATGTCATCGGGATATGTAATATTTGAAACAGAAAAATTATTTAAAATATCTGCCTGTGCTTGTATATGATTAAAATGCAAATGAGAACCTATCATCAAATCAATTTTAGTAATTCCTAAATTTTTTAAATATGGTGTTACTTTTTTAGAACATCCATATCTACCACCATCAATCATTATAACATTTGAATCAGTTCTAATTAATATAGCATCATCATAATTACCACTATTAATAAAAAACATTTCTAACTTGGTAGAAGAACCACCAACATCAACATTTTGATTTCCACCACCAGATGAACCACCGTTTCCAGATGAGCCACCACCTGATACTTGTTTATCTAAAATGTTTTTAAGTTCATTTATTTTATCCATTAATTCTTTTCTAGCATTTGCATTTTTAATTGAATTAATAATACTAACTGCTTTATTATATGATTCAACAGTTCCTTCATTCACATAATTAATAATTTGATTTTTAATATCAATTTGTTCTTTAGTTTCTTTCAATTTTTCCAAATATTTATTTCTAGTTGCTTCATCACTTAACTTATTAATCTCAGTCAAAGCCTTTTGATAATCCCCAAAACTTAAACTATTATTAGCAATTTCAATATATGATTCAACACCTTTAGTTCTAGCAGTTTGAATACTTCTCGTATTATTAACATCTAGACATTTACTAAATTCAAAATCACCCGAAGTCATTCCAACAATAATATTAACAAACGTAGGAATTAGAAATATCAAAACAGCCGCTATTAATTTAGTAGCAAAATTTTTAAGTCCATCACTAACTAGATCATCTTTACCTCCAGCCATTTCCCTAGTAAACATAATCATAGAACTAATTATTAAAATAATTGGAACTACAATAGTAATAATTCTAATTAATATTTTAATAACTCTCATGACTTCTAATACAGTAGAATTCTCACAAAATGTTAATATCATACTATTCACCATACTTATTATATCATATTATATCATAACAATAAAAAAGAACACAAAGTTCTTAATTTAAAGCATTATATAACTCTTCATATTCTTCATTAGATAAATTTTCCATTCTTTTATTTAGCATATCTTTTGGAAGATTATATCCTTCAATAATACTTTTTGCTTCTTTTTTGGTTAGTTTTTTACCATGTAATTTAACAAACTCTATTAAAGATTCCATTAAATTATTCTTAAGTTTTCTTTCCCTAAAGAAGAACATTTCTCTAAACATAAATCGCTTAAAACTCATTTTTAATTCTTCCCTCTTAATAGGAATCAATCTAATCATAGAAGACATAACCCTAGGTTCTGGATAAAAAGCATCAGGAGCTATATCCATAATTTTCTCTACTCTAAAGAATGAATTAGTAAGTAACGCAAGTTTATTTTTATTCTTTTCAAGAACATTATCCGCAAATTTCTTACCAACTATTAATATTGCTTCATCAAAATTACATCTTAATAACTTTTCAATAAAAGGTTCAGTAATAGAATAAGGTAGAGCAGATATAATCTTATCACAATCAGGAATAAATACACTAATTGCACTTCCATATATAACATCAACATTCTTATGCTTATCCTTAAGTACATTAATAAAAGGTTCAAGTTTTCTATCTATTTCAATACAAGTTAAATGATTAACTCTTCTTGCTATAGTATCACTAATTTCTCCTTTTCCTGGTCCTATTTCAACTACATTCTCATTGATTCTTAATTCAGCAGCATCAACAAAAGCATTAATAATAGATTTATCAATCAAAAAATGTTGATCATAATAATTAGTATCATTTACAAATTCTTCTTCCATACTTATCCCTCTTATCCTTTAAAAATATTAAATGGTTTTCTATCCGGTAATGGTAATTCAAAAGTCAATAGTTCTTTGCTAATTGGATGATAAAACTCTAATCTTCTAGCAAATAAAGCTAACTGTTCTCCAACTTTTGCATCCTTATTATATTTTTGATCACCATATAACGGATTACCATCATAAGATAATTGTACTCTAATTTGATGACTTCTTCCAGTAAATAATTTAATCTCAATTAAAGACATATTATCTTTATAATCTAACCTCTTATATTCTAATATAGATAGTTTACCACTTTTATCAACTTTTACAATATTATTCTTAGTATCTTTTAATAAATAGTTTTCAAGTCTTTTATTCTCTTTAACTTTATTCATTACAACAGCATTATATATCTTATTAAACTTATTCAATCTAATTTGTTCTGATAATCTAGAAGCACACTTACTAGTTTTAGCAAAAACCATTACACCACCAACAGGTCTATCTAACCTATGAACTAATCCAAGATAAACATTACCAGGTTTATTATATTTTTCTTTAATATACTCTTTTAGTATATTTAATAAGTCATTGTCCTTGGAACTGTCTTCTTGAACTGGCATATTAATAGGTTTTTCAACTACTAATAAATGATTATCTTCAAATAATATATTAATATTATTTTTTACTTTTATGTATTTTAAGCCCATGTTCTTCCAACGACTCCATTGATACTTTTTCTTTTTCGATTGAATACTTTAATGGTTCCTCAACACCATCATCCCATAATATAGTTATTTTAGAACTATTTTTGCAAGGTAATGAATAAATATACTTATCATCTCTATATATTTCCTCTAACATCTCTTCACATTCTTCACTTGATGTATCATACACAATTTTATAGTCAACAATTGGTGGCATATAAATACCAGTTCTAGTACCAGATCTATCAAATAAAATATAGATAAGTCCAATTAATATTATTAATAATAACACCAAAAACATGCATCTAAATACTATTCTCTCTCTCACTCTTTTTCCCACCTTCCATATACACCACAAGGAAGAACCATATTAGTTTTTGAAATATTCAAACCAATTTCATCAGTTGTAATCTTTCCACCAACTAATTTACCATTAGTACTTGTAACTAATACGTTTTTTAATATCTCAGGAGTTATTCCTTTAGTATATGAACTAATAAGAAGAAATAAAGGATCATCACTTAAAATATCAATACAAGAATCAATAAGTTTATTCAAACTATCTTCAAATCTCCATAATTCTTTAGAAGGTCCTCTTCCATAAGTAGGTGGATCCATAATTATCGCATCGTACTTATTCCCTCTTCTTTTTTCCCTTTCAACAAACTTTAAACAATCATCACATATATATCTAATCTTATTTCCATCTAAATTAGATAATCTAGCATTCTCTTTTGCCCATTCATTCATACCCTGAGAAGCATCAACATGTACAACCTCAACAGCACCAGCATAAGAAGCTGCTATTGTTGCACCACCAGTATATGCAAATAAATTTAACACTTTAATCTTTCTATTACTATTTTTAATCTTAGAGATAATAAAATCCCAATTTGCAGCTTGTTCAGGAAATAAACCAGTATGTTTAAAACCTGTAGGACTAACCTTAAAAGTTAATTCTTTATACTTTATAGTCCAAAACTCAGGAAATTTCTTAACATTTTCCCAATAACCACCACCTTTATCATTTCTATGATAAAGAGCATGATAATTATTCCAATAGTTTTCATTATTATGTGTCCATAACGCCCAAGGATCAGGTCTTCTTAAAATAATGTCTTTCCATCTTTCTAATTTTTCACCATTACCAGCATCAATACACTCATAATCTTTCCATGAATTACTAACTAGCATATTCCCCTCCTAAGTTAATTTAATTATACCAAGCATGGCTTTTTTTATCAATAAAAGAACCTGATTATTTATCAAGTTCTTTTATCATTCTAATACATCTAGATTTAGAAATATTATATTCAAATATACTAGATCTTTTATTATTCTCCATTACATCAATAAAGTAATCAAATAAAGCACTTCTCATTTCCTCATTCTTAGTATTCTTATATAAATCAATTAATATAGGAATATTATCAGACTCATAATTAGCTAAATAATTTAAATCAATCTTATTGTCAGTATAATATTTATTAACATTTTTATATGCTATTAAATAATCGATATTAATATAATTAATAATACAATACACACTTATCATAATAATCATATAACTCTTAACAATATTAAACTTAGAATTAAATATATACATAACGGTAGGAATCATTAATAAAGCCTCAGTAATTAATGTAACATATACTAATAATCTAAGTACCGTATATCCATAAGCAGTTTCATATAAATGCATTCTCATAAATGAAGAAGCAATTATAATTAATGTTAAAACTACCATAACAACACTCATGATATTAATATACTTCTTATCTTTCTTATTATTAATATCAAACTTCTTAGAAGCAAGAATTACTGCTAGATTAATAAATGATACAAACATTAATTCAAAGAATCCTTGCCTTGCATACTCAGCAAAATTAATACCATAGGTAACATTATGCAACATTAAAGATTTAATTTGAATAAAATCAAATATAACATATATAATATTTAAGATAGTAACTAATAACTTAATAGTATATATATCTTTAAATCTTTTCTCTTTTTTCTTATCCTCTTCTTTATGATAAGCATTAATGATATATAAACTAGTACTACCAATAGCAAATAATACAATAATACCGACAAATAATTTACCTAATAAACTATCAAATATTTCTAAAGTAAACCAATCCTTTATCCTACTAAATATTGATGAAAACAACTTATCAAATATCATATCAGCATTAGATAATAATATTAATACAACAATTACAATAGGTAAAACAATTAACAAAGCTTTTAATATCTTTTTAGTTTTATCAGACATATTTAATTTAATATTAGAAGTACATTTCCTATAAAATTTTCCTATAAAACACCAAGGTTTAAATAGTAATCTAAACATATCAATAATTATATTTTTAACATTATATATAGGTTTAACAGTAAATATATACATAAGCAATATCAATCCAATAATAACTAATGGATTCAATACATTAAATGTATTACTATTAAATATAAAAAATGTCATAGACAATATAACAATAGGAATCATAAATAATAATCCCTTTTTATTCTTAATTAAATTATTCTTCTTAAATAAGAAATAAAAATAAATTAATAATGGAACTATAAATAATAATACAGATATTCCAAAGTCTTTACCATAAAATAATATAACATTCCATATAGCTAACAATAAACAATATATAGCAAACTCATTCATCCTTTACACCTTCCTTTTCATAATCTAATAAATCCCCTGGTTTACAATCTAATACTTCACATAATTTCTCTAATGTACTAAATCTAATTGCTTTTCCCTTATTTGTTTTAAGAATAGATAAATTGGCTTGAGTAATTCCTATCTTTTCAGCTAAATCTTGAGAAGATATTTTTCTCCTTGCCATCATAACATCTAAATTAACTATAACACCCATATGTACCTCCTAAATAGTAAGATCATTTTCTTCTTTATATTTATGAGCTTGATTAAAAAGTTCTGATAAAATATAAAAAGCAATAGATGCTACAAAGAATAATAATGATATAAATCCTAAAGCAAATTTTAATTGTAAACTATAGTAATTGTACATAAAACATGATATTAATAATGATATTAAAACTAATATACCTATTATTATAGAAATAAACATATTATTTTTTAATATTTTAACATTCTCTAAACAAAAAGGATTACCTTTATATAATGATTTAAATAAACATATAAATTCATATATCATATACGTAAATAATAAACCACACGGATATATCATAATAATAAACAAGTCAAAATGTATTTTAAATAATTTAGTAATAAAATATAAACCTGCAATAATAACTATTGATAATACAAAGCCAACTTTTAATAATACCTCCATTGTTCTTCCAAGATTACTTAATTTTTTATTATCCATTTACATCACTTCCAAACTTATATTAACACATTATTTTTTATTTTTCAATATTTTTTTATTGTTTTTCGATAATTAATTAATTATTATGTAAATGTCACCTTGTATTTATATTAAATACTATTATATAATTATGATAGATAGAAGGAGAAAGATATGAAATATATTTTAAAAACATTAAACGATGAAGTAAAACAATCAAATGATATTAATGCATTAAATGATGCTTGCATTTATTACAAAAGAATGTTAAGTTTTATGGAAGCGTTACCTACAGCTAAAAATAAAGATTTTTATAACATGTTAGTTAAAATGTGCTACGCTGAAATGGATGATCCAAGTGTTGAAGATGAACTTACTCCAGAAAGAATAGCTCAAGATACAGAGTTTGTAAGAAATAATGTAACAGAATATTATAAAATAATATATGATATTTTAAATAATCAACAAACTAGAGCACAATAAAAAACTTATGAATAAATCATAAGTTTTTTTATTTCTTAAATAATGTTCCAGCTAGATCCATTACCTTTGATAAACTATCTGAACTGTTTTTAGAACTACTCTTTTTTGTAGTTTTTTTAGTTGTTTTCTTAGTGGCATTACCAATTACTTTGCTAGTAATAATATCAGTAACACCTTCTTTAATCTTTTGAACAGCTTCAGGATTGTCATCAATTAATTTTTTAACTTTATTCAAATTAATTTTAGGACTTTTTTTAGTTTTCTTTTCTTCTTTAACTTCTACTAATTTAGCCATTATTTTGCCTCTTCATCAGTATGTTCTTCTTCTAACTCATGAATACATCTTCTACATGGTTCAGTTAGTTTCTTTTCATAAGCAGCTTTTACAGTACCAAAGTATACATTTTCACTATTTTGTAGTGCAGGACAATCTTTATCAACATGATACTTTTTACTATGTTCAGCCCAGTAAACAATAGCTTCACCATCTTCGTTAGTATCATAATTTCCAGTTGCTAAAACTTCTTTTTGAGCTCTTTCTAATTGTTCAGAAGATACAGGATTAAAATCATAACTACCAACACCTGCTATTAAAAGTAAAATTACTGCAACAACACTAACAATAGTCTTGTTCTTCTTATCCATTTCTTTATCAGTTAAAACAAATAAGATAATAGGTAAGAATGCTATTACAGAAATTATTGTACCAAGATTGTTTTGAACCCAAAACTTAAGAGCGTTCTTTTCACTTGCTGGATCAATGTGATTTGCTTTCTTCCAAAATTGAGATCCAATCACAACAGCAATACAATCAAGAACTAAAACAATAATTAAAAATGCGGTAGTGTTTAATGATGGAATCCATCCAATTACTCCTTTTAATCTTAAGATTCCAATTACTTCAAAGAATATACCAACAAGCCATAAACATATAGCTATAATTCTTTTAATTTTAGCACCCTCTCTTGGTGTTTCTTTTACTTCTATAAGTTTTCCTTTAGAATCAACACCTATTTTTTTGCCACCATCTTTTTCAGTGACTTCAATAATGTTTCTGTCTTTCTTTGCCATAACACCTCTCCTTTATAAGGTTAATATATCACATTTTATCATAATTTACAAATTAAATGTAATTCCTTCTATTGTTACTTTTTAAACAAAACATAAAAAAACCCAGTTTATACTGAGTTTATTTTCTCATGGAGCAAGTGAAGGGAGTCGAACCCTCGCCTCAGCCTTGGCAAGGCCACGTACTAGCCGTTGTACTACACCTGCATCGGTAGTAATATACTAACATATTACTACTATTTTTTCAACATTTTTTTATTTAAATATTATTAAAATTCTACTTTTATCTTTTTAATAAAATCATAATAATAATTCTTAGTTTTACCAGCCATTTTATATTTTAATCTAGTGATTAAATATGGTAAATTATATACTTTAAATCTATCCATTTTATTTTCGTTACATATTTTTTCTATTATTATCAAGATAAAATCTTTATTATTTTTTATTTTTAATCCTTTATTATATTTTTTTACTATTTCTTTATAATCTTTACTACCAAACAATCTAGAATAATATTCTTCATTATAATTCTTAAAATAATATTTATTACCATCAAGATTATCTAAATACTTAATAGTATCATAATAGCCTAAGTTCATTCTATATTCAGCCATTTCTGGATCAAATAACATAATAGAACCTAAATCTTCTCTTGGACCTATAATATGTATCTTAGCATGATTCTTATTTTTGATAGACATTTTCTTTTGCCATGCTCTTATAACATATATTTCATCATATAGAGCATCTACAAGCATATCAACTGGACAATTTGAATAAAATCCACCATCAATATAATATTTATCATCAATAATCCTTTCAAATTTAAATACAGGTAAATAAGCACTAGAAATAATATAGTCAATCAACTTACCTTCAGGAATATCTTTCTTAAATACCTCTACAGGTTTTCTGTCACTTAAACTATACGTATTCATAGCAAAATCAATTTTGCTTCTTCTAAACTTCTTCTCATTAATATTCTTTTCTAATATTCTTCTTATATTAACTGTATCTATGCCTCTATTTTTAACAATCTTTTTTACAGTACTTAACCCCTTTTTAATATCTTCTCTAGTTAAATTATGAGTAGTAATATTCTTTAACATTTCTGATTCAATACCAAATAATTCTTCACTATCAGTACTTAACCACAGTTTATACATCCCATCAAAATTTTTTTGAACACAAAAAGCAGCATTAATCGCACCAATTGAAGTACCGCCAATACAATCAAACTGTATTTTTCTTTTTAATAAAGCTTTAACAGCACCGGCTTCATAAGCACCCTTTGCTCCTCCACCTTCAAGCATTAATCCTCTCATAATAATTTCTCCTTTAAATTCTTTTCAATTGTATTTACAATAATTAATACGCAAGGTATTCCAATTATAAATCCACCCAATACATCAGAAAAATAATGAACACCCAAATAAATTCTAGATACAGAAACAATACAAATCAATGATAAACTAAATATAAAACCAATTATCTTTACACTTCTTTTTGACTTAATAGTTAACAAATAAAAAAGTATACAATAAAATACTAATGATGTTAATGTATGTCCACTTGGAAAACTATATGTACTAGGCATTTTTATTAATGCTTCAAGTGGTCTCGGTCTGGCCACTATTAACTTAGCAATATAAGAAACTAATCCAGCAAAAGCATAACTAACAGTTTCTATACAAAAATACCATTTATTCTTAATAAACACAAAAATACACACAAGAATAACAATTGGTATGTATAAAGCACCGGAATTTGTCATTAGTTTAAAGAAACTTGTCAATCTACTATCAAGTATATCTCTTACAAATTCTATTACTTTATTATCAAATATTATTATTTTGCCATGTAAAGAAGATCTCATAATAATAGACAAAACTATAATAAGAGATATTATAATAATTATATAAATTAAATTTTCTTTAAATACTTTTTTAATCATAGAAATATTATAACATATATAATTCTACTTTACACATTAAATAAAAATAAATTCCTGAGACATCTTCGTGAGTTAATGATTAATAATATAAATAATATGAATATAGGAATTATAAATGAATCAACATAATACTGCTATAATTAATCAATCTAGAATTAAACACTTTTTTATTCAAGAAATTAATAGATTAAAAAATAGAATATCAAAGATAAAAGTACTAAATAATTAGTACTTTTATATTATTAAAAAGTAATACTATTCAAGTATTACTTAGTTCCATATACTCTATCTCCTGCATCCCCTAAACCAGGAAGAATATATCCAATATCATTTAACTTTCTATCAACAGAAGCACAATAGATTTGAACATCTGGGTGTGCTTTTTTTACTGCTTTTAAACCTTCTGGTGCTGCGATTACGCATAATACTTTAATCTTTTTAACACCATCTTTTTTTAATCTATTAATTGTAGCTAAAATACTACCTCCCGTAGCAAGCATTGGATCAAGAATAAATACTTCTCTCTTATTAATTTTTTCTGGCATCTTATAATAGTATTCTACAGGTTCTAATGTTTCCTCGTTTCTATATAAACCTATATGCCCTATTTTAGCATTAGGTATTACTTTAATAATACCCTCCACCATACTCATACCAGCTCTTAAGATAGGTACAAAAGCAAAACTATCTTCATCTAGACATTGAGTTTTATATTTTTCAAGAGGTGTTTCAATAACAGTATTTTTTAACTTAGCATCTTTAGTTGCCTCATAACATAATAATATTGCTATTTCACTAACCAATTCTCTAAATTCTTTTGTACCAGTATTTTTATCTCTTAATATAGACAATTTATGCGTTATTAAGGGATGATTTAGAACAATCTCTTTCATATTATTTCTCCTCAGGAATTATTAAATTTAATAAGATACCAATTATAGCTGCTAATGACATACCAGATATTGATACATTTACATTTTTAGTCACAATTGATATTGCTGCTCCACCTAATCCTAAAACTAACATTGAAGCTGCTACTATTACATTTTTAGTTTTTCCAAAATCTACTTGATTTTGAATTAAAATTTTAAGACCATTTACAGATATAAATCCATAAAGTAGAATTGCAACTCCTCCAAGTACTGGTGCAGGAATAGATGATATAATTGCTGTTAACTTTCCTAAGAAACCAAATACAATAGCAATTACTGCTGCTAGTCCAGTCACCCAAACTGATGCAACTTTTGTCATACCTACAACTGAAGTATTTTCTCCATATGTAGTATTAGCAGGTCCCCCGAGTAAACCAGCTGCAAATGTTGCAAGTCCATCACCCATTAGTGTTCTATCTAAACCTGGATCTTCAATTAAATCTTTATCAATAATTGTCCCTAATACTTTATGATCTCCAATATGTTCTGCCATTGTTACTATAGCAATTGGTACTATTGTTAACATTGCTACAAAATTTAATTTATAATGAACAAATGGAATATAGAATCCAGGAACACTTAAGAATTTAGCGCTTGTTATTGTACTATAATCAATCATTCCTAAGCACATAGATGCAACATATCCAGCAACCATACCCATTAAGAATGGAATTACTTTAAAGAACCCTTTTCCTCTTACTGCTAAGATTGCTGTTGTAAAGAATGCAACTAATGCAACAACTACATTCTTCCAAGGAACAACATCTAAATTAAGCCCAATTTCTTCAACTGCTGTTGGTGCAAGTCCTAAACCTATAATCATAATCATAGGTCCAACGATAATTGGAGGTAATAACTTATTTAACCATGTTTTACCTGCTAATTTAACAATTAATGCAAATATTACATAAACAAGTCCTACTCCCATAATTCCAGTAAATACACCTGCTCTTCCAGCCATTGCAAATCCTACAATCATTGGTGTAATAAATGCAAATGAACTTCCAAGATATACTGGACTCTTACCTCTAGTACAAACTATGTAGATTAATGTACCAATACCAGATGAAACTAAAGCAACTGGTATAGATAATACTTCACTTCCTGCCGCAGAATTAACAAGTATAGGTACTAAAATAGTTGCTCCAAACATTGCAAACACATGTTGTAATGATAGAAGTAGCCATTTTAATACTGGTGGTTTGTCATTAATATCAAGTAACATTTTACTATTTCTTTTCATATACACACTCCTTTATGAAATATTAAGGCAAAAAAAAGTCCCATCAATTAAATGATGAGACCAAATATTAAAGAATTAACAACAATAGCAGTTCCAACTAAACTACTAGCAAAAAGTAAACTTTTTCCTCTTAATTCTCTCATATTTTTTTCCTCTTTTAAAAGAATAACATATTAAATTATTAAATGCAACACTTTTTTAATTTATATTATAATTCTTTCTTAATCTAGGAACCATGAATCTGGATTTTTTCTCTATTTCTTTCATTTCAAAATGATAATCCTTTGCATCTTCAAGCATTCTTCTAGTACAAGGTAGTCTATTAAATTTTTTCTTATCATATTCATAATGAACATCAAAAACACTTTTAGCTCCACTATTAATGATATTTTGTACACTTTCACTTTCAGTTACTACATTTCTAGGATAATTATCAAAATCATAATAATTATTATCATCATATGCTTTTACTTGTAAATCATATTCTAATTTATCAATTAAATATGCATATTCAGAAACTAAAGAATTATGTCCATTAAACTCTTCCCATAAATCATATAATTTTTGACCACCTGATAATTGATAAAATACTCTCTTAGCTGCCTTCCTTTCAATATCAAGTCTTTCTTCTCTACTAGCATCCCATTCAGTCATATCACCTTTTGATGATATTTCTCCTTCTTCATGTATTAATAACATTTTATATAATTTAGTAAAATCAATATCATAATCATATTCAGATTCAATACCAACTGCCAAAACCAAACATCCATATATATGTTCTAAAACACTTTCTAATCTTTCACCATTAGCGCCCCATTTTATATGACCTTCTCTAATTAGATTATGTAAAAAAACATTGTCACATACAAATTTTTCTTCTGGATTATAAGGTTTTAAAAATCTAGCAAAATTATCTAACATACTCTTATATACAACAGTAGCTCCATATACTTCTGGATCAATTCTTTTATATTTATTGATTAACTTATCATATTCTTCTTTTTTTCTAAGTCCATCAGTCATACCATCCAAACTATATAGTATTATAGTTTTAATAAGTTTATTATAATCTGCTTCTCTTGGCAAAAAAGGTAACTTACACATTTCTGCTTCTCTACCAACAATTGCTAAACAAGCAAGAACAGTCATTTCAGCCTTACTATAATCCCTTCCATTTTCATTCCATAAAGCTATATCATATTTATTATTATTAGCTTTAAAATACAAATCAATTACATTTTTACTTCCTTTATCTTCCATAATAACCCCCCTCAAATCGAGTATTGATTATTATAGTATAAAACCCTTAAAAAAGCAAGAAAAAAGATATATTACTATATCTACAAATTTCTATTATAATGAAACATATATTGAATAACTAATCCACTATATTTTCCGAAATTATCTCTAGCATATTTTTCAATCTCTTTTTGATCTTCTTTAATATTAAAGTTTTCTTTCATAAAATGCTTTACCCATGTATCTATTGGAAAAACATCTAATCTTTTATATCCAAATAACAATATACATGAAGCAACTTTTAAACCAATACCTTTAATATTCATTAATTTCACTAATGCTTCTTCAGTAGATAATTCATTTATATTATTTAAGTATTCATAATTATCCAAATAATCCTTTATATACTTATCTCTAAAACCTACACCATAATTTCTTAATTCTTCAATACTAATATTTTTAATACTTTCATACTTAGGAAACAAATAATAATCGTTGTTATTAAAAACCACTTTCTTTCCATAATTTTTACATAACTCATTAATACTTTTACTTATTCTTTTAACATTATTATTTTGACTAATTATATAACTAATCCCCATCTCAAAAGGATCTTGATTAAGAATTCTATAATTCTTACATTTATCAATCATATTCTTTAAATTAGAATCTTTTTTTATTATTTCTTTATCAATTTTATTATAATCTCTATTTAAATCAAAATAGTCTTTAATGATTTCTTCTAAATTATCATTATTAGAAGATGTAACATAAATATATTCACCATCACGTTTAATATTAATAACCCTATCATTAAGTATATCAGTAATACTTCCATCATTTTCTTTTATGGTCCTAAAACAAGCGCCACTAAATAATATGCTCTCTATATCAATATCCCCTATATAAATTTTCATTACTATTTATCCTTTAATGATTTTATAATTGTTAAAATAATAATAGATAAAATTAATAGTATTCCAACTATTATTGCTATTGCTATTTCAACAGTTACCCCAGAACCACTTTTTAATGCATTATCAATTAAATAATTCATAAAAATCACCAATGATATTATACTAAAAATAAGCATTTTATTCAATAAATACCCTAAATAAAAAAGTATTTAATCATACTTTTTTTCTCTAACTGAATATTTACATCCACAATAATTTTGCCTATATAAATTATATTTTTTAGATAGTTCTATTGAATGTTTATAACCATTATCTTTTTTAAAATCTGAATATAACCATTTAATACTATATTTTTCTTCCATTTTTTTACCAATTTCATTAATTAATATAGAATTTTTATATGGACTAACAGTTAAAGTAGAACAAAAATAATCATAGTTGTTCTCTTTAGCCACTTTAGCAGTCTTATCAAGTCTTAGATTAAAACATATAGTACATCTATCTCCCCTCTCAGGACATTTTTCATATCCCTTAATAGACTTTTCATATATATTATTATCATAATCACAATCAATAATATCAATTTTATTAGTTTTATCTATTTCTTTTATCAATCTAATTTGTTCTTCTTTTCTTTTATTATATTCTTCTATTGGTGATATATTAGGATTATAATAAAGTATTGTAATATCAAAATAATTAGTTAAAAAAGATATAACATGACTACTGCAGGGAGCACAACAACTATGTAACAATAGTCTTTTAGGTTTATCAATTTTACTTAATTCTTCTAAACATAATTTATAATATGATTCATTCATACTTATCACCTATTAAAAAAGAGCGTATTGCCCTAACTTATAAACTTGGAGGAACCAGCCGGATTCGAACCGGCGATGACGGTGTTGCAGACCGGGGCCTTACCACTTGGCTATGGTTCCATGCAAATAGTATTATAACAAATTATATGCATCATTTCAAGTTTATTGTGTATTTTACGCCCCTAATTACAATAAATAAATCAATTTTATTAGCTTTTTTTACTTCTATAGGAATTAACATATAAGCATATAGATTTTTATTAACATCAACATCTAATTTTTGAAGTTTAACATTCTTATATTCACCTAAATATCTATATCTTATTATTCCATAGTAATTGAATAGATCTGCAGATGTTTTTAACTTCTTTTTCATATAAATATCTTCTTTAGTCATAGTCAAAGTAGATTCTATTCTTAATATTGTCATAGTACCTTTCATATTACTTGGAGGTGCTACATAATAATATCCTTCATTATCTTTACCATTAATAGTATATGTATACTTCTCTTTAAAACTATTATTAATCTCTACACTACCAATATATAGATTAGAATCTTTAAGCAAAGAATCGCTAAAATCTATTTGACTATCTAATGTAAAATTAAAATTCTTATTATCCTCGTCTAAATTCTTTGGTTTAATAATAATATCTTTATATTCATCTTTAACATTCATAGATTCATTCTTAATTTTAAAGATAAATTCTTTTTGCTCATTCTTCTTATCAATTTCAAATACAATTACTACAGTTTTTTCACTACCGGCAACTATATCCATTGGAACAAAAGTAGTTCCAATATCAAAGAATTTTTCAGATAAACCTTGAGTAGGATTAATAATTTTATTATCAATTAATAAACCAAATGTTTCATTGTTTAAAGAATAACTTTTATTTTGCCTATTAGTTATATTTAATTTAACAAGAACATATTTCTTGGAAGAATCTATGATTGTATTATTAACAGCAGTTGTTGTAATAAAACTCTCTTCTACATTGAATGATAAAGCTCTAGCTATTAATTCTTGATTTTCAGAATAATTTTCAGCATAAACATCTATTTTAGAATAAATAAAGAAAGATATAATGGTAACTATTATACATGCACAACCAATTACAAATATTTTATTCTCTAATATAAAATACTTAGTTAATCTTAATAGCTTTCTAAAAAATCTAGCTATTTTATATGTATCACTACCTAGTGTTAATTCAACTTCTTCACTATCACTTACATCAATGTCTAATTCTTCTAAGTCCTTCTTAAATTCAAATTGTTTTAGATTAAAACCTAACGTTCTAGCTACCATAATAAGAGAAAAAACAATTTGTGGTAATAAAACAATAATGCTTATATCTCTTACAGCTCTTCTCGACTCAATAGTTAATATTCTTCCTAATTCTAAATTGTTAAATACTGAAGTCATATATATTAAGAATATAAAATATAAAGCATAATATATAAATACAATTAAATAAAACTTATTTCCTTTCCCTTTTATTGATAAAATATAAAATATTATCAAGGATACAACTATGATAAGTACTGATAATACAAACATAAAAGGAGTCACATATAATGAAGATAAATTTGATTGCAATTGATATGCTTGTTGTAATACATATTGATTAAAAAAAGAATAAATATTAATAGTTTTAAACATCAAAAATAAAAGCATAGCAAAAAGAATACCATGAATAATTCTAAAGTTTTTAATTAAAAAAGCATATGGCTTTCTTATAATCAATCTAACCAACTCCTATTATAAAAATTATAACACTTTGTTTAAAAAAAGACTAGTATTATTAATACTAGCCTCTTTTATAATATATCATTTGCCCTTCTTTTAAATAAACTGTTCTATTTTGATTAATAATATCATACTCACTAACATCAAATATATCACTTACTTCCCTTAATGTATCTCCTTCTTTTGTTATATAATAACTAACATTTTTTTTAGGAACTAATAAAGTTTGTCCTGGATAAATATAATCATCCATATTAATTCCATTTAATTCAGCTAATAATTTAGTGTTAACATTATAATTCTTTGATATTTGATATAAAGTATCTCCCTTTTTTATTTCATATGTTGTATAAAAATCATTTTCAAACATTTTAATCACCTAAATTATTATATGTATTAATAATTAAAATGTTATTTTGAATATACAAATATTGTATTGTCTTTATTAAATGTTAATTCGTAATTATAGAAAATCTTATTTTCACCATCATTTGGAGTATAACTATAAAAATTATCTAAATAAGTATAATATATTTTATTTCCATTCTCATATACATAATTAACATTATTATTGTTAATCTTTTGTACAATATCTTTATTATCATTAATTATTTTATATACGCCATCATCAATATTATAAGTATACTTTGAATCATTAATATTATATTTGATCTTATTTATTTTATATTCATTTTTACTACAATTCTCAAACTTACCATTTATATATTTTACAAAACCATTTTCATTATCACCAATAATTTTAACTTTATAATTTCTAGTATTTATTTCATATAGTTTAGAATATTTACCATCAAATATATATAACATATCTTCGATATTACCAACTATATATGAATCATAATCTATCATATGTTCTAATTCTATTAATTCGATACTTAGTTCTTTAATATTTACAGCAATTAAACTATCATACTCATGCTCTTGATCATAATTAGCCATATAAATAGTATCGTCAATTATATAAGCAAGAGAATTATCATATTTTTCTTTGTCAAAAATATCTAAATTTTCATATGTATTACCATTCATAATAATATATCCATTGTAATTCCATAAAGCAATATATTCATTTTTAGATAAATTATCAAATAATTTAAAATCTTTATCATTTTTTTCTTCATCTACTTCCTCTTTTTTATATTTAGAAAGTAAATCAGAATTAATTAAATGATAATCAGTATATTCTTCATTATAATAACATAATGGATACGTATTATGTTTCTTTATAGTAGGATAAATACAACTAATATTTTCATCTTTTATTTCTTCAATTTTACTAATTAGAGTTTTATTAAAATTTCTTCCATAATATTCATCAAAATTATATATTAAATCATCTTTTTTTATTTCATAATAAAATCTTCCACTTTTATATGTTTCTTTTATATCATAATTATTTACTTTATATTCAATTGAATAACTAGAAAACCTATATTTAATAACAACTAATAAAGCAAATACTATTATAAAATACATCAATGATCTTTTCATAGTTACCACCTAATAAAATTATACACTAAAAATAAAAGAAAAACTAGTTTCCTAGTCTTTCTTAATTACTCCATTTTCTTCTAAAAATTTTTCTAATGACTCTTGACTATTAAACCCTGTTATCCCCGCTAAATATTCATTGTTCTTTGCAACAAATATAAATGGAACAAGTTCTTCATAATCTTTTAATTCTAAAGTATTTAATAATTTATCATTATCTTCTATACTATATTTATCTACTTCAAAATAGTATAGATTAAACTTATATTTTTTGGCTAATTTATTAATGACAGGTTTTAGTTCTTTGCAATGTGGACAAGTTGTTAAACCAAATACTGTAACTACTTCTTTGTTACCTTGAATATCTTTATACCAATCATCAACATTTTTTTCCGGCATAATATTTAACGCTATTAAAAAACCAAAAGCATATATACAAAAACCAACTATTGTGGATGTAATAATACTTTTCTTTATTTTATTATCCTTCTTCTTGATAAAATATAATATGATTCCAACAGGTGGTAATAATAAACTAATTAACCAAAATGGAAATGTTTTATCTTTTTTTAATTTTTTATTTCCTTTTCTCATTTCAAATACCTCATGTAATATTTTACCTTATTTATAAAGATAAAACAATAAAAAAGTATGTGATTATTCACATACTTCTTTTCCGTTTATTGTTCTTGTTTTTCCAGTCTTAGTATATCCAGGTAATGATTCCTCTTTACTCCATTTATAAGTATAATATGAAGTTGTTTTCTTGCTTTCAGTTGCTTTAGTCTTAGTTGTTTTATATAGATTACATTTACCTGATTCTAACTTATAACCTTTTTCACAAACTTTTTCAGTAGTAGTAATTTTCTTAATACATTTCTTACCACTTAACTTATATCCAGCATCAGTACACTTATAAGTGATTGTTCCTTCAGTAACTTTATAACACTTTAAGTTTGCTCCACTACCTTCTTGATCTGTTGTTCCACTTGGACAACTATATACCTTAGTAATCTTATAGCATTTTAAGTTTGCTCCGCTTCCAGTCTTTTCATCTGTTCCGCTTGGACAACTATATGTCTTTTCAATTTTATAACACTTTAGACTAGATCCACTTCCTGTTTGTTCATCTGTTCCACTTGGGCAACTATATGTCTTTTCGTTCTTATAACATTTTAAGCTTGCTCCGCTTCCTGTTTGTCTTTGTGTTCCACTTGGACAACTATATGTCTTTTCAATCTTATAACATTTTAAAGTTTTTCCACTTCCTGTTTGTTCATCTGTTCCACTTGGACAAGTAGGTACTTCTCTATAACAAGTATCAGTATATGAAACTTGAACATCTTTACATTTTTGTACAGGTACTGTTTCATAACATGTATTACATGTTGTAACACTTCTACCTTGAGATACTGTTGTCTTACATTGACAACTATATGATCTTGTTTGATATTCAGTCTTACATTGTTTTTCAGTTTTAGTCTTAGTACAATCATAAGTTTCAGTTTTCTTAGTTGGAGTTAATTCTGTTTTCTTACTTCCTACTACTGTTGTTAATTGTACTTCTCTTGTTCCTTCTACTCTAGTTAATTCTGTTTTCTTACTTCCTACTACTGTTGTTAATTGAGTTTTCTTAGTAGTAACAATTGGTTTTAATGTTACTACAGTAGCAGTTCCAATTACTGGGGTAGCTGGTTTTTCATCAGTTTTAGTTATAGTTTTAATTATTGGATTTTTTGTTTTAACTAATTTTGTTTTTAAACAATACTTTCCACTTAATTTAGTTCCTTTAGGGCAACTATAAGTTGTTTTAGAACCACTAATTAACTTCTTATATTGATATTCAGTAATTTTTTGAATTGAACATTTCTTTTCACAATTACCAGTTTTACAATATGTATGACATCCTAATGTTTTAACAGTAAAGTTTGTTTCTTTAGGACATGCTAGATATGTTTTTAATTCATATCCTTCATCTAATTTAGTAATACTTACATAAGAAGCATTCTTATCACAAGCATTACCATCTTCATCAACAAAAGGTATTAATAGATTTTTGCTTTCCATTTCTCCTAATGTTAATTTAATTTCTTCTCCTTCTTCAGTTGGCATTTTGTCATCTGTGAAGTAGTTTTCTCCAGCATCTTGCATGTATTTAATATTTTCTCTAAATACATTGCTATAGAAAGGAGTCATGTTAATCTTTGGTATTTTCTTATTAAATAACCAAATAAGTATAAATATAAAGATTGCAGCAAATATAATTTTTACTAATAAATCTAAAATACTAAACCCATTTTTCTTATTACTATACATAATCAAAACCCCCCTTAATTATTATTTTAATCCTAATGCACTTGAATGAGTATAATCATATTCTAATTGATTATCTAATGCTTGCCAGAAACCAACGCTTACTGGTACTCCTGGTACTTGATCAGCCATACCGGCATGTTGAGCTATAATATTATTCCATAATCCTTCATTAATTCCTGTATATACTTCATCAATTGTATATTCATTTAATTCTTTAGTAGCAAAATCAACACATAATGGAACACAAATTGGAGCCATTTGGTTATGTTCTGCTTCTTCTATATAAGATCCAAATCTATACATAGTTCCTGCATATGCAAGATATCTATATGTAGCATCTATATTATATGGATTCATAACTGGATACACTTCAGTATTTGTTAATACTTTATATGTATTATCTTCAGGACATAAACGTTCCCAATTTCCAGTTACTTCATTATATCTAATATTATTTTCAGTATCTATTTCATGAGTTTCAGTATTAAATAAAATATATCCACCCATTCCTTGGCAATGCCATTCATACCACATTTTAGCTTCTAATATTTCAGCAGCTCCTCTGTACATATCAGAATTTCTTGTATTTCTTCCTTCAGCAATTCTTCCATATAATTCATCATATGTTCTTAAGAATGCTTGAACTTCACTTCCATCGATAGCGAATAGATGTGCTGGTACTAATTCAACAGTTCCCATTACATCTGAAGATGGAACGTTAGCATATAAATCTACAAATGCTTGTGCATATGTATCAGTTGTATTAGCATCTCTAAGTTTATATCCATTTTCATCTAATGGACAACGTCCATTCATAACTCTAATAGCATCAGCTATTCTATCAACAGTTGTATGGGCTCTTTCATCAGCACTTACTTTATCCATATATGGAGCAAAGTAATTATCATAAATGTATTGAGCTCTTGCAACTACTTGTTCATCATCAGTAATATCCAAGAATGTTCCTGGTTCACCTAAAGCTAATGTAACAACTGGTGTAGTTTCTACAACTACAGGTGTTGGTTCAACAGTTGGTACTGGTGTTGGTTCAACAGTTGGTACTGGTGTAACAACTGGTGCTGGTGTTGGCTCTGGTGTTGGTAACACAGTGGCAACTAATTCTTCACCATTATCTTGAGTAGCAACTACAATTGTTTCATCTTGTTCATTAACATTGTTTTCAGTAGTAGAAACAACTTCTAAACTAGATGCTCTAGTCACTGTTTCTTCATTGTTCTTACGGTCACCATAAATTGCAGCTCCTACTAGACCCATAAGAATTGCTCCTGATAATACACCTGCAGCATACAAGTTACGTGTATCTTTCTTTTCAGCCTTTCTAGTTTTAACTCTTGAAGTTCTTTCGCTTGGAACAGTATAAACTGTTTCAATAAGTCCCTTTCCGTATTGATATTTCAATTCGCGTTCTAATTCAATAAGTTCCTTTTCATATTTAGAAATGTTATCACTATTTACACCATCATATAATTTTTGAACATACTCTGCACAATCAACAATATATCCTAATTCTGCTTTTGAAACTTCTGGTGATGCTGATAACTCAGTGTGTAAAACATGTAATGATGAATCTAATGTTACACATTCCTTTTGAAAACTTTGAATTCTGTTTTCTAAATAACTCATAAATTTACCCCCTTCGTAAATGCGATTAGATTATACCACAAATTTACTCAAATGTCAAAGATTTCTTTAAAAACACTTGACTTAGTGCCATATATTATAACATAAAAAAAGCATTAGTCAATACCTTTATTGCTAACACCTTTTATTAAAACCTTATTTAATTTCGAATCTAAAATAGTAAAACCAATTAGAATTACATATATAATACCCTTAAAAACACATCTATATAAAAATATCTTTTTAATATAAATCGTAGATGCATCAACATAATTAATTGATCCATTTATTATTCCCTGTAATATATAACTGTTAAAAATACCAAGAAGTATTACAATTATTAGTTTGCTAATTCTCGCTGATGAATAATACCTTTTATAATTATATGCACATGGAACTAACAAGAAAATTATTAGTGTATTTATCAAAAGATAATAAAGACCAAATATATTATTTTCACAAAAAAGATATATAATTAATTCAACAATAGAAAGAATTATAAATAAAATAGTACATAAATTAATAGTAAACTTTTTATATTTGAACATAACCTCTCCTTAGAAATATTATATCACATTACTTGTTTTTAAAAAAAGAAATATGATAAAATAAAATTAGAATATGGAGATTATATGAAAGATTTTAGTTATTTTTCTAATTTTATACTTAATAATGACTTTTCTGAAGAAAAAATAGAAGAAGCAAAAAAACATCTTTCACTAAATCATACTCAATTAATAAAAGAGTCTTTTAAATTTTTAAATAATAATATTGGTAAAATTGAAAACACCATTTTTTTTAATGAAATAATACCAAAAGCAGTTGATTTTATCAAACTATTGTGTGATAAAGAACTATTTAATGAAGAAGAAGTACTAACAAATATTAATAGAATTAAAAAAACTAGAGAAGCATTACTGGCAAATGCTAATAAATATAGTAATGATATATGGTTAAATGCTGCTAATAAACTAGATGAAATAATACTATATAAAAAAATTGATGTAGAGGACTTAAAAAAATTAATAATAGCTCTTATAGATAGAAAAGAAGATATAAATATTATTAAAAAATTCTTAAAAACTAATAAGGCAGTAATATTACAAGAAAAAAACGAACTATTTGAATATGCTTTTAACCATTCATTAATATCATTGCAAAAAAATTCCCCATCTATTTATTATTATATTTCTCTACTAAAAATATTTTATAGTTCAAAAATAGATAAAACTGAATATGTTAACAAATTAATAAATTTGTTTAATTCAATTGGCGATGATCAAAATGAATATGTAATGGAAATATACAATATTTTATATGGAATTAGAAGAAGTTTAAAACCAGAAGAAGTATTAGATAAATATGGAATAATTACAGATCTAAAAGAATCGAGTATTATATTGCCAAACAAAAAAACTAGTAATGAATTAATATTTGCAGTTGATAGTGATAATACACACGTTAGAGATGATGCAATAAGTATTAAAAAATCAGGTAATAAATATATAGTAGGAATCCATATAACTGATCCAACTGTTTCATTTAATATGGATAGTCTGTTATACTTACAAGCACAAAATAATTTTAAAAATATTTATTTAGCTAATGGAAACACAAGTATATTTCCTAGTTCAATTGAAAAACAATTCTCGCTTGATAAAAATAAAATAAGAAATACAATTTCATTATATGCAATATTAAATGATTCAGGAGAATTAATAGATTATTACGTAAAACCAAATACTATAAAAGTTGCTAATACATTTGACTATTCTGAGTGTGATAGAATTCTAATAGATAAGAATAATGCTGAATTATATCCAATATTTAATGACTTTCTATATATTGCAAGTGCTTTAGAAAGCAGAAACAAAAAAAAGAAAGAATATTGGGAAAAGAAAAATCTTGACAAAAATATGACTGAATTCAACCATAAAAGTGATTTAATTGTTAGAGAACTAATGATTTTATATAATTATTTAATTGCTATTATAATGTTCAATAATGGTAGTCCATATATTTATAGAACTCAAGACAATTCATATTTAGATGAATTAATTAAAAAATTAAATATAGAAATAGATTATGAAATAAAAAAGATAATAAACAGTGTATATTTAGTTAGTAAGTACTCAGATATACCTAAATTCCATAATGGATTAAAATTACCTATATATTCACAAAGTACATGTCCAGAAAGGAGATTTCCCGATTTATATAATGAATTTTTAATTCATCATTTCTTATTTAAAGATAAATTCTTTAATTACAATGAAGAAACCTTTAAAAGAATAATTGATTATTGTAATCAAAGAAGTTCAGACTTATCATTAATGCGTAGCGAATATAATAGAGCATTAAAACTATTAAAAAGGAATTAGACACCCATATCTATTCCTTTTTTCTTTAATATAATTTTTCTAGCAATATCAAATGGAATAACACTAAATGCAACAATTATCATTATTTCAAATTCATAAATAGTTAACCCTGTAGTTCTAAATATTTCACCACCAAAGTATATTAATAAAACTTGTACTATAGTAATGAATATAAAAACCATTAAAAATATTTTATTTTTTAATAATCCACTAAATGTATTAATTCTATGTGTTCTTGAATTAAAAGCATTAAAAATATCAATAAATATAAATAATCCAAAAAAAGCAGTTAGTACATATTTATTATCAATTGAATATCTATAAATACTATGTATTATATTTGATTTCAAAAACCAAATACATATTAACATTGAAAAAATACCATCATTTATTATTTGATTAATCATATATTTATTAATAATACTTTCATTTTTCTTTTTAGGTTCTTCATACATATATTCAATTAATGCTGGTTCAAATGAAAAGGCAAGACCGGCAAAAGTATCCATGACCATATTAACCCATAATACTTGTATTACTGTTATCGGAGATAATATCCCTATAAATGGTCCAATTATACTTAATAATACAGCGCAGCAATTAACACTTAATTGAAATATAATAAACTTTCTAATACTTTTAAAAATAGTTCTTCCATATAGTATTGCCGTTGATATAGACATAATATTATTGTCTAATATTACAATATCACTAACCTCTTTAGCTATTTCTGTCCCACTACCCATTGAAAATCCAACGCTTGCTCTTTTTAATGCAGGAGCATCATTTACTCCATCACCTGTCATTCCAACCACTAAATCTTCCTCAAGAGCTATTTTAACTAATCTGTTTTTATCTTGAGGCAAACTTCTACTTAAAACTTTTAAATGTTTTAATTTTGACTTTACCTCTTCATCACTTAGTTTATTAAATTCTTCACTAGTAAGAGCAATATCTTCTTCACCATTAATAATTTTTAATTCCCTAGCTACACTAACAGCTGTTTCCATAGCATCTCCGGTAACCATAACAACCTGAACACCAGATTTTTTTATCAATTCTATTCCTTTATATGCTTCTTTTCTTATTTTATCTTTTAGTATAATAAAACCAACTAAAGTTAAATAATTAAATTCTTCACTATCACTTATTGCTAAAGCAAGAATTCTATTTCCTTTTAACATTTTATCCTTCATATATTTTTCTATTTTTTCTTTATCAATTAAGTAATTGATTTTACCATCATTTGCCAAATACTTATTACATTTATTTAAGATTATTTCATATGCTCCCTTAAAAAAAACTGTTTTTTTATTATAATCAGTTACAACATATGAATACTTAAGATTGCTGTTAAATAGTTGCTTATTTATAATATTATACTTATCTTTTTTATCAGTCTTAAAAAAATCAATAATGGCTCTATCAGTTGTATTACCACCTTCACTTTTACCATTGTTATAAAATGACTCATTATTATATATTAAAGATTGATAAACAATATCATAATTATTTATTATTTTTTCAAATTCAATTAAATCAGGAGATATAAAACTTTCCATTAATAATTTTCCCTCAGTTAAAGTACCTGTTTTATCAGAAAATAATATATTTAATGATCCGGATGTTTCTATACCAACAAGTTTTCTTACTAATACATTTTTCTTTAATAATCTTTTCATATTTGAAGATAAAACCAATGTAATCATCATAGGTAAACCTTCAGGTACAGCCATAACTACTACAGCTACACTTAATGTTAAAGCATATATAATATGAGGAAATAATATATTAAAATCAAATATTTTAATTAAATCAAAATTATATTTTACGATAACTGCGTTAAATATATAAGAAATAAATACTAAAATAGCCCCAATATACCCTATTTTGCTTATAAACTTGGCAAGATCAGTTAACTTCATTTTTAAAGGACTGGGATTACTTTTTTCCTGTATATCAGAGGCTATTTTACCATAATAAGTCTTTTCACCAACTAAATTTATTCTTAAAATTGCACTTTTTTCATTCACAATAGATCCCATATATACTTCATCATTAACACTTTTATTCTTTTCTATCGTTTCACCAGTAAGGTAACTTTCATCTACAACAATTTCTCCCTTTACAATCACACCATCTGCCGGTACCTTATCCCCACTTTCCAAATAAACTATATCTCCAACTACAATATCATCCATTTTAGTAATAATTTTATTACCATCTCTTAGCACTTTAACATTTATATTATTGTTTTCTTCCTCTAACTTCTCAAATGCTTTTTCGCTTCCATATTCAGATATTGCAGATATAAAAGATGCTAAAAAAATAGATATTGCTATACCTAATGTTTCATATATATTAGAATCATGAAATAAAAAAATAATCTTTATGCATAAAGCAATCAATAATATTTTAATAATTGGATCATTTAAAGACTCAAATACTAATCTTATAAATGAATTCTTTTTCTTATTGATGATTTTATTACTACCATATTTTTTTCTAGATAATAATACTTCTTCATTAGAAAGGCCTTTATTATAATTAGTATTCATATTATTCATCATTTAATAATACTCATTTAAAAATAAAAAATTACAAAAATATTTTATTATTTAATTCTATATGTTAAAATTATTCTAAGAGGTAGATTAGTATGAAAAGAATAGATAAAAACAATTATTATTTAGATATTGCAGAAGCGGCATTAGAAAGATCTACATGCCTAAGAAGAAAATGGGGAGCAGTAATCGTAAAAGATGATGAAATAATATCAACAGGTTATAATGGAGCACCTAGAGGTAGAAAAAACTGTACTGATATTGGAACATGCATAAGAGAAGAATTAAATATTCCACGTGGTGAAAGATATGAATTATGTAGAAGTGTTCATGCAGAGCAAAATGCTATTATTTCAGCCGCGAGAAAAGATATGATTGGTGCAACTTTATATATAGTAGGAGTAGATGTTAAAACAGGAGAATATGTTCCAAATTCTATGCCATGTGCTATGTGTAAAAGATTTATTATAAATAGTGGTATAACAAATATGATATTTAGAGATTCTAAAACAAAATATAGAGAGGTTCCAGTTGGTGATTTAATAGAAAATGATGATAGTCTAAATGGAACAAAAGGATACTAGGAGTAAATAATGAAACTGGATATAGTTGTCCCAACATATAATAATGAAAAACAAATATCTAATATTTATAATAAAATATGTGAAGATTTAAAAGATTTAAAAATAAATATAATTTTTGTTGATGATAATTCAACTGATAAAACAATAGAATTATTAAAAAATATACAAAAAAATGACGAAGATAGAGTTAAATTACTATCAATGTCAAAGAATTTTGGTAAAGATACATGTATATTGGCAGGTTTAAAATACACAAAAAATGAATTAATTTGTATATATGATATTGATTCATTAGTAAATACCTCATTTATTAAAAAAATGTATGATTATATACAAGAACATAATGAATATGATCAAATATGTATGTTATCAAATAAAGATAACATTGGAAAAATAGAGTTATTTAATAAAATATTTAACTTAAATATAGACATAAATAAAACTTATACAAGATTAATGAAAAGAAATGTATTAACTGGAATACTTGAATTAAGCAATAAATTAACTTTTTCAAATTACATATTTGAATTAATTGGTTTTAATACTTACTACCTAAAATATGAATCAAAAAAGATAGAAAATAATTATAAATTAAGAAAATACTTAGTATATTCAAAAAATCCATTTAAATTAATAAAATTAATTAACTATTTATTAATACTATTAACAATTATTATTATGATATTATCATTATTAAATAAGATAAATGTATCAAATAATGTAATATTAATAACAATATTATCTATAACAATAATACAACTAAGTACTTCTATATACACAACAAATAATATATTAAAAAAAGAATGTAACAACTATTACATTCTTAAAGATAAAATTGGTTTTGAAGATAATATATTATAAAAAGGTATTATACAATACCTTTTTTATTTGTTAAAATTCATTTCTAAACTAGCATGACTTTGGGCATTTATTGATAACGGTGCAAATTGCTTATGCTTATAAAGTATATATGCTGCAGCACCTATCATTGCAGCATTATCTGTACAATATTTTTTTTCTGGCATATACATAGTAACGCCAATACTTTCACACATACCTCTTAATGATTCTCTAATAAAAGAATTTGCTGCTACTCCACCACTAATTAAAAATGTTTTAATATTATATTTTAATAAGGCTTTCTTTGTCTTATCAACTAAATGTGATGTAACACAATTTTGAAAAGAACATGCAACATCATATTTATTTACTTCGTGACCCCTTTGTTTTTCATTATGTACAACATTATTTATGTGACTCTTAATTCCACTAAAACTAAAGTTAAATGAATCGTCATTTAATATTTGTGGCATTTTATAAGATGGTTTCCCTTGTAAAGCATATTTTTCAACATTAGGTCCACCAGGATATGGCAAATCTAATATTCTAGCTACCTTGTCATATGCTTCACCAATTGCATCATCTAAAGTTTGACCTAAATATTCAAATTCATTTTCGCTTTTCATTAATATTAAATCTGTATGTCCCCCAGAAACTATTAATGAAATCAATGGATATTCTAATTTATTGCCAATCATATTAGCATATATATGTCCCATCATATGATTAGTAGCAATTAATGGCTTATTATAAATAAATGATAATGCTTTAGTCGCTTCAACACCTACTAATAAACTCCCAAGTAATCCCGGAGCATAAGTACATGCAAAAGCATCCATATCCTCTAACTTCATATTTGCTCTATCCAAACATTCATCAATAACCATAGTTATATTTTCTAAATGTAATCTACTAGCAACTTCAGGAACAACACCACCATATTTAGTATGAACATCTATTTGAGAATTAATGACAGTTGCTATATCTTCATTACCATTTTTAATAATGCTTACACTTGTCTCATCACAAGATGATTCAATTGCCAAAATATATACATCTTTCATTACTTCACCTTCTCCATAATAATCGCGTCATCTTCACCATAATATCTATTTCTTAAACTAATTTCTTTAAAACCTAATTTATTATACAATCTAATTGCTTCTGTATTATTTTCATTTACTTCAAGCATTACCCTTGAATAATCTTCTTTTTCAAACATTTCATTCATTAAACTTGTAGCTATTCCTTTTTTTCTTTCTTCTTCGTTAACAAATAGATTCATTATATCAATAACACCATCAACTAATCTTATTTCTAAATAACCTAAAACTTTATCCCCATCAACATAATTATAAATAGAATCAGTATCACTTAATATTTCTTTATTAATCATGATTTTCAACCTCTATTTTCTTTACATAATTGGCTTTTATATGGTGAGGGTTCTCACTTTTCATATTTTTACAATAATCAATTATTTTTTCAACATCTAACTTTTTAGGAACTAATACATATTCATCATATATATCTTTTTCACAATAAAATTCCGGTTTAATAAATTCATTTTTTTCATTCATTAAACTGATATATACGCCCTTATTATCTTCAATAACTGCTTTTCTCTTTACGCCTTTATTATTACTTATCAAATAAGCAGTCAAACTAGATATTGTATTAATATCAATTTTTAAAGCATAGGCCATAGTTTTAGCAATAGACAATCCTATTCTAATACCAGTAAAACTACCTGGTCCATTTATAACAATAATCTTATTTAAATCTTTAACATTTAAATTATTTTCCTTAAATATGCTTTCTATCATAGGCATAGTGAAAATAGAATGACTATATTCACTTTCTTGTGTTTTTATATATAAATCATCCTTATTTTTTAAAGCTATAGTTATTAATTCATCATGAGTATCTATAAATAAAATCATAGTACACCCCTCTTTTCCTGCAATATTATATCATTATTTTCTTTTTTTCCAAAGATTTTTATTATATATTCCTTTTTCAATCAATGAATTAATATATTCTTGAACACTTTCTTTGTCTTCTTTGTATGTTACTCCCACCCATTTAGCATTAGTATTTATAACTCTTACATCTGCTTCTTTACTATTAATTAAATTAGTAACTGTATTAGGTATTAAACATTCATCTTTTTCTAAATTAGCATTTTCTAAAAAATCAATGAAATCTTTTTCAATATGTTTAAAAATACTTGGATAAAACGTAATCATATTCATTGAAACATTTGTATCTTTTGTAATTTCAAATGGTTTATCACCATTTAATGGACTAGCGATTATTTTGCCATCTTTCTTTTCAACAACACTTTCTATTATTCCTAATAATAAACCATCTTTTTCATTTAAAACGCCTCTTTTAACAGATCCATTCTCAGTCATTGTATTTACTACTTTATATCCAATAATAGAAATATCTTCAACATCGCTATCTAAATCTTTAGAAGCAAGTTCAAATGCTTCCTCCCCATAAAAATCATCTGCATTTATTATTACAAAAGGTTCATTAATAACATCTTTTGCACATAATATAGCATGTGCTGTTCCTAAAGGTTTTACTCTATCAGCAGGTATTTTGTACTTCTTAGGTACATTATCAAGATTTTGAAATACATATTCTACATCAACTTGTTTTTCAATTCTCTTTCCAACAGTTGTTCTAAATAAATCATAGTTTTCTTCTTTAATAATGAATACTACTTTATTAAATCCATTCTTTATAGCATCGTATATTGAATAATCAATAATAAATTCACCACTAGGTCCAAATTTTTCTGTTTGCTTTAATCCTCCATATCTACTACCCATACCGGCAGCTAAAATTAATAATGTTTTGTTTTTCATATATCCTCCCTATCAAAAAGAGACTACTGAAAAGCAGTAATCTCTATTTTTTTTCTATTAATTATTATTTTGATTTCTTTTCAGTTTCAATATCAGCTTCTTTAGTTTCTTCTTTTACTTTAATTTTATAATTACTATTTTCTTCAACTAATTTTTCAATTTCTTCTTTAGTTAATGTTTCTTTCTTAATTAATTCTCCTGCTAGAACATCGATTAATTTCTTTTCTTTTGAAACAATTCTTTTTGCTTCTTTATAACATTCATCAATAATGTTCTTTACTTCTTGATCAATTAATAAAGCAACTTGATCTGAAAAATTCTTTGTTTGATTATAATCTCTACCTAAGAATACGCTTTCGCTTCTATGTTCAAATTGCATTGGACCAAGTGAACTCATACCATATTCAGTAACCATACTTCTAGCTATCTTTGTGGCACGTTTCAAGTCATCACTAGCTCCAGTTGATATTTCTTTCATATATGTTTCTTCACTAGCACGACCAGATAATAATGTTATTATTTGTTCCTCTAATTCTTTCTTAGTATATACTAATGTTCTTTCTTCTTTAGGTAACATTTGAGTATATCCACCAGCCATACCACGAGGAATTATAGTTATTTTGTGTACTTCTTCACCATTTGGGAGAATAATACCACTAACAGCATGTCCTGCTTCATGATAAGCAACTATTTTCTTTTCATATTCAGTTACTTTTCTACTAGTTTTAGCTGGTCCCATTAATACTCTATCACTTGCTTCATCAATTTCTTCCATAGATATTGAATCTTTATTTCTTCTAACAGCAAGTAGTGCTGCTTCATTTAGTAAGTTTTCTAAATCTGCTCCACTATAACCAGGTGTTCTTTCGGCAATAAACTTTAATTTAACATCTGGTCCTAATATTTTATTCTTTGCATGAACATTTAATATTTCTTCTCTTTCTTTTACATCTGGTTTTCCAACAGTAACTTGTCTATCAAATCTTCCAGGTCTAAGTAATGCTGGATCTAGTACATCTGGTCTATTAGTAGCTGCTATTATAATAATACCTTCATTTTCACCAAAACCATCCATTTCAGACAATAATTGGTTTAATGTTTGCTCTCTTTCATCGTGACCACCACCAAGTCCAGTACCTCTTTCACGACCTACAGCATCTATTTCATCTATAAATATTAAACATGGTGCTGTTTGTTTTGCTTGTTTGAACATATCTCTTACACGAGATGCTCCTACACCTACAAATAATTCTACAAAATCAGAACCACTTATATAGAAGAAAGGTACTTTTGCTTCACCTGCTACAGCTTTAGCAAGTAATGTTTTACCTGTACCAGGAGGCCCAACTAATAGTACTCCTTTAGGAATTCTAGCGCCCATTTTTGTAAATTTCTTTGGATTCTTTAAGAAATCAATTAATTCTTGTACTTCTTCTTTTTCTTCTTTTAAACCTGCAACATCTTTAAATGTTTTCTTACCATTTTCTTCTGCAAGTTTTGCTTTACTTTTACCAAAATCAAAAGTTCCTTTTCCACCATTTCCTAATTTACTAAGCATAATATAGAATAATACACCAATTAGTAAAATAGGCCCTACATTTAATAATATATTAATCCAAGCACTATTCTCTGGATTAGTATTTGTTTTTACTTTTAAATTTTGCTTTTCTGCTGCTTCATATAATGAAGAAATAACTGTATCTGTATATGGAACTGTTACTTTAAAAGTTTCGTTTTTTTCATAATCCTTTAATTTACCAGTAACAACATATACCCCAGAAGAACTCCTAGGTGTCACATTTAATTCTTCTACATTGCCACTATTTATTTGCGTTGTTAGTTCAGTATAATTCATTTCATTTACTTTATTTCCAAGAGTTCCTAGAAATAAATATGAACCAACTACTACTACTAACAACAATATATAAGGCATATAATTAATAGTCTTCTTATTTCTTTTTATATTCATAATCTCCTCCTCATTAATAGTACCTTAGTATTATATCATACTCTTCAGTACTTTTCCTATCATATTTTGATTTTTTTAAACCTGGAAGCCATATTATATTGTTTTCTGAATCTAATACCACAGGCCATATATCCCTTTCATTAGCTTTTATTTTTTTATCAATAAAAATATCACTTATTTTTTTGCTTCCATTTAGTCCTTTAACTTCCATTCTATCCCCATCTCTTCTATTTCTAACATATAAAGGAAGTTTTAAACTTTTACTATGTAATCTAATAGTATTATTAGATGTGTCAATGCTTTCATTCACTTTTTCAATTATTCTTCCATCAGGTAAATTAACAATATCAGATATTTCTATTTCATATTCATCATATGTTTCCTCATCATAACTAAAACTTAATTCATTATAAGCCTTAATTATAATAACGCTATTTGGTAAATGGACAATACTATTTGATTTGTTTGAATTAATTAAGTCAAATATTAAATCAACATGGACATCTCCTATAATTAATAAATCGTCCCCATATATTTTTTCTAATATATTGTAAATAATTTTAGTTTGAATTACTTTATCTAATTCTAACAATTTATCAATGTATAATAACCCATTTTGAAAAACCTTATTAAAAACTTTGTTGGCTTCATTATCAATATAATTACTATTTTCAATTAGTGTTTCACTAAATTTTAAAAACTTTTTATGAACATTAGGATTCTCTTTTTTTAAAAAAGGTAAGATTGTATGCCTATATCTATTTCTAGTATGTATATTTTCATTATTAGTTGAATCAATATAATACTTTATATTATTTAGTCTATCAAATTCTAGTATTTCATCTTTAGTAAGTGTTATTAAAGGTCGAACAATTTTATAACCATCTTTTTCAACAATTTTACTAAAACCACTATATCCTTTTAATGTTGACCCCCTTACTATTCTCATTAAAATTGTTTCAATTAAATCATCAGCATGATGAGCAGTCATTAAATATTTAGCATCATAATTATAGATCAATTCTTCAAAGAAATTATATCTAACACTTCTTGCTTCGTTTTCAAAGTTGTCATCACCCCATTTAGTAATTTTTATACATTCAAAAATAATATTGTTATCTTTACAATATTTTTTTACATATGCTTCTTCTTCATCACTTTCTTTTCTTTTACTATGATTTATATGAGCACATATAAGTTTTAAGTCCATCTTTATTTTAAACTCATTTAAAATGTATAACAAAGCCATAGAATCTGGCCCACCAGAAACACCAACAACAATAGCGTCTCCAGGACTTAAATCTATTTCATTTCTAATAAAGTTATATACTTCTTCCATATAAAACCTTTCTAGTCTTCAATTTTAATTATAATTTCACCCTTTTTAGAATATAAATATTTTTCTCTTGCATACCTAGCCATATATTCAGGATCTTGTAATTTATTAATCTCATCTTTCAATTCTTCTTCATAAGATAATTTTTCATTGTAGGTTTCATTCAAATTATTTATTTCTTCCTTAATAGTATGAATTTGAGCAAAATATGAAAAAGTAGAAGACACAAAAACTACACAAGTTATTATAAGACTTGTCACCAAAAATGCAACTCTAAATTTTGTCTTCTTACTCAATTTTTTCATACTTACCCCATTTTCTACATTCAATTATATCTATATTAAAATATAAAAACAATTAAATTACCTTTTATTGACATATTTTTTTGTAAAATATTTATAAAAAAGAATTGAGCTGAAAAAAGTAATCATAATAAAGTATAAATGAATGAATCCATCACTTATAATATAAAATATTTTAAAATAAAAAATGGTATGTAATAAACAAAACATAAAACAATTAAAAAAAACATATTTAATACCTTTATGGTATAAATAACAATTGCTTTTAGTAAAAGTAAATGCAATAATTACTCCATATAAAAATGAAAAAAAGAATGATAATAATTGATCATTTAATTCTATCATTTGAATAACCTTGCCATTATATTATCAGTTTTAATTTTTTTATTATCATCCACATATATTATTGAATTAATTTTACCTTTTATTGATAAATTTCCTTGAAAAGTATCTAATTTTATCAATTCTAGATTATCTCCTTTAATTAATATATGTCCCATTATACTTTCAACAAAAAACTCCTTACTATCAAAACTATTAATCTTTTTAATTCCACTTAAAATAATACTTTTACGTTCTGAAATATTAATACTATGATTAATTACATCACTATATTCTTTTTTATCCATCTTATCCTCCACTAAAGTATATGCTTTTTAACACAAAAAAAAGACTACTTAGTAGTCTAAATTTTGATAATTATTCGTTTTCGCTAGTTTGAACATCTTCTGCTTTATCATAAGCATCTAATATTTCTTTTTCAAACATAGTTCTTACTTCTTGGTTGATTGGATGAACATAGTCTTTATGATCTCCAGTTGGAGTTGGACGGCTAGGCATTGCGATGAATGGACCTCTATCTCCTTGAATAATTCTAATGTCATGAATAGCTATTGCATTATCAACTGTTACATTAGCATATCCTTTTAAACGAGAACCTTCTTTTTCAACCTTACGAATTCTTACTGATGTAATTTCCATGAGAACCTCCTTAATCATTAGCTAACTTAATTATAATACAAAAAATATGCAATATCAATCTTTTTAATCAAATTTATTGATTATAACAGCCTTTGTAATTATATCTGAATAAGTAAATGATTTAATACCTTTATTAGTTGTAACAGTAAATAAATTAGAATGTATTTTATCAATTTTTCCCTCCAAGTATTCATACTTATTTCTTCCTAAATTAATTCTAATTTTTAATTTATAATCTTTTAAACTAATAATTCTATTCTTTATTATGTTAATATTCAATTTATGTCCTTTCTAGGAAAACCTTTTATTAGTTTCCCATTAATTATAATTCCCCCATAACCATCAAAATTACTATTAGTATTAGATAATACACTTTTAATATCAATTAATTTATCAAAATCACTTAAAGCTAAAGAAGTTGCAATTATAGCAGGATCTAAGCAATGAATATTAATTCCACTTGGACTAGAAGCAAATGTTGAACCAGCTTTTATCAAATTTACATAATCACTTTGACAAGCACCAGCCACTATTAATATACCATTTACATCTTTATAATATTTTCTAATCTCTTTTACCGTATCTATAAAATATAAACTATTTCTATATTTATGCGTCTTTTTATTAAACGCATCATGCCCAGTAATAACAACAATGTTAGGATCATGAAGTTTTATCTTATTAATAATATTCTTAGAAAATTCAGATTCTTTATAAATATATCCATTACACTTTAGTTTATTATTTTTATAATAATCCATACATTTATTTAGATAATCTGCATCACTATCAAAATGTAATATTTTTCCTGGAATATAAAAATAATTATGAAAACTTAATTCTCTTATAATTTTTTCTGTTTTTTTTTACTGATAGTAGTTAATTTTAAATCATCAATTTTTGCATCAGCAATTAATCTTAAATCTACTCCATGTAAGATTACATAATCTTTATTTATATCAACTATTTTAAATACAATATCATTATTATATTTTTTTCTGGTTACATATTGTCCAATTTTAAACATTAATTATTCACCTAATAAATAATATTAATACCAAAAAAAAATATATCTTTTATTGATATATTTTTTATTTTATTTATTGCTTATTAAAGAATCTATTGATAACTCTATCTAATTCATTTGTATTTATTGGTTTTGATAAATAATCGTCAAATCCTTCATTTAAATACATTTCTTTCATACCAGCAATAGCATTTGCTGTTAAAGCTACTATAGGAGGTAATTGATATCCATCTAATTTTTTCAAAACATGTAATGTTTCAATACCATCCATTTCAGGCATCATATGATCCATAAATATAATATCATATGTTTCTCCCTCTTTTATCTTATAAACACAATCTTTTCCAGTTGTAACACTTTCAATTTGAAATTTATATCCTTCTAATAATCTCTTAGCAACTTTAATGTTTAGATTATTATCATCAACAATTAATGCTTTATACTTAGAGCAATCTATTTTTTCTGTTGAAACTTCTGCCTTTACGGTATTAGCTGTCTCACCTAATGTTCTAGCATCAACAATTTTTTGAGGAACATCTATAAAGAATGTGGTACCAACTCTATATTGAGTATCATACCATATTTTTCCACCCATAGCTTCTATATATTCTTTAGTAATTACAAGTCCTAAACCGCTTCCTTCTATTTCATTTTCAACAGCATTATCAAGCCTTGTAAACTTAGAAAATAGTTTTTCTTTATCTTCATCTTTTATTCCAGTACCAGTATCACTTATCTTAAATAATAAGTGTTCAATACCAGAATTCTTAGTACTTGTTAATGTAAATGTAATTCTACCAACATCAGTATATTTTACTGCATTTCCCATAATATTTATTAATGATTGATATAATTTAGCAGAATCACCATATAATCCTGATGATATATTTTGATCTACATTTACTACTAGTTTAACTGGTTTAGCACCAATTTTTGATTTTGCTATATTTATAATATTAGATAACATTTCATTAATTGAATATTCTCTTTCTTGTAATGTACTCTTACCACTTTCAATCTTAGAAACGTCTAATATATTATTTATAATATCAAGAAGATTATTACCAGAAGTTTGAATTTGATCTATATCTTCTCTTACTATTTTTTCATCAAATACTGACATATTAACAAGTTCATCACATAAACTAGATATTAAGTTCATTGGTACTTTTATTTCGTAAGTCATATTTGACAAGAAATCTGTTTTTGTTTGATTTGATTTTTCAATATTTCCTTGTGCATTAGTTATTTCTTCCATAATTATTAAATCAGGATTCTCTATATAGAAATATAATGTATAAGCAAACAATACTGTAGAGAATGGAATAACTGATACTGTGATAAATATTAATTGGAACAAGAATGCCAAAATAACTAAAATTAAAACTATCAATATTCCTTTTCTCTCATTAGGTTTAACATTTTCTTTATATTTATTAACAAGGTAGAACGCAAATAATGAAATCAAGAAAACAAATATGAATACAACAATAGCAGTAGTACCAGGTAAATAATTCATTTTTTTAATATTCAACATTTCAAATGGTAAGAAAGGATATACAATAACAAATATTATAACAGCTATTGATAATACTTTAGTAATAATATCATATGTAAATAATTTAAACATACTTTTAACTTCAATTTTTTTAGCAATAATGTAAGAATACATAAAGAAGAATATAAACCAAACAATTCCTACAATCCAGTGAATTCTCCATAATATTTTTGTTATTAATTTAACCGAATTTGTAAAATCAACATCACCTACAGCATATTTTAAATAATAAACAGGTAATAGTTCAGATACAATATAAAATGCAATTAATAAAACTAATATTCTGAAAAATCTTGTTTTTAGTGTAACTATAGTTGGTTTTGAAAAATAAACTGATAACAAGATAAGCATAAAAGCAATTCCAGAAAAAGTTAATATTTCTCCAAATAACATATTATATCACCTCTTCCTCTGCAGCTGGATTTCTAAATGTAGCAGTTATTATTTTATTTAATTGTTTAAAATCTATTGGTTTTTGTAAATAACCACTAAATCCTTGAGCTATATATTCATTTTCGAGCCCAGTATAGGAGTTGGCCGTTAATGCTATTATTGGCGGTAATTTATATCCAGTTGCATTCATTGCTTTAACAGTTGCTATACCATCCATTTCAGGCATCATATGATCTAGGAATATAATATCAAATTGATTATTTTTGATTAATTCTACACATTCTTTACCACTTGTAGCAGTTACAATAGTAAAATTAAATTGTTCTAGATATTTTGATGCGATTCTTAAATTTACATCGGCATCATCAACAATTAATGCCTTTTTACCAGTACAATTTATTAAATCCTTACTACTTGATAAATTACTTTCATGACTAGCAAATATATTACCAATCTTTTCAGCATTAATAATTTTTTGTTTAATGTTAACAATATATCTTGTTCCCATACCTTTTTCATTTTTAAATTCAATTGTTCCACCCATAATGTTAATTAATTGTTTTGCAATTATTAAACCTAATTTTATACTATCAACATTATTTTGAGATGCATTTTCTAAACTTACAAAATCTTCAAAATTCTTTTCAAAATTCTCAGCTAGCATTGCATGTCCAGTATTAGAAACAACAAAATTGAAATTCATCATATTATCTTCTTCAGTTGTACCATCAATTGTTAATTTAACTTCACCATAATTTGTATAGTCAATAGCATTTATTAATATATATGTAAGTATTTTAAATATTTTATAATTATCACCATGATACTCTTTTGGTAATTCTTCATTAATATCAATTGTAAATTTTAATTCTTCTTTATTAATCTTAGATGGTATTAAACTATTTATTTCAAAAATTAAATTTTCTAAACTATAATTGCTTTCATTTAATACTTCTTCTCCAGATTCAATTCTTGATATATCCAAAATATTATTTATTAAATCTAATAATGTAGCGCTTGCAGAACTAATACTCTGTAAATCTCTTTTAACAATTTCCTCTGTTAATTGTGGTTCTTTTAGTAATGATTCACTAAAACCTAATATTGTATTCATTGGTGTTCTAATTTCATGTGACATATTTATTAAAAATTCAGTTTTAGCTCTATTTGCTCTTTCGGCCTCTTTCTTTGACTTTCTATATTCATTAAGTAATTTATTATCTTGACTCTCAATTGTGAAATATAAAATCATAATTAATATTGTGTAAAAAGACCCAGCATCATTTATTTCATAATTCATAAACATTTGTAATGCTGTTACCAATATATAGAATATTGTTTCTAAATAAAGAGGAGTTAAGTTAACATTCTCAATCTTTTTAATATTGATTGATAAAAGTAATAAAGCTGTTACAGAACCAGTAAATGAAGTAAGGTGCAATACTAAAATTGCAGGTCCTCCAACAACATATGGTAATTCAAAAACACCACCATTATATTCAATACCTAAAAATAATACCATTAATAATGGAATAAGTATAATTGCACCAATAGATACTGGTAAGAAATACTTTTTCCATTTGGCATTAGTATCATCACCATCTCTAAATAAGAATAGGTTTAATACATAAGTGAAAAATGTGTAATCCCATGCAAACATTATATACACATATATTTTACCTATCAAATTACTTAAGGTTTCATGTTCTTTTGCATTATAAATTGCAAAAGGAATAATCATTTCAAATATTAAAATTAATGATGTAATAATTAGAAGGGCTAAAAATAGTCTGCCTCCCAAATTCTGTTTTTTAATCTTTTTTATATATAAAACTACTGTTAAAATCATGAAAACAATAGCGCCGATTGTAAAACCAACACTCCTAAAGTAAATATCCTTTTGTATTGCTAACAACATTGCTAACCACCTCTTATTATATATTCTCTATTTTAGTATACTAGATTTTAAAATAAAATTCAATAAAAATAAAAAATTCATAATTATAAACTATGAATTTATATTATTAGAAATATCAATAAATTCCTCAATTTCTAATTCTTCTGCCCTTGAATTTAATGTTTTATTATATTTATTAAGTATTTCTTCTATTGTTTTTAAATTGTAAGTTTTAAGATTGTTTTTTAATGTTTTTCTTTTTTGTTTAAATGAATCTTTAATTAATTTATAAAATAATTGTTCATTATTTGCTTTTATTTTTCTATTTAATTTTTTTAATTTAATAACTATACTATCTACTTTGGGTATAGGTTCGAAACAATTTCTTGAAACATCACAAATTTTTGTTATATCAAAATTATACTGTAAATAAACAGAAATGGATCCATATTTTTTACTATTTGGTTTAGACATATATCTTTCTGCTACTTCTTTTTGTATCATTATTACTATCTCATAAGGATTAGATTCATCAACTATTTTATTAATTATAGCTGTTGTAATGTAATATGGCAGATTTCCTACAAAAAATAACCTTTTATATTTGTTTATATCAATATAATTATTTATATCAACTTTTAAAAAATCTTCAAAATAAATATTTAAATTATCCTTTTTTATTTTATCTAATTCTTTTTCCAATCTTTTATCAATTTCAAAACAAATAACATCACAACCTTTATTTATTAGTTTTGATGTTAATGCTCCAGCTCCAGGACCTATTTCAATTATTAAATCATCTATATTTGGATTAATAGAATTAGATATTTTGTTAACAATATTATTATCTTTTAAAAAATTTTGTCCTAATGATTTTTTATAGTCAAAACTCATTGTTTCCATCCTTCTCTTAACACTTCAAATTGTAAATTTCTTACTCTCCCTACTTTTTTTCTAGCAAAGTCTTGAGATTCTGTAAGTAAATCTATTACATTTCCACCAACACCGCGATCTAAAACAATCGCAATAATAGGTTCAGAAGAAAGTTTTTTTACATTAAATTTTAGTATTGTTCCACAAGGATATTTTTTACTACTTGCTACAATTCTTACTTTCCCATACTTTTTATCATCATAATAAATACCTTTTTTTAATACATTTGTCCTTGGAGGGCAAGCTAAATAACCTGAACATAATGGACAATCTCCTGCATAACCTGTTAATTCACCAACAAAAGTAAACAATGGATCACCAATTTTAGGTTTATTTTCATTATAAAGTATTTTTTGATTTTCCTGAATTACTTGTATTTCTAATGGATTTTCAAGTCCATCATTCATTGCAACTGAAAGAGTAGAAACAGTATTTGTTTCTTTATTTAAAAAAAATGCTATACAAACAACTATAGCAATTTGTATAAATAATTTTATCCTACTTCTTCTATATGCTTTCATAACTAATTACCTATAGTCATTATATAATATTAGGCATTAAATGTCAAAAATATTACGAGCATTTTCAGTAGTTTTTTCTATTACTTCATCAATTGTAATTCCTTTAATTTCTGCTATTCTTTTTGCAATATAAAGCATATTTGATGGATTGTTTTTTTGACCCCTAAATGGTTCTGGTGATAAGTATGGACTATCTGTTTCTAATACAATATCATCTAAATTAATTTTGTTTATAACTTCATATAATTTTGAATTTTTAAATGTAAGAACACCACCAATACCTAATTTAAAACCATATTTAATAAATTCTTTTGCCATTTCATAACTTCCACTAAAACAATGCATTATTCCTTTTAAATTATATTTTTTTATAATATCTAAACAATCTTGTATTGAATCCCTTGTATGAACTATTACAGGTAAATTATATTTTAAAGATAATTCTAATTGTTTAATGAATAATTCTTTTTGTTTTTCTTTGTTATCCTTTGTCCAATGATAATCTAAACCTATTTCTCCTATTGCAACAATCTTATTATTATTAATTAATGTCTCTAATTCATCTATATTTGCATCATCTATATTTTCTGGATGAATTCCAATAGCTGGATATAAAAAATTTCTATATTTTTTTGAATATTCTAATACTTCCTTAGCCTCTTTAATATTTGTTGAATTATTTATAATTGCTCTAACTTTCTTTTTCTTTAATTCAATAACTAAAGCGTCTATATCATCATAATACTCTTTTAATATATGTGCATGTGTATCAATCATATAACACCTCTTAATAGATATTATAATATATTTTTATTGCTATAATATAACTTTTTTTATAATATTATATATTAATTTACAATCATCTATTAATTCATTTATATCATCTTTTCCTATTATTATTAATGATCCAAGCAGATCACTATTTATAACAATTGGATATATTACCATTTTTCCTATATCACATAAATTATTACCAATTATATTTTTTTCTACTTTATCATTAATATATATTTTTCTTTCCAAAATTATATTTAAAATTATATTTGTTATTATTTCATTATTAAAATTTATTATTCTATTTTTTATTACTAAGTAAATATTATATTTTTTCACAGATAAAAAACAATTAATAATGCTTATTAATATATTTTCATAACTATCTAGTATGGAATACTTTTCTAATATTATTTTTTCATTATCAATTGTTATTTGAAAATCGTCGCCCGCATGTATATTTAATGTTTTTCTAAGTTCTTTAGGTAATACTATTCTTCCCAATTCATCTATTTTTCTTATAATACCACTTTTATTCATATTATCACCTTAATAATATTGTGGTTTATAATCTTTTTATTATACTTTAAATTTCATTGAATATATTAATTCTAATAATTCTTCAATGTAAAATAGATAGTTCTTATTTAATGTTGCTTTTAATAATGTAATGATAATTGCATCATTTTTATATGTAAAATTAAATTTTGTTGTTATTTTATTTGCCTCAATAAATAATTTTTCAACATTTATATTTTCAAAAACTTCTCTTTTAAGTTTCAATACTGTTTTTAAATTATCATTTTCATTTATTTTTACCATTGTAATAATTAATAGCTTTTCAACATATTTTTCATGAGCATATAATTCTAAGGAACTATTTGTCATACCATATCGATCTCTAATTTCTGATAAAACACTATTTAATTCTTTTTTGTTTGTTATTCCATTAATCTTTTTATGTAATTCTATTATTAAACTACTTTCTTCAGTTAATTCTTTATCTATATGTGTTTCAACTTCAATTGGTATTACTGATTTCTCTTCTTCTTCATCATTATTAATACCTTTTACTTCTTCATTTATTAATTCTAAATACATATCAACGCCAACTGAATCTATAAATCCTGCTTGTTCTTTACCAAGAATATCTCCAGCACCTCTTATTGCAAGATCCCTCATTGATATTTTATACCCACTTCCAAGTTCAGTAAATTCTTTAATTGCATCTAATCTTTTTATCGCGTTTGTATTCAATACTTTTTCTTTTTTATACATTAAATAAGCAAAAGCAATTTTATCACCTCTACCTACTCTGCCCCTTATTTGATATAACTGACTTAACCCATATTTGTCACTATCAATAACTACTATTGTGTTAGCGTTAGGTATATCTATACCATTTTCAATTATTGTTGTGCTAACAAGAACATCATATTTTTTATTTGTAAAATCATATACAATGTCGTTCATTTCATCTTTACTCATTTTCCCATGAGCATAACATATTCTTACTTCTGGTATTAATTTTTTATATTTTTGAACTAATGAATCCATATTATTAATATTATTATATAAAATAAACGCTTGCCCTTTTCTAGACACTTCTTTTAATATTACTTCTCTTATTAACATTTCATTATATTCAATTACATATGTTTGAACTGGATATCTATTTTTTGGAGCACTTTCTATAAGTGATAAATCTCTTATTCCAACAAGAGACATTTGCAAACTTCTAGGTATTGGTGTAGCTGATACTGATAAAACATGCACATTTGATTTCATACTTTTTATTTTTTCCTTTTGCTCTACACCAAATCTATGCTCTTCATCTATTACAAGCAATCCCAAATCTTTATATTCCACATCTTTACTTAATAGTCTATGAGTTCCTACTATTAAATCTATTTTACCTTCTTTTAATTTTTTTAACTTTTCTTGTACTTGTTTATTTGTATAATGTCTATTAATTATATCTATATTAATCCCATAATTTTTAAAGCGTTCTAACGCTGAATTATATTGTTGGTGAGATAACAATGTTGTTGGACACAAATATGCCACCTGTTTTCCATTTATTATTGTTTTGAAAATAGCTCTAAATATTACTTCTGTCTTTCCATAACCAACATCACCACACAATAATCTATCCATTGGTCTATTTTTTTCTAAATCTTTTTTTATTTCATCTGAAACTTTTAGTTGATCAACAGTTTCTTCATATTCAAATTCATTCTCAAATAATATTTGATTTTCGTCATCAGGTTTAAATGGTACAACTGATGCTTTATTTCTTTCTTTATAAATTTTTAATAATTCTCCTGTTATATTTTTTATTCTTTCTTTTATTTTTAATTTTGTTTTTGTCCATTCAATACTGTTCAATTTATTAATTGTTGGAACAGTTCCTTCTTTAGAAGAATATTTATATAGTTTAGATATATCCTCAACAGGCATATATAATTTATCATTACCTTTATATTGTATTAAAAGATAATCTTTTTTAATTCCATTCTTTTCTATTGTTGTTAATCCTCTATATATTCCTATACCTGACTTTCTATGAACTACATAATCTCCAATATTAAGACTATCAATAGAAGAAATTTTACTTCCAATTGACATTTCTTTTATATTGTTTCTTGTAATATAATTATTAAATAAATTATTTTCACTATAAAAATACATATTATTATACACAAAACCATTATTTAATGTATTTTTTTCTATTTTTACTATATTTTTGAATTCTTTTATTAATTTTTCATTTTTTGTAAATAACAATCCTTTATTTCTTATAATATCTTCTAAGAATTTTTCTTTATTTAAATTATATTTTTCTATTGATGATGACTTTATTATTAAATCACAATTTTTATTATCTATTGTATTAAAATAAATATCATCTTTTTCTATTAATTTAGATAAACTAAATATTTCATTTTGAATATTAAGATATTTAATTTGTGGCATTATCATTTTTTCTTGTGCTTTAATTTGATTAATATTATTAAATATTACATAGCTATTGTCTATGTAATCTCTTATTGTTGAATTATTATTTAGATCTTCATCTTTAATTACACCTATAGTAATATTATCTATTTCCTTAATTGATTTTTGATCTTTAATATCAAAATATTTAATTTTTTCTATTTCATCATCAAACAATTCTATTCTAATTGGATTTTCTTCATTTATTGGAAATATATCTATAACAAAACCTCTAACTGAAAATTCAGATGTATTATATACAATACTTTCTTTTTTATATCCTATATTTATTAAATTACTAATTAGTTCTTTTCTATTTATTTTACTGTTGACTCTTAATTCTATTTTTTTATTCTCATATTCTTTTTTACTTGGTAGTTTTTTTATAAAACTATTCAAATGACATATAACTATCTTTTTTTCTTTGTCATTTATTTTATTTAATAGTTTTACCCTCATAAATAACAATTCTGGAGAGGCAGCTATTGATTTTTTACTCATAAAATCATCTTCAGGAAATAAATATACTTCATCAATATAGTTTTTTAATTCATTATATAGTTCATTTGCCTCATTTAATGTTGGCATAACAATTAATATATTCTTTTTACATGAAAAAAAGATATATAACAACAATTGATTATATATTTCATTTTTAGTAACTGATATTTTTTTATATTTATTAATATCAAAATCAAATAGTTTATTATATAATTCCTTTTTCATTTTAGCTATTGTATTTTTCCATTATTTTATCAATATTAAATATAGTTACATCTTCTATTATATTTGATACTTCTTCTATTACTTTTTTAATTATTTCAAATTCTTTTCTAGGTATTTTTTGTAAAACATAGTCTTCAAGTGGTATCTCATTTTTATTAATACCTATTTTAATTCTATGAAAATCTTGACTATTTAGTGAGTGGATAATACTTTTTATACCATTGTGTCCTCCGTCACTACCATTTCTTCGTATTTTGTATTTTCCCACTTCAAAATTTATATCATCATGTATAACATATAAATCATTCATATCTATATTATAAAATTTAACAAATTTTTGAACACAATTTCCTGATAAATTCATATATGTTTGAGGTTTTAATAAAATGACTTTTTCTCCATTTATTAGTTGTTCTGTATATAATCCATTATATTTACTCTTAAATGAAAGACAATGCTTTTTAGCAAAATTGTCAATTATTAAAAATCCACAATTGTGTCTTGTTAATTCATATTTCTTACCTGGATTACCAAGTCCAACTATTAATTTCATTTTATACCTCCTTTAGTTCTTCATATAATTTATTTTTACTTATATTATATTTATCAGATATTTCTCTAATAGCATCTCTTTTAGAATATCCTTTTTTAACTAGATTTTCAAATTCATTTTTATGATCATAATTATCTGATATTTCTCTTTTTCCTTCAACTACTATTACTATTTCCCCTTTTATTTTATCACAATATTCTATTAATTTAGAAATATTATCTCTATTTACTTCTTCATATATTTTTGATATTTCTCTCACTACTGCTGCTTTTCTATTACCAAAAACTTCTAACATATTTTTAAGTGTTTCTTTTATTCTAAATGGCGATTCATAAAATATTAATGTATATTTTTCATCTTTTAAGTCTATTAATTCCTTTTTTTGCATACTACTTTTATTATTTAAAAAACCATAGAATAAAAATTTTTCATTAGATATACCTGACATATTTATAGCTGGTAATAAAGCATTTGGTCCAGGTAAAGCAATTACATCTATATTATTTTTTATAACTTCTTCAACTATTATATTTCCAGGGTCACTTATTAATGGAGTCCCTCTATCTGTAACATACCCTATTTTTTTTCCTTCTTTTAAGATACTAATTATTTTATCTTTATGCATCATTTCTGAATATTTATGACATGATTCAACTTTTTTATTAATATCATATTTCTTCAATAATATTTTTGTTTCCCTAGTATCTTCTGCATATATTGTGTCTACCTCTTTTAAAATATTTATTGCTCTGAATGTTATATCTTCTAAATTTCCTATAGGTGTTGGTATTAGATATAATTTACCATAATTGCTTGAATTATAACTTCTTTGTATCAATTAAATCACTTCCCAAATATCTTTAATATTTCATCTTTATAAGATCCATCTTCATTATGAACAAATAATGGCCTTAATAGTTTTAATCCTGTTTTTCCATTTTTTCTTCCATCAATTAAAAATAAATTAGATTCACTATCTACTTTTGGATATATTAATTGAATTCTTTTTGGTTCTATATTATATTTTTTAAATAGCTCTATTATTTCTATTAATCTATCAGTTCTATGTATTATACATAAAGAACCACCATTTTTAAGTAATTTTTTTGATAATTTTAATATATCCTCTATATTTATATTTACTTCATGTCGAGCTATAGTTTTTTGTTCGTTTAAATTTATTTTGCTACTTTCTATGTATTTAAAGTATGGTGGATTACATGTTATTAAATCAAAGGTATCTGTTTCATAATCATTTATAATATCTTTTACGTCTTTATTAATAATTTTAATATTATCTTTTTTATTTATTTTTACACTTTCTACTGCTAAATCATATATTTCTTTTTGTATTTCCACCCCAATTATTTCAGCATTTGTTTTAGTTGATAATATTAAAGGTATTGGCGCATTTCCTGTACATAAATCTAATATTTTCTTAGTATTAGGATTAATAATAACAAAACTCGGCAATAAAACCGAATCTAAACTAAAATTAAAATAATTCTTATTTTGAACAATTTTCAAATCTTTAAAATATACTAAATCATTTATTATTTTTTCTTCTTTTATTTTCTTCATAAGGAACTTCTACCTCATATTTTTCATTATCTTCTGATAATAATACATATTTTCTTCTTGGTATATCCAATGATATTACTGTACACTCGTTTCCATTATACGTTATTTTATCTCCTACTTCTGGTAAATCTTTTCTATATTTAGAATATAAATCGTCTTCATATTTTAAACAACATAAAAGTCTCCCACAAAGTCCATTTATTTTTGATGGATTTAATGCTAAATTTTGATTTTTTACTTGAGCAATTCCAACAGAATCCAAATCATTTAAGAATGTTGAACAACATAATTTTCTTCCACATTGTCCTATTCCTGATATTTCTTTTGCTTTATCTCTTACTCCTACTTGTCTTAATTCTATTCTTGTTTTATATATTGATGCTAATTGTTTTGCTAATTCTCTAAAATCAATTCTATTATCTGCTAAGAATTGAAAAACTAGCTGCTTTCTATCAAAAGTGTAATATGAATCTATTAATTTCATATCTAAATTTAGTTTATTAACAAGTGTTTCCGCTTTTTGTAATGCTTCCTTAGCATCTTCAATATTTAATTCATTTTGTTTTATGTCTTTAGAACTAGCTATTTTTACTACATTCATGTGATCTTTTTTATCATCCTTATTATTAATTGATGCAATTTTACCAAATTGTAGTCCTCTTTCAGTATCAACTATTACATTCATACCTATTTCTAATTCTAAATTATTATCAAAAAATATATATTGTTTTCCATTTTTTTTAAATTCAACGCCTACTGTTTTCATTTTAATATCTCCACATTTCCACCATTAATCTATCTATGGTTAAATTTTTATTTAAATTATTATTAGTTAATGAAATAATATTATTTAAACTTATAATTCTTTTTGAATATTTTTTTAATAAACTTTCTTCTTCATTAAAATTATCTTTTTTTATTTTATCAAAATAGTAATTTAATAAATAGTCTAGTATATTACTCAATTCTTTTAAATCAGATATTTCATTATATATTTCTTTATATAAAAAAATGTTTTTATTATTATCTAATTTTATTATTTTGTTTGATATTTCTATAATTTTATCATCATAATTTATTTTTTCACTATTGTTTATTATAATTTTTTGACATCTACTAATAATGGTCTCTTTAATTTTTTCAATATTATTTGTTATTAAAAAAGCATAAACATTAGTTGAAGGTTCTTCCAATGTTTTTAGAATTGCATTATAGCAATAATCATTCAACAATTCAAAACCATCTATTATATACACCTTTCTATCATTAAATTGTGAGGTTGTAGAAATATCTTTAATTAAATTTTTAATATCTTCTTTTGAAACATAAATTTCATTAGCTTTTAAAACTATTATATCTACATTACTATCAATCTTAATATTACTTTTAAATATGTATTTTGAAATAATAAATTCTAAATTTTCTTTAATACTAATTAAGTTGGTATTTGAAATAATATAAGCATGTGATATTTTTTCTTCATCTATTTTACTAAAATAATCTAATAAATTTTTCAAAATAACCTCCTTAACAATAATATTTTAAATATATTAATATAAATATAGCTATAAAATCAAAAAGAGAAGTAAAAATAATTGTATAATAATTTATTGGTATCATTTTCCCCTTTTTTGAAATAAATATGTTTATAGTATATATTAAACAAATTGAATAAACAATTTTTTTTATTATATATATAATCATTAATATCACCTAATAATGATTATTCTTTAATACACATATTATGAAATTATTTTTCTATCATCAAGAGCTTTTGAAATCATAAATGGATCTAAATATTCTATTTCACTTCCCATTGGTATTCCATATGATAATCTAGATACTTTTAAATTATACTTTTCTAATATTTTTTGTAAATATAATGATGTTACCTCTCCTTCAATAGATGGATTTAGAGCTATTATTACTTCCTTTACATCTTTATTTATTCTATTAATTAAACTACTTATATTTAAATCTTCTGGATTTTTGCCATCTATTGGTGATATTAAACCACCTAAAACATGATAATATCCATCATATTTATTTGTTTTATCTATTGAAAAAACACTTTTTGAATCTTCTACTACACAAATAGTGTCTTTTTTTCTTTTATTATTTGAACAAATATCGCATATTTCACTATCACTTAAACAACCACATATTGAACAATTCTTTATATTTTTTTTAAATTCTATTAATGCTTCGGCTAATTTTTCAATATCTTCATTTTCTTTTTCATATATAGCATATACATATCTTTCCGCTGTTTTTTCTCCAACACCCGGTAATATACTAAAACTATTGACCAAATTAGAAAAAGATCTAGGAATACTCATAAATTAGAATAAACCTCCTAGTCCATTAGTATATTTTCCTAGTTTTTGTTCCTTTGTTTTTGATATTTGATCCATTATATTATTAATTCCTACTAATAATATATCTCCAAGCATTTCCTTATCTTCTAATATTTCATCGTTTTTTATATTAATACTTTTAATTTTATTACTACCATAACACTCTATTAATATATTTTCATTTTCATAATTAAAAATTGTACTATCAATTTCCTCACTTGTTTTTTCTATTTCTTTTTGAATTTTTTTTGCTTGAGCCATCATTGCTTGAATATTCATAATATTTCTCCTTTCAATCTTCTTTTATTATATCTTCTCCAAAAATATTTTCAACATTTTCCTTAAATTCGTTTGTTTTTTTATTTGTTTTTATTTTTTTTGGTTCTATATAAACATACTTTTTTCCTAATTTTATATTTTTAATATATTCATCTTTGATTCTTTTCCATTCTTTATTTGATATTGCAATAACAGTATATTTTTTATTATATATTTTATTTAAGAATTTTATTATATCATCTTCATTTTGATTGAAAAGTAACACTTCAAAATCTTCTTTAAATGTAAATAAAATTCCTTTATTTGAAACAACGGTTGGTTCACTATTTTTTAATAAATTAGCTATATTATTATACCTTTTATCTGTTAAATATTCATTAATACTATCATAATATATTAAAAATTCATTTTTTAAATCTTTATTTGCATCTGATAATATATTGTTTATTATTATTTCTTTGTTTTCATTACTTATATTTTCATTATTAGATATATTCTTTGTTATATTATCTTGTTTTATAGTTAAATCTTTTTTATTGTCTATTTGATTTTCTTTTTTTCTTTCTATTTGATTACTAATACTAAATATTAAAGCAATTCTTAATAAATATATTTCAACTATCATTTTTTGATTGATTGATTTTTTTATTTCATTATTTAATTTAAATAATTCATCAGACATTTTAATAAATTTATCAATATTAATCTTTGAATATCTTATAAGTCTATCTTCATAACTCTTATCAAAATAATTATCAACTTGATTAAATATTAATAAATCTTTAATTATTTTTTCAAGTGATTCAATTAAATATATATAATTAATTCCTTTTTCATTATATGTTTCGATATATTCAATAATACTTTTAATATTGCATTCTACAATATAATCAAAAATTTCAAATATTTTATTATCATCTAATAATCCAATTAAATTAAGAACATCTGTTTGTGTAATTTCTTTTTTATCCATAGAGTTAATTTGATCTAAAAGATTAATTGCATCTCTTAATCCACCATCACTTAGATCAGCTATTAAATCTATAATATCATCTTCAATTTTAATTTTTTCCTCTTTTATAATAAATTTTAATCTTTCAATAATATTTTCTTTTGAAATTTTTTTAAAATCAAATTTTTGACATCTTGAAAGAACCGTCTTTGGTATTTGATTAATTTCTGTTGTTGCCAAAATAAAAATTGCATGTTTAGGTGGTTCTTCTAATGTTTTTAATAAAGCATTAAAAGCACTATTTGATAGCATGTGCACTTCATCAATAATATAAACCTTATATTTTAATAGTGTTGGTAACATTTTAACATTATTTCTTATTTCTCTTATTTCATTAACACCATTATTACTTGCAGCATCAATTTCTACAATATCAATTAAATCATCTGTAATCATATTACAGTATTCACATTCACAGCAAATATCATTATCAAAATTTGCACAATTAACTGCCTTCGCAAATATTTTTGCCATACTTGTTTTTCCAGTTCCCCTTGGCCCACTAAAAATATATGCGTGTCCAATTTTATTATTTTTAATGCTATTAATTAGTATTTTTTTTGTTGTTTCTTGGCCAACTACATCTTCAAATTTTTGTGGTCTATATTTTCTATATAATGTAATGTATGACATATTATTTCCTCCATGAATATTATAACAAAAAAAGAGTTTTTAATCTATCTTTTTTCTTTAAAAAAACTCTTTATTTCTTGTTCAAAATATTTGTTTATATCATCTATTTTTTCATATTTAATGATATTTTTAACTTCTTTTGTTTTTTCTAAAATATAATATACTTTTTTTATTTTTGATTCTTTAATTACTTCTTCACACATACTGCATGGTTTTAATGTTGTATATAAAACACAATCACTTAAATTATATGTTTTTAATTTTTTTGATGCTTTTTGAATTGCTATTATTTCCGCATGATCAAATGGATTCTTATTCTTATTTCTTTTATTATAAGCTTTAGATATAATTTTTCCATCTTTTATTATTAAACAAGAAACAGGTACATCATCATTATTTATTGCTTTTTTATTTAATATTTTTAATATATTATATTTATTCATTTTATACTCCTAATAAAAAAAGTGCACACAAATTTCAAACTTAAGGCTGCTGTCTTCCGACTCTGACCTGATTCATTTTAGATTTGTTGCACGTCTTAATTATACTATTATATAGAATTAATTGCAATAATGTTTCACGTGAAACATTTAAATTTAAAAATATTAAAGGTATGTTTCACGTGAAACATACCTTAAATTATTTCCCGGGAAATAATTTTATTAATTTTTTTCTTCTATTTCTTCTAAATTATCTTCTTCTTTTTCTACTAAAGAAATAGAAGCAACTTTATTATCATCTTTAAGATTTATTAATTTTACACCTTTTGTTACTCTTCCCATTTGAGAAATAGAATTAACATCTAATCTAATAATAATACCTTGTGTTGTAATAATCATTAAATCTGAATTATTATCTGTAGATTTAAAACTTACTATTTTTCCATTTTTTTCTGATATATTTAGTGTTTTAACTCCTTTACTACCTCTTTTTGTTTGACGATATTCCTCAATACTTGTTTTTTTACCATATCCATTTTCTGTAACTACTAATAATAATTTGCCATTTTCAGATATTTCAGATCCAACACAAATATCATTATTTAAATTGATTCCTCTAACTCCTGAAGCTGTTCTTCCCATAATTCTTACTTCACTAGCAGCAAATCTTACCATTCTACCATTAGAAGAACACATTAAAATTTGACTATCATCACTTGCTAATTTAACAGATATTAATTCATCATCTTCTTTTAAACTTATAGCTATTTTACCTGTTTGTCTTATATTTTCAAAATCTTCAATTCTAGTTCTCTTAATTAATCCGTTTTTAGTTACAAAAACCAAACAAAGGTTTGTACTGTTGTCATCAACTTTTAACATTGTATTAACTTTTTCATCTTTTTCTAAAGATAATAGATTAACTATAGGTAATCCTTTACCAACTCTAGAATATTCAGGTACTTTATAGCCTTTTAATCTATATACTTTTCCTTTATTAGTAAAGAATAATAAATAATCATGTGTATTTAATGATATTAATTGTTCTACAAAATCTTCATCGGTAGTTGTTAATCCTTTAATTCCCACACCACCACGATGTTGAGATTTATATGTATCTTTTGATATTCTCTTAATATAATTTTTATTTGTTAGTGTTACTATTACATCATCTCTTGGAATCAAAGCTTCATCTTCAATATATTCAATAGCAGTCATATCAATAGTAGTTCTTCTTTCATCACCATATTTATTCTTTATTTCTAACATTTCTTTCTTGATAATATCTAACACTTTTTGTTCAGATGCTAGAATTGATTTTAATTCTTCTATTTCCAATAATAAATTTTTTAATTCTTCTTCTATTTTATCTCTTTCTAATCCAGTTAATCTTCTTAATCTTAATTCTAAAATTGCCTCTGCTTGTATATCGTCAAGACCAAATTTACTCATTAATTGTTGTTTTGCATCATCATCATTAAATGCATTTCTAATTGCTTTTACTACTTCATCTATGTTATCTAAGGCAATTTTATATCCATTTAATATATGAACTCTTTTTTCATCTTTTTCTAAATCAAATCTAGTTCTTCTAATTATTACTTCTTTTTGATGATCAATATACTTTGATATTATTGATTTTAAATCTAAAGTTCTTGGTGTTAATCCATCAAGCATTAAGAAAATTATTCCATAATTTGCTTGAAAAGCAGTATGTTTATATAAATTATTTAATACTACTTGTGGATTGGCATCTTTTCTCAAAGTAATTGTTATTTTTATACCATCTTTCAAATCAGTATGATAATCTGTTATTCCATCAATTACTTTTGTATGTACTAATTCTGCTACTTTATCCTTTAATTCTTGTGTATTAATTCCATATGGTACTTCTGAAATAACTATTGTATTATGTCCATTATGTTCTTCTATTTCAGCTTTGCTTCTTATTGTAATTGATCCTCTACCAGTTTCATATGCTTTTTTTATTCCTGAATTACCTAATATAATACCACCTGTTGGAAAATCAGGTCCTTTTATATATTCCATTAATTCAAGTACAGAAATATTTGGATTATCAATATATGCTACACACCCATCAATTACTTCTGATAAATTATGTGGAGGTATATTTGTTGCCATACCTACAGCAATCCCCATAGATCCATTAACCAAAATATTTGGAAATCTAGATGGTAAAACTCTTGGTTCTTTTCTAGTAACGTCAAAATTATCATCCATATCTACAGTATCTTTATTAATATCTCTTAGTAATTCTAAAGATATTTTAGATAATCTTGCTTCTGTGTAACGAGATGCTGCAGCACCATCACCTTCAATATTTCCAAAATTTCCATGGCCATCAACTAACATATATCTTTGATTGAAATCTTGTGCAAGTCTAACCATTGCATCATATATAGCTGCATCTCCATGAGGATGATAATGACCCATAACATTTCCAACTGTAGTTGCTGACTTTCTATGTGGTTTTTCAGGAGTATTACCTTCTTCATACATTGACCATAATATTCTTCTATGAACAGGTTTTAAACCATCTCTTAAATCTGGAATTGCACGAGAAGTAATTACACTCATTGAATAATCTAAAAATGAATCTTTTACTTCATCAACAATATTATTTTCTTGATGACTATCTCTTTCATGAAATATACCATTAAATTCAGATTCAGTTTCCTCTATTTCTTTATTTTCAATATTTAATTCTTCTTCCATAAAAACCTCCTAAATATCTAAATTTTTAACATTTATTGCATTTTCTTCAATAAATTTTCTTCTTGGTTCTACTTCATCACCCATTAATTTTTCAAATATAGCATCAGCAGCAATACAATCATTAACAGTTATTTTTCTTAAAACTCTTTTATTTATATCCATTGTAGTTTCATTTAATTCTTCTGCATCCATTTCTCCTAAACCTTTCATACGAGCTATTTCTGCCCTATTTCTAACATTTTCAGGTAAAGAAGCCAAGTATTCATCCTTTTCTTTTTCATCTAAAACATATTTTCTTGTTTTGCCATGCATTATTCTAAAAAGTGGTGGTTGTGCAGCATAAATATGACCTGCCTCAACAATTGGTCGAAAAAATCTATAAAATAAAGTCAATAATAATACTCTAATATGAGCTCCATCAACATCGGCATCGGTCATTATTATAATTTTGTCATATCTTAATTTAGATAAATCAAAGTATTCACCTATTCCAGTACCAAAAGCAGTTATAATTGTTTTAATTTCTTCATTTCCTAATGCTTTATCTAATCTTGCTTTTTCTACATTTAATATTTTTCCTCTTAAAGGTAAAATGGCCTGTGTCATTGAATCTCTACCTTTTTTAGCAGATCCACCAGCACTATCTCCCTCGACTATAAATATTTCAGATTCAGCTGGATCTTTACTTTTACAATCAGATAATTTACCAAAAAAATTTGTAGTGGCTAAATCACTTTTTCTTGTTGCTTCTCTCGCTTTTTTAGCAGCCATTCTTGCATTTCTTGCTAAAATTGCTTTACTAATAATTACTTTGGCATCTTCAGGATTTTCTAATAAAAATGCTTCAAATCCCTCAGCAAATACACTGTCAGCAAGATTTTTTACCTCTGAATTACCTAACCTACCTTTTGTTTGACCTTCAAATTGAGGATTTGGATGTTTACATGAAATAATCATAGTTAAACCTTCTTTAACATCATCTTCTCTCAAATTTTCATCTTTATCTTTTAATATATTATTTTTTCTTGCATAAGAATTGATTGTTCTAACTAATGCTCTTTTAACTCCATCTTCATGTGTTCCTCCATCGTGTGTATTAATATTATTTACAAAAGAGTAAATGTTATCATTATATCCATCATTATATTGAAGAGCAACTTCAAAAATAATTCCGTCTTTTTCACCAGTTAAATGAATAATATCATCATGAATTGGAGTTTTTCCTTGATTTATAAATTTAACATACTCACTAATTCCACCTTCATATAGAAATTTATCTCCTTGAGTATCTTCTTCATCTCTATCATCTCTTAATGTTAATTGAAGACCTTTATTTAAAAAAGCTAATTCTCTAGTTCTAACTTTTAATGTTTCATAATCATAAATATCAGTATCAAATATATCTGGATCTGGTTTAAAAGATACAGTTGTTCCAGTTCTATTTTTTTCACATGTTCCTATTTCTGTTAGTTTTTGTATTGTTTTTCCACCATCTGCAAATTTTGTTTCATATATTTTTCCATCTTTATAAACTGTTACATTAACCCATTTTGATAATGCATTAACAACAGATGCTCCAACGCCATGTAATCCACCAGATACCTTATATCCACCACCGCCAAATTTTCCACCTGCGTGTAATACAGTATAAACTGTTTCAACAGTTGAAATACCCGTCTTTGGATGTATTCCTACAGGAATTCCTCTACCATTATCTTTTACAGTAATTGAATTATCTTTATTTACTATTATTTCAATATTATCACAATATCCAGCTAATGCTTCATCTATAGCATTATCAACAATTTCCCACACTAAATGATGAAGTCCTTTAACATCAGTTGTTCCTATATACATACCTGGTCTTTTTCTAACTGCTTCTAACCCTTCTAAAACTTGAATATCTTTTACTCCATAATCATCCATTATATTCACATCCTCTCATTCAAATCATAAATTTTTGCTTTTGCTTTTATACTATTATTAATATTTTTTAAATCTGTTGTTGTTATAAATATTTGAGTATCATTACCTAAAGATTTAAATATATTATTTCTATTCTTTTCATCTAATTCACTAAATAAATCATCTAGTAATAATATAGGTTTTATATCATATTCTTTTTTAAATATATTTAACTCAGCTAATTTCATACTAAGAATAATTAATTTTTGTAATCCTTGTGAACTATATTCTTTGGCATTATTGTTATTATGTATAAATTCATAATCGTCTCTATGAATACCAAATGATGTCATTCCTATATTTATTTCTTTTTTTCTTATCTTTTTTAATATATTTAATAATTTATCTTTATCATTAATTTCAAAATCAGATACGTATTTTACAGATATTGTATTATTTTTTTTATAATTTTTAAAAATATCATTAATATATTTATTAACACTATCTAGATATTTTTTTCTATAATTATAAATATTTAAACCTTCATCTACAATTTTTGAATCTAATATATCTAAATATCTAGTATCAAGATTTCCATTCAACATTAACTTTTTTAAAAAATCATTTTTATTTTTTATCAAATTATTATAATTATTAAGATAATATATATAATCTTTATTTAACTGTGATAATTGAATATTTAAATAATTTCTTCTTGTGTTAGGTGATGATTTAACTAATTTTAATTCATCAGGTGATAAGATAATTATTCTATATTGTGAAATAAAATCACTTAATCTTTTTTGTAATTTAGTATTTATTTTTGTTTTTTTTCCATTTTTATCTAAAAACAATTCTAAATCTTTTTTTATTCCATAATCATAACATTGTATTTTTATTTTAAAATAATTTGAATCTACATTTATTATAGAAAAATCATTATTTGTTTTAAAAGATTTAGCTAAACTTCCCATATATATTGCTTCAATAATTGAAGTTTTACCTATTCCATTTGATCCAATTATTAAATTTAAATTTGAAAAATTATTAAAAATTTTCTTTTTATAATTTCTAAAATTATTAAGTTCTAATTTTATAATATTCATTTTTAACCTCATTTCCCCTTCAAATTTAAATTTTTATAATTTTAGGTACACCTATACACACTATTAATTATAACATAAATTTAGTTATAAAAAAAGATAATTATAAATTATTATCTTCTTTTTTTGATTTTATTCTATCTTCAAGAATAAATTTTAATCTAGTTGCTCTTAATATTTGATTTGTTATTGATCCAAATGAAATATCAAATTCCATTATATCTCCATTCTTAAATAAAATTGCTGATTTTTTCGAATTAATTTTATAATATTTATCTATCTTTTCTAAATTAATCCATATACAATCATTACTATCTGGAGATTTTGTTGGAAAAAATATAATTTTTCTACTTTCTTCAACAATAATAGGAGCTTTATGAGTAATACCCAACAGTTTTTTTGTTCCTTCTTTTCTTCCTTCATATGAACTTCCAAAATATTCACAACTATGTTCCAATACGCTAATTGGTTTACTATCTACTAAGTATTCATTATCATTTTCTACTATTTTAGAAGAATTATCATCTAAAGGTATTATTACTTGAGTATCATATGTTATTTCATAATTCATAATCATTCTCCCCCCTTTCTTTTAAAGAATGATTCATACAATAACATATTTATATTGTCGAATTTTGTCGAAAAAAAGTAAAAAAAAACGAAAATTTCGTTTTTTATATAGTTTTCATAGGTAAAATTAATTCAATTAATTCATTATTATCTTCTTCTTTTAAAATTATTGGATTAATTTCACCATTTAATAGAATATACATTTTTTCTTTATTAAACATTTTTAAAGCATCTAACATATATTTAGCACTAAAAGCAATTTTAATTCTATTTTTATTTTCATTTTCAATTAATATTTTTTCTTCAACTTTTCCCATTTCAACACTTGAAGCTCTTATAAATAATTCATTTTCTGTAATTTCAACATCAACTATATTCTTTTCTTTTGATTGAGTAAGAAGTGATGCTCTTTCTAAAGTATTATACAATTCTTTTTGATCTACAATAATTGAATACTTAAATTCTTTAGCAATAGAATTATCTGTATTAGGATAATTACCATTTAATAATGATGATTGGAAAATAATATTTTTATATTTAAATAATATTTTATTTGTAAAAACATGCATTTCTAATTCATCATCTTCTTCAATAGTTTTAACAAGTTCATTAATATTTCTTGCTGGTATAACTATATTAATATTATCATCATACATTTTTGATAAATCTACACTCATTTTAGATAGTCTATATGAATCAGTTGCAGTACATTCTAAGAAACCACCTTGTATTTTTATATTAACACCTGTTAATAAAGGTCTACTTTCTTGTAATGAACAAGCAAACGATGTTTTATTAATTATTTCTTTAAACTTCAAACTTGATATTTTTATTGGTTTTTTCACTTCATCTAACACTACATTAGGAAAATCATCTACTGAAAAACAATTAAAATTATATATAGAAGTATTTGTTTTAAATGAAACTTCATTTTTTTCAAAATTTTCTATTAAAACATCAGAATCTGGTAATCTTCTAATAATTTCTAAAAGAGTTTTACCATAAATAACAGAACATCCTATTTCATCTATCTTTTTTATATTATTACTACTAATAAAATTTTGGATAGTTATATCATTATCAGTAGCAGTTAAATATAAACCTTCCTCCTTTAAATCAAATTTTATACCATTTAATACTGGTATAATGTTTCTTGAAGATAAAGCTTTACTTACAGAATTTAAACTTTCCATTAAAATATTTTTTTCAATCAACAATTTCATTTCTTTTCCTCCTTATTATATATATTAATAATATTGTTGTTAACAATGTTGAAAACTAATTTTTTTATAGGTTTTTATTGATAAAATTACTTTTTTTATTATGTTAATTAATGTTAATAAAATCTTAATTAGTTAATCTTTCTTTTAATATTCTTATTTCTTCTTGTAATTTTATATTTGTTTTTAATTCATTTGATACTTTTTCATAAGAATGAATTACAGTGGAATGATCTCTTCCACCAATTTCTAATCCTATTCTTTCTAAACTTTCAGTTGTTAATATTCTACATAAATACATAGCTATTGCTCTTGCATCCGAAATATTCTTTTTTCTCATTTTTCCTTTAATAATTGATGAATCAAGTTCAAAATATTTAGCTACTACATCTATTATTTTAGAACAAGAATTTGATTTATATATAGGTGTATCTACAAAGTCCACAAGTGCATCTTTTGCTATATCTATTGTTATATCATTTAAATTAAACATTGATGCATAAAAAGCTATACGCGTTACTGTTCCAGTTAAACTTCTTACACTGCTTCCACAATTATTTGCTATATAATCAATAGCATCTTCTGAAATATTTAATTCAAAACCAGTAAGTAATATTTTATTTTTTATAATATTCTTTTTAAGTTCAAATTCGGGAGGTCTAATTGTTTCTGTTAAACCCATTATTAGTCTTGTCATTAATCTTTCTTCTAAATATTTTTCATTTATTGGTTTATCAGTTGCAATTATAATTTGTTTTCCTTCATTATGTAATGTTTCTATTGTATTTGTAAATTCTATTTGTGTTTTTTCTTTATGTTCTAAATATTGAATATCATCTACCATTAATATGTCTACATTTCTATATTTATCTCTAAATGCTTTTAAATAATCAATATTTTTATTTTTTAAACTCATTATAGAAGTATAATCTGTAATAAATTGTTCTGCTCTAACATATAAAACTTTTTTATCAGAATGTGTAACTATGTAATTACCAATAGCATGTAAAAGATGTGTTTTACCCAAACCACTTTTAGCATATAAGAAAAATGGATTATAAATACCAGGTTTTTCTGCTATTTGTCTTGCAGTTAAATAAGCTTGTTTATTTGATTCTCCAACAATAAAAGTATCAAAAGTATATTCAGGATTAAAATTACTTTTATATGTATAATTTGTAATATCTTGTTCAATATTATCTATTATTTCATAATTTTGTTCTTTTTTATCAATATTATTAGTGTTATTTATATCTTTTTCGTATATATAATGTATATCACAAATATCATTTGTAATATCTTCAAATGTATCTTTAATTAATTCTCCATAACTTTTTTCTAATCTTTGTAAAAATAATTCATCATTAGGAACAATTATTTTTACTATACCATTTTCATAACTATGTAGCTTTAAATCACAAAATATAGAATTTAAAGTAACAACAGAAACATTTTTTGATCTAACCTTATTTAAAAAACTATTCCACATTTTGTCCATGCTCATAATTATTATTCCTTTCTAATATATATAACCCAAACGATTTTTTCTTTCTTCTAATTAAATTATATGACATCCTAAAATAATGTCAAATTAAAATTAAATATTGATTAATATATTAACAACTTATTAACAAAAAGTAAATATAATTTTTATTTAAAAATAAAGGATTAAAATAAGTTATCAACAATATCAACAAATTTATTATTGTATTATGTTAATATGTGGATAACTTGTTAATAAACTATAATATTATGTTAACAAGATGTTTATAAATATGATTATTTAAAATTTATAAAATAGAAATTTACATAATATATTTTTACTTATTTATATTGTTGACATTTATAATTTCTTATTTTATAATCTAGACAAGAAACGGAGGATAAAATCTATGAAAAGAACATTTCAACCTAATAATAAAAAGAAAAGTAAAACATCTGGTTATTTTTCAAGAAAAGATTCAGGTGTATTAAAATCTAGAAGATCTAAAGGAAGAAAAGATTTAGCTAAATAAATAAATTACTTTAAAATAAGTAATTTTTTTTATATAATTAAATTGTTGGTGTATTAATATGAATAAAAAATATATTATAAAGAAAAATGAAGAAATAAAAAATATTGTTAATAATTCTAATAAAATAGTATCAAAATATTTTATTATTTATTATGTTAATAACCAATTAAAATTTAATAGGTATTGTATAAGCGTAAGTAAAAAGATTGGTAAAGCACATAGCAGAAATCTTTATAAAAGAAGAATAAAAGATATACTAATGAAAAATTTTATTAACAATAATAAAGATTATGTTATAATATTAAGGAATTCAGTTTTAAATTCAAATTATATTGAATTAAAAGATGAATTAATAAAGATATTAAAGGAGAAATGATATGAAGAAAAAAATATTAATATTGTTTTTAGTAATCATTACATTATCAGGTTGTACTAAAAGATTTAATGTAGTAGTTGATGAAGAATCAAAAACTCAAAAATCATATGTTTCAAATATTTTATGTAAACCAGAAGGTGAAGAATTAAAAAAAATATATAGTGAAAATTCTGATAAATTATTAATAGAATATGATAAATTACCTGAGTGTAAGAATTTAAAAATTAATTCAGGCGGTTATGAAGGATTATGGACCTCAATATTTGTTAAACCATTAGCATGGATAATTGTAAAGATTGGATTAATTGTTAAAAATAATGGTTTAGCAATAATGATAGTAGGTTTATTATTAAGATTAGTATTACTTCCAATTTCAAAAAAATCTACAAATATGAATGATAATCTTAAAAAAGCACAAAAAGATCTTGATAGATTAGAAAAGAAATATTCAGGAAAAGATGATAAAGAATCTATGATGGCAAAAAGTCAAGAAATGATGTTAATTTATAAAAAATATGATATAAATCCAATGTCTAGTTGTTTATTTGCATTCTTACAGTTACCTATATTTTTTGCATTTTTAGAAGCTGTTTATAGAGTACCTGCATTTTTTGAAAAGAATTTTTTAGTATTTAATTTAGGAACTACACCATTAGAAGGTTTTAAGGCTGGAAACTATTGGTATATAATATTAATTGTATTAATATTTGGTGCTACTTATTATTCATTTAAGAATATGAATAATGCATCAAGTAAAGATCAAGCACAACAAATGAAAATGATGAGTACATTTATGATAGTATTTATTACAATAGTTTCATTTAGTTTACCAACTTCAATAGCATTATATTGGATTGTATCAAATGGATTTACTGTAGTACAAAATTTAATAATGAAAAAGAAAGGTAATTAAGAGATGGAGAAGTACAAATTTCAAGCAAAATCAAAAGATGCGTTATTAGAAAAAGCACTAAATGAATTAAAAGTAAAAGAAGATGAAGTAATAACAAATTTATATGAAGAAAAAGGTGGATTGTTTAGTGGAAAAAAATATACATTAGAAGTAATTAAATTATCAGATATTGCATCATTGGGAAAAGAATTTCTTAAAGAATTATTAAGTTCATTAGGAGCAAAAGCGAATATTGAAACAAAAGTAAGAGATGGACAAATTAAATATGAAATTTTTTCACAAAATAATTCAATAATAATTGGTAAAAAAGGGCATATATTAGATTCAATACAAACATATTTAAGACAAGCAATATATACAGCTACTGATATGTACATTAATGTATTTGTTGATGTTGAAAAATATAAAGAAAAGCAATTCTATTTCTTAGAAAAGAAGGTTAAAAAAATTGCTAGAGAAGTAACATTATCAAAAGTACCAGTTAAACTAGATCCTATGGATGCATATACAAGAAAACAAGTTCACTCAGCATTGCAAGGATTTAAATATATAACAACTGAAAGTGAAGGAGAAGAACCTAATAGATGTATAGTTGTTAAATATAATGAAAATAAAGAAGAGTCATCTAACGAATAGAACTCTTTTTTTATTTACAAAAAAAAGTGATTATGCTATAATCTTGTGGAAAGAAAGGGACTATACTATGGAAGATACAATATGTGCAGTAGGAACATTAGTAGGTGAAAGTTCTATTAATATAGTAAGAATTAGTGGAAAAGAATCTATTAATATAGTAAATAGTATATTTGATAAAGATTTAACCAAAAAAGAAACACATACAATAACATATGGATTTATTGTGGATAAAGATGAAAAAATTGATGAAGTATTAGTTTCTATATTTAAAGGGCCAAAATCATTTACAAGAGAAGATATTGTAGAAATTAACACTCATGGTGGAAAAACACCAGTTGCAAAAATAATGGAACTTCTATTAGAAAAAGGATGTAGATTAGCTGAACCAGGAGAATTTTTAAAAAGAGCATTTTTAAATGGAAGAATAGATTTAATAGAAGCAGAATCTGTTTCAGATATGATTAATTCTACTACAGAGTCTGCTAGAAAAATGTCTATTAAAGGAATTAGTCATGAATTATCAAATAAAATTAATGATTTAAGAGAAAATATATTATCATTGATTGCAAATATAGAAGTAAATATTGATTATCCAGAATATGAAGATGCTGTTGTTGTTACTATAGATTTAGTAAAAGAAAAAATAAAATATGTTGAGTCAAAGATTAAAGAAATGGTTGATTTAAGTAAAAATGGTTTAATTGTTAAAAATGGATTAAGTATTGCAATTGTTGGTAAACCAAATGTAGGAAAAAGTAGTATTTTAAATGGTTTATTAGGTGAACAAAAAGCGATTGTAACAGATATTAAAGGTACAACAAGAGATATTGTTGAAGGAAGTATATTAATAAAAGGTATTGAAGTTAACTTATTTGATACAGCAGGTATAAGAGAAACAAAAGAATTGGTTGAAAGTATAGGAATAGAAAGAAGTATTAAAAAAATAGATGAATCAGATTTAATATTATTTGTAGTTGATTCCTCAAATGAATTTAGTGGAGAAGATAAAAAAGTATTAGAAAATTTAAAGGATAAAAAAGTATTAGTTATATATAATAAGATAGATTTGGATAATAAAAAATATAAGGAATTAAGGGAATTTGAAAGTATAGAATTAAATAGTTCAAATAAAAAAGATTTAGAAAAATTAAAAAATAAAATAAGTGAAATATTTAATTTAGATGATATATCAAAGTCAGATTTTACTTATATATCAAATGTTAGACAAATATCATTATTAAAGAAATGTTTAGAAATAATAAAAGAGATAAAAATAGAAATTAATAAAGAAACACCAGTAGATTTATTAGAGATTAATATAAAAATATTGTGGGAAACATTAGGTGAAATTACTGGAAATGTATATAAAGATGAATTATTAGATGAAATATTTAGTAAATTTTGTTTAGGAAAGTAGATGAACAACATGGAATATGATGTTATTGTAGTTGGTGGAGGACATGCAGGCTGTGAAGCTTCTTTAGCATGTGCTAGAATGGGTAAAAAAACAATATTAATAACTGGAAATATAAAAAATATAGCTGATATGCCATGTAATCCATCTATAGGTGGTTCAGCTAAAGGAATTGTTGTTAGAGAAATAGATGCATTAGGTGGAGAAATGGGGTTTAATACAGATAAAACACACTTACAAATTAAAATGTTAAATACTAAAAAAGGTCCTGGTGTTAGATCATTAAGAGCACAAGGTTGTAAAGAAAACTATCCAAAAGAGATGTTAAAAACTTTAAAATCTCAAAAAAAATTAGATATAAAAGAGGAATTTGTAAAAGAATTAATTATTAATAATGCAAAAGTAATAGGAATTATTACTGAAAAAGGTGAAAGAATAAATAGTAAAGCAGTAATATTAACAACAGGAACATATTTGAATTCAGACATATTATGCGGACACAAAAGTTATAAAGGAGGTCCACATGGTGAAAAAAATTCAATGTTTTTAAGTGATTCATTAAGAAAAAATGGAATTGAAATAATAAGATTAAAAACAGGAACACCACCAAGAATTTTAAAAAGTTCAATTAATTTTGATGAAACTCAAATTGAAGAGGGAGATAAAGAATTATTATCATTTAGCAACTTTTATGAACCAAAATATGATATAAATAAACAAGTACCTTGTTACTTAACTTATACAAATAAAGAAACACATAAAATTATAATGGATAACTTAGATAAATGTTCATTATATAGTGGAATGATTAAAGGTGTAGGGCCAAGATATTGTCCTTCTATAGAAGATAAGGTAGTAAAATTTAATGATAAAGATAGACATCAAATATTTTTGGAACCAGAAAGAAAAGATGATATTGAATATTATGTTGGTGGTTTTTCAACAACTATGCCTCATGAAATACAAGAAAAATTATTACATACTATGGATGGATTAAAAAAATGTATTATTACAAAATATGGTTATGCAATTGAATATGATGCAATAAATCCAATGGAATTAAATATAAATTTAGAGACAAAGAAAATAGAAAATCTATTTACTGCAGGTCAAATTAATGGTACAAGTGGATATGAAGAGGCTGCAGCACAAGGTTTAATGGCAGGAATCAATGCAGTATTAAAAATTAATAAAAAAGAACCATTTATTTTAAAAAGAAATGAAGCATATATTGGAGTTTTAATAGACGATTTAATTAATAAGGGTATAACAGAACCATATAGGCTTTTAACATCAAGAGCTGAATTTAGATTATTATTAAGACATGATAATGCATCTATAAGATTAACTGAATATGGAAGAAAATTAGGTTTAATAAATGACGAAAAATATGATTTATATAAGGAAAAATTACTAAAAATAGATAATTTAAAAAAATATTTGAATGATAATTATTTTGATAATAATAAAGAAAATAATGATTACTTAAGTAGATGTAATTCATCAACAATAAATGGCAAAATTAAATTGATAGATTTAATTAAAAGACCTGAAATAGATTTAAAAGAATTATTAAAGTATTTAAAATATGAATCAAAAAATGAAATAATAGAAATGGTTGAAATAGAAATAAAATATAAAGGTTATATTGATAAAACAAAAGCAGAAGTAGAAAAAATGTTAAAACTTGAATCTAAACAAATACCAAATGATATAGATTATGATAAAGTAAGAAATATTGCTACTGAAGCTAAACAAAAATTATCTAAAATAAGACCTTTAACTATTGGTCAAGCATCTAGAATTAGTGGTGTTAATCCATCAGATATTAATATGTTATTGGTTTATTTAAAAAAGGAATATAGTAATGAATAAAGAAATGTTTAAAAATGAAATAAAAAAATTTAATATTAAAATAGATCAAAAACAAGAAAACCAATTAGAAATATATAAAGAAGAATTAAAAAAATGGAATAAAAAAACAAATTTGACAACAATTATAGATGATGAAGGAATATATTTAAAACACTTTTATGATTCAATTTGTATTAAAAAAGCAATTGATATTAATAATAAGAATATTTGTGATTTTGGAACAGGAGCGGGTTTTCCAGGATTAGTATTAGCTATAATTTTTAACAAGGCAACAGTAACATTATTAGAATCAAATGGTAAAAAAATAGAATTTTTAAAACACATAGTCAATGTATTAGATTTAAAAAATGTAAAAATTATTAAAGATAGAGCAGAGATATATGGGAAAAGTAATAGAGAATTATTTGATATAGTGACGTGTAGAGCCGTATCAAATTTAAATATTATTCTTGAATTAAGTATTGCTTTATTAAAAATAAATGGTTGCTTTATACCTTTAAAATCAAATGTTGAAGAAGAATTAAAAAATAGTGAAAAAAAATATAAAATGTTAGGTTATAATTTAGAAAATAAGATAGAATATGAATTACCTATAGAAAAATCTAAAAGAACTATCTTGGTATTTAAAAAAGTTAAAAAAACAGAAAAAAAATATCCTAGAAATTATAATCTTATAAAAAATGAAATTATCAAATAATTGATAAATATCTTGAAAAAAAACAATAAATAAATTAAAATTAATTTAGAATAGGGAAAAAGGGTAAAGAGATTATGGAAGAAGAAAAAGAAAATATTTTAAATATTCCGGTTGAAGATATTTTGCCAAATAGATTTCAACCAAGACTTGCTTTTGATGAAAAAGAGTTAAATGAACTATCTAATTCTATTTTAAGATATGGAGTAATTCAACCAATAGTATTAAGAAAAATAGGGGATAAATATGAAATAGTTGCTGGTGAGAGAAGATATAAAGCAACTGTTTTAGCAGGACTAAAAACTATTCCAGCTATCCTAAAAAATACAGATGATAATACTAGTGCAGAAATAGCATTATTAGAAAATTTGCAAAGAAAAAATTTAACTGTTATTGAAGAAGCACAATCATTTAAAAAGCTAATGGATAGAGGTTTTACCCAAGAAGATATTGCTAATAAATTAAGTATTAGTCAATCATCAATTGCAAATAAAATTAGACTATTAAATCTTCCTAAAAAAGTACAGGATGCATTATTATATAATAAAATTTCTGAAAGACATGCAAGAAGCTTATTATCATTAAACGATACTGAAACACAATTATCATTATTAGAAAGAATTATTAATGAAAAATTAACGGTTAGGCAAACTGAAGAAGAGGTTAATAAATTATTAAATAAAGAAACAAAAAGTGATATTCCTGAAGGAGTAATGAAATTTATTAATAATAATGATGATATTATATTAGAAGTACCAGATGTTGTAGAAATACCATCTGAAGAAGATAAGAAAGAAAATGTATCTAATCAAAATAATATTATTCAAACACCAAAGAGAATTGAAAATAATTCAGGTATAAATCCATTCCAAATACAATTTGAAAATAATATTAGGAAAATAGATGAACAAATAAAAAATAATGATGAAAATTATTATGATAGTATAATAAATAAAGATTTAGAAAAAAATAGTATTATTTATAATAACAAAGAAGAGAACATAAGTCATTTCGAGGAAATAAAAGAAGAAGAAAAAGAACAAAAAATATATATTCCAAACTTAATATCTGATATAAGAGAAATAACAAAGAAATATAATTCTTCTAAAGTTAATATAAAAGAAAATAATTTAGAAGATAAATATCAAATAATAATTGAAATAAAAAAAGATGAGTAATCATCTTTTTTTGTTTATGCATAAAAAAATTATTTTACTATATGTTAAATAAATGATATACTATATATAGAATTAAAAGAAAAGAGGTATGATTATGGGATTAATTAAAGCATTATCTAATGCAGCAAGTACTGCTCTTGGAGATCAATTTAAAGAATTTGTCAATTGTCCTACAATTGAAAAAAATGTACTTATTCAAAGAGGAATAGTAAATCATGGTGTAGGAAATACAAATCCTTCAGAAGGAATTATTTCTAATGGAAGTACAATTGTTGTTCCACAGGGAATGGCAATGATGATTATTGATAATGGTGAAATTAAAGAATTTACTGCAGAAGCAGGAACATTTTATTTTGACACTAGTTCAGAACCAAGTATTTTCACAGGGGATTTAGGAAAAAGTATAATTGATACTTTTAAAAACATTGGTAAACGTTTTACTTATGGTGGACAAACAGCTAAGGATCAAAGAGTTTATTATGTAAATTTACTAACTATAGCAGATAACAAATTTGGATCACCACAACCTAAAAAAATCACTGATGAAAAATATGGTATGTTAGAAGTTACTTTTTTTGGTGAATATGCATTTAGAGTTGTAGATCCAATTCAATTAGTTAACAGCGTAATAGGAGCAAATCCAAAAGATACTGTTACTTATGAAGAAGTAATTGGAACTCAATTACAAGCTAAATTTGTAGAACAATTAACTCAAGCAATTTCAGTTGTAATGAGAAAAAATAAAGTTTCATTTGGAGATATTGGATTATATAATAATGATATTTCTGAGGAAATGAATAATTGTTTAGATGAATCATGGAGAAAACTATTTGGTTTGGAAATTGTTCAAGTTGGATTAAGAGACATTAATCTTACTGAAGAATCAATGGCTAAAGTTAATAAGATTGATGAAGCTACAATTTTTTCAAATCAAAATTTACAATCTGGCTTAATGGCAAGTGCTGCTGCTGATGCAATGAGAAATGCAGCAAGTAATGAAGGTGGAGCTATGATGGGATTCATGGGAATGAATATGGCTGGACAAACAGCCGGAACTATGATGGGAGCTGTTAATCAAGGTAATACAGGACAAGGATTATATAACCCACAAAATCAACAACCTGAAGCTGGAACAATATTTGGAGCAGTTCAAACTCCAACACCAACACCTGAGGCACCTGTAACTGAATCACCAGTTGAAGAAACACCAGCACCAGAAGTACCTGCTGAAGAAGTTCCAACAGAAGAACCAGCACCTGTAGTTGAAGGTGAAAAAGAATGTCCAAATTGTCATGAAAAAGTAACTGGAAAATTCTGTAGTAATTGTGGAACACAATTAGAATAAAAAATAAAAACCCAAATTGGGTTTTTTTTATTGAATTAATTTATTGAATAAATATCGTTATCAAATAAATTATAATTAATATAACTTGGTTCACTACCTTTTTCATAATAACAAATATATCCATTATCTTTGGGTTGTCCAGAAATAATATCAATTGTATCAATCGTAATACCATCGGGTATATTATACCAACTTGAATCATTATTTATTTTATTAATAGTTTTTGCCCATATTTTTTTAGTTATTTTAGATTCAGATGATTTTACCTCTTTATTATCATCATTTCCTGCCCAAACCATTACTAAGTAATTATTATTATAGCCAATTGTCCAATAATCAGTTGAAGTACTACCACTTTTAACGGCAAATTTACTATCTAATTCATTTGATATACTAATTAAAGTAGGTGAAGTATAATTAATCATACTATAGTTATATGTGGATGTTAAAAGATTATTTAAAATAAAAACATATTTATTATTTAATAATTGTTCATTTTTATATTTATATTCGTAAATAATATTATCATTAATATCGGTTATTTTTTCAATTAAGTGAGGTTTTTCATGTTTTCCTTCATTTGCTAAAGTAATAAAACCATTACTATAATCAATAATATTTATTTCACTAGTACCAAGAGCAGAAGATGCTACCTCTTTAACATCTTCATTAATTTTTACTCTTTTTATTGTTTTAGATAACATATCTGCACCTAAAAAAAGATGAGTTTTCATGGCATATATATTATCAGAATATGCAATAGCACTTAATAAAGAAATGTTTCTATTTGCATAAATATTATTTGCATTTTTTGGAGAATATGTATTATCTCCAAGATTAAAAGTAGTTCTTTCACTATAAAAATTAGTGGATGCTGTAAAACCATTTTCTAACGCAGAATAATATAAGAAAGGTTTTATAGTTGATCCAACTTGTCTTTTTGAATAAATAGCTCTATTAAATTGAGATATAGAATAATTTTTACCCCCAATTAATGATATTATTTTTCCTGTTTTTGGTTCTACAACAATAGAAGCAACTTGCATTGTAGTTTTAGACATTTCATTATTAATATTATTTTCTAATTCTTTTTGCACATTAACATCTAAATTTGTATATATTTTTAAACCATTTAAATTTAACATAGAATAAGGTATTTCTTTTATATTGGATAATTCATATAAAACAGCATCTTTATAATAATTAATACTAGATAATTCATCCTTTTTATATTTTCCATAAAATGATAATTCTTTATTATATATTTTATCTATATCCTCTTTATTAATATAATTATTGTTATACATGCTAATTAAGACATCTTTTTGTCTTTTTTTTGCATTTTTATAGTTTATAAGGGGATTATAATATGTAGGGCTCTTGGGAATTCCTACAAGGATTGTAGCTTCCTCTAATGACAACTCATCAGGATTTTTATTAAAATAGTAATTACTAGCATTTTTAATTCCATAATTTCCAGCACCAAAATCAATTGTATTTAAATAACCTTCTAATATATCATCTTTACTATAATGAGTCTCTAATTCAATAGTTAAATATGCTTCTTCTATTTTTCTTTTCCACGTTTTATCAAAAGTAAGATATAAGTTTTTAACATACTGCTGCGATATAGTTGAAGCTCCTTCTTTAATTTCACCACTAAATAAGTTTACAAAAATAGCTTTAATAATTCTTAAAAAATCAAAACCTTTATGATTATAAAAATTTTTATCTTCGATAGAAATAATTGCATTCTTAACATTATCATTTATTTCATCCAGTTTTACATATTTATCATTATTATTTTCAAACATATTATTACCATTTTTATCATAAAATATTATATTATCTTGTGTATTTATGCTAAGTTTAGGAGTGATAAAAGCATATACATATAAACCTAAACTAACTATAATAATAGTGAATAAAAATAGAATTAATATTTTAATTATTAATGAAATTTTTTTCATAAATTATTCACCATTATTATTATGGAAATAAAAGTAAAAAAAATACTTGATTTATTAAAAAAAATCAGTATAATTTTAATGGAAGAAGACAACGGTCTTGAGGAGGCTTTACAAAAAATGAAATTTAAAACTGTTAATGTAGAAGATTTAGAAACTTTACCTTTCGATGATATTGCTTATATTATTTTAAAAGAAAAAGGTAAAAAGATGAAAATAAATGAAATATTTAAAATAATATGTGACACTTTGAAATTAGGAGATGCAGCATTTGAAAATCAAATTGGTGATTTTTTTGCTTTATTAGCAACAGAAAAGAGATTTATTCAATTAGATAAGGGATATTGGGATTTAAGAGAAAATCACACTGCTGAGATTAGTATTAAAGAAATTGAAGACGAATTAGATGATGAAGTTTTACCTGAAGAAACAGTTGAAGAAGATGAAGAAGAAACAGATTATTATGATGAAATAGATGAAGTTGATGATGATAAAGAAGAAGACGATCTAAAAGATTTAGTTATAGTTGATGAAGGATATGAAGACGATTTAGATATGTAGATAAGCTTTCTTAAATATTATTATATGAAAGGATGAAAATATGAAAGAAAGATTAGAAATAATTGTTAATAGATATAATTATTTAAATGAAGAATTATTAAAACCTGAAATATATGAAGATTATAAAAAAATGCAAGAAATATCTAAGGAAAAGAATTCAATAGAAAAGATTGTTGAAACATATAAAAAGTATAATACAGTATTAGATGATATTGAAGCTGCTAAGGAAATGATGAAAGAACCTGAAATGAAAGATTTTGCAACAGAAGAATTAGATAATCTACATATAGAAAAGGACAATTTAGAGCATAAATTAAAAATATTATTATTACCAAAAGATCCAAATGATGAAAAAAATGTTATTATGGAGATTCGTGGAGCTGCTGGTGGAGATGAAGCTAATATATTTGCTGGTGACTTATTTAGAATGTATACAAAATATGCTGAAAAACAAGGATGGAAATTAGAAGTAACACATGAAGTACCTGGCGAAAGTGGTGGATATGCCCAAATAGAATTTATGTTAAGTGGAGAAGCAGTTTATTCAAAATTAAAATATGAGAGTGGAGCTCATAGAGTTCAAAGAGTTCCAGAAACAGAATCCCAAGGAAGAGTACATACTTCAACTGCAACAGTATTAGTAATGCCAGAAGTTGAAGAAATAGATATTGAGATTAAAGATAGTGATATTAGAGTAGATATAACAAGAAGTAGTGGAGCTGGAGGACAGTGTGTAAATACAACTGATTCAGCAGTTAGAATTACACATATACCTACAAACATTGTTGTTTATTGTCAAGTTGAAAGAAGTCAAATAAAAAATAAAGAAAGAGCAATGCAAATATTGAAAACTAGACTTTATGATTTAAAGCAAAGAGAACAAGATGAAAAATTAGGAAATGAAAGAAGAAGTAAAATTGGTACAGGGGACAGATCAGAAAAAATAAGGACATATAATTATCCACAAAACAGATTAACAGATCATAGAATTAATTACACAGTCATGCATTTAGACAAAATTATGGAAGGCGATATAGAAGATTTAATAGAAGCTTTAATTGCCGAAGATGAGAGAATGCGTTTAGGTGAACATGAAGAATAAAATCATAGAATTAGGTTATTCGAGTATAGAAGTAGATGAATTATTAAAAGTAAGTTCTAATATTGAAGAAGATTACAAGAAATTATTAAAAAAATACCCAATCCAATATTTGATTGGGTATGTTAATTTTTATGGATATAAAATATATGTTAATGAAAATGTTTTAATACCAAGATATGAAACAGAGTATTTGGTTGAAAAAACAATTAATTATAAGAAAAAGATATTTGGTGATAAAGAGGTTAAAATATTAGATATAGGTACTGGAAGCGGGGCAATAGCAATAGTTTTAAAAAAGGAATTAAATTCTAAAGTAGCAGCAATAGATATAAGTAGAAAAGCGTTAGAAATTGCTATTAAAAACGCTAAAGAAAACAATTGTCAAATAAATTTTAGAGAAAATAATTTATTAGATAATATAGAAGATAAATTTGATATTATTATTAGTAATCCCCCTTATATAAGTGAAGATGAAAAAATAATGGACAGTGTTGATATGTATGAACCTCATATAGCCTTATATGCTAAGGATGATGGTTTATATTATTATGAAGAAATATTGAAGAAGATAAAAAATAATATAAATAAAAAATATTTGATTGGATTTGAAATTGGATGGTGGCAAGGAAATTTAATAAAATCAATAGCACTGAATTATTTTAAAGAAAATCAAATAATGATTGAAAAAGATTTATCAGGAAAAGATAGATATTTATTTATAATTAGTGAATAAAAAAATTAATAGCCAACCATTATTAAATTGAAAGGTTGGTTTTTATATGAAAAAAGTAATTACAATTATATTAATAATTATGTTTATGTACATTTATCATTATGATGAATATAATATCACAGATGATTCTATAAGATTTAGAGTTATTGCTAATAGTAATTCATCAAGAGATATTATTATGAAGGAAAAGGTAGTTGAAGAATTATCAAATAATATTTTTAAGTATAATCTAAGTAAGGAAGAAACAGAAGAAAATATATATAAAAACTTAAATAATATAGAAAACAAAATAAATAATTTATTTAAAAATAACAACTATGATATGAACTATAATATCATGTATGGAATGAATTATTTTCCTAAAAAGATATATAGAGGAAAAAAATATAATAAAGGATTATATAAGTCATTAGTAATTGAAATTGGAGAGGCAAAAGGAAACAATTATTTTTGTATATTATATCCTTCTTTATGTGTACTAGATTATGAAGAAAAGACTAAAGAAAATAAAGAAATTAGATTTAGATTGATTGAAAATATTAAAAATTTTTTTAAATAAAAATTGATTGATTATTATTAGTTTTAATAGTATAGTATACTTAGAAAGGCATTTTAGGTGGTATATGTCAAAGATTACTATAGAGGGTCAACATCAATTATCTGGTGAAGTAAAAATAAGCGGTGCAAAGAATAGTGCTGTTGCATTATTACCAGCATCAGTTTTAGCAAAGAAAAGAAGTGTAATTTACAATGTACCAGAAATAAAAGATATTGATTATTTAATTAAAATAATGGAATTATTAAATTGTAAAATAGAACAAAAAAATGATGCATTGTATATTGATTCATCAAAAATGAAAAACATTCCAATTCCAGAAGAATTAAGTGTTCAAATGAGGGCGTCATATTATTTTATGGGTGCTTTACTTGCAAAATATGGTAGGGTTGAGATGTCATTTCCTGGTGGATGTAATATAGGTGCTAGGCCAATTGATATTCATATAAAGGGATTTGAAGAATTAGGTGCTAATGTAGAAATAATTAAAAATAGATATATAATTACTGCGGATAAACTAGTAGGGAAGAAAATATATTTTGATTTTCCAAGTGTAGGTGCAACAATAAATATAATGATGGCAGCAACAGGAGCAGAAGGGACTACAATTATTGAAAATGCGGCGACAGAACCAGAAATAGTAAATGTAGCATCATTTTTGATTAATATGGGAATAAATGTTAGAGGAGCTGGAACTAAAACAATTGAAATAGAAGGGTGTAAAAATACAAAAGATGGCGTTATAGAAGTATTTCCAGATAGAATTGAAAGTGGAACATATATAATAATAGGTGCATTACTAGGTAAAGACTTGAAAATAAAAGGTATAATTAAAGAACATATAGAAGCTTTACTTGGAAAATTAAATGAAATGGGAATTAAATATAAGATTGATAAAGATACTATGATAATATCAAAATGTGAGAATATTAAACCTACAAATATAACCACGCTTGTATTTCCAGGTTTTCCAACAGATCTTCAACAACCTATTACAACTTTATTAACACAAGCAAAGGGAAAGAGTATTGTTGAAGAAACAATATATGAAAATAGATTTAAAAACACTTATGATTTAAATAGAATGGGAGCTATTACAAATATTGTATCTTTAAAAAAATTAGAGATTAAAGGTCCAAGAAAATTAAAAGGAACTAATGTAATAGCTACAGACCTACGTGGTGGAGCATCTTTATTAATAGCAGGTTTAATAGCGGAAGGTACTACTGAAATAGATAATTGTGATGTAATATTAAGAGGTTATAGTCATATTACAACTAAACTTAAGTCAATAGGTGCTAAAATAGAAATAACTGAAGTATAATTTAATAGGTGATAAGCTATGAAAAAAATTAAACTTTTAGTTATTTTTTTCTTTGCAATTTTTTTTGCAATATTTATATATAAATATACATATAATGAATCTAAAAATGTATTATTATTAGGTGAAAATATTAAAATAGACGCTAGTAGTTATAAATTAAAAAAATATTTATATAATAATATAACATATAAAGAATTAATTAAATGTATTAAAAATGATGAAAAAATAGTTATGAAGAATAAAAATATATCTTTAAATGAATTAATAGCGAGTAGTGATTATTTAATATTAAATGTAAACAATGTTGAATATTTAAAAAAATGCAATGATTTAAAAATTAATAATTATTATAAGAGTAATATATTAAAAGAAAAAGAATTATTATTGAAACTATTAAAAAAAATTACAACAGCAAAAATAATAATAATAGATAATACATGTGAAAAGAAAGAATATAATACATATAAAGTAATAGATTTTACTTGATTTTATAAAAAAAAGTATGTATAATACTCAATGAAGTTATTTCTATAACTATCAATTAGTTATGGCGAGGAGGATAAAAATATGAAAAAGGGAATACATCCAGTACAAAAAGTTTGTAAAGTTAAATGTGCATGTGGAAATGAATTTGAAGTAAAATCAACTAAAGATGAAATACAATTAGAATCTTGTAACAAGTGTCACTCATTTTATACAGGAAAATTTAAGACAGTTAAGACTGGAAATGTACAAAAATTCAAAGATAAATATGGAATCACTGATTAATAGTGATTTTTTTATAGGTGAATTATGAAAATTAATAATAATGAAATTAATATTGATGATTTGATTAGTGAAAAATATATGCATAAAGAAATAAATAAAGGTATATTTTTATCTGATTATCAAATTGAAATATTAATGAGAAATAATATAAATCCATATAAATGTGGAAGCATTAATGATTTAATATTTCAAATTGATGAAGCATTAGATGATGAAATTGATGAAGAATTAGATATTATTTCTAAGGAAATAATGGAGTTTAATTATTATACTAATACGAATAAGTAATTGAAAAATATTACTTTTTTTGTTATCATATTAATATGAAAAATAGAGATATTATAAATATTATAGGATTTATGATAATATTACTAGTTATTGTAGTAATGTATTTTTTTAGGTACAAATCAAATACAATTGATGAAGATATTATGAATAAGACATGGTATAGATATGATTACACTACAGGCTATTATGAAAAAATAGTTTTTAATAGTAATAATATTGTATATTATAAGCCAGTAAAAGGAAATGAAACAACAGAATATGATGGATGTTTAAAATATAATTACAATAAGAAGAATAATGAATTTACTTTGGATTGCGGATTAAAAATAAAATATTTAAGTTCTACTAATGAAAAATTATCATTGAAAGTAAATAATAATGATAGAATATTTTATTTGAATGTGGATGATTCTTTGAATCATGAGTTTGAATCATATTATGGGAAATCTATTTACAATTATAAAAAAGAAAAAATGCAAGCAAAAGAATTTATAAAAGTAAATGAGGATAAGTTGTTTGAAATAATCAAAAACGATGAATATTCTAAAATTGTTTTTATTGGTAATAAATGTAGTAGTATTGATTGCACTTTGATATTAGATATAATGGAAAAATGGATAAGTGCTACTGAAAATGTTTATTATTTTGATATAAATAATATGAATGATAAAACAATAAAAAAATTAAATGATATTGATAACACTCTAGGATTAGCATTTGATTATTATGATGATATATACCCAAAAGTCTTAATAAGTAAAAATAATAAAATTATTGATAAATATAGTATTAAATGTGATGGATTTAATTGCAAAAAATATTATGGGAATGAGTTTTAAATTAAACTCTTTTTTTATGTAATATAAAATATAATGTATAATAAAAATATGTTATAATTGATATGAAAAGGTGATAGTATGGAAAAAAACATATGTGAGAAATGTGGATATGAAATAATTAATTCTTCTTTAGTTTGTCCTAATTGTGGATATAAAAAAGGAGAATTTGACGCTGTTTCTGACAATGAAATAGATGCTATTATTGATTCTGTAATAGATGATGCATTAGAAAATGTAGATTCAAAGATAATAAATATTAATGAAGATCAAAAATTTATTAGCATAGATAGTTTAGATAGTATGATATACAGAATAAATGATAAATGTATTAATTGTGGTCAATGTAGAAAAACTTGTGAAAACAAAGCAAATATTAGGTATGATTTAAATAAATGTAAGAAACCTATATGTATTGACTGTGGCCAATGTATAATAAGTTGTCCATCAAAAGCTTTATGCATTAAAGAAGATTATAGAGAAGTAAAGGATATATTAGATGCTAACGAAAAGGTAGTTGTAGCTGTTGTGACTCCAGAAATACAATTAATGATTAAAGAATTATATGGAGAAGACGAATTAAAATATGTTGAAGGATTAAAAAAGATAGGTTTTGACTATATTTTTAATGGTAAATTTGGATGTGAATTATATTCTATGGAATTAGTTGAGGAACTAGTTGAAAGAATAAATAGAAAAGAGGAATTGCCCATTTTCTCTAGTTCATGTCCTTCATGGATAAAATATACTGAAATATATCATCCGGAATTAATTAAAAATATATCAACTTGTAAAAATCCTTTGGTAATGCAATGTGAAGCTATTAAAAACTATTTTTCTAAAGAAAAAGGATTTGATAAAGAAAAAATAGTAACTGTGGGAATTACGACATGCTATGCTAAAAAAAGAGAGTGTAAAGAGTATAATTATGGAATTGATTATGTGTTGTTAGGAAAAGAGATAGAAAAATTATTTGAAGAAATGGATATTAAAATAGAGTCTTTAATAGGAAAAGAGTACGATAAGATGCTATCTTGTGGATCTAATGAGACAGCTTTATTTTGCTATTCTGGTGGCGAGACATACTCAATAATTAAAAAATTATATAATAAAATAACAAATATAAGTAATAATGATATTTCTATACTAGATGTATTAAAAAACAATGAGCATATAAAAGAAATAAAAATTCCAGTTGGAATATATGAAATAAAAATACTTGTTGTAAATCAAATGAAATATTTAGAACAAGTATTGGAAGATAATAAATATAAAGAGTATCATTATATAGAAATAATGAATTGTAATGATGGTTGTGTTGGAAGTACATTAGAATTAATGGATAGTGAAATAAAAAATAAACTATTTGACAGTATAAAAAGTAAATGTGTAAATATAAAAAATGATGAAATAAATGATTTATATAAAAAACTACTAAATAAACCATATAGCCCTGAATCTATTGGATTATTACATACAATGTATAGCGATAAAAGTGGTATGTTAAATAATAAATAGACATGAATTTACAAAAAAATATAAATTTTTTAAAGAAAAGTGTTGACATCTATTTTAATAGTTGATAAAATAAAATTGTCCAATAGAGATAGTATACTTTATTGAGAACATTTTAAAATTTAATTATTTTGAAATTAGTATTAATATTTATATATTATCTTTTGGTGAAAACATCTATATATTTATTTAACTAAATAATATATATTAGATATTTAATTCAATATTATAAATATTAAATATTAATTTATTTCTTATTTATCAATATTATTACTTATCATTATTTATATATTATTTACCAATAATAAATAATATATATTAGATACTTAATTCAATATTATAAATATTAAATATTAATTTATTTCTTATTTATCAATATTAATTATTTATTCTTACTTATATACTTATTTATTATTTATAATATATATGATATCTAATTTAAT
>JAFYEA010000016.1 GCA_017544525.1 Bacilli bacterium | reverse complement strand
TTTTTATTAATTATTGCTATTGCAACTAATGTTAAACATATAATTATTGTTATTTGTACTTCTATACTAATCATTATTATCTCCTTACTCATAAAAAAAATTATCGTTGCTATAATATAATCCATCTTCTTTAAGTTCCCAATTTATACCATCATATTTTATTGTATTTGGTACTTCTTCGTTATTTGCCATTTTATTTAATAAATCTATTACTTTCATTCTATTTCCTCCAATAATTCTTTTATTTTATTTATTAATTTTTCACAATTATTTTCGTTGTAATCACATTCATTGAATTTTTTATATTCTTCTTTTATCTTATCTAATACTTCTAGTAAATCAAGTGTTCTATCTTCATAATAATCTGTTTTATCTTCTAAATATTTAATATATTCTTGATATGATTGATTTTGATTTTTTAAATCATCTATTTTAAGTTTCATATTCAATTCATCTTTACTCATTATTATCACTACCTAATTCATCTTGTAAATTTTTAAATTTTCTTAAATATTCTTCAAAATTTTCTATATTATCCCCAAATTGCATAATATAATTGAATATTAAATATCCTACATACCAAATATTTATTTCTTCTTCTTTATAATATTTATAAACTATATTTTTATATTCTTCAAAATTTGTATTCATTATTTATCATCTCCTTTTAATATATTTTGTAAATTATCTAATATTTCATCATCGTGAATACAAGGTATTTGTTTTTCTATATATTCTATTGCTTTATCTATTCTATTTTGTAAATCTATGTTTTCTGCTACGCTTTCTGCTAAACAAAGTGCTAATTCTCCTGTTGGTTTTTTACTTAATTCATTTATTATTTCTAATATCTCTTTATTCATTCTATTTCCTCCAATAATTCTAAAATCTTATCATTTATAGTTTTTTGTTTTCCACCAAACAAATCTTCGCAATGTTTTCTTTGTAATGTTAATTCTTTTATCTTATCTAATACTTCTTTGTATTTAATAACTAATTCAGCATTTTCTTTGTATTTTTTTCTTCTTTTTCTTTGATACATTCTATTTGCTTCGTTAAATTTATTTATATCTTTATCTCTGTATTTTTTTCTTGCTATTCTTATTTCTTCTTTATGTTCTTCTCTATATTTTTTCATATATTCTTTTCTTTTTTCTTTTACTTCTGGTTTACTATTATATTTTTTCTTTGCTTTTATATAACTTTCTCTATATTTTTCATAAACACTCATATTATTTACTCCTTTACTTTATATTCCATACTTTCAAATTGTTCTTTTGTTACTATTGATTCAATATCTTCTTCTAAAAAATCGTTAAATTCAGTGTGTATTCTTTGATTAAAAGGTTTATTAATAACATAATATCCATTCACATAGTCTCCTGCTTCTATTAAATCTATTATGTTTGGACTTGATTTGATAATATCTTCATCACCAATAAACATAATGTCTTTTAAATAATTTGCTTCTACACCATATTTCATACTAGTCTCTCTAAAATCATTTATATTTATTATCTTACATATATAACCCCATTTAGTTCTAACATAATCTCCTGCTTTCATACTTTACTCCTCTACATATTTATAACCATCTTTATATTTTTTGAATTTAGTATTTGCTTTTATATGAATTATTTTATTTTTATCTTCTTCTAACCAACAATAACTATAAAATCCGTCTATATGGTCAAATATTACTACTATATCTTTTTTATTTTCAATATTATCATCAAAGTATAATTTAATATTTTGCCTTTCTGGTAATTCATATAATTTCATATTATTTATTATCTCCTTTTAATATATCTAATAAAATATCTATATCAAATGATTTTAATAGATATGTATTTGTTGAATTATCTTCTATATATTCTACTGCTTTATCAATTCTATCTTGTAATTCGGTATAATCTTCAAATAATACATAATCATCCCCTTTTATAGTTTCTATATGATGTCCATATAAAGTCTTACTCATTATTATCACTACCTTTTAATATATTTAATAATTCTTCAACTTTTGCTTTGCTTAATTGTTTATATTTTATTCTTCCTGTTGGTACAAAATTACAAAAACCTAAATCTTCCCATTTATCACTTAATATGCATTCACTTTGTATAAATCTTAATGCTTTATCTATTCTTGATTTATATACTTCGTTATCATTTTTTAACCATTTATTTTTATTTTCTAAATCTTTTACTATATAATCTTTATAAATTAAATTATTTATTTTTTTATTTTCTTCTTCTAATTCTTTATTCTTTTTTCTTTCTTTTTCTAGTTCTTCTGCTAGATTAAATACTCTCATTTAAACCTCCTTACCATCTTGGTAGATCACAATATAATTCTTTTATCTTATCAAGTTCTTCTTTTGTATAATTCTTTTTTATTCCCACCATTATTGATGGTGGTTTTGGTAGTTCTTCATTTATTGGTCTCCATATATGCAAACAATATGGATGATTATTTACATAATCTTCTTTTGCAGGATGGTATTGAATACAACATTCATCATCTTTCCAAAATAAATTTTTTATCACACACATTTGTTCCCATGATGGACATCTTGTAGGCATTGAAACCGAACAATGTTCCCATCCAGCTCCCCATGACATAATAAAATTTAAATAGCATCTACTCTTTCTTTCATAAAATGTTCCACCAAATCCATCTTTGCCCTCTTTTTTTATTTCTAAATATCTATTACTTTTTATTTCTAACAAATTTCTCATTAACCCTCCTACAAATCAACATCTGCAACACCAATAAAATCAATTAGATCAGAATAACAGTCATCACATAAAGTACATAATTTTTTTAGTTTAATATTATCTCTACTAACTGAAATAGTTCGCCTGTTGTCTTTATCAACAACTTTGCCACATTTAATGCAAAATGTGCTTTTGTTTCTTTGCATTTTACAAATATAATCAATAAACTCTTTATCTTGTAATTTTTTTAAATCAGCAATATTCATTACTTACCACTTCTTTCTTTAATCTTTTCTATTTTCATATTTTCTTTTATTATCTATGCAATATCACCATAATATTATATTGCACTAACACACATCTTATTTTGTCTATATAACATAAGGTAAATCTTAATATTTTTTATTAAAAATACTTTTTAAAAAAATCAACCTTATTTTTCTACTATATTTTCATCTATATAAGTTGCTTTTAAATCTGCTATATGTAAATATAATGCTAATGGGTATTTTTCAAATACTTTGTTTAAATATGTATAATTATCTTTTGGTTCATAAGCTCCCATGTGCCATCTTATAGCTGCAATTTCTTCTTCTGTTAAATCTAAAAATTTTTGAATTAATATTACAGATTTTTCACCATGTCCTATTGGAAATTGGTCATCTACAACATAATATGGTTCTTTTACCCATTTATCTTCTTTTTTAACATTTCTCTCTTTTACTGAATAATAATTTGCTTTACATATATCATGTAGTAAAGCAACTATAATGCATGTTTCAAATTCATGTTCACTATCTTCTACTATTAAATTATCTAATACATGCATACTATGTTCTAATAATCCTTTTTCTCTTGATAAATGATATTTAGTACTTGCAGGAGCAGTAAAAAAATCAGTTGTTTCTAACCATTTTATTAATTTATCAATACCTTTTCTTTTTGTTGACTTTAATAGTTCAATATATCGTTTTTTCATTCTTTATCTCCTATTTAAAACTTAATTTTTCTAATTTATCTTTCTTTTGTGAATTTGATGTTCTTGTATATAATCTTGTCGTTTCTAATGAATTATGTCCTAATATATCTGCAAGTTCAGTTATATTATTACTATATTCATTTAAAAATACCTGTGCAAATAAATGTCTAAAAGAATGTGCATGAACTTTCTTTTTATTTACTCTTGCAGCTCCTGCTACTTTTTTCATTTGTCTCCATATAGTAGAAGCACATAAAATAGAATTATTTTTTTTACCTTTAAAAATATATCCTTCTTTAATTTTGTTTTCTTTACAATACTTTCGTAATTCTCTTGTTAAATCTTGTCTTACTATAATGTTTCTTTCTTTACCTTTATTAAAAACTACTATATAATTTGATCCCAAACTTTCAACAGTAAAGTATTTTAATTCACTTATTCTAATACCTGTCATAGCTAAAGTTCTCATTATATAATGTAATTGAATTAATCCCATGCTTTTTGAAAATCTTAATAATCTTTTATAATCAGTAATACTTAATACTTCTTCTGTACTAGATTTAACTTGTTGTTTTATTTTTTTTATTGTTAATTCTTGAAGATTTAACCATTTAAGATATTTGTTTAATTCTACTATCCATGTATTTATACTTCTTGTAGATGGTCTAGGTTCTAATTCATATAAATATTTTTTATAATTAATAGTAGTATCTTTAGAAATAATTTCATCATCTTTTAACCATTTAATAAACTTTAATACATTAGTTTTATATTGTTTTAATGTATTATCAGAATATTCTTGATATTTTTGTTCTTCTATCCATTCATCAAGTCTTAATAATAATTCTTTTTTATTCATTATTATCACTACCCTTTTCTAAAAAAAATCCTCATCTATAAATGAATAACCATCTATATTTTTAGCCCCATAACCTTCAAATTTATCATTTTGTTTTTTGTGTTCTACAAGTTCATAAAACTCATCAGGTGTATGCTTTTTTCCATATTCATCAATTATAAAATACTCTCCACTATCTATTAATTTTTTTACATCTTCAAACGAATGTATATTTTCTTGTTCTTGAAAATTAAACCACCAACCACAACTTGATTTTCCTAAATGTAGTTTATCATAAACTCTCACTATTCTAGGTTTCTTTTTTCTTAAATAATAATTAGTTCCCATATTATTTACCACTTCTTTCTGCTTTAAGTTCTATATTTTTATAGCACTCGTAAAGATATTCTTTTTCTTCTTCAAAGTTTTGTTCTATTAGTTTTAATCTTTTTATCTCATAAGAGCATTCTTTTATTTTTTTATTTTGTTTTTCAATAGTTTTATTTAATTCATTTATCTTATTACCATAACTAAATGTTAATACTAATAAAATTATTGCTTCTAATAATGCTATTGTTCTAAATAAATTCTTCCATTCTATTCTCATAGATCCTCCTAAAAAATTAAAGTACCAAACTCATCAACTACCAAACTCGTACTAGTAAGCATAATTTATATGTATATTTAAGGATAATTTGCATGAAAAACAATTTTTAATAACCTAATTCCCTATTCTTATATTTTTAGTTGATTTTTAATACTTTTATAAAATTATTCTTTTTGTTTTATATTCAGGTTTAATTATCTTTTCCCCATGTCTATCTTCTTCATCTCTATATTTGTATTCAAAAAATTCTAATAAATCTGCTATTTTTAATAATTGTTCTTTACTTATTTCCCCTTTTTTAACTTGTTCTAATAAATATTTACTTAATTCTAGGAATACTTTATAATCTGTATCTTCTATTAAATGAATGTAGTTGTGTGAAGTAAATCTATTTAATATACATAAATTATTCTTTTTGGTTTGTCCTCCAGAATGTCGAGGTAAGATATGATGTGTACTTAAATCTTTTTTAGAATCAAAAGTATATCCTAAAAAGTCATATCCAAGTTCTTCTAATTTATATTGTTTGTATAGTTTTTCTCTTAATCTACTCATTTAATTCCTCCACCTTTATTACTACCCATCCATTTCCATCAGTTCTTTTTAAATATGTTGGGCTTGAATAAAATAATATTGTTTTTTCACTTACACCAAGTAATTTTGATAAATATTCTTTTGTCCCCATATCAATAAAATTATCACCATGATATAAAGCATATATATTCATTTTCTATCATCATCCCATTTAGAAGATATTTGTAATAAACAATATATCCAAGTTAGCATTAAAATTAATACAAATATGCCTAAAATAATCCATATCATAATTTTTTTTCCTCACTTTCTTCTAACTTACTTGCAGCTTTATATAATTTGTAATAAAACATTGCTTTATCATATTCACTTTGTTGTTTTTTTCTTTCTTTAAGGTTTTTTTCCATCTTTTGTCTTTTATCTAATTTTTTGTTATAACAAATTGCACTATGATAATCCATTGCTTTGTTATATTGACTTAATGCTGCTTTATATATATCAAAACTACTCATCTTCAATACCTTTTATATTCTTTTTTATTTCATTTATCATGCGATACATTTGTGCTTCTTCATAAGGTATTAAGTGAATCATTGCTTTTACTGGTAATTTATCTATGTATCTATAAACATAAATTTTATCTATCCATTCATTGCTATTTCTTAATTCAAGTTCTTTATCTTTTAATAACTTAAATCTAGTATCTACTAATTTTCTAGCTTCTTCTATGTAAGCATCTAATTGTTTTTTTTCTACTGTTATTAAATATTTATCAAATGCACTTGATCTAACACCACCTTCAACAGTTATTTTGTCAAATTTAGTTGATTTAGGTTGTGTTTCCATAAATGCTTTTTCTTTTTCAGCTATCGCCCATTCTAAAGCTCCTTTTATTTCAGTATATTTTTGCTTACATTCTTCATACTCTAAATAAATCATTATTCACCTCTTACCTTTCTATCAATTTCAATAATTTTGGTTGCCAATATTTTTTATTACTATGAACTAATCTATGACATCTTTTACATAAAACAATTATGTTCCCTATATATTTTTTTTATGTTCTAAATCATCAATTAATCTTTCTTCAGTTCTATCTCTTTCCCATATTAAGTCTTTAAACATTTCTATTATTGTTTCTTCTTCAATATAAAATTCATTTTCATTTACAACTACACCTTCATAATCAACACCTGTTAAAAAACTAATTCTTCTATATAATTCTCTATCTATTTTCATTCTTCTTCCTACTTTCTTTATATTTTGTTTTATATTTATTCATTTGTTCTATTGCATATCTTTCATTTGCTTTAGCTTCTTTAAGTTCATCTTCTAATTGATATATTCTTTTTCTCATGTTTCTTTTTGTTTGAATTGTTATTGTTAAATATTCTAAAATGTTTTCTTTAATCACTTTCATTTATCCAGTCATATTCAAAAATTTCTGGAATGTCCTCCTTTTTTTCTTTTTTATTTATGTTATTATATATACTATTCTCTTCTATACTATTCTCTTCTATACTATTCTCTTCTATACTATTCTGGCTGAGCATTTGCTTAGCAAGTAATTCTTCTTTAGTACATAATTCATATTTTTGATTAATTAATTTCAATAAATTGAGTTCATTAACATATTCTGTTTCAGTAATTCTTCTACTATCTAACCAATTATTTTTATTCCAGTCAGTTATTACCATTACACCTGATTCAAAAGCTATAAAAAATCTTTTAGCAATAAGTATTTTAAAATCATCATCAGTAAAACCACACATTTTTTGTAATCTTCTTGGTTGAAAAAAACCTTTATCATCTGCACTCATACCTGCCATAAAATATAATGCTTTACTTGAATTAGGTAGATCTGTAAATACATCACTATCAATTATTCTTTTATCAAACATTCTTTTTTGAGCCATATATTATTCCTCCTCTTTTTTATTTAATTTTTCAACAGGAATAAGTTTTATTGTTCCATCTTCATAAATATCTAAATAAAAATCTCTCCCATAATTATCAATAACAAATTTAGGAATTAATATTCTATTTAATTGTTTATCTGCTCTTTTCATAAATCTAAAAAGCATTTTTGGTTCTTTTTCCATTCTCTAATCTCCTTCCTAGTATGACTACATTTTACCATATAAATATGTAAGTGTAAACATGTTTTTTTAATTTTTTTAAAAAATTTGTAAAATAAAAAAAGAACATATTTCTATGTTCTCATTTATTATTGTTCATTTAACCAATGTTGAAATGCTTTTACCATAACACTTGGATTCGAAACTGTACCATCTTGATAAGTTCCTAATTTTTGTTGCATGTGAATTATTGTATCATATCCAATATAACCATCAACTTTTGCACCACACCATTCTTGAATACACCTAATTAAAGCACTTCCTCCATTCATATAATCTTGCCACTCAAAAGTAGAATCTAATAATCCAGGATTTTGACTTCTCCACCATGATAATTGATTACTGACAACACCATCTATAAAACCACTTTTGAATATTTGCTGTGCCAAAGTGGTAGTAGCCCTGCCCCATAGTCCATCTTCATCTATCTTATGAGTAGGAGTTGGTGGAGTAGGTGGTACTGGATCATCCAAATGGTTAAGACCAAGTTCTCTTATAATAGTAGGATAATCTTTGTAAATGTAATTTCCATCTACATTTTGTCCTCCTAAATAAGTTTCACCAAATTGCCATATTCCATAGTTGATACCATAACTAGGATAAGGTGGTTCGCTATCCCATAATGCTATCCACCAGTCATAGTTTTTGTTTAATTCACTTCCAGATATTATATTATTATACCAATTAAGATTAGAATATACACCATAGTAATATCCTGCATTTTGTATTTCTTCTCCAAATGCTCTTACTATATCATCTAATGTACCTCTACCTAAACCAGACATAGATGAATCTTCAATGTCTAAATAAATAGGTAAATCAAATTTCTTATCTCCAATAGTTCTAATAAATAATCTAGCTTCTGTTCTAGCTTGTTCTGGACTTTGAGCATAAGAATACCAATATGCTCCCAAATGTACTTTGCCACTTAAGTTAGCATAATGTTCTTCAAACCTACTATCTACATCGCAGTCTCCAAAACCAGCTCTAATAACTACATATTTACAATTATTAACTATATCGTTATAGTCTATTCCTCTTTGATATGAAGATATATCTATACATAATTCTTTCATATTTTTTTACCTTTCTTTTTAATTTTTATGCTTTATAGTATAATTATACTCTTTTTGCATAAACTCTTTAAAATACCCCTTTAAAATACCTTTAAACTAACTATTTCAACTCTTTATTATAATTATATGTTGAAATTCCTAAAATTACACCTAATGTTGTATCTACTGCCATTATTGTAGCTGATATTTCTACACCATATGGTAAGTTCCATATTTTAAATATTGTAGCTATACATGTTGCTAATGCAGGTAATACATATTGAGCTATAAATTTTAAAATGTCATACATCTTATTACTCATTTTCATAAGATTTCCTCCTTATTTTTTAAAAAAGAGATAACATACAAGGGGTCAAGCATATTATCTCTCACTATTATTTATAACATATTTAATTTTTTAAGTCAAATTACTCTACTATCCATGCTGCTTCTGCTACACGATTACTAGGATTAAAAGTATCATAAATAATCCCAAATCGAATACAACATATATGATTTCTCATAGTGCATAATATAATGTTATCAGGATATTCTTTTGCAACATCCCCTACTTTTTTAGGTAAGTATGGTACTCTTTCATAATTAGAATCTAAATACCATACTACAAAATCTCTTTGGTCAAATAAAGTACCATTATATTGTGCTAGATCACTTAATTCATCATATACTTCATCCCAGCTCTTATGAGTTGCACAGCTTATACTTCTTATTACACAGTCTGGTGTAATTCTTTGCAATGGATTTTCATTATAATATTTATACATTTTATCTTATACTTCTTTGTAATGTTTCATTTAACATTTGTTTTTGTTGTGGTGTTTCAGCTTCTTCATGTAATACCATAATAAAATCTTCTAATGCTTTTATCATATAATGATATGATTTATCTGTATCTTGATTATTACCATATCTTTCTCTACTTTCATTATATCTATTATATTCTCCAGATAGTCTATCTAAATGGTCATATCCTCTATATTTCATATCATATCCTCTTGCACCATAGTTATCATATCTTCCATAAGTATTATATCCAGGTGTTCTTCCACCATAATTGCCATATTCTCTATACATTTCACTATCCTCCTTTGCCATGTGTTTTATTTTTGATAATTTATAAAGCATTTCTAAATTGTTTTGATTTATTCCTTCATTTAAAATTTGCTTTATATGTTCTTCTGTTTTTGTTATTAATTGTTCTTCCATAATTACCTCCTTTCTTTAAGGATGTTTAATATTTCTTCTTGATTTTCTAATATTTTTTTAAAGTAATTCATATCTTGATTTTGTAATTCACTCATTAGATCACTATTGTTATAATCCTGAAATAATATTTGTAAACTTAATGTTTGTAATATTAATCCTAAATTATCTACTACATTATTATTCATTATCTACCAGTCCATCTTGCAATATTAAATGTAGCATTTGTTATAGTTGCTTGTGTAGTTGCTATTCCAGTTGTAGGTGTACTTGGAGTAATTACACTAGGAACACTTTGTACTGATAAAGAAGTGTCGCCTCTAGGACAGATTCTTAATATTTTATTGAATGAAACTGTTTCATAATCATCAGCTGCATCAATATTTACTGCCCTTACAGTATCAGGAATTAATATGCCATCTTCATAAAGACCAATAGCTACTACACCTGCTTCAGCAGCACTTACAGTAGCACTAAAATTAATGTCATAATATCCTGTATATCCATTTCCAAATATTTTAAATATAGGTGTTCCCTCTTGATAATCTAACCACCCTCCATTAGAGCAATAAGCACATCTACTCCTAATTGGTGTTTCATCAAAAGTTATTGGACTAGCATTGCTTGGTAAAATAAGTGGTTTATTTATAATTGTTTCTATCATTTTATCTCTCCTTTCATAAATAAAAAGAATAGGTACTTGCCCTATTCTTATAAAATTAGCAAGTTCCTGTAATCAGGTGTGTAGTAATCTACCTTATGCTATTAAAATCCTGTTCCATAATAGTTTCCACATCCACATCCACCATAATTTGGATTAAATAATGACTGATATGGACTAGATACTATATAACTAGGTGTAGGTGTAGGTTGTAATCTAGATAATAAAGTATCAGTTTGTTCTCTATCACTAATTACATCTTTTGCTGCATTTAGTCTGTCTCTTAAATCTTGAATAGTATTTTGAGTAATTAATGCTCTTGTTGCTTCTCCATCTTCACGAATTGCTTGTTTAATATCGCAGCAACAACTATCTAATTTTGCTAGACCTTGTAAACTTGTCATGCCTAATTGATTTTCTAATTGTGTAGTTTGCATTAAAATATCTCTTTGTGTATTTGCATCACCAATAGCATTTGCATATCTGTTTTCTAAAATATCACTTCTTACTCCACAAATTGAGTTTGCAGTATTATAGAAACCATTTGCAACATTACTATTAATATCAGCACAGCAATTACATAATTGAGTTGATAAATTTCCAAATCCTGATGTAGTAGTGTTAGATAATTGACTTATATCTCTTTGTGTAAATTCACTAGAAACAAAATCAGTAGTTGCTAGATTATTGTTTCCACCCCAGCCACCACCAAACCCATTATTACCAAATAATAATGCTAGTAAAACGATAGCCCAGATTCCATCTCCACCAAAAAAGCCACCATTATTTCCATATCCATATCCACCCATCATAGGCATTACTGGATACATATAACCACCATTGTTATTGTTAGTAGCTAAATCAACAGTTGGAACAATTCCATTATTTCCATTCATTTTTTATCCTCCTTTCTAAAATTTATATCAAACACTTATTTTGTGTTGATACCATTATTAAAATTATTCATAATAGTATTCCATTGTTGTCTTTGTTCAGGATTAAAATTATCCATAATTTTATTTAAGTAAGTATTTGGATCTTCATTATTCTTTCTTGCTGTTTGAAAATCTTGATAAGCTTGAGGATTTACTCTTTTTAATTGTTGTTCTAATTGGTTCAACATCTTTTGTGGTGCTTGTTTCATCATATTTTGCATCATCATTTGAATCATATTGTTCATTTACAACCATTCCTTTCTTTAATTCTTCGATTTGTTCCTTTAAATATTCAATTTCAAAGTCTTTTTCATCTTTAGCAACTATTTCATTTAATTCATAGGTTTTTATATCTCCTTTAGTATTTTTAATCCATACTACACTCATATCTTTGCTAAAATATGGTGTATCTCCTATAACTAAATCTCTTTGTACTTCTTCCATGTTATTTGCATATTTAATTACTTCTCTGTTTGTAGGTGCTATTTGAAAGTTTTGTGTTAAATTTGTTGGTTGTTGCACAGGTTGTTGAATTTGTTTTTTCATATTTTCTAATTCTTGTATTTGTGCATTAATTCTATCTATACTTGGTTGAGAATTATATAGATTTGAATATAAATTATTAAACATAATTTCCTCCTAATAAAAAAAGAAAGAAGATAAGTTATTTTTCTTAATCAGGAACTCTGTAAATAACTAATATCTCCTTTCTATTTACATTTTAGAATAAAAAAAACAATATAAATTATCACTTTTATATCGTTTTTTTATCAAGTATTTTAAGTTTTTCTATCTCTAATTTTTTATAATTATTAGATTTTTCTTTTAAATCATCTATGATTCTTGACACCGTTGCAGTTCCTTGCTTTGTTTCATCTGCTATTTTTAATAAACTATAATCTTTTATAAATAAATCTAGTACCTCTTTTTCTTGTTCACTTAATATTGTTTTATTATTAAAATCATCATAAATTTGTTTTATACATAATTCTTTTTTCATATAGTTCCCTCTTTTTCTGGATATATTTTATACCAAAAAACTATAATTAAAATATCATTTTTTTATCAAAAAACTTTACATATATAACTTTTATATAACTTTTAAATAAAATATTTATATAACATTTATATTAAAATTACATAAAAAAAGATATATTATTTCATATATCTTTTAGTCTTATTGTATATATCTTTTCTTCTGTTTAATATAGTTGGTACACTATAATGATGCTTTTTGCTTATTTCTTCTGCACTATATCCTTGTACTAATGATACAAATATTTTATCTTCCCTTTTCTTCTTGTTTAATATATTTGTAGATAATATATATGTATACATTTCAGGATCATAATTATATGTGTATTGAAATGTTTTCATACTACCCCCTTTGTTAAGACACATATTATACATAAACTATAAAAAAAGTCAAAAAAAAAGAGAAAGAGTTTATTTCTCTTTCTCCATTAATTGATGCCACCTCTTATGTATATAACTATTTTGTTTTAAATCATTTGTATAATGGTCATAAACCTCATAAGCTCTTTCTGTTTCTACTTTATCTAATTCATTTCCTTGTTCTACATCTGCTAGAAATCTTACTAGGAAGTTTTTACATTGAGATATATCTAGTTGCTTTAAATTATCATTAATAGGGTCTAATTCTATTTTAATAGTCTTTTTTAAGTTCTTTTGTAAAAAACCTATAATTACACCAGTGCTAGTAATAATTCCTGCTAATAGACCTAAAAATGTACCTATTTGACCTATTGTGATATCCATTTTACTATCAACCTCCTTTTATTTCTTAAATATCAATTTTTTTGTAGGAATATTTGCCATTCTCATTGATTGCCATTTAATTATTTCTTTTAATCTTTTTATTTCTTCTTCTAATTGTTGTATTTTAATATCTTTTATATCTATTTGTTCCATTATGCACCTTTTATTTGTACATTTGTTAGACTAGACCAGTTTGTTGTGAACCAATCTTTTTGTGTTTGGTCTTTTACATATATTAAACAATTTGTTGGTACGTTATTAAACATATTATTAAAATTGCTTGATGGCATAGTCATACTTGATATATCTAATTCTTCTAATATAGAACACCCAGAAAACATGCTTCCAGAAGAAGTAAGATTAATTGGTGCAAAATTTGATAAATTAATTTTTTTTAATTTAGAACAATTTTGAAACATAGAATATGTTTGTGTATAAGCAGAAGTTTGCCCTAAACTTGATAAATCTACTTCTTCTAAATTACTGCAATTCATAAACATTTCATAAATATTACCAATATTTGTTCCAAATACACAATTAGAAAAATCTGCATTAATTAAACTAGTGCAACCATTAAACATACCATCCATAGTTGTACAATTACTAAAATTTAATTGTGGTGCTGTTGTTAATTTAGAACAATTTTTAAACATACCAGTCATATTACTAACATTGCTAGTATTTAATTGTGGTAATGTTGTTAGTTTATAGCAATTTTGAAACAGTAATCTAGCATTACTTGCACTACTAAAATTTAATTGAGACACTGTTGTTAAATTTCCACATCTATTAAACATAACAGACATATCAGTCATTTCACTTGTATCTACTAATGGTGCAATAACAAAAGTACTATCTGTAAATTTTGTCCCATCTGGTAATTTAGTCATACCTGCTACATTTACATCAGCACTAGCATAACTAGATACATCTATATCTGTTCCATTTTGTGTTATTGTTATTTTTCCACTTGGTTGTGGTACATTGACATTTGCTGTTTCATAATTTTTTACATTTGTTTCACCGTTTTGTGTAATATTTATTGTTCCACTTGGTTCTGGAACTGCTACTGTTAATTCTACACTATTTAATGCATCATATCCAGAATCTTTTGTTATTGTTGAAGTACCATTTTGTGTTATTGATACTTCTTTATCTTGATATACTGGTGGTGTTCCTCCACCACCAGCTTTTTTACCTAATAAATATGATGTTATTATTTCATCATTCATAATTTATTCCTCCTTTTCTATTAAGATATTTTATTCCATGTTTCATTTTTTCCATCATAACTATATATATCGCCATTATCAATACATAAATATAATGATCCATTACCAACATTATTAGTTGGTTTAGTATCTGTACTTAATCCTCCAAATACTATTATTTCATTTTGTGGATTGTTTAAATCCTTTTTTCTACTATAAATTGAAACCATATTATTACCTCCTTTATTTCAATTTTTATAATACATAAACTGCATTAATTCTTATACCAGTTAATGTAGATGCACCATAATTTGATTTAATTGATATTTTTCCATTATCTATTTCTACTAAACAACTTCCTGCCATATTACCATTACTACTATATATAACTGAACCTGTTGCCATTAAATTTTCTGTTGATGGTAATATATCATTTGGTAATGTTCCTATATTAGTCCAGCTATTTTGTGTTATTGAATTAGCCCATATTAATAAATTTAATACAACTATATTTCCAATTTTGTGTATATATATTTTGTTTGTACCTCCACTATGTGTTGGTGTATCTGTTAATGAATATAATACTGGTGTTATTTTAGAATTAATTGTTGTAATATCACTAGTGTTAGCATCAATAGCTGTTTCTACATTATCTTGTAATGTGTTTAAATTATTAGCACTTAATGGTGTATTAGTGCTAGGTAAATCTTCAAATGTTATTTTTGTCATTTTATACCTCCTTTCTTAGACATTACTTGTATATCCTATTATTTCGAGTGTTCCTGTTAATATTCCAGTTTTTGCTCCATATACTTGATATGCATTATTATATGTTGCTCCACTTGGTATTCCATCAGTTGATTTAACTACTATGTTATATACACCTGATGATGTAAATGTTGAACTAAAATCTTCTGTTATATATTCTTCAAATGCACTATCACTAAATGAATGACTAGATACTGAATTTATTAATGTTAATGTTGGTGAATATCCACCTATAATTGCTTCACTCATATATGCACCCTGTCCTGACTGTCCTAAATTAGAAGCAACATAAGTTCTCATATTTTTACAACTTCCTGCTTGTGTTGATGTTCCTGTTGGTGGATACCATGTCATTGGACTATGTCTTAATCTAATTTTTGCACTTTTTACTGTAAAATTTTCTGGTATATTTACACAAAAATTAAGATAAGACTGTGTAGAAGATGATGTACCACCTGCTTCAAAGTTATACCCTATAAAACCACCATTATCAGCATAGTAAACATTATTTCTAGCCCAGCCCCAAGTTTCACAACCAAATTGTAAATTAGTTAATACTCCTGTTGGTGTTATAATATCACCATTAATATTTGCATCATTACAAGTCATATTACCATTTAAGTCTATACTAAATCCTTCATTAATTGTTGTGTATCCTTCAAGTGCTAATTGATCTGCTTCTAATCTAATTTCACTTGTATCGCCATTTATTGCAGTTTTAATTGATGCTGCTGTTATTACACCCTCACTATCACTTACTGCTTGTACTTTTTGTTCTATTGAATTATTTGTTTCAGTTATTGAACTAGTCAATTCTACTTTTGTTGCAAATTCATTTGTATATTCATTTTGTAATAAATATTCTGCTGTTAATGTTGCTAATGGAAATGATAATAATGTTAGTACTGAATTGCTTTTTATCTCTATCATTAAATTTTCTCTGTTTTCTACTATTGGTTCAGCTAATTCATACATATTTCCATTTGAATCAATACCAACATTTCTTATTATTTTTTGTCTGCCTTCTTCATATATATATTTATCATAAACAGTTGAACTCATATAATTTAAAAAATTTATATCTAATTTATATAAAATATTATCAATTTGTAAATAACTATCTTTAGGATATAAAGTTGTGCTAGGATATAAAACGTTATTTTGATATGGTACAATACCTGTTTGTGAACTACTACTTGGATAAACTAATGATATATCCCCATATATTTCTAATTTATGTAATAAACTTTCTGCTGCATTTTCAAGTGTTATACTTCCTGTACCTGTTTTTGTTCCTACTAAATTATATAATTCTTCTACTTGTGCTACTAATGTATCATAACCATTTATTACATTTGTATTTAATGTTCCTGTTGTTATATAATCAGCTACTATTGAACCATCCATTGTTATTGCTAGTCCATAAGTACCATTTATTCCTGTACTTGAATAACCAAGTCCATTAAGATTCCATCTCCATACTTTTACAGCATCATCAGGATCAGGATCATCCATTATATATAAATTACCATTTTCATAATCAAAATAAATATAACCTGTCATTGATTCTTTTAATAATTGAGATGCATTTTGTTGTGCTTGTTCTAATAAATTAGTTAAATCCACATTTTCTACTGCTTCAATAGTTGCATTTGTTCTTGTAGCATAATTAGATACTGGTTTTCCTATTTGAAACTCTGTTATTCTATCTAAAAAAACATCATATTTTGTATATATTACTCTTGTAGTATATTGAAATGTTCCCATATCACAAGTTAATGTATCGCCAAGTCTAATTGTTTCAAGTGATGTATAATCTTTATATTCAATAGTCTTTGATAAATCTATCCAGTCTATATCTACATTTATTACTGGTTTATCTATTCCTTCAGCAAATAAATTATTTGCTGCTGCTCTTAAAGCATCATAAAAATCATTTATATCTGTATATGAACCATCCATTTCTCCAGTTGGATCATATATAATATTTTCAAATTTTGCTATACATCCTTTAGGAAATGGATAATCATTAATTAAAGAACTATCTACATATATTTCAGGTAATGTTAAACCATTATAGCCAACAGGTACTATTCTTGTATAAATACCTGTATCATCTGTTGTTATTTGTATTTCATTTATGTTTTTTCCTATTAAAAGTCTTACACCATTATCAGCACCTATTCTATTATTAAAAGTAATGGTATAATTATCTCTTTTAAATTCTCCACCAAATTTATTAATCATTGAGTTTTCATCATCACTCATAAAACATTCAAGTACATTTTTTCTTATATATCTTGCACTTGCAGTAGTACTAATATTACTATTAAATGTAAAAGTACTAGCATGTGTTGTTGAATTATTAAGTATCCATCTACCAAATGCTTGTCCTGTTAAATTTGTTGGTGCTATATCTATTACTAAATCTTCTGCTAAATCATAACTAATATGATATGCTTTAATTAATAATGTCTTAAAGGTTTGTTCTATATATTTAATTCTAAAAGGTTGCTCTGTACCATCAGCAACCTTACATACTATTATATTTTCTCTTACTAAATATTCAGCTAAATGTCCTTTAGTTAAATATTCTAAATTTAATACATATTGACCGTTTATTTCTTCTTCTACTTCAGCTCTAACTACATCAGTTAAAAAACCATAACCATTATTACTAAAATCAGTTGTATCTAAACTATATATCTTCATAAATTACCCCATTAAATGTGGTTTATAGCACGTTATTTTAAATGTTGTAGGAGAAGTGGTACATTTTATAGTATTTGTTCCAGAAGTGTCTAAATAAGGGAAATCTCCACTCATTTGACTTGATTTATTAACATGGTTTGAATCATATATTTCTTTATTTTTACAGTCTAAATAATAATGTCCTGATTTTAAACTAAATTTTCTATTATTTATATAAAAATCTGTATCACTTGCTATTTCTATTTCAAGTTCACTTGGATAAACATTATAATTAAATGTTTCACTTATTGTTGCTTTATAAAATGTTGAATCTAAACTAAATGTAGGTGTATATATAGTTGCTTCTATATCTTCAAATATAGGATTAACTAAAAATGATAACATAAACTTTTTAAATCCAGAATTTCTTATTTTGTTAAATTCTATATTATTATTTACTATTGCTGTGGACTGTTTTATATTATCAAATGATATTGTGCCATATCCATCTAAAAATTTTGCTATTTCATCCATATTAGCATTATCTTTTATATGACATCCTACTTGTATTTGGTAGCTGTCATAAGTATTATTATCTACTGATAAAAAACCATTTCTACCATAAATATTATATATATCTATTCTTTTCTTTGGTTTTTGTACTTTAGGTATATCTTCATCAATAATTCCTTTAGAAGTTAAATCATAACCTTTAAATTTTATCATTTTACATACCTCCTTTTGCTAATGCTGCATTCTTTCTATAAAATTCTAATTCTTGTGCTAATGTTTGAATATCTGTATCTCTATTATTATAGAAATTCTCTATTGTTAAATATAATGGATTAGTATTAGCAGTTGGATTAATTACTGGATTAACACTTGACTGAATACCATTATTTAAGTCAGTCATTGCTGCATTTACATCTTTAATTGCATTTGGAATACTATTTTCCATACCCTCAACAATACCTGCTGTTAAATTAGTTCCTATTTCATCTTCCATTAATGTTGATGGCGAATGAATACCAAAGAAATTTTTAATAGCACTTGTTATTCTAGTACATGTTTTTTTAACTGTATTAACAATTAATGATCCAACATCTAGCATACCATTCAAAACACCTTCTATTATTTCTCTACCTAATTTACCCCAGTCAGTATTAAATATAGTTTCTTTTAAACTTTGAACTATTCCTATAATTAATTTTGGTGTATAAAGCATTAATTCTGGTAAACATTGAATAAGTCCTTTAGCAAGTTCTAATACCAATGTAAATGCAGCTTTAACTATCATTAATAAAAATTCTGGTTTAGTTAATTCACTTACTAATTTAACTATTATTTCAGGTACTTTATCAAGTAATTTTGGTAATGCTTGAATTAATCCTGTTGCTAATGTTGTTATTAATGTTAATGCAAGTTCTATAATTTCATCTAGATTATCTAATACTAAATCTATAACATCAAATAACATTTCAACTGCTGTATCACAAAGTAATGGTATTGTGTCAATTAAAGAATTTGCTAATGTTTTTACTAATGTTAATGCCATTTCTACTATTTTAGGTACATTAGTTCCTATAAATGTAATAATACTAGTTAAAATTGTAGTAATTGCTTTTTGAAATTTATCTTGATTATTTATTAATGCTTTTGATAAAGTGTCAATAACACTTGAAATTGTATCAAGTAATTTTGGTGCTAATTCTAAAATAAAACCTATTAGTTTTGGTAATATAGCATTAATTACTGATTCTAACTTATCTAATACTTTTGGTAATATTTCAGTTATGTTTTCTATTGTTTCATTAATGCCTTCTTCTATTTTTTCATCTGCATTATCAGCACCTATAACAAGTAAGGATAAACCATCAGTAATTTTTGTTAATGATGGTAATAATCCAGTCATTATATTGTTTCTAAAACCTGTAAGTGTCCCAGTTAATCTAGTTAAACTATCATCAAATACTGCACTAGCTTTTACACCTTCTTTACTCATTACCATTCCATATTGCTCGGCTTCTTCCATTAATGCCTTAATTCCATCAGCACCTTCATTTAGTAATGGTTTTAATTCAGCTGCACTTTTTCCAAATATTTCTTGTGCTGCTGCATCTCTTTGTGTTTCATCAGTCATATCTGCTAATGCTTGAATAGTAGATAATAATAATTCTTCTTCACTTTTTAAACTACCATCAACATTAGTTAAGGATACACCTATTGCTTCATACTTTTCTGCTGCACTAGAACTTCCATTTGCAAATGCTGCTAAATCTTTTGTAATGTTTTTAACACCTTTAGATACATCATCAATAGTAGATCCTGACATTCGCATTGCATAATCTAATTTTTGATAATTATCACTTGATATTCCTAATTTTTGCGATTCTTTATCTACTGTATCACCATATTCAGCTGTTGCTTTTGCTAAATCTAAAATCTTTTTTAATGCTGCTGCTGCTGCTGTTGCTATTGCAGCTACTGCTGTTGCTACTATTTCGCCTACTTTTTTTGCAACTTCACCAGCTTGTTGTAAACCATTTTTTAATCCATCAAGTTTAACACTATTAGTTTCTTTAAGTTCATTTTTCATTCCCTTTAAAGAACTTTCAGCTTTTGTTATTTCAACACTTAATGCTCTATAACTTTCTTTTTGTTCTTCAGTAAGTTTATTATAGTCGCCCATTTGTCTTTGTGCTTCTTTAAGTGTGTTAAGTTTATTAGTAGTTTCACTAATATTCTTTTTTAATAATTCTTGCTTTTGTGCTAATAACTCAGTATTCTTTGGATCTAATTTTAATGCAGAATTAAGATTTTTAAGTTCACTATTGGTTTTAGCAATAACACTATTAGTATCTTTTAATGCATCATTAAGTTTACTTGTTGATCCATCAATTTCAATAGTAATACCCTGTATTCTTTTAGACATATTTTCCCTCCTTTTAATTGATTTTAAAAAAAACCCTACTAATTTAAAGTAAGGTTCTTTTTACTACCAATTAAATTGATAATTGTGATTCATAAACACTATCAAAGAATGCATTATAAACAGCAACATTATTTTCAGTAGGTTCAATGAATGTTCTTACTTTATGGTCTGTTAATCTTGCCATAGCTTTTATAGTTAATGTATCAGTTTGTGGTTCTTTACTTGCTTCAATAGTAGCACCATTTGTATTAGGTCTAGTTAAAGAGCAATTATAATACCAATATCTTCTTCCTTTTTGGTCGCCTTCAATTTGGAAACCAAAAGCAAAGTTTTCAAATTTATCATCAGCAGTTTCTATATAAACATCATTTGTATCTTTATGCTCTCCCATTATTGCAGTTCTAATTGAATCTGGAATCATAGCAATTTCTAAATCGCCTTCATAACCTTGATTAGTTGATGAACTGAAATAAATAACATTATCAGCATAAAAATCATTTGTGTCGCCTTGTGGTTCTAATGATAAGTTTACTGCACCAGGTATAGCAATAGGTGTGTCATAAGTAATAGCTCCACCTTCGCCAACATTCATTTTTGCCATTACAACATTAGATAAACCAAATTTAACTTTATTATTTGCCATATCTTTTTACCTCCTATATTTCATAAAAAATATGATATATTTTTTCTTCGTTATCCCATACTTCATCGCTTTTGTCGTATGGTATTTTATTTGTCGTTAATAATCCTTCAATTTTTCTTTCTAAAACTATATCTTTAATTTCAGTAGCAAGTTCTATTTCATAATTAAAAAACTGATGGTAAGTAATATCATCAGCTCTAAATGTATTTGGTATTTGTTCTCTATATACCATAAATGGTAATTTAATGTTTTTATCACTATCAAAATGGTCGTAAGCAACTGGTATTTCAAGTGTTTTTAATAAGTCAAATAATTCTTTATGTCCTATCATTTTAACCTCCATTTTTTATAATTTGTTCTACTTTTTTTTCAAAATTCTTTATGCATTTTTCTTCAACAGGTTGTATGTGAACTATTGGCTTGGACTTTTTACCATTCCTTAATAAATGTGGTTTTTCTAGTAAATGTGTTAATTGCCAACTTGTAGAATTATAAATTGTTGTATTAACATATCCATAACCCTTTTTAATATCAGTTTTCCATCCTTTACTATATTTACCAGTTCTTTTAGGGGATTTTGTTTTTAGTTCTTTTGCACCCTGTTTAGATATATCTTCAGCTGCCTTTGTTATACCTTCTTGAACTTCTAATGAATATTCTTCTAGTATATTAGATATAGCTGTAAGGTCGTTCTTTATCATAAATACCTATTTTTTTAGAACAAACTAAAACAATATCAAATTTGTTTTTAGGTTCTACCACTCTAATTACTTCATATACTTCTTCATTCCATTTAATATGATGTTCGCCATTATAATTTAGTTTTTTAATTACAAATTCCATTGATGGTGTTAAACCTGCTTCTACTGCATTATAATACTCATTTGTTCTAACACTTTGTGTTTTAGCATAGCATTTTTTGGAAGAAGTAAGGGAAGAAACATTGTTTCCAATATTATCTTCCCCGATACTTTCAGTTAATAAATATATTATTTCACTATATTGCATCTTATACCTCTATATATTCAGTAAGATGTCTTAAAACATCCTTTTGCATTGAATAACTCTTTGCATACATTTCACTATTATCAACATCTAAAAACATTAGAACATAAGTAATAATAGCTGTTTCTACTAAATTATCAGGATTATCAACTAAAGTACTGACTATGCCAATACTTTTTAAATCTAATTTAGCAGCATTAATCCAAGTGTTAATCATATTATCAAATTCAGTATGATTAATTCCCTGAATCTTTTTTATATTATCTAGCATAGTCTAACCTTCTTTCTATTAAATTATATTGAAGTTGGTTTTTTAACTTGAACGAATGCTTTATCTGCAACTACACCTAAAGCGATAAATTCTCTACCAAGAATTTCAACTAAATCTTCTTTCTTTCTAGACATTTCATCAACTTTAATTTCAATTCCTTCACCAGCAGGGAAGTTAGCGATAGCACCTTCATTGAAATCACCAACGATCATATAAATATCATTTGTATTAGCTGCACTATATGCTGGTAATGAATTATTGAATATTACAGTTAATCCTTCAAATGGATCTACACCATAATTATTAGCATATTGAATAGCTTTAAAATCAGCATAAGTTAATTTATTCATAACTATTGTAGGATTTGTAGCTTCATCACTTAAATTACCTACTGCTTGTGCTATTGTATCCATAGCAGGTGCTTTAGTTATAATACCAACTGATGGTGCTGAACTTGAAGCACTACCACTTAAAGCAGTTATTTTAGAAATTAATAAATCAGCTGCTTTTTTAGCAATTCTATAAGTTAGTTCATCATAGATATATCTTAAGAAAGCTTCACCTCTTAAATCCATAACTTCATCACTTATTGAAATCCATTTCTTAATAGAAACTGGTTGTAATTCTACAATTCCTTCTACTAATTCTTCTTCTTCAACTGCATAAGCACCTTCTGTATGTACTACTGCATCAGTTCCACTAATTTCAAATTGAACTCTTAAGTTTCCTTTTACATTAGTTTTTCTAACTTTAGATAAAAGTTCATTCTTATCCCAAGCAGTTTTTACTTCATCTAATACGAAATCAGGTACTGCTATTGAACCACTAACATTTTCAGTTAGTAATGATCTTAATTCATCATCTTTTTCAGTTTTAATATATTCTGCATAAGCATCAATATATTCTTTTGTGTTTCTCATTTCCATAACTTTTTCCTCCTTTTTTACTTCCATAGAAACTTCAGTTGCTTTTGCTTTTACTTCAGGTTGTTCTTCTAAAGATTCAGCAACTTCATTTTGTTCTTCAGCTTCAGTTATTTGTTGTGCTTCTTCATTTAAAGCATCAACTTCTTCATTAAGTTCTTCTAGTTTTTCAACTTCTTCTGTTGATTCAACTTCACTCTTAATTTCAACTTTTCTAGCTTCAATTTCTTCTAGTCTTGTCATTTGACTACCTCCTATTCTATTTATTTTCTTTAAAGTCTAAATATAAAGACTATTATTGCTATTCCAGCATTTATTAAACTAATTAGTCCACTATTCCAGCGAACAAAAAACAACTCATTCCAAGTTGTTTTTCTTATTAGTATTAACCTAATTTTTCTAATATTGCTTTTCTTTTTTCTTCTAAAGCAATTTTTTCTTCATGTTCTTTTCTTAATTCTTCTCTTTTTGTTAAGAACTCATTATTATCTAAATCTCTTGCAACAGATACATCAGTAGCATTATAAAAAGGTTGATCTACAACTGATACATCATATACTTTTCCTATTTTTGTAATAGTTCTAGTATCAGTATCATAATCATATTCATCTTCATCTACTACAAATGCAAAACTTTGTTTATCTATTAGACCTGATTTAATAGCATTAAATATGTTTTTATGGTCTGTTATATCTTCTTGTAATGTTGCATCAATAAATAATCCTTTTTCATCTACATTTAACTCTAGACTTTTATTTCTTGTTCTAGCAAGTACCATAAATGAATCATTATGATTATATCTTAATACTACATCACTCATATCAGCTTCATCAAATGCTCTTTCACTTATAAGTTCTGTATATCCATAAGTTTCAGGGCTATTAAATACTGCTGCATAACCTTTTATTTCCATTTTGCCATCTTCACTATTTTCAGCTCTAAATTGCATATCTAGTTTTCTAATTTCCTTCATTTTCACTACCTCCTTCCTCACTATCTATATCATCTAATGTTTGTGTGTGGTTTTGGTCTATTAGTATTGCTTCCCCATTTTCTATTGGTGTTAAATTAAATACTTCTCTTAACTCATTTATACTCATAATATTATTTGCATATCTTAATAAATTAATCTTTGTATTATTACTTGCATATTGTAATCTATTTGATTCAAATACTATTTCATTACCAAAGAATATTTCAGTTGGTGTAAATATTTTATTACTAAATTCTAATGACATTTGAAGTCCAATAGGTTCTAGTACAGATTCATAAAATGCATTCCATTCATCTTCACTATATTTACTTTGAATAATATTTTCATTAATACCAAAATAAGATAATATTTTTTCATCAAATGCATCTATTTGGTCTTGTGTTGCTGTTTGTGGTTCTATTTTTACTGGTGTAAATGTTGTTGTTGCATCAAGTCCACCTATTCCACTATCATCTGCATTATCTACAAAGTCTTTAACAAATTGATCTCTCATTTTTTTAACATCTTCAGGTTTAAGCATTGCTTGTGTACTTTTAATTACACCTTTAATAGCTGAAGTCGTTTTAATAGCATTTACTATTCCTTCATCTAATATATGCTTAATAGATAATGTTTTAATTATTGGTTCATAATTTCCACCATATAATCCATCTTTACTAACAAATCTAGTTAAATGAATGCAGTTGTTATATGCTACAAATCTTTCTTTACTATTACCAAACTTAAATTGAATATAAATTTTACCATCTAGTTCATATAATGTTATTGTTCTATAACTTAATGGATATAATCCTACTACTTTATAGTTTTCATCCCTTTGAATATAAATATATGAATTATTATAATATTCTAAATCACTTATTACTTGATAATAAAATTGATAAGCATTTTGAATTTCATTAGGTTTTTTTGCTATTAATCTATATAAATTATCATTTACTATTTCAAATTTGTCTTTACTTGTTCTAATATGTTTTGGATGCATTTTAGCAGCATTTCTAGCGATAGTATCAACACAAGCTCTAACTTGTATATCATTTTCAAAATCACCCTTATATCTTGTAAATGAACTTTTATAATCATCTAATAATTTAAAAGTTGTTGCTGTTTGTGGTGCTACTGTGTCTTTATCATTACCAAATATTCTACTAAATAAACTTTTCTTTTCCATTCTATACCTCCTCGCCTATGTAATTTAAGTATTCTTGTTGTTTATCAACATATATACAATAAGCATCTATTAAACTTACTGCACCATCAATTCTTTGTCTTGATTTTTCTTTATCTGGTTGTATATTTTCATTGGAATCCATTTTTACAATAGTATTACTTAAACACCATTTTAAAATTGGATTATTATTATAATTAATCTTTTTATCAATTAAATCTGCTTTCATTTGTTTCATTGGACTAGACATTGTTTTCATTCCCTGTCTAACTTCTACCATATTAAAACCATACGATTTCATTTCATCGCACCAAAAGGCAGCATTCCAACTATCATATCCAACATATAAAGGTCTTAAATCATTTTCTCTAACTTCTTCCAAAAACCAGTTAGATACATCATGGTAATCTATTTTAGAATCACCTGATAATCTTAACCACCCAGCTTTTAACCATTTATCATAAGGTATTCTATCATCTTTAACTTTCTTTTCTAACATATTTGCTGGTATCCAATACATTTGCTTAATTCTTATTTCTTTATTTTTTACTCCTAGTAATGTCGCACATGTAAGGTCAGTTGTACTTGATAAATCTACACCTGCTATACAATATGTATCTTTCCAGTCTGTATATATTCTTTCATTATTTAGATCATCAAATGTTAGCCATGCATTTAATCCATTTTGTCTTATATTAAAATCCTTACAAAGTAAATTAACAAGTTCAATTGGATTTGCTTTAGCTCTTTCTACCTTTTCTCTTAAATCTTTTAAAGATTTAATAGCACCTAATGCAGGATTTGCTTTATACCATGCATCCTCATTTATCCATTCACCTTCTTTATCTAATTCATATATGATAGGTAAAAGTGTTTCATCTTGTATTGTTCCATCTATTACTTGACTTGCATAATCATATTCAATATCAAATACATTTTGCCTAACTGTTCCCATAGTACTTGTTTCTAGTAATATTGGTTGTGTTCTTGCACTCATACTATCATACATAACATCAAGTAAATTCTTATCTTTCCAAGCATGGACTTCATCAGCTATAACTAAATGTGCATTTAACCCATCTAGACTATTAGAATCACTTGCTAATGCTCTAAAATAACTATCAGTAGCATCATAATATATTCCACCTACTAAACATCTAATCCTTTTTGCTAAACAGGGCGATTTTCTAATCATTTTCTTTGATTCTTCCCATACTATTTTTGCTTGTTCTTTTTTTGTAGCAATAGAATATATTTCTGCACCACCTTCATTATCTTTTGTTAGCATATAATTTGCTATTGCTGAATCTAATACTGATTTACCATTTTTTCTAGCAACAAAAAATATTGCTTTTTTGTATTTTCTACAATTACTATCTTTATCTATAAATCCAAACAATGCTTGAATAAATGCTTTCTGGAATAATTCCAATTTTAATGGTTTTCCATTCCATTTACCTTTTGACTGCCTACAATACTTTTCTATAAAATGTATTGGTCTTAAACTTACTCTTTCATCAAATATATATGTGTGAGTTTCTATTTCCCCTGTGGATTTATTTAAAAAAGACACTTCTTTTGGAGTCTTTAAATCATCCACTAATCTTTTATATATAGTTTTTACTTTATTGCATACTTTATCTGGATTATCATTGATCCATTTATAGTATTCTTCTATATATGTCATAATAAATCTTCATCAAACTCATCATCATCATTTGAATTATCAGCAGGTATTATGTCTAATAGATTTTTTACACATGTTTGGTAATTTTTTATCATCATATTATATTGACTTAATGCTGGATTAGCTCTATCAATATCATATTTGCCCTGACACATTGAAACAACTACACCTTCTTCTTTTATTTTAACTTTTAAGTTATTTAAAGTTGTTTTCATAAATTCAGCTTCTTCTAATAAACTTAAACCTAATGTAGTTTTATCATTATCCATCTTTTCTAATGTATCCCTTACTGCTTTTAAATCAACTTCTTTAATTTTTTTCATTTTACTTCTTCCTTCTTTCAAAATAGGGGGATTTTATAAAAATCCTACGCTTTCTTTGCAGCTCCCACACATCGGCAACCCATTATAAAAGAGAGATATATACTATCCCCCTGTTTAAGCCTCTAATTTATTCCCCTTAATACTATTACAATGTCTATGTGCTAACTTTATATTATCCCATTCATCTGTTCCACCTTTACTTATTGGTATAACATGTTCTATACTAGGATAATTATTACCACATATTATATTGTTATTCTTAACTATGTAATCATTATAATCACATGGTTTATTACATATATAACAAATACCTTTATCTCTTTTATACAATTCTCTTAATGATTTTGTACTATGATGTTTATGTAATTTACTTATACACACATTGCAAAAAATTTTAATTTTCTTTTTTGCTGCAAATTCTTCTCCACAACAATTACATTTTTTAATATAAATTGTATTACTAATAAGATATTTATTAACTAATTTAATTTGTTTATTTATTTCTCTATTATACATACTAATCATTTTATCTTTAGTATGTTCTATTTCTTTTTGTTTCTTTCTAATAGCTGCTTTTTCTTTCTTCTTTATAAGTAAGCAATTTAAACAACTTGTTTTTCTTCCTGCTCTTATGCAGTCAGCATTTCTTTTAAACTCTTTACCACATATTTTGCATCTTACTAAAACTGGTTTATCACTATCAATATAACCACTAATATATTCTAATGTTGGATATAAAGAATTAAATATATCTATAAATCTTTTTTCTCTATCTTCTAATTTACCATATTGATTAGTCCAATTTATTGTTTGCCTTTGACATTTTTCACAGCATAATTTATTGTTGTATTTTTTTTGAACTAATCTTGCATATACTCTTTCATAAGTAGTTCCACATCTATTACAATGTAATTTGATTCGACTGTTTTTGTTTTTATATCCACCTAAATAAACTATTTCAGGATCTAACTTACTTATTTTATTTTGTATATCTATTGGTCTATTATATCCTTTAGGTTGTAAAGCATCTTCTAAAGACCATCCTTTTTTTAATCTATCAAAAACCATTTCAGGTTTAATATCATTTTCTCTTGCTAATTGCCTTATACTTTTCATAAAATCGCCCTTTTTGTTTGGTTATTATATTACTAATAATCTTAAATTGCAAATTTATTTATTTGGAATAACATTACCATTAGCATCAAATATATAATCTGGTCTTATTGCACTACCATTATTGTGGATCATATTGTGGCATGAAAGGCATACACCTTCTAAATTATCTTCATTTAATGCTATGTTCTTATCATATACATTATTATCATCTAGATGTTCTATATGGTGTACTATACCAGTTCTTCTTTTTTCTTTAGGTATATATTCACTAATACCATCAACATATACAGGTAAACCACATTTACTGCATAATAAATGCTGCCTTAACCATACTGCTTTTTTTACATCTTTCCATGCTTTACTAGAATAAAACTTTCTTCTTATTCCATAACTCATATATTATTTCTTTCTTTTAGTTTCTTTTTTCTTTGGTACTACTGCTTTCTTAACTTCTTTAATAGGTTCAACTATTTTAACAAATACTTTCCCCATTTCATTATTACCTAATAGAATGTTTAGTCTTTCTTTTGTAATCTCAAATTGTTCTCCTTCATTAGGAACTCTTTTAAGCTCATTATCAATTACATTAAATTCTTTATATGTTCCTAAAGCTTCTACCTTAATCTTCATATATTTATCCTCCTTAAAATGTGATGGTCTATGACTTAATAATTTATCATAACTATCTTCTAATCTTTTAAAATTAAACTTTGGTATATTCATAATATTATCTATAATGTGTTGCATATTCTTGCAGTCAAAGTCTAATATCCATGAATTAACACCATCTTTAACACCTATTTCTTCTAAATATGGAAGTGGTGTAGTAATAACAGGAATGTTTCTATATAATGCCTCATTTATAGTATAACTACATGCTTCTGTATCACTTAACTGAACTACATAATCAGCTCTTGCTATCCATCTTCCTACATCTAATCTAGGTTTCATATATACTACATTATCATTTTTTATTGCATCTGTATCATTTGTAAATATATACCAAATAAAATTAATTCCTGCATCTGTCATAGCTTGTGCCATTTTTTCCATTCTAGATTTTCCTTTTATTGGACTTAATCTAGTAGCACTAACTAATATAATTAATTTATCATCAGGATCAATTTGTAATGGATTATATCCAAGCATAACATTATCTACATGCATAAGTTCTTTAAATGTTTTTAATACATGTTTAGTTATGCATATATACTCTTTTATTCTAGGATGTGTTAAAGGTCTCCATGTATATACTGGATTTGAATAATCACCATGTATTGTTTGGTATATATCTGCACCTTCTTCTATAAAATCTATAATTGATGTATCCCAATTTATTATTGCTGTCTTACATTTAATCCTTTGATTCTTATGTTGATAACATAAACAATATTGCTGTAATCTTTCTAATTGTTTTTTATGTGCTGTTTTATATACTACTGCTATATCATAGTTTTGGTACTTTTTAACCATTTCCCAAATAAATGTTTCAACACCACCTATTTCACTTAAATCTCTTATATAAAATATATTATCATGTTCTATCATATTTACCAACTTCCATTAAACGAATGATAAGCATAACCTTCATTCTTTGTAAAAAAATAACTTCTTGGATATATAGAGAAGTGTTTTATATGCTGCATTATATCTTTATCTCTATCAAAACCTAATACTTTAAATAAATTTGATACGATACATGGCGAAGTTTCTTCATATTTAATATAATCAGTCCATATATCATATAATTTAAAATCTATACAATTATAATAATCTAATAAATACTTAATTACAGGATTCTCTTTTTCAGCTCCAATTAATGCTGTTGATAAATAATGTATATCTTCAAATCCTATAAATCCTTCTTCATTTAAAAATTCATCTATTGGTTTATATATTTCAACATCTGTATCCATATATATTCCACCTTCATTATAAAGTATCCAGAATCTTGCAACATCACTAACATAAGCCCATTTTTTATTATCGTATGCTTGTTTAGTAAAATCATTAAAATTTATATCAAAATTATCTTCATTCCACTCTATTATTTCATAGTCTGGTAAATACTTATGCCAACTTTCTATGCATTTTTGTACTCTTTCATTTTTTTCACCTTTACCAAACCATATATAATGTATTTTTTTTGGTATCATATTTCACCTATCCAAAGAATTTATCAATATCTTCTTGACTTGCTTTCTTTTCTTTATCTTCTTCTACACTAGATAAAAGAATGTTTATTAAACTAACAAAAGACATGTTTGCCATGTCCTCCATTGTAATATTTAATCTTTTTGCTAATGCAACTACTTCATATTCATCTATTGGCTCATTACTTTTACCATTAGTTTTTATTTGTTTGTAGTTGCCCTGATAAGGGCGAACATGCAAGTTCTAATACTTCATTGATCCAAGTTATATCTTCATATAAACTTTCTATATTACCTAAAAATTCTTCATAATTAGTTATTTGAGTTTTATCAGCTTCTTTAACCATTACATAAGCAATTTTTAAAACAAGTTCAGTAATTTCATCTAAAGTATCCATATTTTCAGTATCTACATTAGTTAGTTTTTGTAAATCTTTTAAGAAACTTCTACCTGTTTCATTTTTATAACTAAATTGTGTTAATGCACTTGCTTTCATTTTGTAATCTTTGTTTGATATTTTAATTATTCTTTCCATTTTACTTCTTCCTTCCCTAAAGCATCTTGCCAACCCATCAACAGCATAATATTGATGCTTTCCCTGTTCCCTACATATAGTACTCCCTCTTGTTGCTGCCAATTATCTATATTACTATCTTACTATATGTTTTCTATCATTTTTTATCATTTTCTATCATGTTTAATTTTTATTTATTTTTTTTTATTAATTATTGCTATTGCAACTAATGTTAAACATATAATTATTGTTATTTGTACTTCTATACTAATCATTATTATCTCCTTACTCATAAAAAAAATTATCGTTGCTATAATATAATCCATCTTCTTTAAGTTCCCA
>JAFYEA010000015.1 GCA_017544525.1 Bacilli bacterium | reverse complement strand
CGAAAAATATCCTAAAATTATTGCTACTATTAGTGATGCAACGCTTATAATTATTCTACGCAAATTAATCACCTCATCTTTGATATTATATCAAACTATTCCTTAATTGTAAATTAAGGAGAAAAATATAGAATATTCAAAAAAGAAAAAAATGACCTAATCATTTAGCAATTAAGTCATTCTATACCTATTTTTTAAAACACTTAAAACAAAAGATGTCGATGTATAGGCTTTACATTTAATTTTAACTATTTTAATATAATAAACTAAATTAAGTTTAAATAATTTCTCTTTTAAGAAACAATAATGCTTAATAATATTTCTTTTGAACTTTCATTAACTTTATAAAATATAATATTTTGCTTGCGAGTGATTGTGTCACCTCACATATTGATATAACCTTGATAAGTATTATATTGTGTTTTTAGTTATTTGTAAGCAACTAAATAAACTTAAATAAATAATCTTTAACCATCATCATTGGAAACGTTGATCCAAAAACAGTCACAATAACAGTAATCTTAATTCTTATTTATTAATAGTTAAAACGCTCCATCTCATATCATTCATAATGTGTCCACATTCTAATTATTTTTACAGTGTTGATATCATTTAAAACTTGATAAACTAATCTATGTTGTACATTTATTCTTCTTGAATAAGTGTTTTCAATACCAACTAATTTTTCATAAGAAGGTGGATTAGTAAACGGGTTTATTTCTATTAATTCTAATAGTGATCTTACTTTTTTTAGCAATATAGGATTAGATTTAATTCTTTCAAAATCTTTCGCTGCTTGTTTTGTAAATATTATTTCCATTCTACTTTCACACACTCTTCAACAGGTGTATTTGCTCCTTCAACGATGCTTTCATACATACCTGGAATACCAGCTAAGTATAATGATTCAATTAAAGAATTATAATCTTCTTCACTAAGCATAATGACATTGCCTTCTTTTGTATTAATATTAATTACATTATTATATTTTATACATGAAGATGCTAATTTAAATAATTCAGTTCTTGCAGTTGTAATATTAGTATTTTGCATATGCCTCACCTCTATGTACATTATAACGTACATATAAAACAATGTCAACAAAAATAAAAGACCTCATCATTTCTGATAAGGTCATTGCAGTTAAATAAAATATCTTTGCAAATTATTATTCGAATAAGAAAAAGTATTGGAATGTATGCCCATCAATAGTTAAATCTATTCTAATAAGATTCTTATAATCATTTTCAGGAATACTTAAAACATTATTATCAACCTTTGTAGCCTTATAATATGTTGTATCATTATACCAACCAATCATATCATTTATTTCATCTTCTATATAAGGCTTCTCTTTTTCCATATTCATATATAAGCGGTCATCTGTTAAATAATAGTAATATGCATCAATTGATTCATATTCTGGAACATTTAACTTATATTCTGATGCTTTAGGTGATGCATCTAATTTCTTTAAATCATCAAGTTCCAACATTAGCACGCGTTTGTATATGATTGACTCATCATCAGATACAACTGCATTAGTATGATAACATCTGTTATTATCATTAATAGTTATTGCTGGTGCATAATATGTAACTGATGTATATTTTGTTGACTTATTAGTAGATGTAGATAATAAAACAATTAAAGTTATTGTTACAACTAATAGTAATGAAACGCTAGATAATAATCCAATAATAAAACCCTTTTGTTTAAAAATTATATTATTCTTTTTAACATAATTTTCTTCCTCTTCTTTATTACACAAAAGTTCATTCTTACTTACGTTAAATTCATTGCACAAAGCTTCTAGTAAGTCATCACTTGGTAATCCAAATCCATTTTCCCACTTAGCAATTGCACTTCTTGAAACAAAAATTTTATCTGCAAGTTTCTTTTGTGTTAAATTATTCTTATTTCTTAATTCCTTAAGCTTATTTCTAAATTCCATGTATCGATCACCTCAAGTACTATTATAAATAAAAAATATAAAATATCGTGTTACTTCAGCATTTTACCGTGTTACTTTTAATAAAACGACAATTTTATAAGTATTATTTAATATAGAACATCAACGTTTAAATTATATCATAACTTTAACATCAGAAAAAGCAAAGTCAAAAGTCAAGAAAGCAAAAAAAACTAATCATTTCTGATAAGGTCATTCATACTTATGTTTTATGTCATTTTCTTGCGAGTGATTGTGTCACTTCACATGTTGTCTAACGCCATAGCTCGATGTTATATAGATGGCAGAGCAGGTTTGCAAGTCTACTTGTCGTAATCTATAACACCAATTTGATAATCATCTTCATATATAACCTTACCTGGATTATCTGAATATGCTATTTCATATGGAACATTATATTTATCTAATAAATCTAATAATGGTTTAAGATGTTCAAGCATTATGCTTGAATTATTCGTTTTAAACCAAGTAGTAGCACCTTGTGGATTATCATTATTATCCCCATAAAAAGGTGGCTCTGGTAAATTCTCCTTAAACCATTTATCTACTTCTAAATATATATTTTTATCTTCTTCAGAATAAATACCATCTCTTACTCTTCTCCAAGTTAAGACAAATATACCAACAGGCTTTTTAGTTTTATATGCTAATTCTTCTCCTTGAATTCGCATATATTTTTTATCATTAATTATTTTTGCGGGGGCAAATGTATTTAATTTCTTTCTAATCTCATCAAATGTGCTTTCAATTGGAGCAACTCTTCCATTTCTAATATCTTCTTCAGCTTCATCTAACATCTTAAGCAATTCTAATTCTTCTTTATTTTCCATATATACTCACTCTTTTATAAAAATCTATTTTAAATTCGTCGTTATTACTTATAAAATGAATAATTTTCTCAAATACTACTCAAAAGAAAGCTTAAGTTTTAAACCTAAGCCTTTTGCAATTTTTTTTAGCATTTTTACTGATGGATTTAAAACGCCTCGTTCTATTTTAGATAAATCAGATTGATCTATCCCTGCTTTTTTAGCTAATTCTTCTTGAGACATTTCTTTTTGAAGTCTTTTTTCTTTGATTTGATATCCTATTACGATGTTTAAGATGTCAGTGTCATCATATTCATTTGT
>JAFYEA010000014.1 GCA_017544525.1 Bacilli bacterium | reverse complement strand
GAATACTTGGTCTTTAACATAATAGATTGCTTCAGTATAAGAAACATTATAATAGTTCTTTAATCTCATAATTATTTCTCCAACTTCTTCTTCAGGTAAGTATTCACTAAATCTTATTTGTCCCATTAGATTACCAAATATGCAATCTTGTTTTCTATCTATATAACCATTCTTAAATAATTCATTACATGGGTTAGCAATTGATTCCCTGAAATTAACACATTTAACAAAACATTCACTACCAACTAATTCAAGTTCTACATTATCTACATAACTCATAATTAAATCAGCTTTTTCTTCACGAGTTCTTTTCTTCCATGGTTTCATTTGTCTATCATATTCTTCAGGATGAACTCCTTTATTTAGAAATGCTATATCACGGGCTACTAAAATATCTTTAGCTGAATAAGTAAATGTATCACACTTATCAGCAGTATTAATTTTGTCTTGTAGCATTTGTATTGTATCTTCAATTTGTTTTGCTTTTTCTTTATAATCATCTAAACTAAATGCACCATCTACATAAGCAAGTTTCGCTCTTTCTAATCTTGCTTTTTGTGTTTCAATTTCTTTTGAAATGTTTTCTCTAGGTTCATCAAAGTTTTTAATAACCATTGGCAAGAAAAATTGATTAACAATAGAATCATATTCAGTTAGTTCATCAACAAAAGTTTTAAAATGTTCTTCAACATCTTTTTCTTTAACTGTTAATTTGCAATCACGACAATAGTAATAAAAATATTCATGACCTTTTTTCTTTGAAGCCTTACCACCTAGAATCTTTCCACATTTAGGACATAGTAATTTTTGTAAGAAAATATAAGTTAAAGTTCTAGAATAAGCACGAGAATTGTTTTTCTTTTGAAATTGACATTCTTCCCACATTTCTTTACTAACTAATGGCTCAACAACATTTTCATAGTAAGTAGGATGATTAGTTCTTTTACCATGAACAAAATCTCCTTTATAAACTTCATTTTCAATAATATGAAATATTGTATTATCTCTCCAATTGTCTTTTCCTAAAACTTTTTCCTTTTTAAATAAACTAGCTATCTTTTGATAAGATAAACCATTGTGATAAAGTTCAAATATTCTAATAACAACATCTTTTGTTGATTCATCAATAACTAATTTTTTATCTTCGTGTTTATAGCCTAATGGTGCTTTATGTGGAATGTGTCCTTGTTTAATGGCACCAGCTAAACCAACTTTAGTTCTTTCACTTGTTCTTTCAATTTCATTTTGAGATACACTCATCATAATACGAGATACCATTCTACCATTTGAAGTAGTAGTATTAATATCATCATTAACTAAATCTAAATAAGCATTATTTTCTTCTAGAAAAGTTATAATGTTTTCCCAATCAAAGATACTTCTTGTAATTCTATCTTGTTTTAATGCTAACATTGTATTTATTTTCTTATTTCTAATATCTTCTTTTAATCTTTCAAATTCAGGCCTATAATTGCCTTTTTTAGCACTAATTCCCTCATCAGTATAATAATCTCCAATTTCATAACCTTTGGCTCTACAATAGTCTTCTAATCGTGTTTTTTGTTCTGGTAAACTAAATCCTTCACGAGCTTGATCTTCGGTACTAACTCGCATATAAAGACCAGCTACTTTTTTAACTTCCTTATCAGATAATTCCATAAACTCAACTCCTTTTACAAAAAAAGAGGAGTCAAAAGTATCTAGTAAAGTCTAAATACTACTGACTCCTCAAAATAATTGATATTAATTAATTTTAATTGTTTGTGTTTATATTTCATAGATGTACCTCCATTTCTAGAGCATACCTCTTTCATTGGTTATATATAATATCACTTTTGAAAATAATGTCAATAGTTATAGATTTTTAATAAACTCTTGTAAATCACTAATATTAATGTGTTTTTGTAAGTTTTCTACATAAACATCTCTACCATGATTAAAAGCTAGAAATGTTTTACCTTTGATAATTATTTTATTTGGCTCAATATAATTAATATTGGTTTTATCAATTTTACGAATAGAACCATTAATAAATCTTGGAATTGTATTACAAAAATCACAAATGAATTGGATTCTTGTTTTAAGTCCCTCATCAATGGGAACTTCTTGTCTAATAATATTTAACAAAAGTATCTTCCTTTCTTATCTATCTTTATCTTTTTTATTTTTTGCTTTTCTATGTATATCTTCCATAATTTCTTCGTCCCATTCATCATATGGTTTTGGTCCAGCTAAAAGCATATTTGTTTCTGAATCATACTTAACATATTTCATGATTCGAAGTTCCAACATAGTATCTTTAATAGTTTCTATATTATCAGAGCAATACTTTGATAGCTCTAAAGCATTTATTTCATCATTGAATAGAATCATACTTAAGAAACCTTTAGCATTTAAAGATAAATCTTTATCAGTTAGATACTTCATAATAGACTTATACATTAAATATCTTTTCATTATTTCACCATCCTTTCTTTGGATGGATGATTTATAAACACAAAAAAATCTATCATTACGATAGATTTATATATCAAACTCGGTATTGTTCCGAGCAGATTCCTCAATGGAGCGATAACAAAGGTTATTCGAAACTCCTAATAGTAAAAGTTGATAAACAACTAATCACTAAAATGATAATACCATAAATTTTTATTTTTTTAAATATTATTTATGTAATTTATCTAGTAATGATAATTTTTTAATCATAATATTATTATCTTTACCAGTTCCTAATTCAATATCAGGTTTAACGGTTTTTCCGTGAAAATCACTGCCGCCACTTATTAATAAACCATATTGCTTTGCTATTTCTAAATAATAATCCATTTCTTCTTTTGAATGACTTGAATGATATACTTCAATGCCTTTTAATCCACAACTAATCATTTCTTTTAATAAGATTAAAAATTCCTTTTCTGATAATTCTAATGACTTTGGATGCGCAAGAACTGGAATGCCACCACTATTTGTTATTAGTTCTAAACATTCTTGATATTGTAATCCTTTACTTGTTTGTCTTGTTTTATTATGTGCATCTATCAAATACTTATCAAAGGCATCTTGAGATGTAGTTGCGTATCCATATTTAACACAAAGTTTTGCTAAATATGGACGACCTAAATTATGATTAGCATTAACTAGAGCTTTTATATCTTCATAACTAAATCTAATTCCATAATCTCTTTTTATTTGTTCCATTATTGATAATACTGAATTAATACTATTGTCTTTTAAGTCTATCATTTTTTTATTTAATGCTTTATTTTTTAAATCAATACCATAACCTAAAATATGCATTCTTCCTTTATCAGTTTTTGCAGATAATTCAATACCATTAATAATTTCAATTCCACTATCTACAATTATATTTTCATTTCTATTAACTTTTTTAATTCCTTCAATAGTATCATGATCAGTTATTGCAAGTGTTCCGATTCTTTTATCTATTGCTAATCTTATTAATTTTTCTGGTGATAAATCGCCATCTGAATAATTGGTATGGGTATGCATATCAATAGTTTTTTCGCTTTTTCTATATGGAAGAATTATTTTTTCCATATAATATTTATCCAATGTCTGACACATCATATCTATTGTTCTTTCTTCACTATCGTAATATGAATAAGAACTGTTTTCTTTCATAACTAATCATCTCCTTAATATTAATTTTTTACTTTCTTCAGCAACTTCTACATTTTTAAAGTTTTGTTTTGCTTCTTCTAAATATAATCTTTTATCTTCTTCAGGCCAAAAATGAGTTAATAATAATTTTTGTGCATTAGATTTACTTGCTAAAATACCAGCATCATAAGCAGTCATGTGGGTTTTACTATTAGCATTGTGTTTTTGTAAAAAGGAGCTTTCACAAATTATTAAATCGGCATCTTTACAAAAATCTACTAATTTACTTAAATTAGTTGTTCCAATATCAGAAGTATATATTATTTTGAAATCTTTATTTTGTAATTTAACCATAAATGATTCAATAGTATGTGAATTATTATCTTCAAAAGTTATATTTAAATCATCAATAAGAAATGAACAAGAATTATCTATATCATAATAATCTGAATAGCTTTCATTATTTGAAATAATAGATGCTTTATTAAATGCAAAATCATTGTTAGGTAAATAAATCTTTATTTTTTTATCAAGTAATCCTAAGTTATGATAAACATATGAAGCATATTGTAAAGCTCCTAAATCACCAAAATGGTCTTTATGGTAATGGGTAATAATTACAATTAAATCTTTCAAATCTTTTGGAAAATTTAATAATCTTGTTATGCCATTACCACAATCTAATAATATTTTTTTGTTATTATATTCAACTAAAAATCCGGGACAATTCATATTTCCTTTTGTATAAGGCGATATTGTTCCAAGTGGTGTAATAGTTATTTTACTCATCTTATCAAACTCCTTTTCTTTACTAACATTCTTTCTCTAACTATTGGATCTACATATTTTGAAATATCTTTATCAAGATTAAGAACCTCTTTAACCATACTTGATGATACAAATTGATATTCTTTATCTGCAAATAAGCAAATTGTATTTACTTTATTATCTGATATTTCTTTATTCATTTGTTGTAATTGAACTTCATAATCATAATCACTTAAACTCCTAAGTCCTCTAATAATTGCCTTGCATTCATTAAGTAGAGCAACATCAACTGCAGCACCACTAGCAGAAATAACTCTTACATTATTCATTCTTTGATATAATTCTTTAATTATTTCCATTCTTTCTTCTAGAGTAAACAATCCAGACTTTTTTAAAGGATTTTGCATAACTGCAATTATTACT
>JAFYEA010000013.1 GCA_017544525.1 Bacilli bacterium | reverse complement strand
GTTCAGTAGTGTTATCACTGTAACTGAAGATTATTTAGGTTCTGTTGATGTTTCATATGCGTCAGAAGTATATGGTATTATAATTTCATTAGTTACTTTTGTTACATGTTATATAATATCAAATATAGTATTTATAAAAAGAGATGTTAAAAATTAATTAAAAATATTATAATTCTACTTTTAATAGGTGTTATTTAATAGTTTCTCGAATTAATATTATTCACGAAAGGAGGAATATTCGTGAATCAAGAAAAAATAGGAAGGTTTATAAGTGAAAGAAGAAAAATAAAAAAAATGACTCAAGCTGAACTTGGAGAAATACTTGGAGTAAGTGATAAATCAGTATCAAAATGGGAAACTGGAAAATGCATGCCAGATTTATCATTGTTTCCTGAATTGTGTAAAGTGCTTGATATTACAATTAATGATCTCATGAGTGGTGAAAAAGTAGACAACGAAAAATACATTAACACACTTGAAGTCAATATAGTTAAACTAGCAGATTCCTTAAAAAAGAAAAGAAAAAATAAAATTAAAATGTGCATTATTACTGCTATTATATTTTTATTTGCTATTTGGGGATATACTGCATATTATAATCTTGCAGAAGAAACTATATCATTTGATGTTGGAATGATGACTTGTAATGTATATAATAATGAATTAACTTTTAGTATAAAAGGAACATCGATTTTAAATGAGCATTACACTATAAAAAAAGTAGATGGAAAAGATGTTTATATTTTTAATTGTACACTATTAAAAAAATATAAAGACTTTTATGCATGGGAATTAAAAAAAGGAATTAATTGTTTAGATGGAGACATTTATTGTAAACAAGGAACTCGTCATAATTTCAAGCTTAAAGATGACAATATTGATGTATATTATACAGAGTATTCTATAAGTAAATTTGAAAAAGCTGCCAATGATGAATTAAAAAATCTTTTAGAAAAATCAAACAAAATGGATTGCTCAAATGAAGAAGAATAAGAAAAAGATAAACATCTTTTTCTTTTTATTCACTTATTAATACAAATCTCATACACTAATATAGGTGATTATAATGAATGAAAGAACTACTAAAAGAGTAGTAGTTGATGCAGGGCATGGAGGACACTGAAAAGCCCAAAATGATAAATGGCTACTGAATCGTGATGTAAAAGAAGGAATTTTTTAATTCTTACTTTTTTTATGTTATAATATTAATTATGATAGGAGAGTACTATGTTAGAGTTAAAAAATGTTAATAAAATATATAAATCTAAGAATGCTAATGATACTGAAGCTTTAAAGAATATCAACATATCTTTTAATAATGTTGGTATGACTTTTATTCTAGGAAAAAGTGGGTGTGGTAAAAGTACTCTTTTAAACATATTAGGTGGACTTGATATTCCAACAAGTGGAGAAATAGTATTTAAAGGTAAATCATTTAAGTTGTTTAAAAACAATGACTATGATAGTTATCGTAATACTTCTGTTGGATTTGTTTTTCAAGAATACAATTTAATCGAAAAGTTTAATGTATTTGATAATGTAGCATATGCTTTAAAACTTCAAAACAAAAAAATTGATGATAATGTTGTACTAGATGTTTTAGATAAAGTAGGATTAAAAGATCTTGCAAAAAGGAAAGTAAATGAATTATCAGGAGGACAAAAACAAAGAGTAGCTATTGCTAGAGCTCTTGTTAAGAATCCAAGCATAATTTTAGCAGACGAACCAACAGGAAACTTAGATAGTGAGAGTTCAAAAATGATTTTTGACATACTTAAAAATCTTTCACATGAAAGATTAGTAATAGTAGTATCTCATGATGAAGAAAGTGCTAGAACTTATGGAGATAGGATAATAAGCCTTCAAGATGGAGTAGTAATAAGTGATACTAATCCTATTATTAATCAAGAAGAAAACAATTATACTTTAAAGAAAAATCATTTACCATTTACTGAAGCATTTAGATTTGCATTAAAAAATATATTTGGTAGAAAAGGTAAGTTAATTTTATCTATAATATTAATATCTTTTGCATTATCATTCTTTGGCTTTGCAGTAATGCAAAACAAATTAAGAAGTACTAATGAAATAGAAAGAATAATAAATGAATATGATGTAAACTATATTGATATAGAAAAATTAGAGGAGAATTATAGTAATTGTATTTTTAAAGGCTATTGGCGTAACTGCTACAATGAAGGAATTATAACAGAAAAAGAATATAATGATTTATCGCAAATAAATGAAACTCCTCTTACTATAAGATATAGATTTCAAGTATTAAATGCCTATATTAAGCCAATAGAATTATCAGATGAAGAACATAATAAAATGAGTTATTATTATTCAAATTATAAGTATATGGGTGCTTTTTCTGAATTAAATAAAGAAGATTTTAATTTTAAATTAATTGGAAGTGTACCAAATACTTATGATGAAATAGTAATAATAAAACCAGTAGCAGATTACATAATAAAATATGGTGTATATCTAGATAATAATGAAGAATATAAACCACAAAGTTACGAAGAAATAATAAATGATAATAAATATTTAAAATTTGGTAATGGTAAAGTAAAAATATCAGGAATAATAGATGATGACTTGTCTATATTTGAACCTTTAAAAAATATTAGTAGTGATATAAGAGAAGATAGCTTATCACTTGAAAATAAACGATTAATAGAAAAGTATAAATATAAATATCCAGTTCATTTTTATGCTTTAACTGATTTTAAAGATAATATAGAATTAAATGAAAATAGTACAAGATATTTTAATATATTAGATAGTAATGATGAATTAAAAACTATAAAAGCTTTTGAACCAATGAAAGTATATACTGAAAATGGACTTATTGATATGAAACAAATAGATAAAAGTGGCATAATAGTAAACGAAAACTATTTGGACATTATATCTAAAGGTGATTTCTCTAAAAAAATGAACGATTATATTATTAAAGGAAAAGATATTGATCCATCAAAATCAAGTGAAGATTATCGTTTAGAATTTGTAACAAATTATATTAAAGAAAATGATATTACTAATAAAATGGTAGCATTCTATTTGGCTAAATTATATTCAAATGATGAAAATAATCAAGAAATGCACTTAAAAATATCTGGTGTCATTCTAGATAGTGAAGACTACTATGCTAGTAAAGAAATACTAAGTCAAGATAGTGATGAAAAATATAATATGTCTTTATATGTATTAACTAAAAATATTAAAGATTATAACAAATACTTTAACGAGTACCCAATAGATGGAGAACAATATATATCTACAAATGATTTTATTTATAGAATAGCTGAACATGAATTTACTATGAAAGTATTAGCTAAATATATTTTTATAATAGGTTTAGTATTCTCATTATTTGCTATACTTCAATTATTTAATTTTATAGGTTTATCAATAACTGATAATAAGAAAGAAATAGGAGTTTTAAGAGCTCTTGGAACAACAAAAAAAGATGTATCAAAAATATATTCAATACAAGGCCTTTTAATTGGATTATTATCATATATGTTATCAATAATTTTGATTATTATCTATTCTAAAGGAGAAAATGATATTTTTCTTTCAAATTATTTGAAAGAAGTATTTAATTTAGAATTATTTGGCATAACATTTAGTACACTTGCAATAGTATTTGTATTCTTTGTAGTAGTTGTATTATTGTCAGTAATAAGTGTAACTTTTAAAATATCTAAGATGAGACCAATAGATGCAATTAATAATAAGTAAAAAACTATCTTGATGATAGTTTTTTTATTTATAAAAAGATAAATAATATTAATATTATAGAAACAAATATAGATATAATTAATAATTTATAATCAATTTTATTTTGTTCAACAATTTTCTTATTAAGTTCTTCTTTACTACATTCCTTAGAATTATTTAATAATTTTCTATATTTAGACATTATATC
>JAFYEA010000002.1 GCA_017544525.1 Bacilli bacterium | reverse complement strand
TATGTATAAAGATAAAGTATTAAGACTAGCGATGGTTATTGTAAATGAATAAAATTAAAGGAGAGATGAAAAATGAGTAAAATAATAGGAATTGATTTAGGAACAACAAATAGTTGTGTAAGTATTTTTGAAGGTGGAGAAGCTAAAGTAATCGCTAATCCAGAAGGAATGAGAACAACTCCTTCAGTTGTAGCTTTCAAAAACGATGAAATAATCGTTGGTCAAAAAGCTAAAAACCAAATGATTACTAACCCAGATACAATTCATTCAATTAAAAGAAAAATGGGTACTAGTGAAAAAGTAAAAGCTAATGGAAAAGATTATACTCCAGAAGAAATTTCAGCTATGATTTTAGGAGATTTAAAGAAAACAGCTGAAAGTTATTTAGGAGAAACAGTTTCAAGAGCAGTTATTACAGTTCCAGCATATTTCAATGATGCTCAAATACAAGCAACTAAAAATGCAGGTAAAATTGCAGGACTTGAAGTAGAAATAATCATCAATGAACCAACAGCTGCTGCTTTAGCTTATGGACTAGATAAACAAGAAAAAAGTGAAAAAATATTAGTATACGATTTAGGTGGAGGAACATTTGATGTTTCAATACTTGAATTAGGTGATGGTGTATTTGAAGTATTATCAACAAGTGGTAATAATAAACTAGGTGGTGATGATTTTGATGAAAGAATCATGGATTATTTAGTACAAGAATTTAAAAAAGAAAATGGTATAGATTTATCTAAAGATAAAATGGCTATGCAAAGATTAAAAGATGCATCAGAAAAAGCTAAAAAAGATTTAAGTGGTATGTCACAAACTGAAATATCATTACCATTCTTAACACAAGGTGAAGAAGGACCATTACATTTAAATATTAGTTTATCAAAAGCAAAATTTGAAGAACTAATTAGAGATTTAGTTGATTCAACACTTGAACCAGTTAGAAAAGCATTAAAAGATGCTAAATTATCAAATAACGATATTAACAAAGTAATATTAGTAGGTGGATCTACAAGAATACCTTGTGTTCAAGAATTAGTTAAAGAAGAACTTGGACAAGAACCATCTAAAGAAGTTAACCCTGATGAAGTAGTAGCTATGGGAGCTAGTATTCAAGGTGGAGTTTTAACTGGTGAAGTAAATGATTTAGTACTTCTTGATGTTACACCTCTATCTCTTGGTATTGAAACATTAGGAAATGTTATGACTGTATTAATTCCAAGAAATACTACAATTCCAACAACTAAATCACAAGTATTTAGTACAGCTGCTGATAATCAACCTGCTGTTGATATTCACATTTTACAAGGTGAAAGACCAATGGCTGCTGATAATAAAACATTAGGACACTTCCAATTAACTAATATTCCACCAGCACCAAGAGGAGTACCTCAAATAGAAGTATCATTTGATATTGATGCTAATGGTATTGTTAATGTTAAAGCTAAAGATTTAGGAACTAATAAAGAACAAGCTATTACAATTACTGCATCTTCAAATTTAAGCGATGAAGAAATTGATAGAATGATGAAAGAAGCAGAAGCTAATAAAGAAGCTGATAATAAACGTAAAGAAGCAACTGAAATTAGAAATGATGCTGAACAAATGGTATATGCTAGTGAAAAGACATTAAAAGATTTTGGTGACAAGGTTAAAGATGATGAAAAAGAAGAAATTGAAAAACTTGTTAAGAAATTAAAAGATGTTCTTGAAGGTGATGATACTGATGAAATCAAAGAAGCTAGTGAAGAGTTATCTAAGAAAGTAATGGATGTATCTACTAGAATATATCAAGAGCAAGCTGCTGAATCTCAAAAGAATGCTGAAAAATCATCAGATGATGAAGATGATGATGGAAGCAAAAAAGATAATGTAAAAGATGCAGAATTTGAAGAAAAATAATATATAAATAATAGGGCTCTATTATAGAGCCCTTAATTAATATTTAAAGGAGAAACTTATGGATAAATATAATTGGGATTTAACTAGATTATTTAAAGATGAAAAAGATTTTAAAAATGCTATAAAGGAAGTAGACAATCTACTTAATGAAATAGTTAAATATAAAGGTAAAATTTTAGATACTGAAAAAACTTTATATGAACTATTAGAACTTGATAGTAAAATTAATTTGTTATGTGAAAGATTGTATGTTTATAGTCATCTAGCGCATTATGAAAATATGGGTGATGTTACTTATCAACAATATAAAGAAGAATGTTTATCTATAGTTGATAAAGCAAGTAGTGTTACAAGTTTTATTACTCCTGAATTATTATCTTCTACATTTGAAGATGTTAAGAAACTAATATCTAAGAATAAAAAATTAGAAAAATATAGTATAATGTTAGAAAGAACATTTAGGTATAAGAGTCATGTATTAAGTAAAGAAGAAGAAAAGATACTTAGTGATATGTCTGAAATACTAAGAGTACCTAGGAGTGCTTATGATGCGATTAATAATATTGATATAAAATTAGATAAAATTAAAAATGAGAAAGGTGAAAGAGTTGATTTGACTCCATATAACTTTAGTTCATTTTTAATGTCTAGGGATAGAAGAGTTAGAAAAGATGCTTTTACTAAAAAGTATAAATATTATAAAGATCATATTAATACAATTAGTTCATTATATATTGGTAAAGTTAAAAGTAACAATTTTATTTCTAAAACTAGAAAATATAATAGTATATTAGAAATGGAATTATTTTCTGATAATATAGATACTAAATTATATAATAATCTAATTGATATTACTAATAAAAATACTAAGTATTTAAAAGAGTATTATAAGCTAAAAGGAAAGAGTTTAGGTTATAAACTACATATGTATGATTTGTATGTTAATTCTTCTAAAATGCCTGATAAAAAAATAGAATATGAAGAAGGTAAAAAATTAGTAAATGAAGCATTAAAACCTTTAGGTAACGATTATTTAGAGAAATTTAATTATTTATTAAATAATAGGTGTGTTGATGTTTATCCAAAAGATAAAAAAAGAAGTGGAGCATATGAATGGGGAAGCTATGGGGTACTTCCATATGTTTCATTAAATTATGAAAATAATATGGATTCAGTAAGTACTTTAGCACATGAAATGGGACATGCTATGCATACTTATTATAGTGATCTTAATCAAGATTATTTGTATGCTGGATATCCTATATTCTTAGCTGAAATTGCTTCAACTGTTAATGAAATATTATTGAGTGAATACTTAATAAATAATTCAACTAAAAATGAAGAAAAAGAATATTATTTAGTAGAATTTCTAGATAAATTTAAAGCTACTGTATATAGACAAGTTATGTTTGCTGAATTTGAAAAAGAAGTTCATGAGACATATGAAAATGGTGGTGTTTTAACTAAAGATTTATTATGTGATATTTATTATGAATTAAATAAAAAACAATTTAGTCCTGCTGTTAAGGTGGATGAAACTATTAGATATGAATGGGCAAGAATCCCTCATTTCTATGATTCATTCTATGTATATAAATATGCTACTGGTTTTATTAGTGCATTGATAATAGCTGATAAATTGTTAAATGAAAAAGATTTTAAAGATAAGTATATTAAATTCTTAAGTAGTGGAAGCATTAAATTCCCACTTGATTTGTTAAAAGACATTGGAATTGATTTGGCTGATAAAGATACTTTAAATAGAGCCTTTGAAATATTTAATGATAAGATTAATCAATTAAAAGAATTAGAAAATGGAGAGTAGTGATATATGGCAAAGAGAGATTATTATGAAGTATTAGGTGTCTCTAAAGATGCTACTGATGAAGAAATTAAAAGTGCATTTAGAAAAAAAGCAAAAGAATTTCACCCTGATATAAATAAGAGTCCAGATGCTCCTGAAAAGTTTAAAGAAGCACAAGAAGCATATGCGTGTTTATCTGATAAGGATAATAGAGCAAAATACGATCAATATGGTCATGCTGCTTTTGAAAATCCGTATGGTAATGCTGGTGGTGGTGCTGGAGGATTTTCTGGTAATCCATTTGGAAACTTTGATTTTGGAGATATATTTGATGATTTGTTCTCTGGAGGATTTGGTGGTTTCGGAGGCTTTGGAGGAAGCAGTAGAAGTTCTTCTAGAGCAAGAAAAGGAGCAGATACTTTATATGGCATGAAAATAGATTTTATGGATGCCGTATATGGATGTAAAAAAGATTTTGATATTGACTATTATGAAACTTGTGAAGATTGTGATGGTCATGGTGGCCATGGCGAAACTACATGTAGTGAATGTGGAGGTACTGGAACAGTTGTTAAACAAACTAATACTATTCTAGGTACTATTCAAACAAGAACAACATGTAGTGAGTGTAATGGAAAGGGTAAAATATATAAAACTAAATGTAGTACTTGTAAAGGTAATGGTAGAGTTAAGGTAAATAAAACAATTAGTATCGATATACCTGCAGGTATTGAGGAAGGACAACAATTAAGAATAAGCGGTAAAGGTGAACCCGGAGTTAATGGTGGGCCTAATGGAGACTTATACATTGAAATAAGAATTACTCCACATGAACTATATAGAAGAGATGGAAATGATATCTATATTGATTTACCTGTAACTATTACTGATTTATGTTTAGGATGTAAAAAAACAATTAAAACAGTAGATGGAGATGTTGAAATAAAAATAACTGCTGGTAGTCAGCCAGGAGAAGTATTAAGAATAAAAGGAAAAGGTATTAATAGTCCTGATTCATGGAGAAAAGGGGATTTCTATTGCGTTCTTAATCTAATTATTCCAACAAGTTTATCTAGAAAACAAAAATCTTTATTACAAGAATTAGATGAAACTGATTTAGAAGATGAAGTAGCATTTAAAAAATTCAATAAATTAAATAAATAAACACTTTCATAGTGTTTTTTATTTTGATATTATTTATATAGGTGATAATCTATGAAAAGAGTATTATTAAAGACTATAATGTATTCAATAATAATTACAATAGGATGTGCATTAATTAATGTGTTTTGGGCTAATCATTTTGATAAACTATTATTTTGCAGAACATATTATGGTGGAGAAATAGTTGAACAAGTTGGATTTGGTATATTCTTTGGTGAATTATATCCAATAACATTAGGAGGAGAAAATGTAAGATTTAGTGACTATATATTAGATATAAATGTTAAAAACTTTATAATGAGTTTTATTGTAACATTTGTTATATCATTTATAATTATATGGTTAATAGATTATATAAAGAAAAAGGTTTTTATTAACAAGAAAAAATAAATATGATAAAATGAAATTAGGTGATAATATGAAAAAATATGTGGTAATATTTTTGAGTTTGTTTATGATTTTATTATTAATAGGGTGTAAGAATTATAAAACAAAAGAAGTAAATGGTAAAACAATATATACAATTGAAAAAACTTCATATATTGAGACTGAAGAAGAAAGCGATTTAATTAAAATTGAAGTAGAAGGTTATGGAATAATAATTGCTGAATTATATCCAAGTATTGCTCCAATAACTGTTAAGAATTTTAAAAAATTAGTAAGTGAAAAGTTCTATGATGGATTAATATTTCATAGAGTAATAAAAAACTTTATGATACAAACAGGTGATCCAACAGGAACAGGAACTTCTGGAAGCGAAGAAACAATTAAAGGTGAATTTGCTTTAAATGGAGTAACAAATGATTTATCTCATACTAGAGGTATTTTATCTATGGCAAGAAGAGGTGCTGAAAGTGACGAATTAGAAACACCAGAAACCATGAATTCTGCGTCTAGTCAATTCTTTATTGTTCATAAAGATTCATTGCATTTAGATGGTAGATATGCTGCTTTTGGTAAAGTAATACATGGTATGGATGTTGTTGATAATGTAGCTGTATCAATAACAGATGAAAATGATAAACCACAAAAAGAAAAGAAAATTAAATCAATAAGATTTGTTAATGTATATGAAGGAGAGGAATAATGGAAAGATTAGACGGAAAATTATTGAGTGCAAAAATTAAGGATGAAGTAAAGGCAGGTGCAGACTCTTATCATCAAACACCAATTCTAGCAGTAGTAACTGTAGGTGATGATGAAGCAAGTAAAGTGTACGTTGAAAACAAAAGAAAAGCTTGTGAATATTGTGATATGAGTATGATGCATTTTAGTTATGATGAAAAAACTAAAGAGAGTGTTATTATTAGAAAAATAAAGGAATTAAATAAGGATAAAAGTGTTAATGGTATTATATTACAATTACCAATTCCTAAAAAGTATAATACAATGAAAATATTAAATACTATTAGTCCTTTAAAGGATGTAGATGGACTTACTGATATAAGCCAAGGTAAATTGTTAACTGGTGAAGAAACTTTTATACCATGTACACCTAAAGGAATATTAGAAATATTTGATCATTATAAAATTGAACTTGAGGGTAAACATGTAGTAGTTGTTGGTAGAAGTGAATTAGTTGGGAAACCAATTATGCTTGAATGTATTAAAAGAAATGCCACTGTTACTATGTGTCATTCAAAAACAGTTAATTTAAAGAAATATACTAAAGATGCTGACGTATTAATAGTTGCTGTAGGAAAGAAACATTTAATCAATAAATCAATGATTAAAGAAGGTGCAGTTATTATTGATGTTGGTATTACTAGAATAGAAGGCAAGATATATGGGGATGTAAATCCTAATGTTGAAGAAAAAGCATCATATGTAACTCCTGTGCCTGGTGGTGTTGGGCCAATGACAGTAGCAATGCTTCTTAAAAACACATTAATAGCATATAAAAAACAAAATGATTAATAAATAAAAGGTTCTTATATAAAGAACCTTTTTTCTACTTCGTTTTGTATTTTTTTATTAAATGATAGTCCAAATAATAATCCACTAATACAAAATATTGGAATATTAGCTATTAATGACCATTTAATCGATATTATACTTGTATTATATATATTTATAAGGGCATCCAATATAAATAAACATATAACTATGTACAGTAATAATATAGAGAAGTTTCTTAATATGTTTTGATATTTAGATAACCATACATTTAATATAATATATCCACTTACCATTAATATAATTGGTCCAACTAAATATATAAACCATGATATATCGTGTGTTAAATAAGATATAGTAAATAGTAATATTTCTAGTGATGTCATATTTAATATAAACGCTATTTTTTTATTTTCTAATGTAATATATAAATAGAATGAACAAATATAAAAAGAAGAAACAGCAACATATAATGACCAACTAACAGTTTTATTTATTAATAAATTTGTACCCATTGTAATTATAACCACTAGTATTAATATTCTTATTATTAATGCTGAAAAATATTTAATATTTACTCTTGTTGAAAAGTCTTCTATATATTTATTATATGGATTACTATTCTCATTTTTTGATTCTACTTTAGTATGGCATAATGGACATTTTTCTAAATAATCTTTTAATCTTACTTTGCAATTTTTACAATACATTATATCACCTGTTACTTTCTATTAATATATCAATTCCCATAGAAGAAAGAGTTGTGAAAAATAATCTTTCATATTCTGATTCTTTTATTGTTCTTGAAAAAGATATATATAACTTATTATCATAGCCAATCATACCTGTAGATGTAGATTTGCCTCTAGATTTACCTAATATAAAATTCATATCAGTGATATATTCTTTCATATTATTTGGAATATCTATTAAACCTAAATTAGATAGATTAGTAGTTATATATCCGTCTCCCATTCTTGCCTCTACAAGTGACATAACATGTTTTTTAATAAACATAGGTATCCTTCTAATAAAGAAGTTTTCCATTAATTTAACATTACCTGATATTTTTGCATTAATTCTTTTTTCTTCAGTTAATTCTTTTATTTGTTTTTTAACTTTTTTAACTATTTCTTCTAATTTATAGTTTTTATTCTTTATGCCTACGTTAATATAAGAAGAGAAGTTTCTTAGTGTTTTAGTTTCATATATATTTCTTAAATTAATTGGTATAGATACTTTTATTTCATTTTTTGTATTTTTAGCAAGTTTTTGTAAATTTAATAACATTACTGAAGCAATAAACTCAGTAATAGTGGCATTATATTTTTTTGCTATTGTTTTAACTTCATCAATATTCATTATACCTGTTACTATATTAATATACTTTGGATTAATAGTAGTTCCTTTTAAATGCCATGCTTTCTTTTCGTGTTCTAAGCTTCCACTAGTATTAGCATATTTTAAAAAGGCGTCATTACATTCATCTTCACTTGGTTCATCGTTTATATTTAATATTAAATTAGTATATTTCTTCTTGATATTATATTTTTTATGTAAGTATTCTTGAGTTAATGTAAGGAGAAAAGTAATACCTCCAGTGCCATCTGTAAGAGCATGAAAGTACTCAATAGCTATTCTATTTTTATATACTCTTATTCTGAATAAATAATCTTTATCAAAATCATGTCTAATCATTGGATTTTGAGAATCTTCTTCTATTTTAGCTTCATGTTTAATTTTTTCTAAATAGCACCAAAAAAATCCTTGTCTTAATGTATAAAGAAAAGTAGGGAATCTTTTTAGTACATTATTTAAAGATTCTTGTAAAATCTTTTTATCTATATTTTCTGTTAAAGTTATAGTTAATCTAAATAATGTAGCATATTTTCTGTCAACAATTGCTGGATATATTGTAGCAGCATTATCTAACTTAATCCAATCTTTCATGTTCTTTCTCCTAAATAAATAATTCTTGATTATTATATCATATTTAATTTCAAAATAAAAACCACTAAAAGTGGTTTTATTAACATTATCTGTTGTAGTATTCAACGATTAATGCTTCATTAATTTCTGAATTTAATTCTTCACGTTCTGGATATCTTACATAAGTACCAATCTTCTTAGTTTTATCAACTGTTACATATGATGGAATATTAATATCCATATTCATGCATTCAGTAATAACTGGATGATCTAGTGAAGCTTCTTTAGGAGTGATAACACTTCCAACTTTAACTCTATAAGATGGAATATCAACTCTCTTACCATCAACTAAAATGTGTCCATGGTTAACTAGTTGTCTTGCAGCTCTTCTAGTTTTAGCAAATCCCATACGATATACTAAATTATCTAATCTACTTTCCAATAAAACTAATAAATTATAACCATGAATTCCTTGCATTTTACCAGCAGCTTCAAATGTCTTTCTTAATTGTTTTTCAGAAAGTCCATACATAAATCTAACTTTTTGTTTTTCTTGTAATTGAACACCATATTCAGAAAGTTTCTTTCTACTAGTTCCGTGAATTCCAGGAGCAGTAGGTTTCTTTCTTAATTCTTTGCCAGTTTCAAGAGTAGAAAAACTATATCTTCTTGATTTTTTAAATGCAGGTCCAATATATCTTGCCATAGTATTTTTACCTCCTTCTACAAATATTTGTATTAAAAGGCCACTATCTTCTATTATAGGGAGTTTCTTTTTGATTTTCGCCTTGGCAGAGGTTACTTGTCTAAACAATAAGAAACACGTTATAACTTCTTATAGCACTGCCACTTAAATACTTAGTAAATTATATAATAAAAATAATGAAAAATCAACAAATAATTGATACAAATAGTTATTTTATGCTATAATTTTCTTACGGAGATGAAATATTATGGCAAAAAAAGGAATGCAACTAAAATATAAAACAAAAAAAAGAGAGAGAAATAAAGTTAATGAAGAAGTAACAACTACTGATAGTATTAAATCATTTGGCAAGACTTTAATAGGGGTAGTTATATTTTTAGGACTTATGTATTTGATGGGGATTGGTTTTCAAAAGTTAGGTGCTTTTGATATTGGATATACAGCACCAACTAAAGATGCAACAGAAATTAGTTATGAATTTATACCTGCTTCTACAGTTTTTAATAGAAGTGATAGTGTATATTATGTATTATTTGATAATTATAAGAATAGTTTTAGTAACTATAACTATATTGAAAAATTAATAGAGAAAGAGACAAAAACAGCTGTTTATAAAGTTGATATGAGCAAAAAAGATAATGCTAAAGTTATAGGTGAAAAAGCTAATCCTAAAGCTACTAAATATAGTGAGTTATCAATTGATGATGTTACTTTAATAAAAATAACAAAAGGAAAAATAACTTTATATTTATCTGGTAGTGAAAAGATAGAAGAGTATTTAAGCAAATGATAAAGAAATTAAATAAAATTTGTAAAACTTTAGAAGATGTAAATATGAAAAAATACAATACTTTTAGATTAGAAACTAAAGCAAAGTATATGTGTTTTCCATCTTCAATTAGTGAACTTCAAGATCTATTAACTTTAATTAAAAAAAATAAATTAAAGTTTTTTGTTATTGGTAATGGATCTAATGTAGTATTACCTGAATATTATGATGGAGTAATAATAAAATTAGAAAAGTTTAATAATTGCAAATTCGTTAGTGAAAACGTATTATATGTTGAATCAGGATATATGTTGAATAAACTAGCAAGTGAAGTAACTAATATAGGGTTTAAAGGGTTAGATTTTGCTGTAGGTATTCCGGGTACTGTAGGTGGAAGTATATATGGAAATGCTGGGTGCTATGGAAGCAGTATGAGTGAAATATTAATCGCAGCTACTGTATTTGATGGTAAAAAGATAATTACTATGACTAATGAAGATTTTAAATTTGGGTATAGAACATCAATATTAAAAGAAAAAAAGAAAAGATTTATTATTCTTTCTTGTCAGTTAAGTGTATCAATTGGAAATAGAGATGAACTACTTGAACAAGTAAAAGAAAGAATGGCTAAAAGAATGGCTTCACAAGATTTAACTCATCCATCTAATGGAAGTGTATTTAGAAATCCAGAAGGGTTAATAGCTGGTAAGTTAATTGATGATATTGGACTAAAAGGAACTAGAATAGGAGATGCTATGGTTAGTTATAAACATGCTAATTTTATCATTAATGATGGGAAAGCAACTTCTACTGATATCGTTAAATTAATAAAAAAGGTTAAAAGAGAAGTAAAAAAACATTACAATATAGATTTAGTAATGGAACAAGAAATAATAAAATAGGATAAATCCTATTTTTTGTTGCAATAAAAAAATCAGTTACCTGACTTATTTATTTTTCTTATTAGTTCTAATTTCTTTAGTTGATAATCTTACTTTCTTTCCATCAACTAATGTTGTTTGTAAATTAACTTTTTGAGTTTTCTTTGTTGCTTTTTCTGAAAAAGGTCTATTTTGAGAACTCATATTATTTCTTTTTGATAAATTTTTTGCCATTATAACTTTGCCTCCTCTTTTTAAGCCACATTTAATTTAACATAAATTTTGATTTAAGTAAAGTAAAAATTGACTTTTTAGCCTTTTTTTGGTATAATATGTATGATTTTTGAGGGGTGTGAATTCCATGAAAGAAGAGAAAAAAAGATATTTTTTGGTTGAATACAATGGTAATATTAGAACAACAATTGCTAATAGTAGAGAAGAAGTATATCATATATTAAATGAAGTTAGAAAATATAATAACAGGAAATCTAGCAAATATTTAATGGGTAATATACAAATTGAAGAAATAGATGGTGTATTTTATATTACTGCTCATTTATACACGAAATATACTAATAGAATGACTATTAGTGAAATAGATACTATGACTTCAAAATTAACTGAAAGCGAATTAGCAAAAGTATTTAGTGATAAAACAAAAATGATTAATGATGCTTTACCTGATATTAATATTGCATATTTAGAAACTGAAAACAGTAATGGAAAAGATCCAATTAAATATGAAAGAGGAATTAGATATTTACCAGTACTATATAAAGATGATATTAAATATATGGATAAAGCATATATTAGAGGATGCTTATATTATCACGCTACTATAAGAGATTTTAATTTCTTTAGAGATTTAGCTAATGAATTTAGTGTTCATCATTTTATTGGAGATGAAGTATCTGAATTATATAGAGTAGTTGATTATTGTGAAAATCAAAATGGATCTTTAACAGATGTTTATATTAAAGCAGTTGACTTATATTCAAAATTTATATGTGAATATGAAAAAGATGAAAGTTTAACAAGAGATAAAGCTGGAAAATATGTTATTAGTAGAAGAAGATTGAGAGATTTTGGATTCTTTGTTAAGAATTATAACTTAAGGGATTCTAAAATTAAAAGTCCTTTAAAATACAACATGCCACTACCTAAACCAACAATGGAAGAAGAGGAAAGTGGACAATTAAAATTAATATTATAAAAGATATGTAATTCGACATAATATTACATGTCTTTTTTTATACAATAAAATAGGTGATTAATTTGATATATTTAGATGATTTTATAATTATCAACTTTTTTATTGATTATATTGTTATTTATACATGCTCTTCTATATTAAAGATAAATGTCAGAAAATATAGAATACTATTATCTTGTTTAATAGGTGAATTATCAATTATAAGTTTATTTGTGTCTATGAATAATTATTTGTTATTATTTTTTAAACTACTATTATGTATGATTATGATACTTGTTTCTTTTGGCTATAATGATTATAAATCTTTTGTCAAAAACACTATTTATTATTATATTCTTAATTTTTTAGTAGGTGGAGTATTATATTATTTTAAAAATAATGGATTAATTAATTATTTATATTATTTATTATTAATACCAGTTTTTATGAAAATATATAAGTATTTTGCATATAATTTAAAGAACAATTTATCATTAAGACATAAAGTAACGATATATTTAAACAATGGAAAGACTTTGTATTTAAATGGGTATATGGATAGTGGAAATGAATTAATAGAACCTTTTACAAATAGAAAAGTAATTATAATTAATAAAAAAGATTTAAAAGAGAATTATTATTTTGTTCCATATAAAACAATAGATAATTCATCATTAATAAGATGTTTTAATCCTAAAAAAGTATATATTGATGGATTGGGTGAAAGAAACGATATATCAGTAGGCGTTATTAATAAGAAATTTAAAGGTTTTAATTGCTTATTAAATTATAAATTATTGGAGGATAAATGATAGAAAAAATATTAGATAAGTTTTTTAAAAATAATGGTGTGTTTTTTGTTGGAAGTACTGATATATTACCACCTCCATTAGATAAAAAAATAGAGGAAGATTTAGTTAGGAAAAGTAATGCGGGAGATGTAAACGCTAGAAATAAATTAATAGAACATAATTTAAGATTAGTTGTTTTTTTATCAAAGAAATATGATAATCCTTTGTATGATTTAGAAGATTTAGTTAGTATAGGATCAATTGGGTTAATAAAAGCAATTAATACATATAAACTAGATAAAAATATTAAATTAGCTACATATGCATCCAGATGTATTGATAATGAAATATTAATGTTTTTAAGAAAAAATAAAAGAAGAATGACAGAAGTTAGTTTTGAAGATTCAATTAATTTTGATAGTGAAGGAAATGAGCTACGTATTGAGGATGTTTATGGTACTGAAGATGATATAGTTCAAAAGTCAATTGAGAATAAAGATAATAAGATATTGCTTGAAAGTGAAGTAAAAAAATTAAACGAAAGAGATAAAGATATAATAGAACAAAGATATGGATTGTTTGGTAGAAAAGAACTAACTCAAAAGGAACTTGCTGATAAATTATCTATATCTCAATCATATATTTCAAGAATTGAAAAAAAGGTAATAAAAAGATTAAAAACTTTAATGAAAATATGAAGAAAATAGTTTCATATTTTTTTATTTATATCTTGTTTTTAATTATGTATTTGTGATAAAATTATTATGATAGTAGATTTATAAGAAATTGGAGGTTTTTTTAATGGCAAAAAAATATGATGACTATGGTTATGAAAAAAATAATAATGATAGTGATAGTTTTGGGCTTGGTAAAAAGATTCTTATAATTGCGATGGTTATAATCGCTATTATATTAATAATAGTTTTAATAAAAGGATGTGGAAATACTAAACCTAGTGGTGGAGGTTCTAGTAATAATAATGGTGGTGGTGAACAAGCAAAACCAATAGATACTAATGCTTATGAAACAGCACTATTAAATGGTGGAAAATCATTTTTTAATAATACATTAGATGCTAATCCAAGTGCTCCTGGTGAATGTTCAGTTGTTGAACTAGAAGTACTAATTAATAATAAATATGTTGATCCAAATATGTTTGCTAAATGTGATGTAACAAAAACATATTTAAAACAATGTGTTTTAGAAAATGGTACAAGACAATTTACACCATGGTTAGGATGTACAGATAATAATTCTGAAGTTAACTATGATGCTTTAATTGAGGGTAACTTAGCAAGCGTTATAGTTGATTCAACTTATACAGAATTTATGTTCTTACCACAAGTTCTTAAAAAAGGTGAACAACAATTAGGGCCAGTGGAAGAAAAGTGGAAAGACGAAATAGAATATGAGTCATATAAAACATTAAAAACAACTAATTATTATAGATATAGAGATACACAATACATTTGGGAATTAACAAATAGAACATATTATACTTCTGAAGGAACTGAAACTAACCCAAATAGAGTTCTTGAATATTATGCTACTAGACCAGCAACTGGATATGATTCAAGTAGTCATAAAACAACAGCATATAAATGGTATACATCTACTTCAGAAAAAGAATATTATATGAAAAATGGAAAAATAGCTTATTCTGATAAAGCTGTAGGTGAATATACAATTAAAGATACTTCTTCAGCAAAAGATGTTACAAGATACAGTTCAAGAGATAGAACAAAACCACAAAAATATTATAAATGTAAAATGAAGAAATCAGATGGTAATTATATTTACTTCTACTTTACTAGTTCATGTGGTAGTTATGAATATGATACTACATTCTATACTTGCCAAGTAGGAGATAAAATATCAGATTCGTCTTTATGGGTATCATCTAGTACAACATCTTGTCCTTGGAGTGATTGGACAGATACTAAATGTAATACTTCTAATACAGATTTATGTAGATCAGCTACTGCAACTTTCTATCACTGGTATAAATTAGTAAGTGATGTTAGAACATATTATCCATCTGGTGCTAGCAAAGCTAGTGGTGAAAAAGTATACTATGAAGAAGCACCAATTAAGAACGCAATTAAGGATACTTCTTCAAAATCAACTGTATATAAGTGGTATAAAGAAAGCACAACAACAACTAGCGGTTATTCAGCAACAGCACCAAAAGGTTACTATTCAGCAAAGAAGACTAGTCAATCAATAGTAACAGATTGGTCTGATTGGTCAACTAAAAATCCAAAGGTATCTGATGGAAGAGAAAGACAAATTGAAAAGAAAACAAAAATTAAATTACAACAATATCTTGGAACTTCTGAAGATGGATGGGAAAATTTAAGAAATGACTACATGACAGAAGAAGATTTAATAAATGCATATAAAGATAAAGGTTATAGTGTTAATTCACTTGAAGATATCGTTAATAATGGAGAAATTAAATATCTTGTTAAGATGTATGTAAGAAATAAAAGGAGGTAATAACAATGGATGATTATGAAAAAATAAAAGCTGAGATTAATGCTCAATTTGAAAAAGCAAAAGCTGAATATGAGGCAGATCTTGAACGTAAAAGACAAGAAATGTTAAGAGAACTTGAAGAAAAGAGAAAACCAGAAACAGTTGTTGAAATGCCAAGTCCTCTAGGAACAAGAGATACTGAATCACCAGCACGTATAGAAATGCCAACTGGATTAGGTGGAGCAACTCATAGTGGTGATGCTGGAGATAGATTGATGGAAGGACTTGCTACAATAACGGGAACTGACACTTCTGATGAAGAAGAGGAAGAAACTCCACTTACAAGAATGCCTGGTAGATTAGAAGATAGAGATCATACTGAAGAATCAGATGATGAAGAAGATGAAGAAGAGGAGGAAGAGGAAGTAGAAAGACCTATAACTCCAAGAGGACGTAGTAGAGCAACAGTTGAACCTCCTAGAAGTAGTCATTGGAATAAATTAGAAGATGTTGGACAAGCAGCAAAAGCTTTTTTAGCAATGGTACTTGTAGGCGCCGGAATTATTGGAGTAGGAACTATCGTTGAAAAGAGAGTACAACAAAATAGTGATGCTGAAATCGTAACACCAAGTGAACAACAACCAAGTGTTATTGATCAAATTATTCATCCTCAAGATGAAACAGTTGTACCTGCAGTTCCAACACCAACACCAACACCAGCACCAGATGTAGAAGCTTTGATAGCTCAAATGATTGAACAAAATCAACAATTATATAATGAGGATGATTTTCAAAGACCTGAAACTCCATTTGTTACTCCAACACCTGTAACTCCTGCACCAACACCAGTTCCAACACCTGTTCCAACACCTGTTCCGACACCAGCACCAACACCAGTTCCGACACCAACGCCTACTGCAACACCAATGCCTGTACCAACTCACTCACTTGATGATCAAGTTTGTGTATTAAATTTTGAAGAGTATGTTTATGATGAAGGAACAGGAATTGAAATTCACGGAGATGGAAGTGTTTATTACCATAGTAAAGATGGCGTTATATTTGTTGAAAGACATGTATTCCCTAAGAATGCTGCCGGATTAATTATTATTACATATCGTGATTTAGAAGCTAGTAGTTATACTATTCCCACACCAACACCAACACCTTCTCAATCATTGAGTGATGATGAAGCAGCACTACAGGAAGCAGCAGATGAGCTTGATTGGGAAAATTTCTTTAATAAAGGTCAAGGTCGCCATTAATATTTAGGAGGAAAAAAGAATGGAAAATTTAACAAATCAAGTATTAAGACTTGAAGATAATACTAGATATTTTGTTTTAAGACAAGCAGTATATAAAGGTAAAACTTATTTTCTAGGTGCTGAATTAACACCTGATGGAGAAGATTTTACTAATCAATTTGTTTTTCTTGAAAAAGTTGATGGAGAAGAGTTAGAAGTTCAAGTAGTAACCGATAAAGAAATAATTGAAGTTTTAGCTAAGAATATTAAAATTGAATAAAAATAAATGAATCCTTTCAATATATATTTGAAAGGATTTTTTATGGCAAAAAATAAAGTAGAAATTAATGGGATAGATACTAATAATCTATCTGTTTTATCAAGTAGTGAAATGAATGATTTATTTTTAAGATTGGAAAAAGGGGATAAGAATTCAAAAACCAAATTGATAGAAGGAAATCTAAAATTAGTTTTATCAATTATAAAAAAATACCAAAATAAATGTGATAATTTAGATGATTTATTCCAAATTGGTGTAATTGGACTAATAAAAGCAATTGATAATTTTGATTTATCTTTTGGTGTTAGATTTAGTACCTATGCTGTATTAATGATAGATGGAGAAATTAAAAGGTATATTAGGGATAACAGTCAAATGAGAATATCAAGAGGTATTAAAGAGTTATCATATAAAATAATTAACTATAGAGAAAAATATTTATTAGATAATTATAGATATCCTAGTGATAAAGAAGTATGTGAAGAGTTTAATATTAATGAGTATGAATTATCAAATATTCTAAATTCTTTAAACGAACCTATTAGTATATTTGATCCGATATATAGTGATAATGGTGATACTATATATTTAATTGATCAACTGGAAGATAAAACTAAAAAAGATTTAGACTTGTTATTAAGTTTAAAAGAAGCATTATCAAAACTAAGTGAAAGAGAAAGAGAGATATTAAATAGAAGATATATATATGGATTATCACAAGCCGAGATAGCAAGTGGTTTAAATATCAGTCAAGCACAAGTGTCCAGAATAGAAAATAGTGCTTTAAATAGTGTTAAAAAATTAATATTATAATATAATTTAATATGAAACTATCAGAGTTACAAAGAAAAGATATTGTTAGTATTAGAGATGGTAAAAAAATAGGTAAGATAATAGATGTTGAATTTGATGCTAAAAGTGGATATATGGTTCATTTTGTTATTGAGAAAGCTCATTTTGTTAGAAATCTATTTTCTACCACAGAAGAAATAACTATCAATTTTTCTCAAATAAAAAAATTGGGAGAAGATGTAATACTAATAGATATATCATAAAAAATTTGATAGAATATTATTATGAAAAAGAAATATATAGTATTTAGTATTTTAATAGGATTATTAATTATTATTGATCAATTATCTAAGTCCTTAATTGTCAAATTATTAGGAATAGGTAATTCTAAAATGATAATTGATGGTTTTTTTAAGTTTTCTTGTATTAAAAATACTGGAATTTCTTTTGGTTTGTTAAGTGGATATAGAATCATAATTATATTATTAACCATTTTAATAATAGGGTATTTATTATATGAATTTATTAAATATAATAAAAGTAAATTATTCTTGGTAAGTTCAATTATGATAATTGGTGGTGCGTTGGGTAATTTAATTGATAGAATATTTAGAGGTTATGTAGTTGATTTTATTTCATTTACAATTTTTAATAAAGAAATGGCAATATTTAATATTGCTGATATATTGATTACAATCGGTATTGTTTTATATGTTATTGATTTAATAGGTGATAAAAATGAAAGAAGTAATAGTTAGTAGTGAAGATAGTTCTAAAAGATTAGATGTTTATTTAACTGAGTTATTAAACGAAAGTAGAAACTTCATAAATAAAAATATTAAAAATGGTAATATTCTTGTAAATGGCAAAACAGTTAAAAGTGGATTTAGTTTAAGAGAAAGCGATGTTATTACTATTAATGATTTAAAAGTTGATACAAGCATTAAAGCAGAAGATATACCGGTGGAAGTATTATATGAAGATGATTACATTATGGTTGTTAATAAGAAAAGTGGTATGGTAGTTCATCCAGGAAATGGTAATTATTCACATACTTTAGTGAATGCGTTAATGAGTTTAACTGATGAATTATCAGATGAAGGCGGTAGTGAAAGATGCGGTATAGTTCATAGAATAGATAAAGATACTTCTGGGATATTATTAATTGCTAAAACTAATGAAGCACATAGAATTCTTTCCGATGATTTTAAAAACAAAAGAATTAAAAGAAAATATATTGCATTAGTTCATGGAATAATAGAAAATACTAAGGGTAAAATAAACGCTCCGATTGGTAGGAGTAAAATAGATAGAAAAAAGATGTGTGTGACTGATGAGAACAGTAAGAATGCAGTAACTAATTTTACTGTTCTTGAAAGATATAAAAATGCGACTTTATTAGAATTAATTCTTGAAACAGGAAGAACTCATCAAATTAGGGTTCATATGGAATATATTGGTCATCCAATTGTTAATGATCCAGTATATGGAAAAAGGAAAATAATTAATAATTATGGTCAAATATTACATGCATATTATTTAGGATTTAATCATCCTATTATACATAAATTTCTAGAGTTTACTAAAGAACCAGATAAAGAATTTAACGAGATATTAGATATGTTTAAAAATTCATAAAATAAATAGCTGTCATTAAAATAAATGAATAGGAACTATAAATAATATAAGGTATCAAAAAATATGAAGATTGCTTTGATATCTTTTTAGTTTCTAAGTATAGGAAAAAAGATGAAAGAGTTGTTATGGTTGTGATAATAAAACCTAAAAAAGGACTCATTAATTTAAAAAAGAAAAACATAAATAATTGATTAGAAAGATAGTTAGTTATAAGCATATAGAAGTAGTCGTTATTACTTATTATTTTTGTTCTTTTTGATACCATAAAAACACTAATCGTTATTAATATATAAACAATAAACCAGAGGATACTAATTATTTTATTAGGTAAAGTAAATATTGGTAATTTTAATATTGTATAAAAATCCAAATCCACCTTAAAAAATAATCCACTAAATAACCATATAAATAATATAAATATAAATAATAATATATCTTTTAAATGTGTCTTTATAATTAACACCTCTTTACTAAATATATGTTTAATAGTAAAATAATATTATTGAAAGGAATAAAAAAATGAATATTAAGATTGATAAAAAAGATGATATAGTTTTAAAAATATTGCATTATTTTATAACTGAAGAAGATTATAAACCAGTAATAATAAATGGTCTTGATAATGAAATATGGCTTGAAAATATGGAAAAAGATTTAAAACTAATTCGTATTAATAATAATTATATACATAATAATGAACAGTTAAAGGCTGATACATACAAAGCAAAAAGTATTATGAAAAGTATTAAAAAGAGTACATTATCATTTAATATGAATATGTTAAATTTACTTCTTGATACTGGAGATAATGTTAAAGTGTTAGAAGAGAAGAATATCGAAACAATTAAAGTAGATCAAATAAATGATTTTAAGAGAAATAGAGTTGTGAGTGAATTGTTTCCAAAAGTTAAACAAGCAATGTTAACTGATAAGATGGATCCAGTAGAATTCTTTAAACTTACTGAAGATATGAATGAAAAGACAATCAAAAATGAAAAGAAACTTGCTAGAATTTTTAGTCCAAAAAAACCAGTAGTTACATATATACTAATTGTTTTAAATGTAATGATTTATTTATTTTTAACACTATATGATAAAACTGGAAATATAACATTTAATTTTTCTAATGTTAGAGAATTAGTAAAGCAAGGAGAATATTATAGATTATTAACTTGTATGTTCTTACATGCTAATATATATCATTTGGCATTTAATATGTATGCATTATATGTAATAGGGCCACAAGTTGAAAAATACTATGGTAAGACAAAATATTTATTTATATATTTAATAAGTGGTTTACTTGGAAGTCTGTTCTCGGCTGTATTTATGGGACCTAATACATATAGTTTAGGCGCTAGTGGAGCAATATTTGGATTACTTGGAAGTGTTGCTTATTTCACATATTATTATAGAGCAACATTACAAGGTTTATTAAGAAGTCAAGTTCTACCAGTAATAGTATTAAACTTAGTTATTAGTGTAATGCTTAAGAGTATAGATTTGTCAGCACACGTTGGTGGTTTAATTGGTGGGATTTTAATATCTATGGCTTTAGGAATAGGGGATAAAGGAAGAAAAAGTGATGAAATAAATGGAGTAATAGTATTAATATTATTATTTGTATTTATGATTTATTTATTATTTACTAGATAGGGGTTATTATGAGGGGATATAAGGTTTTGGATAAGGGTCTTATTAATCAATATGGAACTGCATATGAAATAGGAAAAATATATTATCTAATAGGAGAATTAGAATATAGTAAAAATGGATTTCATTTTTGTGATAGGCCAGAAGACACTTTAAGATTTATTGAATATTTTGATTCTGATATTGATATGACAGAAGTTGAGTGTGGCGGAGAAATAATAACTAGAGATGACGAATATTATGGTTTTTATGATTTACATGCAGCTACTATAATGAAAATAATTAGAATAATACCTAGAATTGAATATTTTAATGAAATAATTAATAGCAAGAATTCTGATAGAGTAAAAAGACTTGCTAGTTTAATAAAATTAACAGAAGAAGAAAAAGATATAATCCTAAGATTATATCCAAATTTAAAAGTTGTAATTGATTATTATCAATGTGATGATTATGTTAATCAACATAGTAAAAACAAAAGCTTAATATTACATTAAGCTTTTTATATTTTTCTATAAAGACCAATTGCTTTACCAAGAATAGTTACACTGTTTAATATTATAGGTTCTAAGTAATCATTTTCGGGTTGCAATCTAATATGATCTTTTTCTTTATAAAACCTTTTTAATGTAACTTCATTATCATTAGTCATTGCTACAACTATTTCACCATTGTTAGCATTTGGTTGTTTTTTAACAATAACAATATCGTTATCTAATATACCAGCATTTATCATGCTTTCCCCATTTACTTCTAAAGTAAATACTTCAGTATTATTTGGAATTAAATCTTTAGGTAAACTAAAGAATTCATTTGGATTTTCAATTGCTTCAATTGGATTTCCAGCAGCAACTTTACCAAGTAGGGGAACCATAGCAACATTTTCTTCTTTTTTATCATATTCATTAGGTACATTTAGTTCAATTGTTCTAAATTTACTTTCTGTTTGACTAATATATCCTTTATTAGTTAAATTTTTTAAGTGAACAAACATGGTTGCTGTACTGCTAAGATTACAAATTTTACATAATTCTCTTATAGTAGGAGCATATCCTTTATCAGCAATAAACTTTTTAATTTCTTTTAATATTTCTTCTTGTTTATTAGTTAGTTTTTCCATTTTTCATCACTTCCTAATATAATATTATCATACAAACAAATTTTTGTAAACAACTATTATTAATTTAATAATACTTTAATAGTAGAACCTTGTTTTACTCTGGTATTTTCTGCGGGTGAAGAGTCAATTACCTTTTCTCCTGCACCTATGAATTCTACTTTTAAACCATTCAATAATCTTTTTGCTTCTTTTTTTGTTTTACCAATTAATGATGGAATAGTTATATAAATAGTATCATTCCATCTATATTCTTTTGGAATTCCTTCTTTGCTTTCTTTTATGTTATAAATGGAAATAATATCTTCTAATACATTTTTGGCAATTGGAGCACTTGCAACACCTCCATACTGAGTTACTCCTTTTGGATGATCTAATGCTATATATATAACATATTCTGGGTTTTCTGAATTTAAAAAACCAATAAATGAAAGAATGTAGTTACCACTCATATACTTTCCATTAGGTCCGACTTTTTGCGCTGTACCTGTTTTTCCCCCAATTCTATATTTTTCTATATAAGCATTTCTTCCGCTTCCATTAGCAACAACGCTTTCTAAAGCATATCTAACTAGATTACTTGTTTCTTTAGTAACTATGTTTTCTTTTTTTACTAATGGATTATTATATTTTTCTCCTTCTTTTAATACTACAAATGGTTTATATAATGTGCCGCCATTAATAATAGCGCTAACTGCAGTTACTTGTTGAATAGCAGTTACACTAATTCCTTGCCCGAATGATGAAGTAGCTAGTTCTACTGGACCAATTTTATTCATATCAAATAATATTCCTGTTGCTTCACCATTTAAATCAATACCTGTTTTTTTACCAAATCCTAAATCAGTAATATATTTAAATAGTTTTTCTTTACCTAATCTTTGTCCTAATACTACAAATCCTGGGTTACAAGAATTTTCTACTACTTGCAAAAAAGTTTGAATTCCATGTCCTTTTCTTTTCCAACAATGAAGAGTAGAGTTAGCCACTTTGATTTTTCCTGTATCAAAGTATTTATCTTCAAATATATTAACTTTTTTCTCGTTTATAGAAGCAGCTAGAGTAACGATTTTAAAAGTGGATCCTGGTTCATAGTTTGACCATATTGCTAGATTTCTATTAATAATTTCTTCACTATATTTTTTATAATTATTAGGATCAAAAGATGGGTATGAACTCATAGCTAATATTTCTCCAGTTTTCGCTTTCATTACTATTCCTATAGCGCCCTCTGCTTTATATTTTTCATAAGCATTTTTTAATTCGTTTTCTAATGATAATTGAACATCTAAATCTATTGTTAAATATAAATCATCTCCATTTATAGGTTCTTCATATATTTCGGGAATATTTAGTCTTTTTCCTTTACCATCACTATAGTATTTGATGTTACCATTTTTACCTGTCAATAATTTATCATATTTAAGTTCTAAACCACTTAATCCTTGATTATCAATTCCAGTAAAACCAATTATATGCGATAATACATTGTTATATAAATAATTTCTTTTGCTTTCTTTAAGCAAATAGATTCCATCGTATTTTAGATTGTTAATTTTTTCAGCAATTTCAAATGATAAATTTCTTCCTTCTGGATGAACTCTTTCAACTACAGTTTTTTTAGATATATGTTTATACATTTCATCATATGAAACATTTAATATCTTACTAAGGTTTTCGCTTACAGTTTTTTTATCTTTTATTTGAGAAGGAACAATATACAAACCTACTGTTGTTATATTATCTACTATTATTTTTCCATTTCTATCAAGTATTTTTCCTCTATCAGCACTTACTGTTAGATTTCTACTCCATAAATCATTAGCAAGTTTATTAAGTTTCTTATATTCTATTACTTGTATATAAAATATTTTAATAATCACAAATAAAAAAATTAATAGCGAAAAGAAGAATAAATACTTAATTCTATTATTTTGTTTTGTTTGAAACAATTATATCACCAATAATATTTATTCATAAAAAAAAGAAACATGAGTTTCTTTTTACATATTTACAATTTCAGGGTCATTAGTTTGTTCTAAATTAACTAAATGTTCATCTGTTCGAACTGGTTCTTCAAATGGTAAGTTAACATCTTCAGGAGTCACTACTGATACCGTTTGTGGTTGCTCTTGTGTAATAGCATTAATCACTTGTGGTGTAGCATCTAATACTGGAGCAGTATTTCCTGGCTGTTCAGGTTGTGATGGAATAATAGGTAATTCTTCTTGAACAGCAGATTGTTCTGCAGGAGGTATTATTTCTTCCAATGGAACCTGTTGTGGAGTAGGTTGCTCAACTACAGGAGTTGGAGCAACTTGATTAACATCTTGTACAGTTTGTTCTACTGGTTCAACCACCTGATTATTTAATTGTTCTTGAATCACTAATTGTTCAACGCTAGGAGCACCCATAGGTTGCTCATTTTGAATTGGTATAGGTTGTTCTTGAGGAACAATTGGTTGTTCATTTTGAATTGGTATAGGTTGTTCTTGAGGGACAATTGGTTGTTCACTTTGAACTGATTGTTGTTCAACTGGAACAGCAGTAACAACTTCTTCCACAACCTCTGGTTGTTTATTTATAGGTTCATTATTTTCATCTAATTCACCATTTTCTCTTTTCTTTTTAAGTTCTTCTTCTACTTCATCATAGAATGCATTGTGAATTGCTAAATCATTTTCTAAATCAACAAGTTTTAGTATTTCTTCAAAATTAGTTTCACCATTTTTAACTTTTTCTAAACCATCTTCTAATAGGGTATGTGTATGAGCATCAATGTAAACAAGTTTTCTCATAACATCTTTTGGTTCTGCATTAGTAATTGCTGTTCTAACTTCATCTGTTATAACTAATACTTCTGCAATACAAATTCTACCTTTGAATCCTTTGAAGCATTGATCACATCCCTCTGGATTAATATCATATATTTTATCTATTTTTTGATGTAGTACTTTTTGAAATAGACTTTTTTCATAATCGTTTGTTTCTCTTGTTATTCTACAATGTGGGCATAACTTTCTAGCAAGTTTTTGAGATATAACACCATTTAATGAGGTACCAATCAAATATCTTTCAACTCCCATATCAGTAAGTCTTTCAATTGTATTTAAAGCACTATTTGTGTGGATTGTTGATAAAACTTTATGACCAGTAATAGAAGCTCTAACAGCGATACTAGCAGTCTCGCCATCACGAATTTCTCCAATCATTATAATATCGGGGTCTTGACGTAAGATACTTCTTAAAACGGCTGCAAAGTCTAAACCAATTTCTTGTTGTGCTTGTACTTGGTTAAGTCCTTCAACTTCCATTTCTACCGGATCTTCAACAGTAATAATATTAACTTCACGTGTATTTAATTTTTGTAAAATGGAATACACAGTTGTTGATTTACCAGAACCAGTAGCACCTGTAACAAGTACAATACCATTTGGTATATCTATCATTTTAAATATTTTTTGTAAGTTATGTTCTGAGAAACCTAAAGTTTCTAAACCTTGTAAACTTTTTGAATAGTCTAAGATACGAAGAACGACTTTTTCACCTGTATAGCATGGCAAAGAAGAAACACGAAGGTCTAATACCTTATCCCCAATTTTGCTCTTAATAGCACCATCTTGAGGAAGCCTTGTTTCCATAATGTTCATACTTGCAATCATTTTAATACGTGAAATCATATTTCTTTTGAAATCTGCTGGAACTTTAGCATAATCATATAATGTTCCATCAACACGCATTCTTATATTTAAAGAATCTTTGCTTGGGTCAAAGTGAATATCACTAGCGCCTTTTTTTACGCCATCAAGCAAAATTTCATTTGCAATTTCAACGATAGGGACTTTTTCAAAATCAAATTCCTTCATTCTTAACCCTCTTCCTATTCTATTTAATTATATAATATATTAAGTGTTAATTCAAGATAAAAATGTTGTTATTATCTAAAATTATATGTTATACTTTATATAGTAGAGTAAGAGGGAAAACATATGAAAAAGAATGGATTAACTTTAGTAGAATTATTAGCAGTAATAGCTATTATAGCAATATTAGGAATTATGATAACTCCTGCTGTAATATCAGTAAGAAAAAACGTATTAGATAGTACTTATCAAACAAGAGTATCTCAAATTGAAAATGCTGCTAAAGATTATGCTTCAGATCACATTAATTTAATACCTCAGCACATTGATTCTGATGAAGTATTATATCCTGAGAATATGATAACTGACGATTATAAAAGAGAGTATAGATGTTGTGCAACTATAAGCGTTAATTATTTACTTAGTTCCGGTTATTTAGCATCAACTAATAGTTATGCACATAGTGATAATCAAGAAAAAGAAAACCAAATAATTGATCCAAGAACGGGAAAAAGTATGAACAATATGTTAGTTTGCTTTAGATATACAACAAATGATGCTATGGATAGAGAAATAATAGCCTTTTTATTGGAGGACTAATAATGAAATTAAGTAATAGTTTTTTTGTTACTAGAAGAGAATTCCCTAAAGATGAAGAAACAATAGCATCTAAATTGTTAATTAAAAGTGGAATGATATTAAAAAATAGTAAGGGCATATATTCGTATATGCCTATTGGTCTTAAAGTGCTTGAAAATATAAAAAAGATTATTAGATCTGAAATGAAAAAAAATCATTGTGAAGAAGTGATTGTTCCTACTTTTGTTTCATCTAACGTTTTTGAAGATAGTAATCGAAGCGAATTATTTGACGGAGAAATGTATTCCTTGGTTGATAGAAATAATAATACATTTAATTTATGTCCTTCCTCAGAAGAGTTATTTGCATACTTAGCATCATATAAAATAAAGAGTTATAAAGATTTACACTTTACGTTATATCAAATAAATAATAAATATAGAGATGAAAAACATCCGGAGTATGGTCTAGTTCGTAAAAAAGAATTTTATATGGCTGAGAGCTATAGTTTTGATTCTGATGAAGGTGGATTAGATGTTAGTTACGACAAAATGTTTTTAACTTTTAAAAATATATTTAATAAATTAAATATTGATACACTTGTTGTTGAAAGTAATGCTTTTGAAAAAAATGGTATTTCTAGTGAAGAATTTCAAGTTATATCAGAATTTGGAGATAATGAAGTTGTTAAATGTACTAATTGTACATATGCTTGTAATTTAGAAGATGCTTCTTCTAAAACAATTAATACAGAAAAAGAAGTGGATGAAAAGAAAAAAGAATTAATAAAAACACCTAATGCAAAGACAATAAAAGAAGTAAGTGAATATTTAAATGTTTTCCCTAGTAAGGTATTAAAATCAATTATATGTAAGATAAATGGTCAATATAAAATGATTTTATTAAAAGGTGAAAGTGAATTAAATATTAAAAAATTAAAAATATTTTTTAAAACTAATAATATTGAAATACCTTCAGTATATGAATTAGAAAAAATAGGAACGTCAGTTGGATATGTTGGACCTATTAATTCAACTATGGAAATAATAGCTGATAATGAAGTTAAGGGTATGAAAAATTTTGTATGTGGTGCTAATAAGAATAATTATCATTATATAAATGTTAATTATGGAAGAGATTTTAAGATAAATAGATATGCTGATTTAAAGTTGTTTGATAATAATAGTTTATGTCCTAAATGTAAAAATAAATGTAAGATAATAAAAGGTATAGAAGTAGGACAAATATATAAATTAGGTACTAATTATAGTGAATTATATAATTTAAAGTATACAGATGAAGTTAATAATGAATGTAGAGTATATATGGGTTCTTATCAAATGGGATTAGATAGATGTATTAGCGCTATTGTTGAGAAAAATCATGATGATAGAGGAATTATATGGCCAATGGAAGTTGCTCCATATAAAGTTGCAATAGTAGTAACAAATACTAATGATCATGAATCATTAAAATATGCTAATAATCTATATGATAAATTAAATAGCATTGGAATAGATACATTAATAGATGATAGGAAAGAATCAATAGGTGTTAAATTCAATGATATAGATTTAATTGGAATACCAATTAGAATTACAATAGGTAAAAAAATAGAATACAATATAGTTGAAATCAAGTTAAGAAGTGAAGAAAAGATAATTGATTTAAATATTGTAGATGTAATAGATTGTATTAAGAGAATACTAAAAAGTAAATAGGAGGAAACTATTATGAATGATATTAGATTAGGATGGGATGATATAACAGATGTATTCAAAAAACTATATCCAAGTATTGAACCAAAACATTATTCTCCAATAATAAAATATTCAGTTGGGGGGTCTGATCCACTAGATGGTGTCAGTGTTTATGATGCAGGTGATTATTATCACTTTGTAACTTATGGATTTTCAGAAATATATGAAAGAGAAAATACAACTGATTTAAGTGGTTTTGGATTTGAATTAACATTTAAATTAAAGAAAACAAAAGATATGAATGAAGATGAAATATCTAATACTGTTGTTATCTTACAAAAGTTAGCTAGATATGTTTTTAATACAAGAAACTTATTTAAACCAATGGACTATATATATTCTCCTCAAACAAAAGGGATGGATTTAAATAGAAAATCAAAAATAACAGGTTTTATAACAGTTGAGGATAAAGATGCTAAAACTATAAATAGTATTAATGGAAAATTACAATTCTTAGAATTAATTGGTGTTACTCAAGAAGAATTACAAAGAATAATTAATAAGGAAGAACCAAAAGAAAACATAATAAATAGTATTTTAGATAATTATTCAGATATAACTGATTATAGTAGAGCTTAAGGAGAAATTTATGGAAGAAGGAATGAAAAGAAACATTATAATAATAACATCAGCAATAGTAGGAATATTTTTTATTACATGGTTATGTGTAAAATTCATTAATAATGATGTAATACCTGAAAAGAAAGTTGAAGATAAGAGTGAAAATAAAGTTGTTATTAAGTGTGAAAAAGAAGAAAAAATTGATTTAAATGGTAATAGTTATAATATTAAATTAACTGCATATGTAGAAACAGTAAAAGAGACTGATAAAGAAACTAAAGAAGAATATACTTTAGACTATTTAAAATATAAAGTATTATTTAATGATAAAGAAATTGAAGGAATAAAATTAGAAAGTGAATTAGATGAAATTCCTGATGAGATAGAAATAGAAGATATCGTTAAAACAGTTAAAGGTAATGATAATAAAGACTATTTAATAATGAAATTAATAACATATAGTGATTATGGAACAACTAATGAAAATGTTTTTATTATTAATGAAAATGGTAAATTATTATTTAATTATTTACATGAAATCTCAAGTATATTTTATAATGTAAAAGGACCAAATTCTAAAAAATACATTATTGGTTCAAACAATTGCGAAGATTTTAAGTATATAGATACTGGAGAAACACTATGCAATAATTTTGATAAACTTTATACAACATATAAAATCAACGATAATAATATAGAAATATTAGAATGTATAAATTCAGAAGACTTTGATGGAAGATTATTAGAGAAAGAGTTAACGATCGGAAGTAATGTGGTATCAATTAAGAACACTGGTGACAAATATGAAATCAATGATGCCAATCTAAGTGGAGCAGGATTTATATGTCCTACTTATAAGAATTTATCAAAATAAAGAAAATTATTGATATTTAAGGATTTTAGTGCTAAAATGTTAATATCTTTGTGAAGAAATAGTAGTGATAAAAATATTTATTAATAGAGAGTTAATGATTGGTGGAATATTAACAAATAAATAATCATGAATTCACCTTCAGTTAAAAGAACGTAATTTGGCGTTAACAAAAATAAAGAGCATGTAATAGACATGAATTAAGGTGGTACCACGGGTAATCTCGTCCTTTAGTTTATGTCTTTTATTTTTGGGAGGAAAAGTATGATAGAAAAATTAGAGAAAATCAAAAATGAAGCTATTGAAAGTATTAACGAATGTAGTGATGAAGCGCAATTAAATAACGTTAAATCAAAGTATATGGGTAAGAAAAGTGTTTTTAATGAAATAATGGCTGGTATGGGCAGTTTAACACAAGAAGAAAAAAGAGAAGTTGGAAGTAAGAGTAATGAAGTAAGAAACTTAATAACTGAAACTTTAGACAGTAAACTAAAGAGTATTAAAGATGAAGCTTTAAATAAAAAGTTAGAAAGTGATAAAATTGATATTACACTTCCTAGTAGAAAGAGAAAAAGAGGTAGCAAACACCCATTAACAATTGTTAGGGAAGAAATTGAAGATTTGTTTGTTTCTATGGGATATGATGTCGTAGATGGACCAGAGGTAGAAACAGATAAGTATTGTTTTGAGATGCTAAATTTACCTAAAGGTCATCCAGCAAGAGATGCTCAAGATAGTTTCTATATTACAGAAGAAATGTTACTTAGAACTCATACAAGTCCTGTACAAATTAGAAGTATGTTAGCAAATGTTGAAAAGAAACCATTTAAATTAATATGTCCTGGTAAAACATATAGAAGAGATGATGATGATGCGACTCACTCACATCAATTTAGTCAAGTAGAAGGATTAGTAGTAGGTGAAAATATTTCTTTATCAGATTTAAAAGGAACTCTTGAATTATTTGCTAAAAAAATGTTTGGTGAATCTAGAGAAATTAGATTTAGAGCAAGTTTCTTCCCATTTACAGAACCAAGTTATGAAGTGGATGTTTCATGTTTTAAATGTAATTCTAAAGGATGTAATATTTGTAAAGGAACAGGATGGATAGAAATACTTGGTTGTGGTATGGTTCATCCAAATGTACTTGAAAACTGTGGATTTGATCATACTAAATATCAAGGATTTGCATTTGGAGTAGGTATTGAAAGAGTAGCATCTTTAAAATATGGTGTTAATAATATGAGAGATTATTTTACAAATGATTATAGATTTTTACAAAATTTTGATAGAAAGGAGCTATAAATAATGAGATTAAGTAAGAAATTTGTTAATGATTATACTAATATAAATAATATTGATTTCATGGATCTTGCTAATGGTATGCTAAAGTTAGGTAACGAATATGAAAGTGTTAGTAATCTAGTAACAGGGACTAAATTAGTAATAGGTAAAGTTATTGAATGTGAAATGCATCCTGAAAGTGATCATTTGCATGTATGTAAAGTAGATATAAAAAGTGAAGTTTTAAATATTATTTGTGGTGCTCCTAATATGAGAAAAGGAATTAAAGTAATAGTTGCTTTAGATGGAGCAGAATTACCTGGTGGAACTATTAAAAAAAGTACTATACTTGGTTATGAATCAAATGGTATGTGTTGTTCTCTAGCAGAGTTAGGTGTTGATAAAAAATTCTTAACTGAAGCGGATATTAATGGAATACACGAATTAGATTCAAAAGCGCCTATTGGTGAGGATCCAATTAAGTATTTAGAGTTAGATGATCAAATTATCGATTTTGAACTAACTGCAAATAGAGCAGATGAACTTAGTATGATTGGTTTAGCATATGAATGTTCTATTATAACTGGAAATAAAGTTAAATTACCTGATTTAACTTATAAATGTATTAAAGATGATATTAAAGATTATTTAAAGTTAAAAGTAGATACACCTAATGTATATACATTTTTAGTAAAAAGAGTAAACGATATTAAGATTGAAGAAAGTCCAATATTCATTAAAAATAGATTAATGGCATGTAACATTAGAAGCATTAATAATGTTGTAGATATTTCTAATTATGTAATGTTAGAAACAGGACAACCATTACATTTCTATGATGCTGATAAATTAGGTAAAGTTATAGAATCTAGAAATGCTATTAATGGAGAAAAATTAGTAACACTTGATGGTCAAACAAGAATTTTATCAGATGAAGATATTATAATTACTAATGGTAAAGAACCAATAGGTCTTGCTGGAGTAATGGGTGGACTTGATACTGAAATAGATGAAAACACTAAAAATGTAGTAGTAGAATGCGCAATATTTGATCCTATAAGTATTAGAAAAACATCTAAGAAATTAGTTAGAAGTGAAGCAAGTATTAGATATGAAAAAGGATTGGATGTAAATAGATGTTATATGGCCATTGAAAGAGCATGTAATATGTTAGAAAAGTATGCAGATGGTAAACCTTTATCTGGAATGTTAGAATATAATACTCTTTCTAGAGAAGATAAAGAAATAGAAATAACACTAGATAAGATTAATAGCGTTCTTGGTTATAATTTGAGTATGGAAGATGTAAAAAATGTATTTGAAAAACTACAATTTAAAGTAAGCACAAATAAAAATACATTTAAAGTAATTGTACCAACTAGAAGAACAGACATTGGTATTCCAGAAGATTTAATAGAAGAAGTATCAAGGGTATATGGTGTTGATAATATTGAAAGCACATTACCTAAATTTGAAAGCACACCATCAAAACATAATAATAGATTAAGAACAATTAGAGATGAAATGGTAGGGTTGGGTCTTAATGAAGTAATTACATATTCATTAATTAATGTGGATGATGTATTTAAATTTACTAATGATGAATTTGGTTTAATTAAAGTGCTAGATCCATTAACTGAAGAAAGAAGTGTATTAAGACATAGTTTATTAACATCGTTATTAGATGTTTATAAATATAATAAAGCGAGAAATATTAAGGATTTATCTATATTTGAAATAGCAAAAGGATTTAGTTTAATTAATGGTGAATATATTGAAGAAAACAAACTTGCATGTTTATTAACTGGAAGTTATACTGAAGGATTAAATAAAGAATATTATGATTTCTATGTAGTTAAAGGATTAATTGAAAACTTACTTGATGATTTAGGTTATCAAAATAGATACTCATTTGTAGTAAAAGAATTACCGGAAGAAATGCATCCAACAAAAAGTGCATATATAAATGTATCTGGTAAAGTAGTTGGTTTATTTGGACAAGTACATCCTAGAATTTGTAAAGATGAAGTTTATGTTATTGAAATTAATCTTGAAACTTTATTTGAAAATAAAACAGGAAGAATTAAATTTAAAGAGTTTTCTAAATTCCCTGGTATAAGTAAAGATGTTGCATTTATATTACCAAAAGATACTAAAAATGAAGCAATTATTTCTACTATTAAAGCATCAGGAGGAAAACTTTTAACTAAAGTAGAACTATTTGATTATTATGAAGGAGACAAAATAGATTCAAATAAGAAATCAGTAGCATATAATTTATACTTTGAAAGTAATGAAAAAACATTAAGTGATGAAGAAGTTAATCCATCATTTGATAAAATAATTGAATCAGTTATTAAAAAACATAATGCAATATTAAGAGACAAATAAGTCTCTTTTTTTGTATAAAAATAATTGATTTATAATATAAATGTATTATATAATTGAAACATAAGTGAGGGATATTTATGATAGATGAAATTGAAATTAAAAACAAAATGAATAAAGTTATAGAGACTTTGGAAAATAGGTATACTACTATAAGAGCTGGTAGAGCAAATCCTAATATTTTACATGGCGTTATGGTTGATTATTATGGTGTTCCAACACCAATTCAAAGCCTAGCAACTATTTCAATTCCAGAAGCGAGAGTATTAGCTATTAAACCATTTGATAAGTCTTCATTAAAGAATATTGAAAAGGCAATTTATGAAGCTAATATAGGAATCGCACCTACTAATAATGGAGAAGTAATAATGCTTACAATTCCTGAACTTACTGGAGAAACAAGAAAACAATATGTAAGGGATGCAAGTCAAATGGCAGAAGAAGCAAAAATTGCCCTTAGAAACATTAGACAAGATGAGAATAATAAAATTAAAAAAGATGAAGAACTTACTGAAGATGAAAAAGATTTATGTCTGGAGATAGTACAAGAACAAATAGATAAATTTAATAAAATAGTTGATGAAAAATTTAAAGAAAAAGAAAATGAACTTACTAGTATTTAGTAAGTTTTTAATTTTTAATTTTTAGTGTTTTATTTGACATAAAATATGTTATAATTATATAAAGGATACGAGGTGTTTTTGTGAGCAAAGAATTTGAAAAATTTTATTTATTTCTAAAAAGTCATATAGTTGAACTGTTAAATAGGATAGAAGCACTATCTATTAATCTAGATATGAATAGTATAGGAAGAGTTCTTAGCAATAAAAAAAGAATACTTGAAATTGATGAATCTTTATTAAATGATATTGATCTTATATCATTCTTTTATAGTGAAAATATTACTGATGTATCCCAAGTAACAGAATCCTTGAATAGAATTTCTGAATCTATAAAGAAAGCTACTTCTAGTGTAGAAGAATTAATTAAAGAAAAAGAAGAATGTGAACATATATTAAATAATGAAAATTATGATTTTAATTTTTTTGTAAAAATGTTAGAAAAAAGCAATCTCACTGAAAAAGAAAAAATAGAAATATTAAAATCAGTAGCTTATGAAACTTGTTTTGCTAATGATATAAAAGAAGAAAAGAAAGAAGAAGTAGAAGAACCTAAGACAATTAAAATAGAAGATGAAAAAAGAAAAAAGCTACCTGATTTAGGTTTAATAGAAGAAGATAAAAAAGAAGATAATACTCAAGATTTGATGAGTAGATATGAAGCATTAAATGCTATAATTAGTTCAATTAATACTTCTTATCATCATTTAATAAAAGGAAAAACTGAAAAACAAATCAATTATTATGAACAATATGTTGAAGCAGTAAAAGATGTTGAAAGTGAAACAAACAAATTTGAATATATTGAATATAAACTAATTGTTGAAATTATTAAATTATTAAAATGTAGAGATGAAGTTGAAGAATTACTTAAAAGTGGTAAGTTAGATAATGAATTATTAGAACTTGGTATTTCAGAAATAGAAGAATTATTAGATGGTATTGAAAAAACTAGTGAAGAATTAAACAAAAGATTATCAGAACAAAATCCAAATGATAGTAGAAATATATTTTTCTTCACTGAAGATGGTGAAACCCCATATTTTGATGTATCAAAATTAGATGGTGAAGAAAGAAAAACAGTATTAAATATTATTAAAGATTTAGAAAATGGATTACTTGATGAAGCAATGTCTACAACTAGAAAAGTAAAAATGAATGAATCTCGAGATTATAATATTTATGCATATAAAAAGAATTTAATAAGTATGACATATATAAAACCAACTATTGATAAATTACTTATATTAACAATGGCAAAATCAAAAGAAGTATTTGATGAAACTATAAGTCTTTCTAAAAAATATGATCGTCAAATAAAAGCACAAATGGAATCAATAGTGAAAGAAGATAAAGGATATTTAGATGCTCAAAATCAAATGCTTTCTTCTATAAAAGAAGATTTGTCTAATGGAAGGACGGTTTAATATGGAAGAAAGATTGGATGAATTATTTGATGAGATTAAAAATGAATGTTTAAATATTATTGAAAAAGAAAATGTTAATATGGATGATTTATCATTTGAACTTGGATGTGATACCAAAACATTATTAAGTTTCTTAAAAAAGAGAAATGCGGATTTTTCAATATATTTAAAGTTATATGATGTATTAGTAGATTGGCAGGTGAAACATGAAACTGAGTGATATTATTAATGATAGGATTAAACAATTAGAAAAAGAAATAAAAGATATTAATACACGCAAAAAAGAATTAGAAAAAGATAAGAATCCTTCTAATTATGAAACTTTAATAAATTTTTTAACTAATCTTAAAAGAATTGAAGATATAAGAAATTTAAATACATTAGGTGTTTCTAATATAATTGCAAGATATATTAAAAAGCATACTTATAATTATCTTGAAGATGAATTAAGAAAAATAAAGGTTACTTATATAGCTAAGTATGATAAAGGTATTAAAGTTGAACTTAATAATGAACAAGTAGCTTTTATTAACAATTATATAGAAGAAGTAGAAAAGTTAATTAATTATCTTGAAAGAAAGATTAATGAAAAGAGTGATGATATTGAATCTTTAAATAGTAAACTAGAGTTGAAAGAAAGAGAATTAAATAGATTTAAAGAATTATTAGTGAAATTATCTGCTAACAAGGAATTAATGAATGAAAAAGATTTTAATTTAGTTAATAGAATAGTAGATGATGAAACCGTTAATTATGAAACAAAAAAAAGTGTATTAATTGAATTTAGAAATTATAATGTAAGTTTAATTAATAAAAAAGAAGAGAAGATTGTTAAAGAAGTACCTGTTCAAGTTGTAGAAGAAGATGAAATAAAAAAACTATTTGAAGAATTTGGATATTCGAATACTATGTTTAAATATATTAACAAATATAGAAAAGAAATTAAAAGTAGCATGGATATAACAGAAGCAAGAAATATTCTTCAGTATTTAACAGACAATAATATTATTAAAAGATTTCCTGAAGCAGATTTACTTGCAATATGTACTTATGGAACATTATCTTCAGTAACTAAAATGTATGAAAGATTAAAAGAAGATAACAATCATGTTTATTCTGTGTTCTATGAAGCACCTACTATTTGGGTTGATGAAAACAAAAAAGGAGTTAGGAAGAAAAGAAACAAAGATGGAAAAAATATGCCTAAAGATAGTGTTGGTGTATTAAAGACATCTGTTATGAAGGCGTCATATGAAGATATGATACTAAATGATGAATTCTTTAAAAAGCATGAATATGATATTAGATTAAGAAATAGTAATAATAAGTTAGCATTAACAACACCACATAAAAAAGTTGTAGAAAATTACGAAGTTTTTGAAAAATATGGTATACATGAACATTCAAAAGATGTATCATCAATATTTAGTTACTCAAATATAACTGAGAAACTAGATAGATTTGTTGAACTTGGATTATTAAATGGATTTAGCGGGTCATATGATAATGTTAATTATATTAAATTTAATCCTAGTTTTATATTAAATGCTAGTGAAGCGCATTATGTTTATTTATATTATATGAGAGAAGAAGAACCACAGTTTTATTATCAAAAATTGTTTTCTGATAGTAGGAATGGTGAAATTAAGAATGAATTTAAGAAAGCTTCTTCTATAAAATCTAAATTATTTGGTACAGTTAATGATTTCATAAATGAAAAATTTGTAATGTCAAGTAGTTATTTAAGAAATTATGATTATTATGAAGAGATAATAAATAATGCTGAAGATACTAATATTGATCCTGATGTTTATAGTACTCCTGAAATAATTGAACTTGAAAACAGTGCTAGAGTATTTGGAAATGAATATGTATATGTAATTGGTGGACTTACTTTTTCTAGGTTAAAGGTATTAAGAAATTACTCAATATTAAGAAGATATTCTAAAGAATTATATGAAGATGCATTTATGTATGCTGTTACTAGAGGTTCATATTTAAGTGAAGAAGCAGTAAAAAGAGTATCTGATAGTATACTTTATACTTATACAAAAGGAGGAAATGATGGATTACTTAAAAGTTTATAATTTAACAAAAGATGATATCATTGAAATACAAAATAGTATAAGTGATACTGATTATTCAGAATTAAGTATGCACGAAGAAAGAGTACACCAAATAATAAAGTTTTTAAAAAGTAAAAATGTTAAGAATATTAAAGAGTTACTTATTAATAAAACAAGTTTGTTTTATGAAAACTTAGATTATATTAAAAGTATATTTGAAAAATATGATTCTAAAATGATTGAAAGTATAAATGAAGATGTTAATAATTTAATATATTAATGTATAAATAATATATTTTAAAACATAATATTTAATGGTGAATGTTATGTTAATGAATAATAAGTTTAGTAAAAAGAATAGATTATTATATAAAATGAAATGTTTAAATACTAGAAATCAAGAATATATTGAAGAAGAAAATGAAAATTATGACAAAATAGAAAAGTATAAATAGAAATATTTATACTTTTTTCTTTCACTTTTTAATTATTATTTGTTATAATAAAAGCGATAAAGAAGGAAGGAAAAAAAGATATGAAGTTTTTATGTGTTAATGCTGGTAGTAGTTCTTTAAAATTTCAATTATTTGAAATGCCAGAAGAAAAAGTTATTATAAGTGGTTATATTGAAAAGATAGGTTTAGAAGATAGTTTCTGGACTACTAAAGTAAATGGAGAAAAAATAAAAGGAGCAAAATATTTAAAAGATCATAATGATGCAGTTCAAGTTTTAATAGATGAGTTATTAGAACACAAAGCAGTTAAATCTTTAGATGAAATTAAAGGTGTTGGACATAGAGTTGTTCATGGCGGTGAAAAGTATAAAGATGCTGTATTAATTACTGATGAAGTAATTCAAGATATAGTTGATATGACTAAATTTGCTACATTACATCACCCAGGTAATTTAGCTGGAATTAAAGCATTAAAAGAAGTTTTACCAAAAGTACCTATGGTTGCTGTATATGATACTGCATTTCATCAAACAATGCCTAAAGAAAATTATATTTATCCAGTTCCTTATGAATGGTATTTAAAATATGGTGTTAGAAAATATGGATTCCATGGTACTAGTCATAAATATATAACAACAGTTATGAAGGAAAAACTAGGTAGAGATGATGTTAATTTAATAGTTTGTCATGTTGGTAGTGGTGCTAGTATAAGTGCTATTAAAAATGGTAAATGTTTTGACACTACTATGGGACTTACACCACTTGATGGATTAATGATGGGAACTCGTAGTGGTGCTGTTGATCCATCTATCTTAGAGTATGTATGCAAAGAATCAGGGGAAAGTATTGCTGATGTTACAAATGATTTAAATAAAAAGAGTGGTTTACTTGGAGTTTGTGGATTTAGTGATAGTAGAGATGTTGAAAATGCTGCTAAGAGTGATGATGATAGAGCTGTTTTAGCACTTAATATGTACAATGATAGAGTTGCTAAATATATAGCTGATTACTATATTGAACTTGAAGGTAAAGTAGATGCTATAGTATTTACTGCTGGAGTTGGTGAAAATGGTATTACAGCACGAGAAGAGATCTTAAATCGTTTATTACCATTAGGAATTAAAATAGATAAAAAAGCAAATAGCGAAATAGCTAGTTATAAAGATAAACAAGAAGGTATTATTAGTTCTAAATCATCTAAAGTACCTGTATGGGTAGTTCCAACTAATGAAGAATTAATGATAATAAAGGATACATATAATTTAATTAATAATAAATAGAAAAGAGAGTAAAATGAATAGTATTTATAAGGCAATTTATAATGAAATAAAAAAATCTAAGATTATATATATTGCTAGACATATTGGACCAGATCCAGATGCCTTTGGTTGTCAAATGGCTTTAAGGGAATCTATAAAGTTAACATTTCCCGATAAGAAAGTATATGCAGTAGGAACAAGTGTAGCAAGATTTAAATATTTTGGTAAGTTGGATAAAGTAGATAATTATGACTATGATAATAGTTTATTGATTGTTTGTGATACGCCAGATAAAAAGAGAGTTGATATTGAAAATATTGATTCATTTAAAAATGTTCTTAAAATAGATCATCATCCTAAAGTAGATACATTTGGAAAAGTTGAGTATATTAAAGAAGACACTAGTTCTGCTAGTGAATTAATATATGAATTATTAACAAACACTAAATTAAAGATAAACGAAGAAATAGCGGGATATCTATATATGGGTATTGTTACTGATACAAATAGATTCTTATATAACTCTAACTATATAACATTTGATACTGTATCTGGAATGATAAAAAAATATAATATCGATATAGAAGATTTATATAGAAAAGTATATGCAAAACCATTAAGTGAAGTAAGATTAATGGGACATATTGCTTCTTCATTAAGAGTTGATAAATATGGATTTGCATCTATTGAAATAGATGAAGACGTTATTGATTCACTAGGAGCAGACATATCAGCTGCATCTAATATGATTAATGATTTTAATAATATAAATGAAGTTATTGTATGGACTTTTGTTTCATATGATAGTAAAAACAATCAATATAGGGTTAATATTAGAAGTAGAGGACCAATCATAAATGAAATAGCTGCTAAATATAATGGTGGTGGGCATAAATTTGCTAGTGGTGTTAGAACTAGTGAAAAATCAGTTATAAGTGATTTATTAAAAGATTTATCTGAATGTTGTAAAGAATATAAAGAGAAGAGAAGTGATAAAAATGGAAGTAATTAGTGTTGAAGAACCAATTATTGCTGTTAGAATTAGTCAATATCCTGAAGATAGAAAAGATGAGTTTCTTATTTTAGGAAGAAGTAACGTTGGTAAAAGTAGTTTTATTAACACTATTATTAATAGAAAAAATTTAGCAAGAACTAGTTCTAAACCTGGTAAAACTCAAACTTTAAATTTTTATCAAGTAAATAATGAATTTTATATTGTAGATGTCCCAGGATATGGATATGCTAATACAAATAAAAAACAAGTAGAGAAATTTGGAATTATGATTGAAGAATATTTAAAACAAAGACCATATTTAAAACATGTTTTCTTACTTGTAGATTATAGACATAAACCAACAGAAGATGATATTTTAATGTATAAGTTCTTAAAGTATTATAATTTATCAGTTACAATTGTATGTACTAAATATGATAAAGTTAACAGAGGGCTTAGAGCAAAACAAGATGATGTAATTAAAAACACATTAAATCCTTCTTTAGGAGATGAAATAGTTAACTTTTCTAGCGTAACTAAAATTGGTAAAGAAAGAATATATGAAATTATAGAAAATGTAATGAATAAAAATGCTTGAAAAAAATAACACATTCAATTATAATTATATTTAGAATAGAGGTTATGTGATATGAATAAAAAAGGATTTACGTTAATAGAATTATTAGTTGTAATTGTTATCATAGCAGTTTTAAGTATTGTAATTGTACCAAGTTTAATTAAAATTAATGATAATATTAATAAAAGATTATTAAGTGAAAAGATTGAAAACATCGAAAGTGCTGCTCAATTGTATGCAAGAAATAATGAAGAGATTTTCAATGGTACTACAAGGGTTAGAATATATGTTTACCAACTTGTGGAATACAATTATTTGACAATTGATATAAAAGATGGATCAAACAATTGTAAGGAAGATGGAGAAAGAGGCATTGATTCAGATAATAAGACTAATAAAGGATGCGTTCAAAATCCAGTTAATAAATCCTCTATGAATGGAGATTATGTTGAATTAACAAGAAACGGTACAGGATATAAAGCAGAATATTTTTCAACAACAACACCTGACCCAGATTATAATCCAACAACTTTAGTTAGAGCTGTATGTATGGGATTTGAAACAGGTACTTATAAAGGACAAACTAAAGTCGGTGATGAAACTAAAGAATGTAAATGTGATAGAGAATATAAAAGAGAAGATAAAGAACCATCTTTAGTCCTATCTAGTGATGAAAGTACAACAGTAACAGCTTGTATAATATCTGGTGATTCACCACAAAATTATTTAAGATATGGTAGTAATACTGATCCTAACTGGAGAGTATTAGGTTTATATCAATTAGAAGATGGAAAATTATCTGCTAAATTAATTACAATTGGACCTATTAAAGAATAAACTAATAACAATATATAAAGTTTTATATATTGTTTTTTTTTACTCAAAAATGTATAATCATTTTAGGAGATTAGATATGAAGGATTATTTTAATTATAGGTATGAAGACTTAATAGATTTTAGTTTAAAAGAATCTTCACATTTGAGTGTTATAGGTAATTCAAATGATTTTTTTATTGAATCTCTTTTAGAGAAAAAAGACAATTTTAATATATTTATAGGCGATAAAGAATTATTAAAAGATAATATTAGTACAATTAGAAAAAGAATGAGTATTGTTCTTAATAAACATTTAAATATATTTGTAGGAGAAACTGTTAAAGATGAAATTGCTTTTGGATTAGAAAGTTTAGCTAAGTCTAAAACTGAAATTAGAAATCTTATTGATAGTGAAAGTAAAAGATTTAAAATAGATAATATATTGGAAAATGATCCAAATAGTTTGGGAATAAGTGATAAAGTAAAGATGAAAATATTATCATCGATGATTATTAATCCTAAAATAATAGTATTAGATGATGTAATATGTGAACTTGATTATAATGATAAACTGTTAATATTTAATATATTAGATGAGTTTAAAAAGAATGGTGGAATTATTATTAATGTAACTAATGATATAGAAGAAACATTAGAGAGTGATAGAATAATAATAATTCAAGATAAAAAATTAATATGTGATGGTAAATCATTAAGTGTATTAAATGAAGAAAAATTGCTTAAAAGATTAGGTTTAGGTATTCCTTTTATAGTAGAGTTAAATAAATACTTTATGGATTATGGAATGATTGATAAATATTATTTGACTAATGAGAAGTTGGTAGGTGCATTATGGAAATAGTGTTTGATAGGGTTACATATGTTATTGATAAAAAAACTCCATTAGAAAAGACAATATTAAATGATGTATCATTTTCCATTATAGATAGTGGTATCTATTCTTTTATTGGTGCTTCCAATAGTGGAAAAACAGCTATTGCTGATTTAATAAACGCATTGATTGAACCTACTGCTGGTAGTGTTAAATTAGGCAATTTTTCAAATAATGGAAGAAAAATTAGAAGTATTAATAAACTTAGAAGTGAAACAGGTTATGTTTTTAAAAATCCATATGATATGTTTATAAATAAGACTGTTAGTAAGGAAATAGAATATGCTATGAAGCATTTTAAATATAAGACAAAAAAACCATCATTAAGAATAAATGATGCTTTAAAATTAGTCGGATTAGATGAATCATACTTAGATAAAAATCCACTTGATTTAAACTTGGTTGATGCAAAAAAAGTTGCTCTTGCTAGCACGCTTGTATATAATCCAAATATTATAATACTTGATGAGTATACTAATGGTTTATCTAATGAGGATAAGAATGATTTGATTAGATTGCTAAGAGTATTAAAAAACAAATATAAAAAGATAATATTATTATTATCAAAAGATACATCTTTTTGTTATAAAATAACCGATAAAGTATTTATAATGAGTTTAACTAGGTTAGTGTGTGAAGGTGATAGAAAACTATTAGAAGATGAAAGATTATTAAAAGATAATAATTTGGAAGTTCCAAAAATAGTTTCTTTTGTAAATGCATGTAATAAAAAAGGACATGAAATAGACTATTATAATAACATCCTTGATTTAATTAAGGGGGTGTATAGAGATGTATTCTAGGAACTCTTTTGGTTCTTATTATCCAGTTGATTCTACTATACATAGATTAAATCCTGTTATTAAATTAATTAATTTTATTATTGTGTGTTTATTATTAATACTAACTAATTCAGTATATATTAATTCATTTATATTTATATTAGTTATTGTTATGATGTTACTTAGTTTTGTTCCATTTAAGTATTATTTTAATACTTTTTATTCATTGAGATATGTTTATATTTTAATAGCATTTATTTGTGCTTATTTTGATAAAACATTAACTTTAAGTTTAGTATATATGATGAAATTAATAAGTGTAGTTGAGTATTTAAATATACTAGCATATACTACTTCACCTAGCGAAAGTATATATGGAATAGAAAAATTTTTATCTTTCTTTAATTTTTTATATTTACCCGTATCCAAAATAGCATTTAAGATAAATTCCTTTTTAAGATTCTTTCCTTTATATTTTGGAACATTTAATAAAGCATTAAAAGCAAGTGCTTCAAGAGGTGTTGACTATACAGATTATAATATATTAAAAAGAATAGTTTTATTTTTTAGTATTAATAAAAATGTTTTGTATTTAACAAGAAGAAAAAACAAAGAAATAAAAACATGTAGCGAATTAAGATTATATGATATAAAACAATATAGAACTAATTATAGAACTAATAAATTAGGATTTTATGATATATTCTTTTTATTATTTCATTTATTATTAGTATTATCATATATGGTAGATGGAGGTTTAATATGAGATATTTAATTAATTTGTCTTATAATGGATCATTATTCTATGGTTATCAAATTCAAAACAATAAAATTACAGTAGAAGGTGAAATAGAAAAAACATTATCTAAAATATTAAATACAAATATTAATACAATAGCAGCATCTAGAACAGATAAAGGGGTGCATGCTATTAATCAATATTGTCATTTTGATTATGATAAAAGAATTAATCTTAAAAAACTAACTCATGGTATTAATTCATTAATAAACGATGGAGTATATATTAAAAAAATAAATAAAGTTAATGATGAATTTCATGCAAGATATGATGTTAAAGAAAAAGAATATATTTATAAAATTAATATGGGAGAATATAATCCAATAGAGAAAGATTATGTATATCAGTATAATAAAAATATAAAAAAAGAATTAATTGATAAATTTATTAGTATTATGAATGGAGAACATAATTTTAGAAGTTTTACATCTGATAAGGATAAAGAATCCTATATTAGAACTATTAATATAGATTATAAAATACATAATAAAGTTTTATATTTAAGATTTAGATCAAGTGGTTTTTTAAGATATATGATTAGAAATATAGTGGGTTTATTAATTGATATTAATGATAATAAAAAGTCGCTTGATGATATTAAATATATCTTTGATAGTAAAAATCGATGTAGTTTAGGTAATTGCGCGCCTAGTGAGGGGCTTTATTTAAATAAAATATTATATTGACATAAAAATAAAATAGTAGTATAAGATTATAAAAGGAGGAAAAAAGCATGATAATATATAACACATTAAGTAGAAAAAAAGAAGAGTTTATTCCAAATGAAGAAGGAAAAGTTAAAATGTATACATGCGGACCTACAGTATATCATTATGCTCATATTGGTAATATAAGAAATTATATAGGACATGATATATTAGAAAAAACACTTAGATATTTAGGATATGATGTTACAAGAGCAATGAATATTACAGATGTAGGACATTTAACTAGTGATTCTGATTCTGGTGAAGATAAAATGGAAGTAGCAAGAAAAAGAGAAGGCAAAAGTTCTATGGAAATTGCTAAGTTTTATACTGATGCATTCTTTAAAGATTTTGAAAAAGTAAATTGTAAAAGACCTGAGATTGTTTCTCCAGCTACTGAGAATATTGAAATGTATATTAAAATGATAGAAAAATTACTTGAAGATGGTTATGCATATTTATCAGGTGGTAATGTATATTTTGATATTAGTAAATTAAAAGATTATTATGTTCTTACAAATCATAAAGAAGATGAAATGGTTGTTGGTGTAAGAGAAGGCGTAGAAGAAGATGACGCCAAAAGAAATCAAGCTGATTTTGCATTATGGTTTACTACATCTAAATTTGAAGGACATGAATTGTTGTGGGATTCTCCTTGGGGAAAAGGGTATCCGGGATGGCATATTGAATGTAGCGGAATATCAATTAAATACTTAGGTGAATATTTAGATATACATGGTGGAGGAGTAGATAATATTTTCCCTCATCATACTAATGAAATAGCTCAAAGTGAAAGTTATTTAGGACATAAATGGTGTAATTATTGGTTTCATAATGAACATTTATTAGACGAATCTGGAAAGATGAGTAAATCACAAGGCGCAATACTTACAGTTAGCGTTTTAGAAGAAAAAGGATATGATCCATTATCATTTAGATTTATGTGCTTAAATTCACATTATAGAAAACAATTAGTATTTTCTTTTGAAGCATTAGATCAAGCAGAAACTACACTTAAGAAAGTTAAAAATAGAATTTCTAATATAGATAAATCTGGAGATATAGATGAAGAAAAATATAAATTATATAATGATAGATTTATTAATGAAATAAGTAATGATTTAAATATTGCAAACACTATTACAATCCTTTACGATTTGTTAAAAGATAATGAAGTTAATGGAAATACTAAATTAAAACTAATAAGTGATTTTGATAAGGTGTGGTCACTAGACTTGATAAAAGAAGAAAAAGGTGATAGTGAACTTATTAAATATATAGAAGAAAAGATAGAAGAAAGAAATAATGCTAAAAAAGATAAAAATTATGCTCTAGCAGATCAAATAAGAAATGAACTTTTAGAAAAAGGAGTTGAACTTATGGATACTAGAGAAGGAACTAAATATAATATTAAGGCTTAAAAAAGCCTTTTTATTTGCAATATTTTTATTATGTGTTATAATATATATCGCTTTGATTAAGGGGGATCGTTATGGAAAACAATGGAATTATAACAGGAGCAATACCAAGTGCTTCAAATAGCATTCATAAAACATATGAAGAGAGCTTTTTTATTAGATTAACAGATGGTGAAAAGGATAATCTGTTTTGGTATCCAGGGAAGTATGGTTTATTTTTTAATAATAAAGAAAGAACTGTTGATGTTTTAGAATTTAATAGTGAAGAATCAAGTAAGAGATCTAAATTAGAAATATTAAATATGGCGTATATTAATGGATATGCAATTTTGTTTGAAGTTATAGATGCTAATATACTTCATAAGCATTTAATGCAAGAAGCATATGAGAGACAATTAATAATAGATAATAATTCTAAAGTGTTATAAAAGAAGTGTACTCAAATATTGAGAACACTTTTTTAATGTGATATAATTTACATATAATAGGTGAGCAATATGAATGATAATAATTTAAATGATAAACAAAATACTTTAGATACTCCCACTTTACCTACTATGGAGGACAATCTTGCGATACCTTCTCCAATATATGAACCAAAACCTTTAGAATCTAAAAAGGATATTAGTTCAAATGTTGAGAGTAAACTTGCTAATGCTAACAATTATAATGCACCACAACCTCCAAGTATTAAAATACCAGATTTGAGTCAAAATAATAATCATCCAAAAAGCATTGAAATTGCTAAAGAAGTAATAATGGATAAGCATCTAGAAATAGATGATGAAGTAAATCCAATAACAAGTGATTTAAATCAAGTAAGTGCTAGTGTGAGAAAACAAACTGATATGCCAAAAATGAATAAACACTCAAATGAAGAACCTGAAAAATCACCGTTTGAAAGAGAACCAGATGATTTTGATATGATTCAAAACTATGTAGGACAAAATGGTGGAAAAATTATTAACAAATTCTTTAATTTAAATGCTATTATTTTTGGACCATTATATTATGCATATAGAAAAATGTACTTACTTGGAATGATTTTCTTTATAGGTTTTCTTTTAATAACATATTTTGTACATGATTTATATATATCTCTTGGATATATTGTGTTAATAGGATTGTTATTTAATCCTTTATATAATAGTAAAGTAAAAAGAGATGTTAAAAAGATTAAAAACAAATACAAAGGAGTAGATGTTTTAACACTAAATCAATATTGTATTAATAAAGGTGGTGTAAGTAAATCCAAAGCTTTATTTGCTTTAATTAGTGAAGCAGTAATTGTATATGCAATAATAGTATTTTTGATACCAGAACAGTTTATTGCTTTTGCAGGAGAATATGGTGTATATGCAGAAATTAATAATTATATTATGAAGGTTAGTTTTGATAAAGATAAATTAACTGAAAAATTAAATAAAGAAGGTATATATATTTCTAAACCAGATACAGAATTTATAGTAAATGATTATTTTGAAATTGGATTATTGCCTGAAAGATTTGAATTTAATAAAGAAAAATCTAATGCAAATCTTATTCAATATGAAGTAAATGACTTTTCTGGAATTAATAGATGCAAATTCGATTTAAAAGCAGTAAAGGGTTATGATACTAAAGAGCAATTACTTAATAATATAATGAAATATTATAAATCTGAAATAAAAAAAGATTATGTTAATGGAATAGAATGGATGTATGCTGTTAGTGAAGTTTCATTATATAGATATTATCATTATGTTACAGAGGTTAATGGTAAGATAGTGGTATTGACATTTAGAACAACTAAGAATTCATTGAAAGATTGTAATGAAGTAGAAAATAATATATTAAATTTAATTATAAGAAAATAAAGAAACGTCTTTATTTTTTTTTATTTATTTGCTAAAATGAATATTAGAATAGGAAGGTAAGGTTTTTAGTATGCTAGGAAAAATAAAAACAATAAATAAAAATAGTGCCACTTTAGAAATAAACAAAGACGGTGGCGAAATAAACGATTTAATTAATTTACATGTTGTTTTTGAAGATGATAACAAGAAAATACTTGGTGAAATAGATTCAATTAATGAAGATACAATTAAAGTAACATTTTTAGGAGAATTAACTGAAAATGATTTTATTGGTGGTTTGATAAAAAAACCAAGTTTAAATGCTAGAGTAAGAATTATTAATAATGATGAATTAAAAATATTAGTTGGAACTCCTGGAGAAACAATAAGATTGGGTGTATCTCCATTATATAATGATTTTCCACTTAACATTAGTGTAGATGAATTGTTTTCAAACCACACTGCTATATTTGGTAATACCGGTAGTGGTAAAACATATGGTATTTGTAGAATAATTCAAAATGTTTTTCCTAATAGTAGTGTAATACCTTATAAAGCAAATCTATTTGTGTTTGATTCTTATGGAGAGTATATTAATGCATTTCAAGATTTGAATAAAAATAATCCCTATTATTCATTTAAAGTTATAACAACTAATTTAAATAAAGGATATGAAAAACTAGATATTCCAGTATGCTTACTAGAATTAGAAGATGTATTAAATTTGCTAGAAGCAACTAATTTTTCACAAATTGCTATGGTTGAAACAGCACTTACATATGTTAAGATGTTTGCTAGAAATGACGTTGAAGCTTTAGAATTTAAAAATCATATTTTAGCAAAAGCAATTATTTCTATTATGTATACTAATCAAACATCAGCACGTATTAGAGATCAAATCTTTGAAATATTAAATGAAACTAATACACCAGAGTTGTCTTTAGATACTGAAGTACCTGGTATAGGATTTACTAGAAAGTTTAGAAATTGTTTTGATATAGATAGTGAAGGTAGATTTGCAGAGCATAAAATAATATCAGATTATATTAAAGAATTTATTAAAGAAGATAAAAAATGGAATTATGATGCTACTGGAGTTTATTATTCATTACATGATTTAGAAGTAGCATTAAACTTTACTTTATATAGTGAAAGATATTTACTTAATGAAGCAATGTACGACTCAGCAATGAGTTTAAAAGTAAAATTACATGATTTAGTAACTAGACCTAATGGTACATTCTTCTCAGCTAACGGTTATACAACTGTTGATGAATATATTCAAAAAATACAAATTAAAGATGGAAAGAAGAGTCAAATCGTAAATATTAACTTAGAAGATGTTGATGATAGATTCGCAAGAACTATTGTAAAAATATTTGGTCGTATGTTTATGAAATTCACAAGAAGTTTAAAAGACGAAAGAAGAGCTACTTTCCCAATACACATGATATTAGAAGAAGCACACAGATACGTACTTGAAGGAGACGATAAAAAACTATTTGGTTATAATATATTTGAGAGAATTGCTAAAGAAGGAAGAAAATATGGACTTCTTATGGATTTAATTACTCAAAGACCAACAGATTTAAATGAAAATGTTATTTCTCAATGTGCTAATTTCTTAATATTTAAAATAAATCACCCAGCTGATTTAGAATATATAGCTAAGAGTGTTCCAAATATGAGTGAAGATATTGTTGAAAAACAAAAAACATTGCAAGCTGGAACATGTGTAGCATTTGGTAGAATATTTAAAATACCAATGATTGCGAAAATGGAAAAAGCTGATCCACCACCAACAAGTGCAAACTGTGAAGTTTATAAGAATTGGATGGTAAAAATAGGACAATAAAAAATATAAAGAGGAGGTATAATTATGTTTGATTTAGGGCCACATTTTAAAGTCGATTTAACCAAAAGTAAAACACCTAATTCATTTGTATATAAAGGCAATAAATACAGAATTAGTATAATATCAAATTCTTTAATAAGATTTGAATATAGCGAAACTGGATCATTCAATGATTATCCAACTCTTTTTGCTATGAACAGATCTTTTTCTCAACCAAAAGTAACAGTAGAAGAAGATAATGAACTGTTATTAATTAAAAATGAAAAATTCACATTAGAGTATCATAAAGAAAAATCATATTTTGGTGGACCAATAATGTCTGATTCAAACTTGAAAGTAACTATAAATGATACAGAAAAATCTTGGTATTTTAAACATCCTGAAGCAAGGAATTTAAAAGGAACTGCTTATAGTTTAGATGATATGAATTCTTCTGTACCTTTAGAAAATGGTTTATTTTCATTAGATGGTTTTGTTTCATTTGATGATTCAAAGACACCAATACTTGATCAAAATGGTAACTTATTAGCCCCTAATTATAATAATGTAGATACTTATTTATTTATATATAATGGAGATTTTGGAATAGGATTGAGAGATTACTTTAATCTAACAACATTACCACCATTAATACCTAGATATGCTTTAGGTGTATGGTGGGCTAAGAACGAACAATATGATGAAGAAGGAATACAAAAATTATTAAATTTATTTAAGAAAAATGATATTCCAATTTCATTATTGTTACTTGGGCCTTATTGTAGAACTAAGAATAAATATTCTGAATTAAGTTTTTCTTTAGATAATAACATATTTCCAAATCCATTAGCATTATCTAATTATTTACATAAAAATCATATATATTTAGGTACTCAAGTATTAACTGATGGAGTGTTAAGTATAGAAGAAAAAGCACATGATCAGTTTGTTAAGATGTATCCTAATGATAGTGATAAGAATATTCCTTTAAATGTTTATAATTCTAAATTAATGGATGCATTCTTAAAGGGAATTATTAATCCATATTTAATAAATGGAGTAGATATGCTTTGGGTTGATGATAACAATCCCAATAATAAATTAAGAAATTATGTAATGGATTATTTCTTATTTAAAAACTTTAGTTATACTAATAAGAGAAGTTTAATATTGAGTAGAAATTTTGGAATAGTTCCACATAAATATGCAGTATTATATTCCGGAAAAACGAATATTAGTTGGAAAACATTAAAATTCCTACCTTTCTTTAATGCAACAGCATCTAATATAGGTATTTCATGGTGGAGTCATGATATAGGTGGATACAAAGGTGGAATAGAAGATTCAGAATTGTATATGAGATATGTACAATTGGGAGTTTATAGTCCAATATTACGTTTAGCATCAGAAGAAGGAAAGTATTATAAAAGAGAACCTTGGAAATGGGATGCTAAAACATTTAAAATTGTTCAAGATTATTTAAATTTAAGGCATAAATTAATACCATATTTATATTCAGAAGCATATAAATATTCAACATATGGTTCTCCATTAATTCAACCGTTATATTATAAATATCCTGAAACTTATGATGAACCATTATATAAGAATGAATATTATTTTGGTAGTGAATTATTTGTTTCACCAATAGTTACTAAAAAAGATGAGGTAATGAATAGAGTAGTTCACAGAATATTTTTACCTAATGGGGTATGGTATGACTTTAAAACTGGTAAAAAATTTACTGGTGGTAGAAGATATGTAACATTTTATAAAGATGAAGATTATCCTGTGTTTGCTAAAACAGGGGCTATTATTCCATTAAGTATATTACATGAAGAAAACAAAAATGATACTTCTTCACCTAAAGAATTGGAAATACATATTTTCCCGGGTAGAAGTAATACATATAAATTATATGAAGATGATGGAGTAAGCAACAAATATAAAAATGGAGAAAGTTATATTACAGAAATCAATTATTATTATAAAGAAAATGATTTTTCTGTATCAATAGAACCAAAAGATGGAAAACATGGTGTTATTCCAGAAAAAAGAGATTATAAAATTAGATTTAGAAATACTAAATATACTGATGGTGTACAAGTTTTCTGCGATGAAGTAAATGTTAAGTTTGATAGTTATATAGATGAAAATGATTTTGTAATTGAATTTAAGGATATAGATACAGCTAGTAAAATATTAGTTTATTGTAAAGGTAAAGATATAGAAATAGATGCGTCACGAGCTATTAATGAAGATTTAGAAAGCATCATTACTGATTTAAGTATTACAACAGAATTAAAAGTAGAGCTAGATAGTATATTATTTAGCGATATGTCTATTAAAGATAAAAGAATTACTATAAGGAAATTAAAGAGAAAAGGACTTGATAAAGTATTTATTAATATGTTTATTAAGTTACTTGAATATATTGCTGAAGTATAAGAGATTTCATATAAGAAATCTCTTTTATTTTTCATTAAAATAAGATATAATGTATACTAGGAGAGAGATATGAAAAGAAATGGATTTGTATTTGTAGAAAGCATAGTTGTTTTAGTAGTTGTCGCATTATCACTAGCAATGCTTTTATCAAGTTATTCTTTGGTACAAAGAAAAACAAAAGAAAAAGAATATTATGATAAATCAAGTGATAAATATCTTTTATATGCTATAAGTGACTTGGGAACAGATGATACATGTAGTTATAGTATAAGATGTAAAAATGGAGATACTGTAGATACAACAATTAATTTTAGAGCAGATGTAGATGAATTTACTAAAAACGGACCAGCAAATCCATACTTTTGTAAAAATACAAAATTAGGAAGAATATTATATAGTTGTGATGAAGTGTTAAAAAGTATGCAAGTAAGAAGTATATATGTAGTAAAAGATATATCATCAGCATTAAAAAGTCCTGATGCAACAAATATATATGATAATGGTGTAATTGAATATATGAAAACACTTAAGAAGTGTAACGATGAAAACACAACAGGATCTGCAAAAAGAAATCAAACATGTTCTTCACCAATAGCATATATGATAGGAGTGTTTGAAAGGGGAAACAATGATTTATATTATGCATCAATAAACTTATCAGGAAATGTGGATTCTGAATCAAGACCAAATCCTGAACCAGATGATGATGACGCGATTGAACTAGTAGATAATAAATTTAAAGTAACATACTTTAGAAATGGTGGAAGTGCATGCAATCCAGAATACAAAATGGTAACATATGATGAAGAATATGGAAATTTATGTGAAACATCAAGAACTGGACGTACATTTAAAGGCTGGTATTTAGAACCAGAACTTGTATATAGAATTGATCCAACAACAATAGTAAAGACTGCAAGAAATCATACCTTATATGCAAAATGGGAGAGCAATTCTGCATATATAACTTATGAAGGCGCTTCTTGTATTCCAGCAACTAAATTAGTTAAGTTTGCAGAAGCATATGGTACATTATGTTCTCCATCAAAAGAGGGTTATCAATTTGGAGGCTGGTATTTAGAATCTGCACTCTCAACATTAGTTAATGAAAACACTTCAGTTTCTGTTGAAGGAGACCACACATTGTATGCAAAATGGAATCCAAATAGATATACAATAAAATTTGCTGGAAACAATAATACTGGTGGATCTACTGCAAATGCAACTTGTTATTATAATTCTCCATGTACATTAACAACAAATGGGTTTACTAGAGATGGTTATGTATTTGACGGTTGGTCTTATAATGGTAGTACGTATGATAATGGTGCGACTATTAACAGTAACCTAACCTCAACAAATAATGCTCAATTAACTTTTACTGCAAGATGGAAGTCAACAGATCCATTTAAATTTGCTTATAATGGAGCATTTAGAGTTATAGATGGAAGTACAACAAGAGATTATGAAGCAAAGGCTTCTGGTACAACAACTGTAACAATATCAAATAAAAACTGGAAAGTATACTTATATACAGGTGGTACGTTAAATGTTATATCAATTAGTTCTCAAATAGATATATTCGCCGTTGGTGGCGGTGGTGGAGGAGCTGGAACATTATCTCTTGGTAATAGAACATGGCGTGGTGGCTGTGGCGGTGGTGGAGGTGCAAAAGTCACATCTACTGTTACTGCTGAAACAGGTAATCATAGTGTAACGATAGGTACAGGAGGAGATGGTGGAAAAGGTTATTCAAATTCTGGTTCTGATGCAACTAAAGTAGATGGTAAAAATGGAACTGCTACAACAATTACAATCGGTGGATCAACAATATCTGCAGCAGGTGGAACTGGAGGTCAACGTACTGTATCAGGTTCTACAAGTTGTGCTGGTGGAAGATATTCAACAGCTGCAAATTCTCCAGCAGGTGCAGGTCCTGCAGGAGTTTATCCTTTTGAAGATTCCTCATATGGTATAAAATATGGAGCCGGTGGAGGAGGAGGACAGTTTATTAACTGTAATTCTTATAATGAAACCTGGTGTAGTGGATCTCTGACAGGAAGCGGTGGCGCTAATGGTGGTGGAGCCGCTGGCAATGGAAAAGATGGAAGCGATGCTACTAACAATTCTGGTAGTGGTGGAGGTGCAGGTGGTCCTGCTTCTGCAAAAGATGACTCAGATAGCATACGTCCAAGAAACGCTGGTGGAAAAGGTGGCACTGGAATAATAATTATGAGAAATCATAGTTCATAATGATATTTATATAAGGATATTACAAAAAGTAATATCTTTTTTTTATTATTAATGGTATAATTTTAATAGTTTTAAGGGTGATTATTATGAAATTAACAAGAACTGAAGCGAGAGAAAAAATTATGATTATTTTATATCAAATTGATTTTTATATTAAAAATGATATATCTTTTGATATGGAAGAAGTTATTAAAGAAAACCTAGAAATAGACAATAAATATGTAAGAGATATTGTTAATGGAGTAATTGAAAATGTTGATATGATTGATAAAATTATTAATAAATACTTAGAGAATTGGGATTTGGATAGATTAGGTAAAACTGATAAAGCAATATTAAGGTTAGGTACTTATGAATTAATGTATTATGATACACCTAAAATTGTCGTTATAAATGAAGCGGTTGAACTTGCTAAAAAATATAGTGATGATAAAGTTGTTAAATTAATAAATGCAGTATTAGATAAAATAAGAGATAATGAGGAAGTAAATGAACAATAGTGAATATTTAACTATTAGTGATATCAATAGAATTATTAAGAATACTATTGAAGATAATGAAGAATTAAGAAGTGTTTATTTAAAGGGTGAAATAAGTAATTTAAAATATCATTCTAGAGGGCACTTATATTTTTCTTTAAAAGATGAAAACAGTAAAATTAATGCTGTTATGTTTAATTATGACAGATATTTATCATTTAGTCCCAAAGACGGAGATAGTGTTTTAGTACATGGAAGAATTAGTGTATATGAAGCTAGTGGCAGTTATCAAATATATGTTGATAGTATGGAGCTAGATGGTATTGGTAACTTATATGTTTTGTTTGAAAAATTAAAAAAGAAGTTAAGCGAAGAAGGTTTATTTGATAAAGAACATAAAAAGAAAATAAAAAGAGTGCCAAGAAAGATAGGAGTAATAACTGCTCCGACTGGTGCAGCAGTTAGAGATATAATATCTACTATTAATAGAAGATTTCCTATGACAGAGATATATTTGTTTCCAACTCTTGTTCAGGGGGAAGAAGCCAAATATAATATAGTAAAAATGATAGAACTTGCAAATACATTTGAAGATATAGATACTATTATTCTTGGTAGAGGAGGAGGTTCCATAGAAGATTTATGGGCTTTCAATGAAGAAATAGTAGCAAGAGCTGTATACAATAGTAGAATTCCTATTATAAGTGGTGTAGGTCATGAAATTGACTTTACTATATGTGATTTTGTAGCAGACTTAAGAGCGCCAACTCCAACAGGAGCGGCCTTAATGGCAACACCAGATGTAGAAGAAGTTAGAAGATATTTTAAGACTACGTTTGAAAGAATAAATACATCTATTGAGAATAAACTATATAGTTATAGTCAATTATTAAATAAATATAAAAGTAATTATATATTAAATAATCCTATTAAATTATATGAAATACAAGAGCAAAAATTAGATAATTTATATGATAGATTAAATAGTTATATTAATAATTTAATAGAGAACAATAAACATATATTAGATAAATATAAAAGTAATTATATATTAAATAATCCTAATGTATTATATGATCAAAAGAAACAAACAATAGATTTATATAAAGATAAATTGTGTAAAGATATTAATAATATAGTTAATGATAATAGAAATATAATTGATACTTTAAAATTAAAAATAGAATTATTAAATCCAGATAATATATTAGATAAAGGTTATTCAATAGTATATAAAGATGGTAAAGTAATAAAAGATATTAAAGATTTAAATGTTAGTGATAAAATAACTACTAAATTAAAAAATGGTAGTGTAATAAGTGAAGTAAGAGAGGTTAAATAAGATGGCAGAAAAGAAAGAAAAAACATTTGAAGATTCAGTTAGAGAATTAGAAACAATAGTTAATGAACTTGAAAGCGGAGAATTAGATTTAGATAAATCAATTACTAAATATACTGAAGCAATGAAATTAATTGAATTTTGTGAAAAGAAATTAAATACAGCCACTGAAACTATTAATAAATTAGTGGAAGAAAATGGTAAAATAAGCGATTTTAAGATAGAAGAATAGTAATAATTGGTAATACAATTATTGGTTTTATATAATATATTTATAAGTTAAAAATAATAAAGAGGTGAAATCATGAAAAAGTTGATATTTACATTCTTTATTATTTTATTTTTACCATATAATATATTTGCTTATTCTAAGAATGTAATACCAGGAGGAGAAAGTATTGGAATTAAAATAAATTCCGATGGATTAATAGTTGTTGGTTATTATAAAGTAGATGATGAATATATAGCAAAAAAGAATGTTAAAATAGGTGATAAGATTATTAAAATAAATAATCATGATGTAAGTTCAATTAATGAATTGACTAAATATATTAATTCTGAAATAACAGAAGATTTAGTTATAAGTTTAAAAATAATAAGAAACAATAAAGTAATTAACACAAATTTAAAACTAAAAGAAGAAAACAATTTATTAAAAACAGGTTTATATGTTAAAGATAATATAATAGGATTAGGGACATTAACATATATTGATCCTGTTACAAAAGTATATGGTGCTTTAGGGCATGATATTGTGATTAATGAAACAAATAATAGAGTTGAAGTAAAAGATGGAAATATATTATTAAGTACTATTACAAGTATTAATAAAAGTAGAAATGGTCATGTAGGTAGTAAAAATGCGAATATTTCTTTTGATAATAAAATAGGTTCAATTGAGAAAAATTTAGAAACTGGAATATTTGGTTTTTATACGGATAAAATGCCAAATAAAAAAACATTAGAAGTAGGTAGATTTGAAGATATAAAATTAGATAATGCATATATATTAACGGTAACAAAGGAAAGAAAAATAGAAAAGTATAATATTGATATAGTTGAAAAGTATTATAATAAACGAAATACAAATAAAGCATTTAGTTTTAAAATAATTGATAAAAAATTAATTGATAAAACTGGTGGAATAGTTCAAGGAATGAGTGGATCACCAATTATTCAAAACAATAAATTAATCGGAGCAGTTACAAATGTAGTTATAGATAGAGTAAATTATGGATATGGAATATCGATTGATACTATGTTAAAAGATGGAGATACTATTATTTATTAGAAGATTTTAAAAATCTTCTTTTTATTTAGTTATAATTGTTGTACAATTATAATAGGTGTAGAATATGAAAAATAAAATATTAAAAATATTAGTAATCATATTATTGATAATACCAATAATGGTAAAAGCAGCAAGTGTAAAATATAGACCAGATGCAATAAATAAGGCTAATAATTATATAAGATTAGCTAAGTTTTCAGATAGAAAAAAATATATAGACTTAGATACGGATAAATATG
>JAFYEA010000012.1 GCA_017544525.1 Bacilli bacterium | reverse complement strand
AGATGGTGTTGAATACTTGTAAATCCAAGGATCCTAAAGTCTATTATGGGATACCCACCTGCACATATGATGTAGGTTTTATCGTTCCTATTATCTTGTAGGCTTTTTTGTGGGGTAAATATGTTTGAAAGATTAGAATTATTAATTGGAAAAGAAAATTTATCTAAATTAAATAATACTAAAGTATTAGTAATAGGTCTTGGTGGAGTAGGAGGAATACTTACTGAGACGCTTGTTAGAAATGGTATTAAAAATATTACTATAATAGATAATGATATAGTAGATATCACAAATAAGAATAGACAAATAATAGCACTTGATTCTACTGTCGGTAAAAAGAAGACTGAAATAATGAAGGAAAGACTATTAGATATAAATAAAGAATGTAATGTTACTATTATAAGTGAATTTATAGATAGTAATAATATAGATCTATTATTTAATGAACCTCTTGATTATGTAGTTGATGCCTGTGATACAGTTAGTACTAAAATACTAATAATTGAGGAATGTCTTAAGAAAAATATTAAGGTATTATCATCAATGGGTATGGGTAAAAAGACTAATCTAATTAAATTAAAAATAATGGATATAAGAAAAACAAGTTATGATAAACTTGCTAAAGTTGTTAGAAAAAAATTAAGAGATGATGGTATTAATGAAAAAGTAATGGTTTTAAGCAGTGATGAAGAACCAATTGATACAAAAGATAATATTGGTTCTTATTCACCACTTACTAGTTCAGCAGGTTTATTAATGGCAGATTATGTCATTAAAGATATAATAAAATAAAGTACACAATGTGTACTTTATTTTTTGTAATAAATATCAAAATCTACATAACCATCGATACCATCGATTAATCCATCTGAACATAATTGCCATAAGATATATTCACCTTGGTAATCAGTTTTATCTGTATAATGAGCAAGCCAAGTATCATAATCATTTGGAAGCCATACATTTTCTAAATACCATTTACTTCCATAAATCATCATTTTATATCCATCTTCTTTAAGAATACTATTGTATTCATTAACTCTTTCTAATAAGTCATGTGAATTCATTTTTAGATTATTAAAATCGCTCCATTCTTCAAAGTCATATGCTATAGGGAAATCTAATTTAGTTTTCTTTAAATGTTTTTTTATAAATTTTGCTTGTGATATAGCTTCTTCAGTAGAGGATGCACTTGTATATACATATACACCTACTTTTAAACCAGCTTCTTTTGCTTTTTTTATGTTTTGTTCAAAATATCTATCTAGTCCTATTTCGTCATCAACGCCACCACTATAAGCCATTCTCATAATAACAAATTCAGCACCATCTTCTTTAACCTTTTTAAAATCGATATCTCCTTGCCAAACACTCACATCTATTCCTAGCATAACATCTTCACCTTTATACTTTTCTTGAATATCATCAAATAGAGTATAAGTATACTCATAGTCTCCACCAGATGAGGAACCACCTTCATAACTAGTTACTACGTCTAAGGTTAGATCTTTATTAGTTATATTATTAGAACTATCTTTTATTTCATATTTTAAATAGTATGTTCCTGGTACAGATATATCATAATTTCCAGTGATAGAACAAGTAGGTTCTCTATCATAATTATCAATAGTACTAACACCTTCACATAGATTTATTTCTTCATTAACAAGAGTACTTTTATAAGAAGATGATTTCATTATAAATGGTGCTTCTGTATCAACCACTTCATAATCTACAATATATTTATAACTTCTTTTTCCATATTTATATTCAATTGTTGTTTCTTTTTCGCCAATATCTTTTAATTCTAATTCTTTATCTGGATTAGTTATTTCTACATTTTTAAAAGATATTAAATCTTCAATAGTTTTTGAATCATATACTTCAAAAGTATTATCATTTAATTCAATTTCTACTTCTTCAGGCATTTCATATTCATCATAGAATTTACATCCAGTAAGTAATAAAATTATTAGTGGTATTATTAAATATTTTTTCATATTATCACCTAAAAAAGATTATATCATATTATTGATAATTAAAAAATAAAATGATAAAATGAATTTAATGGAGGTATCTATGAAAGATAATGAAAAACTAAAAAAAGCTAAAGAAAAAAGTAAAGGTTTCATTGGCGAATTCAAAACATTTATTTTAAGAGGAAATGTTATGGATATGGCTATAGGTGTTATTATAGGTGGTGCATTTGCTACTATAGTTACTGCTTTAACAGATGACTTTATTAATCCTATTATTAACTCTATAGGTGGAAAAGAAATTAAAGGACAACTTGCTATTTGGGGTGGACAATATTTAAATTGGGGTCATTTTTTAACAGCAGTTGTTAATTTCTTAATTATGGCATTTATCTTATTCTTAATGCTTAAAGGTGTTAATAAACTAATGGAAGTTGGAAAGAAGAAAAAAGAAGAGGAAGCTGTTGCTCCAATTAAAACTGATGAAACAATTCTTTTAGAAGAAATAAGAGATATTTTAAAGAAAAGAAAATAAGACTTAAAAGTCTTATTTTTGTTTGACATAATATATTCAAAATGTTAGAATAACTTCTGGTTTTTAAATGCAGAACATTTTAGACAATATATAATAGTAACTTATTTTTCATTTAAATATGGAACTATAATAAGAGAAGATGAATTTATTAAGCCAAAAAAGAAGTTAATAATAAAATAATATACAAATACTTGTATATTTTTTTTTATTTTGATATAATCTATATGTATTTGGCGATGTAGCTCAGTTGGCTAGAGCGTCCGGTTCATACCCGGAAGGTCGTGGGTTCGACCCCCTCCGTCGCTACCATTGTAATTAATCGAACTAGAAATAGTTCGTTTTTTTGACCATTTCTATGTTTTGTGGTAATATATTTTCACCTAAAAAGAGGGGTTTTTATGGATTTAAAAAAGTTTATTTATAAAGGAGAAATATTCCCAATTTATTGTCTTAATAACGGGATTCCTTTTGATGATTTTAACGAGCGATATGTTAGAATGAGAAAAAATAAAAAATTAGATAAATATTCTGATGAATATTTAATAGAATATATTATTAGAAATTTCTATAGTAGAAAACCAACAAATTCACCTTATAAGTGTAAGTACTTTGTTGGTGATTCAACTGCATCAGAATTTGCAAGACAACAAGGTGTGTTACCAAGTTCTGTTAAGGGGGCAATACGTTCTGGGTTAATTAAAGATCCAAATGCATCTGTTGCTCAAATAGCAATAGCATTTGCTGAAAGAAACAAAAATAAGTATATGTTTACTTATGAGAACAAACCACTAACAGATGCTTGTAAAGACCATAATATATCTAGAGAATATGTCATGATTGTTTTTTATGAAGAATACCCAGATCATGATAAAATGACTGATGAAGAAAAAGATGCTGCCATAAAAATAATAATGGATACTTTTATAGCATCAGGTATAACAAAAAGAAAGAAATAACTAAATAAAAATTGATTCAAAAAATGAATCAATTTTTTTGTTCTAAATCTTTATAAAATGTTTACTTTTTTATATATAAAAAGTATAATTTAAGTATAAAATAGGGAGATATACTTATGAAGAGAACCTTTAAATTATTAATAGTTATTTTTATGTTATTTTTCATTAGTGGATGTGGTAAAGAAAAGTATGTAACATTTAGTTATGATGATAATAAAACTAGTGATTATAAATGTAAAATAACAGATGGAAAATTAGATTGTGATGTAGTAGAACCAGAGAAAGAAGATTTACCTTTTGATGGATGGTATGATGAACAAGGAAATGAAGTAGATATAAATGGTGAGTTTAAAGAAGAAGTTACATTACACCCTAAATTCTTAACTGAGGAAGAATTCAAAGAAGAAAAATTGAGTGAAAAGAAATATATAATTACATTCGATATGAATGGTGGATTAGGAAGTATAGCAAAAATAGAAGTAGAGTATGATGCTCAATTACCAAATGTACTTAATATCCCAAAGAGAAGTGAATATATATTTAAAGGTTTTTTTGATAATAAGGATTATACAAAAGGAAAGCAATATTATAACGAAAACGGAGAAAGTGTAAAAAACTTTGATAAAGTTAATAATACTATATTATATGCAGGATGGGAAAAAGAAGTAAGAAATTATACAATAATATTTAAAGCCAATGGTGGAACTGGAAAAATGGAACCTCAAAATATTACTAGAGGTGGTAGTGCACAATTAATATCAAATGAATTTAAAAGAGCGGGTTATACTTTCTCTGGATGGAATGTTATGTCATCGGGTGAAGGATTATCATATAAGAATAATGATGTTATAACACCAGTAAGTAATATGACATTATATGCGCAATGGACTACAAGTGAATATACAGTATCATTTAATGCCAATGGTGGTAGTGGAAAAGTACCATACAATGTATCGTTAACATATGGAAAAGAAATGCCTAGTATAAATGGAATACCTACAAAAGATGGTTATACATTTATGGGTTGGTATGATAGTAGTGATTATACAAAAGGAAACCAATATTACACAAAAGATAATAAAAGCGCAAAAAATTATGATAAAACAAGTGATATAACACTATATGCAGGATGGGAAAAGAAAGCAACTAAAAAAGAAAAATATAAAGTTACATTTGATCTTAATGGTGGAATAGGAACAAAACCAAGTGATGTTAAAGTAACAAATGGAAAAGAAATGCCTAATATAGAAACTGAAATACCAACAAGAAAAGGATATAATTTTGTAGGATGGTATGATAATAAGGACTATACAAAGGGAACAAGATATTATACAAAAGAAAATAAGAGTGCAATTAACTATAATAAAAAAGAATCAATTACATTATATGCAGGATGGGAAAAGAAAGAAGCAAAAGCTCAAACTTATACAATAACATTTGTTTCTAATGGTGGAACAGGAAAGATGAATTCTCAAAACATTACTGTTGGTAGTAGTGTGCCATTAATAGCAAACACATTTAGGAAAACCGGTTATACATTTGCTGGATGGAATACTATGGCAAATGGTGAAGGAGCATCATTTAAAGATAATGAAACTGTAACACCAGGTGAGAACGTTACATTATATGCAATGTGGAAAGTAATAGAGTATACAGTTACATTTGATGCTAATAGTGGTAGTGGAAAAGTACCATATAATGTATCTGTAGCATATGGAAGTGATATGCCAAGTATTAGTGCAGAAGTAATGAAAGAAGGATATAATTTCATAGGATGGTATGATAATACTGACTGGACAAAGGGTACTGAATACTATACAAAAGATAATAAGAGTGCAAGAAAATTTGATAAAACAAGTAATATAACACTATATGCAGCTTGGGAGAAACGAGCAGAAAAAACTTATAAAGTAGTATTTAATTTGAATGGCGGAACAGGAACAAAGCCAGAAGATGTAAAAGTAACTAATGGAAAAGATATGCCTTCAATAACAAAGATTATACCAATAAGAAGTGGTTATGCATTTATAGGTTGGTATGATACTACTAATTATACAAAAGGGACAAAATATTATACTGAAGAAAATAAGAGTGCAAAGAAATATGATAAGACAGAATCTATAACACTATATGCAGGATGGGAAGCAAATAAATATACATTAACATTTGATGCAAATGGTGGAAAAGGTGGTCAATCAAAGAATGTAAGTGTAACTTATGGAAGAGAAATGCCTAAGATAGATACTGCATCACCAACAAGAAGTGGTTATACATTTATGGGTTGGTATGATGGAAAAGATTATACAAATGCTATACAATATTACACAAAAGAAAATACAAGTACAAGAAATTATGATAAAACTAAAAATATAACACTATATGCAGGATGGAGTAAGAATCAAACAACTACAGTCACATATACAGTGTCATTTGATGCAAATGGTGGAAAAGGTGGTCAATCAGCAGATGTAACTGTAACAAATGGGAAACCAATGCCGCAAATAGATACTACAGCTCCTACAAGAACTGGTTATACATTTATGGGTTGGTATGATACTACTAATTATGCTAATGGGACTATGTATTATGATGCAAATGGAGCAATTGTTAATAATTATGATAAAACAAGCAACATAACATTATATGCAGGATGGTCGGCTAATAAATTTACTATTGAATACAATGGTAATGGTGGAACAGGAAGTGTTGCAAGCCAAACTTGTACATATGATAAAGATTGTAAATTAGCTACTAATGGATTTACTAAAGAAGGATATACATTTGCAGGTTGGAAGAAAAATAATGAGGGTAATATAGTAGCAGCAGGGACAAATGTCAAAAACATAATATCAAGTGGAAAAGTAACATATTATGCAGAGTGGTCAGGTGTTAAATATACAATTTCATTTGATTTAAATAATGGTACAGGAACAGCACCAAGCAATATATCTGTGTCATATGGATCAGTTATGCCAAAACTAAATTCAATTGCTCCAACAAGAGTAGGTTATACATTTATGGGTTGGTATGATAACAGTGATTATACTAAAGGAACTGAATATTATAATTCAAAAGGCGAAAGCACAGTGACATTTAATAAAACAACAAATGTTAAACTATATGCAGGATGGAAATTGGATGTATATATAGTTACATTTAATTTAAATGGCGGAACAGGAACAGCACCAAGCAATGTATCAATATCATATAATTCAGCAATGCCAAAATTATCAGTAGCATCACCAACAAGAAATGGTTATACATTTATGGGCTGGTATGATAATACAGATTGGTCAAATGGTAGTGCAACGAAATATTATAATGCAGATGGTACAAGCGCTCATACTTATAATAAAACAAGTAATATAAGATTATATGCAGGATGGAAAGAAATTCCTAAAACTGAAACAACATATACAGTATCATTTAATGCCAACGGTGGAACTGGTGGACAAACAGCAAATGTAACTGCTACAAATGGAAAAGAAATGCCTAAAATAAGTACTACAGCCCCAACAAGAGAAGGTTATACGTTTATGGGCTGGTATGATGGAAAAGATTATAATAATAGTAAACAATATTATAATGAAAAAGGTACTTCTGTAAGAAATTTTGATATCAAAGCAAATTTAACATTATATGCAGGATGGTTAGATAATAATAAATTTATTATTAAATATGATTGTAATGGAGGATCTAATCCACCAGCAGATCAAACAATTAAAAATGGAGATATATTTTCTCCACAAGCTAATACTTGTACAAGAGCAGGATATACATTTAATGGTTGGTATACAAAAGCATCTGAAGGATCAGATTGGACATTTAATGTTCATAGAGCTAATTTTAATAGCAAATCATATAAAAATAATATAGTTCAATTATATGCACAATGGGATCCTGAATTAAAAACTAATACAGTTATAAAACCAGATGGTTCAAAATATAAATACGCAGGTAAATGTACAGATTTAAGAAGTTCTAATATAAAAAATATGCAAATAGGTCAATACTGTTCATATGAGAGTGATACATTAAAATACTACATTATTAAACAAGATAGATACATAATAACTTATGTATGGGCTAAAGATGCATATAAACAATTTAAAATGGGTGTTCCAGCAGAAGATCCTAAACCAAGTTCATCTAGAAAAAATGATAATTATGGTGGTAATAAAAAAATATTATATTATAATTGGCTTGGAAAAAATATAATGGAAAATGAAATAAAACAAAATGGTTATGAGAAAAAAGGTTTAATAGGATTTAATGCATCTGCTATGATAGCACAACAATGGGTTACAGATAGTTTAGATCAAAATGTTCCTACTGGATGGTACGGACAAACTCATATTAATATTTTTAGAGTTAATGGAGAAACAATAAGAGCTAGTTATGATAAATATAGATATAATACACTAATATATGGTCTAGGTAATGATGGAAACTTAAAATCATATAAAACTAATTTTGGTAGTGATAGTGATATTTATATAAAAGGGAATGATTTAGTAAAGAAATATATAGAAGATGTATATGAAATAAAAAATACATTTGGTTTTAGTCCAGTTCTAGTTAAAAATGGTAAAAAAGTAGTAGATAATAATAAATCGAATATGAGAGAAGCTATTTGTCAAAAAGATAAAAATAATTTTGCATTTATAACTAGTACATCAACTGATAGAGAGAATGGTTTATCATATAATGATTTAGCAAATATGATGGTTGATATGGGATGTCAAACAGGTCTTAATTTAGATGGTGGAGGATCTACAAGTTATTTCTATAAATCAAATATTGTAAAATCTAATAATACTGAAGCAGGTTTATTAAGTGATAGTTCTGGAACTGATCTTGTAGGACCAGGTGATCAACATGGTGTAGCTTATAAATGTCCTACATGTACTGAAAAAGAAAAAAGAGTATCTGCAGATATAATCTATTTTGTAGAACAATAGGATTACTTATAGTAATCCTTTTTTTATTGATTGTAACTTAAAATATGTTATAATTAATATATAATCTAGGAGGATTTATGGGTATTATATTTACATTTTTAATGGGATTATTAATGTCTTTTGAACCTATTACTGATAATGATTGGTTTTGGCATTATGTAATAGGACATTATATTGATGTTAATAAAGTAATTCCAAAAGAAGCACTTTTTGTTTGGCATGGACCTTATGAATGGACAAGTCATGAATGGTTAACAGAGTTTATTATGTATAAACTTACACCATTAGGATGCTTATTGATAATGTTATTAATCTTCTTATTATTATATATATTGATGGCAAAATCATTAAGAGTAAAATTTAAAAAGTTATTTGATTTTAAACTATTATATTTATTATTAATGACTGTATTCTTTAAAGTTACAGGACCAAGACCATATATAATTAGTTTGTTATTTATGGCATATTTAGTTTATATATTATTTAGTTATATTGATGATGAAAAGAAATTTAAAAAATTAATATTTACAATACCAATATTACAAATATTATGGGTTAATTTCCATGGAGGATCTTCATCACTTCCATATATATTTATAATTGGAATATTAATGTGTCATATATTCTTAAAAATATTTAAATTTAAAGAAGATAGATGGAGTAGTAGTTTTTTAAACAAATCACAAGTTAAGACTTTATTAATAGTTTTAGGATTAACACTTATAGCAAGTTGTTTAAATCCATTTGGTTATAAGATGCTTTTATATCCATTCTCAAATATGGCAGATACAAGTATGTTAGATAATATAGAAGAATGGGCTAGTCCAGATTTCCATGGATATTTAGGATTATATATATTTATAGTAATTGCGCTTCCAGTATTTAATTTAATATTAACTAAGAGCAAAATGAAATTTCATGAAATTGCTTTCCAATTATTATTATTCTATATGTGTTTAAAGAGTCAAAGATTTATTGGAATGTATGGAATTTATTCGATGTGGACTTTAGGTAAATATTTCTTTGTAACTGATAATATGTATGAAGTATTATCTAAACCATTTGAAAAAATTAGAAAAGTAATAACAGTTTTATTTATTTGTTTATTAGTTGCAGCTTTAGGAGTAGTTGGTTATAAACAACTAAGTACAATTAAAAATGTAGGAATAATAGATAATGATGGTTATTATAGTGATAAAGCTGTTAAGGTTATTGGAGAATTAAAACCAAAGAGAATGTTTAATGACTTTGGTGGTGGAGGATATCTATTATATAAATTAGATGATTTAGGTTTATTAGATGATGTAAAAATATTCTCTTATGGATTAGGAGATGTATTTAGTCAAGAAATATTACCAGAATCTTTAGATATTGGTGAATTACGTGGAGACACAAGAAAATTACTAGATAAATATGATTTTGATGTAATTCTAACTTATAAAGCAAATCAATTACATTATTATTTAGATGAAACTGAAGATTATGAATTGTATTATAGTGATGATATGTGCTATATTTACATTAAAAAATAAGATAAGATTAAATCTTATCTTTTTTTATTGTATAATATACTTAGGAGGCTTTTATGAGTTTAAAAGAAAAATATGCAAGAGTAATATTAGAGTCTTGTTTAAAAATAGAAAAAGATCAACCATTATTTATAAGTTATAACAAAGAAAGAAAAGACTTTGTAGATATAGTTACTAATATAGCTAAAGAACTTGGAGTAACAGATATTTATTATGATGAAAGTGATCCGTTTAAAAAACATGATGTATTAAAAAATATGAATATTGATGAAATAAAAGAAACAGGTCTTTGGAATAAAGAAATGTGGAATGTATATGGTAAAAAGAATGCTGCATTTTTAATGCTTGCATCAGAAATGCCAGGATTAATGAAAGATATAGATTCAAAAAAAATGGCTGAAATAACAAAATATGCTTATGAAACAAGAAAAGAATTTGATGATTTAAGAGATAAATCTATGCTTGCTTGGTGTATAGCAGCAGTACCTACAGAAATGTGGGCAAAAGAATTATTTAAAGAAGATAATGTTGTGGATATCTTATGGGATAAGATATTTGATATATGTATGATTAAAGAAGATAATCCAGTAAAAGTATGGGATGAAAAAATTAGTAAATTAAAAGAAAGAGCAAAAAAATTAACTGAATATCAATTTAAAACATTACAATATAATAGTTCAAATGGAACTAATTTTAGTGTTGATTTACCAAAAAATCATAAGTGGGAATCAGGAAGACAAACACTTGCTAGTGGTAAAGAAGTATTAGTTAATTTTCCTACTGAAGAAGTATTTACATCACCTGATTGTAAATCAGCTGAAGGTATAGTATATTCTTCTAAACCATTATCTTATCAAGATAATATAATAGATAATTTTTATATTAAATTTTCTGGTGGAAAAGTAGTAGATTCACATGCTGAAGTAGGTGATTCTATTCTAAAAGAAATGATTAATATCTGTGAAAATTCAAATATGTTAGGAGAAGTAGCACTTGTTCCTTATGATTCACCAATATCTAATACTAATCAAGTATTCTTAGAAACTTTATTTGATGAAAATGCTGCTTGTCATATAGCTCTTGGTGATTCATTTCCAGAATGTGTAGAGAATGGATCTAATATATCAAAAGATGTTTTATTCAATGAATATAATTTAAATAAATGTGATTCACATGTTGATTTTATGGTAGGAACAAAAGACCTTGATATTACAGGAATTACTAAAGATGGTAAAAAAGTACTTATATTTAAAAATGGAAACTTCTCTGAAGAATTTGAATAGGTGATAATATGTTTGAAAAAATAAAGAAAATTCTATTAGATGAAATAAAAGACCAAGTAGAAGAAGCAAAAAAACTACTTGAAGAAATTAAAAGACTAGGTTGGGAACAAGCAACATTGGAAGAACCAGAATATGAAGAATTATATGAACCTAAAGATCCAAAAAAACTTTTTGGATTCTTTGAAAAAATAACTAATTATGGTGAATATAAAAAAAGAAAAAAAGAATATCCTAAAAAATATAGTGAGTATATTAAACATAAAATAAGAAGAGATTCAGCATTAGAGCGTTATGAAAAGAGAAAGAATGAAATAGAAAACCGATTAAAAGAACTAAACCTAAAATCAGAAGATTTAAAAGGTATTATAGAAAAATATGAAAAGATAAAAAATGCTTATAATTTAAAAGATTTAGGAATAACTATAGAAGAAGCAATAAAATTATGTAAAGAAAAAGGAATACCTTTTGTTTTAGATGAGACAGATAAAATTGTATTAGTTCATTGTGATTTTGATAAATTAGAAGATTTAGTACTAATACATAAGACTAATTTTACTCCAAGTAATGATGAAATAAAAACAACAACTAATTCTAATAAATATCATGAAGAACAAATAGGAATTGGAGATAAAAAAATAGATATAAGATTTCAAGCTGTTAGAGATACTGTGCATTTTGCAGTTAATGGAGAAGTTGGAAGTCATTTTTATGGTAATTGGGAAGATTGTAGATATGCAATTGTTATTCCATTAGTGGATGTTCCTAATTTGGTTAGTATTACAACAGGAGATACATTTTCTTTAGGTAATGTTGATATTTCAAAAGGATATTTATTATGTCCAGAAGCGGAAATGGAAGAAGTGAAAGAAAAGAATCCTAATTTAACTGTTATAGGCTATAAAGGAACAAATGTTAAGAATTTTGCAAATAGATTTATCTCTATGTTAGGTTATAAATATGAAAGTGTAGCTTCACATGGATGGGAAAATGCAGATTCTGACAGAGTAGAAAGAACAGTTAGAGCAAAGACGAATTTAGAAACCGTTGAACATTGTTATACAAAATACTTTAACGAAGAGGATATTAGAACAGGTATAAATCAATTTAAAGCAATAATTGAAAAACTATTTGAAACTAATATAGAATTTGATCCAAAAGAAGCAACAATTCAATTAATGGGAGATGGTGAAAAGATCCCTCAATTAAGAATTACCGATAAAATGTTTTATGAAAATGATGGTAAATATTTAATTGGTTTTATTGAAGATTTAAAACAATATAATATTAATATTCCAAATTACATAAACCAAATTTATAGTGTTTTGTATGATAAAAAACAAAAAGGGAGTAAGACCATTGATGATACGGATGCTCCAGAAGATTTAAAAAAATATATAAAAGATTATGAAGAATTAAGAGAAAGTAATAAAAGAAGAATACATTTCTCTGAAGAATTAGAATTCGCTCTTACTTATGAAATATTAAAACAAATAAAAGAATTAAATAAAAAGAATATAGAAACTAATGAAGATGATAAGACTTTATAAATTATCATCTTTTTTGATATAATATTTATAGGTGACTCACATGATAGAAAAAATAATAGATAAGCATATATCTTTATTCGGAGATAATCCAATTGTTAATAAAATAAATATTGGTTTTACTAACACTATTTACGATGTTAATAATTTATACATAGTCAAGATATGTACTGATATAGATAATGAAGAAGAATTTAAAAGAGAAATAGATTTTTATAATTCAAATGAAGGTAATGAATATATTCCAAAATTATATTATTTTAGTACTGATAAAGAAGATATACCTTATTTTTATGAAATAATAGAAAAATTAAAAGGTGTTTCTTTATATGAAGTATGGCATACATATAGTGAATCTGAAAGAGAAGATATAATAAGACAATTATGTGATATTATGAAAATGTTTCATAATAACAACGGTAATAAATATGATTGGTCTAAGTATATGAAAGATAAGTTTAATCCTTCATATACTAAATCTAAAGAATTAAATATATTTAATGAAGAAGAATTAAATATATTAGATAAAGCATATTCTAATTTTGATAAATATTTAGAGTCTAATGACTTTGTATTAGTTCATAATGATTTGCATTTTGATAATATATTTGTCAATGATGGTAAAATAAAAGTAATTGATTTTGAAAGATCTATGTATGCTCCAAGAGATTTTGAATTAGATATTTTTTATCGCATGATTAGAAAGCCTTGGAAATTTGCTAGTGAAGAAGCAGAAGAATATACTTCTTTAGATCAATATAAAAATATAATGGGATATGTTAAAAAATATTATCCAGAATTATTAAATGTTAATAATCTAAAAGAAAGATTAGCTATATATGATATAGTTTATTATTTAGCACATCTAGTTAGACATCCAGAAATAGATGAATTAAAAGAAGATGTTTTAAATGCTGCTAAAATAGTTATGTAGGAGGTTTTATGGATAAGTATGAACTTGCTGTAGTAGTAAGTAATTATAATCAAAATAATAATTTATATGAGACAATAGATGCTATTAAAAATGCAGGATTTAAAAATGTATTTTTAGAGTGGTATGATGAGGATTGGGAAACATCTCAGGAAGAACAATTAAGATATGTAAAAGAAAAAGGTTTAAATATAATATTTGCTCATCTAGGATACCAAGAAATTAATAATCTTTGGATAGAAGAAGATACAGGTATTGTAGAAAGATATAAAAAAGATATTAAAGATTGTTATGATAATGGTATTCCTATGGTAGTTATGCATTTAACTGCTAAAAATGAGGCTCCTATGTATAGTGAAATAGGTATAAATAGATTAAAAGAAATCTGTAATTATGCTGAAAGTTTAGGAGTTAAAGTAGCTTTTGAAAATACTAAAATTAAAGGATATTTAGACTATGCAATAGCTAATATTAAGAATCCTAATGTAGGAATATGTTATGATTCAGGACATGTTCATGCTCATTTTGGTGATGAATTTAATTTTAATAATTTTAAAGATAGAATATTTGCAGTTCATCTACATGATAATAAAGGTGAAACAGATGAACATTTATTACCTTTTGAAGGTACTATAGACTTTGATAATGTTATATCTAAATTAAAAGAAAATGGCTTTGAGGGATATACTACTTTAGAGATACATTATTATAAACAATATAGTGGTATGACTATAGAAGAATTTTATGAAAAAGGATATGAAACAGGTCTAAAATTGAAAAGAAAATTTGAGGAATAATATGAAAATATATTTAGTAAGACATGGTCAATGTGATTCAAATGTAATAGGAAGATTTAATTTTGTAGATGAAGATATAAATGAAACAGGTATTAAACAAGCAGAAGATTTAAAAGAAAAAATCAAATTAATTGATTATGATATAGTAATATCATCACCATTATTAAGGGCAAAACATACTGCTGAAATAATTAATGTTAATAATAAAAAAATTATTACTGATGATAGATTACAAGAAAGAATACATGGTTCTTTAGAGGGAGTATCATGTTCTTTAGTAGATAGAGATGAACAATGGAATTATTACTCTAAAAAGAGATTTGGTACTGCAGAAATGACTAAGGAATTATGTGATAGAATAAAAGGATTTTTAGATGAATTAAAAACTAAAAATTATAACAGTGTTTTAATAGTAGCTCATAGTGGAGTATCAAAAGCATTTTATGTATATTTTAATGGTGTTCCAGAAGATGGTAGATTATTAGATTTAGGTATAAAAAATGCTGAAATTAAAGAATATACTTTATAATTGTATATTTTTGAATTTTATGTTAATATATTAAAAATTTTTAAGGAGGTGAGAAATATGAAAAAAGTTGTTGTTGGAATGAGCGGTGGAGTAGATAGTTCTGTTTCAGCATATTTATTACAAAAAGAAGGTTATGAAGTAATAGGATTATTTATGAGAAACTGGGATTCAATGGTTAATAATGATATTGAAGGGAATCCTAATTTAAACAATGATATTTGTCCTCAAGAACAGGATTATAATGATGCTTTAGAAGTATGTAATAAACTTGGTATTGAGTTACATAGAGTTAATTTTGTTAAGGAATATTGGGACAATGTTTTCTCATATTTCTTAGACGAATTAAAGAAGGGTAGAACTCCTAATCCAGACTTAATGTGTAATAAATACATTAAGTTTGATGCTTTTATAGAAGAAGCTAAAAAATTAGGAGCAGATTATATAGCTACTGGACATTATGCAAGAACAAAAGATGGACATTTATATAGAGGTATCGATACTTCTAAAGATCAATCTTATTTCTTAGCACAAGTAAGTAGTAAACAATTAGAAAATGTATTATTTCCTGTGGGAAATTTAACTAAACCTGAAGTAAGACAAATAGCTTTAGAAGCAGATATTCCTACTGCTAAAAAGAAAGATTCTACAGGTATATGTTTTATTGGAGAAAGAAACTATCAAAAGTTTATTCATAACTATTTAAAAAAGAATCCTGGAGATATAATTGATGTTGATACAAAAGAAGTTATAGGTACTCATGAAGGACTTATGAATTATACTATTGGTCAAAGAAAACAAGTAGGTATAGCAGGATTTAAAGATAGACATTTCGTTGTAGGAAAGAATGTAGAAAAGAATGAATTATATGTTGCTTTTGGAGAAGATCCAGAAAGTTTATATAGTGATGAATGTATAATAGAAAATATTAATTTTATT
>JAFYEA010000011.1 GCA_017544525.1 Bacilli bacterium | reverse complement strand
GCCATATAATAATCAAAAGCTGGTATACTTTGTCCACCATGTTGTTCATTTTGGTTTGCTTGAATAGCAATAGCAGCAAGAGCACTATATGATGAAATAGAATTTGGTGTTCTTAAGTAACCATGTCCTGTTGAAAATCCATTTTTAAATAATTTATTTAAATCAATTTGAGTACAAGTTGTAGTACCCATTGCCCAGAAGTCTAAATCATGAATATGTATAGCACCTTCATCATGAGCACGAGCATATTTATTATCCATTAAATAAGCTTTAGCAAATTCTTTAGAAACAGTTGAACCAAAATGTAACATAGTTCCCATTGGCCCATCTCCATCAACATTTGCATTCTCTCTTTTAGAATTCTCTTCTGCAGCACTTTTAAGTCCTAATGACTCAATTGCTTTAACAAATTTATGTTGTTGTTTAACAACGAATGCATCTCTTGAAGCAGCTCTTCTTTCTCTATATCCTTTAAAAGATTCATATACTTCATCATATTTCATCTTTTTAAGAACTTCTTCAATAATATCTTGAATATCTTCTACTCCAATAGTCTTTCTATCCTTGTATTCTTTTTCTATATGATCAAGTACTTTTTCTTTTACATTATTAACAAGTTTTTCATCGTACTCTTCATATACACTATCAAAACCTTTTTTAACTGCAATTGCTACTTTAGCAGGATTGAAGTTAACCCTTTGACCACTACGTTTTACAACGATAATGTCATTAAAAAAATCCCTTTCCACAAATATTCCTCACCTTCACTAGGTTAATTACCTTTAACCTAAATAAATCTTATAACAATTAGAAATATTTGTAAATGTTTTTTTATATCTTTTTTTTAAAATTTACAAAATTTTACATCTTGACTTTTTTAAAAAAGTTATATTAAAAAACATTTGCCCTTTATTTAAGGGACTTTTTAACATTCAATACTTATTTGTTCGCTTTACACTTCAAAAAACAATCTACATTCTATATATTAATTATATTTACTTTTTATGCAATTTGTGGTATAATAAATCCCACTTGATTAGGAGGAGTCATGAACTCATTGGGGGAAATAAAAAACAAATTAGATAATATTTATAATAACTTAGATAATATAGAAAAGTTTGGTATAGATACTACTGACTATAAAGATCAAATCGATAGTTTTGATTTAATGTGCGAGAAATTTGATTCTAACTCAAATACAAATGTACAAGTAAAATTTAGTAGAAGCCAAAAGAAAGAATATGAAATATTATATAAATCTATTGAATTATTAGAAAAACATATATTGGGTATTAATAAATCTTTAGGATTAATTACATATCTAGAAGAATTAGATCTTGATAAAGCTTTAACTTTAGAAGATGAAGATACTGCAAAAAAAGAATTAGATATTATAGTTGCTTTTATACTTGATTACTTATTAACTATCAATCAGTTTAAAAATATTTTAAAACCAGAATTATTTGATTCTGTTATGGAAAAACTATATCAAATAATTAAATATGAATTCAAATATACAGGTAAATCATTAATATTAAATTATATGTATCCTAATCTACATCTAACAAATAAGTTTTTTGAGGTTTGGGAAAAAGACTATGAAAAAAACAAAGATAGACTTAAAAGTCTTAAAGATATAGATAACTTATATGAATATAGATATTATTTAAATTCAACTATAAAGACTATAGCTTTAAATGAAGATGGTTTTTTACAAGATAAAGAAAAAGAACTTAGTAATTTAATTAACAAATATGAAATAAACAAAGAAAACAAAGAAGAAGCTGAAACAACTTTGAAACAAAAGAAAGCGTTACAAAAGAACAGAAGAAAAGGTTTGGCAACAATTTATTCAAGATTTTTACCAATTCTAGTATCTTTGGGAGTACTAGTAGGTTCTAATGTTGGAGTAAACAAATTGATAAAAAACAATAGTAAATATAAAACAACAACAGAGTATTATTCATCATTAACAAATGAAACAACTACAGAAGATGGATATAGTAAATTATCAGTTGGAGATACAAGAATTACTATTTACTACCCTACTGATGAAAAGAACGCAAGAATAATTAAACAATACGATTTAAATGAGCCATCAGTGGACATTGAAAAATGGGCTGAATTAAATTATGATTCACTAGATTTTTCTTCTTCAACATATAAAGTTGATGCTGAAGCAAATAAAAAATCAACAGAACAATTTATAGAAGTAGAAAAAGTAACAAATATCGATATAAATGAGAAAAATCCATCAATAGTACTTATGATCTTAGCTAGTATAACGGTAAGTTTAATTACTTTATTATTAGATTATAAGTCAAAGGATTTAACAAATAGGAACACAATATTTTTACATGATTTAATAAACCCAAATGAAGTAAAAAGAATTTATAATATTGAAAAATCAAGATTAAATAAAGAATATCCAAAACAAAATATGAAATTTACTAAAGATACATTAAGACAAAGAATACAAGTTTTAAAAGATTTAGAAAAAGAATATGAAGATTACTATTCTAAATATGAATATATTAGTGAATATTTAGAAAATGATGGATATACAAGAAAATTAAAATAAATGGAGTTAACAATGAAAGAAAATACATTATATAAAATTACACCTAAATTAGATGAGATTTATCAAAAATTATTAAAACTTGATAAATATGATTTTGATTACTCAAAATTTAAAGATGAAATTAATAGTTTCGATAAAAGATTAGAAAATATTGGTTCTGATAGCAACAATGTTACAGGAACTCAAACTTTATCAAAACCGGATGAAAAACTAATTAACGAATTATATAACGCTATTAATGATTTTGATAAATTTATTGATAAAGTTATATCTTCATTTGCTATATTTGAACATTATAAGGATTATCAATCAGCAATTAAAGGAATAAAAACTGAAGAAGAATTAGATAAATTAATTGAACAAATATTGAATGATTTATTGGGATATATCTTTTTAATTAAAAATGATATTAAAGAAAATAGCGAAACAAGTTTAATTAATAGAATGTTATATAATGCTATAAAAAAAGAATATCAATTAAAAGGAAATTCATTAATATTTAATACTTTAATAAATAACAATCTTAATAAAATAATTAATCCATATTTAAAAGAAGATATAGATAAATATAAAAATGAAAAAGATATAAAAGATAGATCTAAAGGAGTGCTATTTAGTACAGCTGAGATAAAAAAGATAAAAGACTTATTGTTATTAATATCAATAACAGATGATAATTACAAAGATGGGATTAAGCATAGATTTGATACTATTAATTTAGAAAAAAAAGAAGTCGATTATAAAATAAATGATGTAGAAGATGATATTATTGAAAACAAACAAGAAATAAATACAGTAAAAAAAGATAAAAGATCAAATCTAGGAGAAATATTAAAGACATATATATCATTAGTTGCTTCAATCGCAGTGTTAGTTGGTGCTGGTAAAGTTGTATATGATAAAGCAAAACCAAAAACAGTAACATATTATAGATTAGATAAAGAATGTGTTGATACTGTTGAAGGTGTATATGATACAACTACTTATAGTACAACATATGATAATGAAGTTGTATTAAAAGTTTATTCAGATGCCAATAGCAGTGGTCAAAGAGAATTAACTATATATGTTATTAACGATAGATATGAGAATATTAATGATTACTTAAGTTATGAACCAAATGAAGAAGATTTAATTAGTAGTAAGACAATTACTGATCCAATTGTAAATAATAAATCAACAGAAGCTTTTAAAACAATAGAAGTAATAAAAAATGTTGATTTAGAAAGCAAAATAGAAAAGACTAAAAGTAGCCTTTCATTAATTGGATTAGAAGCTGGTCTATTCACTATTTGGCTACTATTAAATGCATTAATGAATCATATTGAAGTTGGAGGAGTAATATATTTATTTGAAAATGAATTTGCATCTTATGAAATAGATGAATTAAGAAAATTAAATACAAAATTAAAATCTTTAATTAATAAAAATAAAAAATTATTAGAAAAAGATGAAGAACTAAAAAACAAATATAATGAATTATTAAAATTTGAAGAAGAATTAGATAATAAATATAAGGTATACTTAGATATATTAAGAAATGAAATTGGTGAACAAAGGATATTAAAAAAATAATGGAAACACAAATTATTGAATTAATAAATGAATTAAAGAAAAATACAACACAACTACAAAATTGTGGTTTTGATATGTCTAATATAATATATGAATTGAATAATCTTGATAAAAAATCGGACCAAGTTATTAATTACTCTAATTCACATCAAATAGATACCTTATATGATATAAAAACACAATTAGATTATTTAAAAATAAAAATAGATGAATTTTTAAAAAGTGCAATGATTTTTATTAATATAGATAAATTATCTCAACATTTAAATTATAATATTACAGAAACAAAAATGGAAAAAATAAATTTAATTATAGTTAATGACCTATCATATTACCTATCTCAAAGAAATATTAGAAAAAGTAGCAAAGAAAATGAATTAATTAGAAAATTATATGAACATATCAAATTTGAATATAGATACCATTATCACTCTTTTGTATTTGATAGATTATTGAATATGAAATTTGGATTAAATGAAATATATAATTTATTAGAAGAAGATATAAAAAAATATTTAAATCAAAGTGATATATACAAAAGATATAATGAATATATTAATTTAAATGATATAGATAAAACTATGCTATTTTTAATATCATTTAATGAGGATAATTATAAAGATAGTATATTAAGTGAACTAGATATTAAAAAAGAAGAAATAGAAAATATTAAATCTAAATATAAAGAATATTTAGAGCTAAAAAATAAAAAACCATTAAGAGAGCAAACTGATAAAAAGAAATTAAAGGATAATTTAAGATTATTATGTTTAAATGCAATACCTAAAATACTAGCAGTTGCAATTTTATTGTCAATCAATATAAGTATTCACAAAGAAAGTAAAAGTGAACGTATTTATAAGACTACTTATGAAACATATGATGATATTAATGGAATAGGCACATACACTAACTATAACAGAATATCAATGGATGATATTATAATAGAACTTTATTATCCAAATGAAGAAAATGAATATGGTAAATTACATGTTTATGATTCAAAAACAGATTCATCAAAAACATATAATAGTTTAAGAACTTGTAATACTTTCATAATAGAAAATGATGGTAGAAGTATTGAAGAATATTATAATTTAGATTTAGACAATATTGCATTTACATCAGAAATTGTATCTAATGATGAAGTAAATTCATTATCATTAGATACATATAAAAGAGTTCTTATACCAACTCAAATCGATACAACAGATTATGAACAAGATTATAAAATAGGAACTCATATAAAAGCATCTTTGATGTATATAGCGTTGGATATGGTGGCTAGTTTATTATTAGCAAATATTAAAGGATTACAAGATAGTGGTGGTGGCTTATTTGCACTTTTAGTAGTTTTTAAATATTTTAAAAGAGATATGGAAACTTACTTAAAAAATATAAAAGAAGCCATTGATGACTTAAATGTGAAAGAAAATAATATTAAATATGATAAAAATAAATTAAAAGAACTAAAGAAGGAGTATATAAAAACTAAAAAAGAATATGAATTATTAATAAAAAAATACGAAAATGTCTCTACTCTTCTTAAATATAATGATTATTCTTTAAAATTAAAAATTTAAAAATGGAAGACAAAGCATTACTTATAAACAATTTATTAGATGAAATACATGATAACATATCTATATTAAAAGAATATGGTTTTAAATATGATGAATTTTCTATTGTTTATAATAATATGGAAGAATCTTTTCAAAAAATTGTATCAAGTGATACATATAATACAAATGTTCAAGTTTTATTTGAAGACGAAAGGTTAAATGATTTATATGATATGTGTAAATCATATAATACTCAATTAAAAACCAAGGTTTCTTATTTTAGAATATTTCAAACAACAGAAAAAATATTAAAAAATTATGATAATAATTGTTTTGAACAATATTTAAGAGAAGTGTTAAATGACTTTCATTTATATACATTTGCAATAAAAGAAGGATATATTGAAGATGAAAAATCAGATAAAATATACGAATTAATATATAAGTTAATAAAAAAAGAATATAGTACAAATTATCATTCATTATTAATCGACCTGCTTTATAAAAATACTTTATTATACAAATTAAAAGACTATGTAGAAAAAGATATAGAATATCATAAAAAAGATGGCGATATTAGAAGGATGCTTAGAGAATGTGATTATGGATTTATGGATGCAATACCAATTATTGCATTAATTGAAAGTAATCAAAAAGATTTGTTAATAAAAACCTTAAGAAAATATAAAAAAGAATATAAATCTTACCTAAGAGAATATAACTACAAAAAGAAAGAATATACTTCAAGAGTAAATAAACTTGAATATAATAAGTCAAGTTGTAAAAAGAAGAAAAAAGAATTAAAAAAGATATATGGTTCCCTATTATTATCAATATCAATAATTATTGGAATAAATAAACTTAATAATTCTATGTCTAATTGGAACAATACAATTATTGAAAAACATAAAAACAATGAGATGACAGATACTGATTTTAACAAATGTGAGATTGGTTATAATATAATAGTTTGTTTAACTATAATAGCTGAAATTGCATGTGTAATTGATGCATTTTCTTCAGGACAAAAAATAATAGAAGAGTTTTTTAATCTTTTGATTCATCCAGATAAAACTATACTAAAAGAAATATTAAATTTAACAGAACAAATAAAAAAAGATTTAAAAGAATTAGATATATCAGAAGAGAAATATTTTGAATATTATAAAAAACTAACTAGTTTTGAAGAAGATTGTAATTATCTTTATGACAAATACAAGGATTTTGATTATTTAATGACCAAAAATGGTATTGAAAGAATAAAGCATGTAGAATATGGAATATAATAAATAATAGAATAGAACTATCCAAAGCGATAGTTCTATTTTGTCATATTATTATAATTAATAAATAATTATTTAATATGAAGAATATATTAATAAAAATAAAAGATTTTTTTAAAGAATTAATGCTATTTACTACTAGTTATTCATTAAATGTATTTGAAGATCCTTTAACAAATGAAGAAGAAGATTTTTATATTGAAAGATTATTAAAAGGAGACAAAGAAGCTAGAAACAAATTGATTGAACATAATTTAAGATTAGTAGCACATATTGTTAAAAAATATGAAACAAAAAACACTTCAGCAGATGATTTAATAAGTATAGGAACAATTGGTCTAATTAAAGGAATAGATTCTTATAATAAAGAAAGAGGCGTTAAATTAACTACATATGCCGCTAAATGTGCTGAAAATGAAATATTAATGTATTTTAGAAGCAACAAAAAATACAATAATACTGTCAGTTTAAATGATGTTATTGCTCATGATAAAGATGGTGGAGATATTACTTTAATTGATGTATTAGAAGAAAAATCAGATAGTATAGATGAAAATATAGAAAAAATAGATAATATAAAAAATCTAAGTAAATATTTAAATATATTAAATGAAAGAGAACTTAAAATAATTAAAATGAGATATGGATTATTAAATGAACAAGAAAAAACTCAAAAAGAGATATCTAAACTATTACATATATCAAGAAGCTATGTTTCAAGAATAGAAAAAAGAGCATTAATTAAAATGCTCCGAGAATTTATAAAAGATGGAAACCTCTAAATCTTTTCATTTGTTTTGATATTGGATTAATTCTTTTTCTCTCACAATATCCAGCGTTATTACCATAACATTTTCCAACTGAATACAAAACGCTGTCAATATCACAATTCACTTCTAGATATTCATTTGTCATTCCAACTACTCCACCAACTACATCAAATCCATGTACTTCAGTATTTATTTTACTATTTTTTATTGATAAAGTTTCGGAATACCCAACTACTCCTCCCCCATATGCTTCAGATGATACTATAACATTTTCTAAATTAATATTATTTAATTTTGTTTCATGTTCTACATCTCCACATATAATTCCGCTTAATACTCCACCATATAAATGGGAATTATTAATATTAAGATTTTTTACATACAGATTACCAACTTTTTTAAATAGTCCTATCCTTTCATCAATATCATTTATTTCTATATTACTTAAAGTATGATTTCTACCATCAATATATATATTGTAATCAAAAAGATTATCTATTGGTTTAAACTCTTTTGAAAATGCAATATCATTCTTAATGATAATTCTAAAAGCTTTTTCCTTATTTGTATATTTTCTTATTTTTTCAAAATCGATTTCATCATTAATATAAAATGTAAGCATAATAACCTCCAAGAAATTGATATTTATTATAGCAATTAAAAGACTCAAAGTCAATTTGAGTCTTTATTATTTAACTTGTTTTAAAGATACCTTCATAGTATAGTCATTAATTTTTAATTCTTCCTTAGCATCTTCACTTTCTTCTAATTTAACAGCAAGTATTTCATCCATAACATATTTTTTAAATTGTTTCAATGCATCTTTTACTTCTTTATCAGCACTATACTTAACTTCTATTCTATCTGCTATATCAAAATTACTTGTTTTTCTTAGATTTTGAATTTTAGATACTATTTCTCTAGCTATTCCTTCATTAATTAAATCTTGTGTTAAAGTAGTATTAATAGCAACTTTCTTATAATTTATCATTACAGCCGCATATCCTTCTTTAGCAGTTATATATTTAATTACATAAGTATTATCTATTGTATGAGTTATTCCACCTAAATCTAGTTTTAATTCTCCTGCTTCCAATAGTTTAGCATCTTCTTCACTAATATTTTTTAAATATTCTTGTAATTTAGATATATTGCTTCCAAGAGTTTTACCTACTTCTTTAAAGTTAGGTTTATATTCTACATTTAAGTATTCTCCCATATCTTTAGCCCATACAACACTCTTAGCATTTAATTCTTCGCATATTAATGCTTCAAATTCTTTTATAGTACTCTTATACTTATCTTCAAAGATTACTTCACTAATTGGTTGTCTTACTTTAATTTTAGCCTCTTCTCTAATATTTCTAGTAATACTTATAAGTTCAATTACTAAATCCATCTTTTCCTCTAATTTCTCATTTATTAATTTCTTATCATATACTGGATAATCTGTAAGATGAACGCTTTCTTCTCCAGTTAAATTAATATAGATTTCATCGCTTAAGAATGGACTAATTGGGGCTATTAACTTACATAAGCCAACTAATACATCATATGTGGTTTTATAAACTGCCTTTTTAGATGTATCTAATTTGCTACCCCAGAATCTTCTCCTATTTCTTCTAATATACCAATTAGATAATTCTTCACATACAAAGTATTGAATTAAGTGAACTGCTTTATTAACATCATATTGATTCATTACTTCAGTAACATCTTTAACTAAATTGTTATATTTAGATAATAACCATTTATCTATATCCTCTAAATCTTTATAATCTACTTCAAATGTTCTTGGATCAACTTCATCAGTATTAGCATACATTTGAAAAAATGCATAAGTATTCTTTAATGTATTAAAGAATTTAGAATTCACTTCTTTAATTCCTTCAACATCAAATTTTAATGGTGTCCATACTGGACTTACATAAGGTAAATACCATCTAACTCCATCAGCTCCATAAGTCTTCATAGTAGTAAATGGTTCAACTATATTACCTTTTGATTTACTCATTTTCTTTCCATCTTTATCTAATAATAAATCATTAACAAGCACATTTTTATATGGACTCTTACCTGTTACAAACACACTTATTACCATTAATGAATAGAACCAACCTCTAGTTTGATCAATTCCTTCACAAATAAAGTCTGCTGGAAATTGATTTTCCCACAATTCTTTATTTTCAAATGGATAATGATATTGACTAAATGGCATGGCGCCACTATCAAACCAACAATCTATTACATCTGTTGTTCTTGACATCTTTCCACCACATTTTGGACATTTTAGATGAATATCATCAACAAATGGTCTATGTAAATCAATAGTTTTAGGGTCTACTTTTTCAATTGCTTTTTCTGCTAATTCTTCTCTAGAACCTATCATTTCTTCATGACCACAATCACAAATCCATAATGGTAATGGAGTTCCCCAATATCTTTGTCTAGATAAAGCCCAGTCTTTTAATTCTTCAAGCCAGTTTCCAAATCTTTTTTCTCCAACATAACTTGGGAACCAATTAACTGTTTTATTGGCTTCAACGATTTTATCTTTAATCTTAGTTATTTCTAAATAATAAGATGGTTTTGAATAATATAGTAGTGGTGTATGACATCTCCAGCAATGTGGATAGTTATGTACCATTTTTTGCTTTCTAAATAGTTTATCATTTTCTTTTAACCATTTGATAACTTCTTTATCAGCATCAAATATATACATTCCTTTCCATGGACCTTCTGTATAACAACCATCTTCTCCTACTGGATTTAGATATGGTAAATTATATTTTTTACCAACTTCAGCATCATCAGCACCAAAAGCAGGAGCAATATGAACAATACCAGTACCATCACTATCAGTTACATATTCATCACAACATACAAAGAATCCTTTTTTCTTAGTTTCTAAGAATGGTAATAATTGATCATATTCCAATCCTTCCAAATCAGTTCCTTTGTATTCTTTTAACACTTTTACCTCATCACCTAATACTTGATGAACTAATGTTTTACAAAGAATAAATTTATATCCTTTACTTTCAACTTCTACATAATCATATTTAGGATTAACACAAAGAGCTACATTAGCAAGTAATGTCCATGGTGTAGTTGTCCATACTAAGAAGTATGCATCTCTATCTTTAAGTTTCATTGGGACTATTACTGTTTCTACTTCAATTTCTTCATATCCTTGAGCAACTTCATGACTGGCAAGTCCAGTACCACATCTAGTACAGAATGGTAATATTTTACTTCCTTCATAGAACAATCCTTCATCAAAGAATTTCTTTAAAATCCACCATTCAGTTTCAATATAATTATTATCATAAGTTACATATGGATTATCTGTATCAATAAATTGTCCCATTTTATCAGTTAATTCAGTAAATGTTTTTTCATTTCTTCTAACAGATTCTTTACATTTAGCGTTAAATGGTTCAATTCCGTATTTTTCTATATCTCCCTTATTCTTGAAACCTAATTCTTTTTCTACTTCAAGTTCAACTGGTAATCCATGAGTATCCCAACCTACTTTTCTAACTACTCTCTCACCTTTCATAACATGATATTTAGTAAATGTATCTTTTAAAAACTTTGCTACCATATGATGAAGTCCTGGATGTCCATTAGCAGTTGCTGGACCATCATAAAAAACGAAAGTATTCTTTATATCTCTATTATCTATTGATTTTTGAAATACTTTATGTTTCTTCCAATAATCAATCATTTTACTTTCTGCTACATCTACACTCTCTTTAGATAATTCCTTAAATTTTTCCATAATATTTCTCCTTTCAAAATAAAAAGGATAGTACAAGGAGTCATTATGACGGTACCATCCCTTAATTTATCTTTTTTAATATAACGGTTTAACCCGTGCTTATCTTATCCATAAGCAACATTAGAAGTGATACATATATAATTTCATTTATTAGCTCACACCACCCGCTAACTCTCTTAAAAATCCCTTATATAACGTCTTCCTCGCTTGTTTTCACAATAGAGTCATTATAACACTTAAATAATCGTTTGTAAATACAATATTTATTTTAATTTAAATATACCATTTCTATCATCATTATAATACATATCAAAATCTCTAATACTTTCACTATAATATGCTTCTAATTGTGATTTATAATTATAATCTATATTATCTAATACATCATTTAAATCTTTTTTTTCATATCTTTCTATATCAGTAGCGATATTATAATTTTTATCAGCTACAAAAAATCTAACTGTATCGCCAACACTTATTTTATTGATAGGAGAAGTATATGTAAAATAATACTCAATACTATTTTCGTTAATTACTCCAACTACACCATCATATTCTTCAATTACTCCAACATGTTCTGTCATATTATATACCTCCTAAACTAGGTTCATCATTGCTATCTACTATATCATGCTCTTCTCTTTTTGTCATCAATAATTTTAATGCTTCATTTATTTCGTTAAACAACAAATTGTTGTACTCAATAGCGCCATATTCTATAATATCTCCATAATCCACTTTAATAATTATAGGATCTCTACCTTCAATATCAATTATTACCCAATCTTCTCCATATACTATTTTTCTTGCACTTGATAAATGCATTATAATATTATGATCAACATTACAAGAATATATAATTTTTTTAACATCTACTATATCATCAATAGCATTTAAATCAGCATCCTTTTCTATTGTAATTGTCTTAGCTTTTCTTCTAGGCTTATAAAATTTTTCTTTCGATTCTTCTCTATTAAATTTTACATCAGTTGCATGCGCAACTGGTTTTCTAGATGCTACAATACAAATTGATTCATAACTACCATGATCAGTATATAAATAATAACCTTCTTGAGTTCTATTAATTTCATCTGGTGTATTAACATAAACCTTATTATTACCCATATATTCTTTACGAGCGCTAGTATAAGGAATACATGTTACATAATCAATTTCTTTAGATTTTGATATTATATCATTTGCTATTCTTTCCATAGCAGTTTCAAAATCAAAAGGAATATTATAATAAATTCTTGTAAAATGAACTGCATTTCCAATTCTATATCCATATACTCTACCTAAAAATTTTCCTTTGCTATCTTTAATAGCAACTATAATACCATTTGGACTTGATGTAATATACTTTATTGTATCAGACTGAGCATGCCCTATTTGAAAACAACTTGTACATACAGCAGAGGTCATCCTCGCACCTGCAATTAATTGTTCAGGATCACAAACATCATAGGAAGAATAAATATATTCATTACCATCAGTTTCGAATTTTCCACTAACACTAGGTATAGTTCTATAAAATCTTTTGACAATAGCATCTGTATAGTGTCTTATACAATCTTTTATAGTTGTTTGATCAACAACATCTATTACATCTTCACCTAAAATAATATATTCTTTTGTGTTCCTCATTGACATCTTTTTAGAACTTAATAAATAATCTCTTAAATTATCTATATTTAAAGCTTTTGGTTTACCATTTTTATCTCTAGGAATATGATATTTTTTTGATGAACTATAATATAAAATCAAATTCTCAATATTGGTATTTGAAACCAAATCCAAGGAACCATATAATAATAAAGGAATAAGTTGATTAGAATCAAGTTTCATGCCCTTTAAATTTTCTTTTATAACATTAAGTCTTTTAATAATCTCTGGATTTAATGTTAGAGTTCCAAAATCTATATCATCTCTGGATATGGATTTTAATATAGCAACCACCAATTTATGCTTTTGAGCTTTCATATTTACTTTAAAGTTTGCAATTTCAAATGGTAATTCATCTATTTCTTTTGGTGTAATATCACTTGTTAATTCTACTTTAAATCTTTGATCATCAATCATCAATGAATATAAAACATTGATATTCTTTTTACCAAAATAAGTTGGGAAAAATTCTTTGAAAACTTCATCCATTTTAATATTAAACTTAATATTTGGATCTTCAAAAATTCTTTTTAATCTTGCATTCTTCTTTATGATTGCTTCTACTCTTCTTTTATTAATTAATTCTTTTCCTTTATCTGTAACAAGTAAATGTTTTTTTATTCTTTTTTCTAAGTCTTCTTTTTGTTTCTGTTCAAACAATCTTTTTTCAATATTTGTGCAAGTAATACATATTTGAGATAAAAGACCACCTATTTCTTTGTTTTTAGGTAGTAATGATCTTTCAATTAATCTGTTTATACAATTATTATATACCCTTTTTATAGTATTCATTCTATTTAAATAAACACTGTTTTTATCATTAGCATCAACTTGACTATATAAATCAGAAATATTAATATTTTCAATTTCAAATTCTTTTTGTAATGCATCTATAAACGCATCTAGTAAATCGCTATAAGATTTATTTCCCATCTGAATTTCTTTTATATTTAAGGCTTTTAATAAAGATTTTAAAAATTCTCTATCACTCTTTTTTTCTACTCCACTATAATTTATAATAGAACTAAGGACAGTTTTATCATCAAAATTTTCAACAAGAATACTTTTTATTTTATTATATTTTTGAATAAATTGTTGATCTAATAATAACTCTTTAAAATCTTTCCCTTTTGATAATGCAATAATCTCATGTATAAATCCATCTGGTAAAAATCTTAAAGGAGATGCTTTTTTTTCTCTTTCATATATTTCTCTTGCCTGTAATCCAATTAATGCTTTCAAATCAGAGACTGATGCTTCTTTACCATCATATATCTTTAATATATCATCTATAATTGGTTTTAATTCGTTTTCAAACATAGATAAATTAGGAAGTGAATAACATAAACCACAAGAATAATAAGTTTTTAGTTTTGGTTCACCAAGAAAATCCAACAATTCATATTTATATTCTTCACTAGCATCTTCTATTATGTTTTTTAAAACATCTTTATCTAATAAATTTATGTATTTTTTTATTAATCTAGAAATATTCCTATTATCAGCAAATTGAAGAGAAACATAATAAATAGTTTCACCATCAATTAGAGAATCAAATTGTTCTAGTAATAAAAATCTATATTCATCTGAATCAAAAACATTAGTAAATTTTTCAATTTTAAAAGAATTTATATTATTTAAATAATTAATTATTAATTGATATTTTATTTCATCCGAATCAATTGTAGATAATAAATCAATAAAATAAGCAATATCAAAGTGTTCTTTATATTTTTTATATATTTCAATTCTAGTATTCTCATCATTAATTGATACAATAGTAGGCGAAACAAAAGAAGTTGAATTCTTTAATTCCATTAGTTTCTCCATATTGTTAATTTTTAAAGTATCATCTTTGAAACTGCATAATATTTTTTCAACAGCATCTAAATTAATAACATTAACAAATTGAACTAATAATTGCGTTTTTATTTCATCATCAGTTAAGTCCTCAATAAACTGCCCCAACAAATCATTTTTTTCAAAATCGCTTTGAAATTTATAAAATTGTTCTAATCTCAATCTATTATCACTGATTGAATTAATTATTCTAAATAGTTGTGAAATATCTCTTATTTCAAAAGCATCAATTAGTTTTATTTTAATAGTGTCATCTTCGATTGTTTCAATAACCATTGCAAAATTCATACTATCTAATAAATTGCTGAAAAATCTTAGTAGTTTTATAACATCATCAATATTCTTTGCTTTTTCATTTATAACTTTATATGGAAAATCAACGCCATAAGTGTTGAAATAATTTGAAAATTTATCAGAAAATAAATTACAAAACTTTAATACATATTCAATACTATTAAATGATAAACCTAAATTTAAATATTGATAATCATTTATTCTATCTTTATATTTTTCAATAGTTTTAATCTTAATTTCATCATTATCAATATGTTCAATCAAACAAGATAAATGATAAGAATCAACATCTTTACCTTTTTCATCTAAATAATCTATTATCAATTGGGGATCAACAGAATAATAAGTAATTACTTCAGTAAACTCAGCTATTTCATAGTTTTTCATGACAAATTCTATTAAATATTGAATTTTTTCTTCATTTTTTACACAAAACATACAAATAATTAAAGAATCTATATTAACCTTTTTATTTACAATAGCGGTTATAGCTTCTTCTTCAGTGAAAAGTGTTCCATAAAACTCTTTAACATCATGTATATTATCTAAAGTTAATTTAGTATTTAATTCATCGTCTTCTAATAAACTTTCTATTAAATAAGAAAACATATATAATCTTTCTTCATATGTTGTGTTTTTTACTATAACACTACACTCTTTATTATCAATTGCTAGTAATAATAATTGTTTTGCTCTTTCTAAATCCATTTGTATCACCTATATTATAAATAAATTATATCATAAAAATAAAAAATGTCCAAAGACATTTATTATTAAATTATTATAGTTTAATTTGATTAATATCATTGAAACTATCTACGCCAACATATTTGCTTTCGTTGTTAATTCCATATAATTCAGAATTATCAACTTTAGGATTTAATGATTCTTCTCCAAAATATTTATTCATATCTGTATTTTCATTATTACTTTCAAATTCAAAATTAAAATCTCTATCTTTATCAATTGTTATATCAAGATCAACATAATCTATCTCATTATTAAATGCTTCTTTTAAAACTTCAAGTGTTCTATGAGATATTGGTAACAATCCTGAATGTTCTCCAATTGTAACACTATGTCCTTTTAAATCTCCTTTATAAGTATTATTACCTAAATCATAAACAATTTCGCCATTAACAGTAAACTGAGTGGCCAACTCTTCAAAAGTGTAATAATCAAGATAGTATCTATCATTTTCCTTATCAACATATACCCTAACCTTATGAATTTGCTTCTGTATTTGAAGAGGATGCTCTTTAAATTTAGTATTTGTTTTTGTTTCTATCTTGGGATTTGGTACCATTGTCATACCCATATTCATTTCACTTCACCTCTATTTTAAGTATATCAAAATAAAGTGAGAAATGATAGTATAAATTGACATAATGACGGTTTTATGATATAATTTATACGTTTTTATGGGGGTTGTAATGAAAAAGAATAATAGTAAAGTATTATTGTTAACAGTTGTTGCAACATTAGGATTATTAAGTGGTTGTGGAAAAAAGAATGAACCAGAAAGAACTGAAGAACCACAAGCAATTTCATGGTATGACACGTTACCTAAAAATGAAGATAAATACTATGAAACAGTATATGATGCTAAAATATTAGAAACTGTTCCAGTACTAAATAAAGAAATAAATGAAGTTATTGGATGGGTATGGCAAAATGATTACTGTCATATTTTAAGTAGTAATGGTACATATGATTATGTTGAAAATGTTGATGGTGTAAAAGGTTATGTTGAACATAAATATTTACAAAGAATGATAAGCAAACCAATAAATCAATTTGCATACTTAATTGATGACACCGAAACTTATACGGGAGCTGCTTGTAGATTATATCCAAAAACTGGACAAACAATTGAAAAAAAACCAAAAAGTCTTTATATTAGAGGAATATGATTACTTTTCATATTGTAGAGATTCAGCGGGTAATTATTCATATATTCCTAATTGCAATTTAGGAAAACTAACAGATACATATATTGAAACAGATATAAGTGAACAAAAATCATATCTATACGTTGATGGTGAACTATTACTAGAATTCTATGTAACAACTGGTTGCGATGAAACACCAACTCCAGAAGGTTGCTATCAAGTAACCGTTAAACAAAGAAATAAAACATTAAAAGATGGAGCTGAAGTAGAATACTGGGTTGCATTTATTGCAGATTTGTTTGGATATCACGATGCTAATTGGAGAAGTTATTATGACTATGGAACAAACATATATCACATTTATGGTTCTCATGGTTGTATTAATTGCCCATATAATGCAATTGTAATAGTATATGAAAATGTAGAAGTAGGAACCAAAGTATTAATACACAAATAAAAATGTATATATAATTATATACATTTTTTATATCATCTTTATATACTTTCTTATAATAACTTGTATCAATATTTCATAAGTATAGGTATAATAAACTATTAGATGAAAATATAAGTTCAATAGTTTCTTATAATCAACTATAATATTAAAAAAATCATATTTGATATATATTAAATCTTTTTATTATCATACATATATAACGCATTCTTAACTTATTAAACTTTGCAAGTATGGACTAATAACTGGGGATAAATAAACAACTAGTAGTGCTCCAATTATAAGAAAAGGCCCAAATGGAATAATTCCTTCCTTATTTCTTTTAATTGTTATTATTGAGAATATTAATCCTAAAATAGAAGCGAAGACTAAAGAAACTAAACTATTTAACCATCCTAGAGCGAGTCCAATAACACCCATTAATTTTATATCTCCATCACCTAATGATTCCTGATTAAACATAGAATTACCTAATATTTTTATACCATACATAAGTAGGAATATTATAATAGCACTTACTATTCTATTTATTACATCAGTCATATTTAAAAATACAAAAAATGTAACTAACAAACATATAATAGATATTATTAGAACTCTATCTGATATATAATAATATTTAAAATCACTAACTATAGTAACTATTAATACACATACAAGTATTGTCGCAATAAAGAATTCAATATTGAATCTAAACATACAATAATTAAGTATGAACAATGATGCACCTAATAATTCTGTTAGAAAATATATAAAACCAATATTTTCTTTGCAATAAGCACATTTACCGCCTTGGACTATATATGATATTAGTGGAATATTCATATACCATTTTAATGGTTTTTTACAAGAAGAGCAAAAACTACTTGGATAAGTAGTTTTTATCTTATTTGGTATTCTATATCCCATGCATCCTAGAAAACTTCCTAGAATAGCACCGAATACTCCTAAACATACAATAATAAATATATCCATAAATCCCCCTATATATTATGAAACTGTTGAATATATATCGAACATTGGAATTAATATTGCAACTAGAATAAATCCAACTACAACTGCTAAACCAATAATCATAACTGGTTCAATAAATGTCTTAATAGAACCAACTGTATTTCTCTCTTCTTTCTGGTAATAGTCAGCTACTTTATCTAACATCTCAGCAAGTTCACCAGTAGATTCACCAGTAACAATCATAAAGTATGCTATTTCTGGAACAGCCCAATTATTAGCAAATGTTTCACTCATTTTATTACCTTTAATTAAGTTATTAATTGTCCTCATCATTAAGTCTTTATATATTTCATTTTCAGTTATTTTAGCAAGAATATCAATACTATCTGTAAGAAGTACATTATTCTTTTGTAATGATGCAAATGTTCTAGAAAACAAGTTCATTTCCTTAGCAATTATTAACTTACCTACAACAGGTAATTTCATAAATATTTTTTGCATTTCCATCTTAAATGCTTTAACATTTTTATACAACAAGATATAACTAATAATAATACCGGCTATTATAACTATAATATACATATACTTAGTAGTTAAAAATTCAGAAATATCCAAACAAATTTGTGTAATTGCATTAATCTCAGAACCCATTGAAGCATAAACTTCAACAAATTTAGGAACAATATATGAAAGCATGAATATAACTATTCCAATAGCAAAAACCATAACTACTGATGGATAAGCAATTGCTCCTATTATTGCTCTTTTTGTATCTTCCATTTCTTGATAATAATCACTCATTTCATCAAGAGTTTTTTCAACATTACCTGTCATTTCAGAAGACTTAATCATATTAATTAACAATGATGGGAATGCAGATCCTTGTCTTGCTAATGATTCTGAGAATGTTTGACCTGTTGTTAATTCAAAGATTAAAGATTGGTACAAAGATTGATATTTTTTTCTTTTATCCTGTTGTGCAAGAACCCTAACAGAATCTGTTAAAGGAATACCTGCTTTAATATATGTTGATAATTGAGCTAACCAGAATATTAAATCCTTGGTTTTCATTTTGCTCTTAAATGCACTACCTTCAGAATGGAAAAAACTAATTGATTTGTTAGTTATAATTGAATATACAATCATTTTTTCATCAGTTAAATAAGAATAAACATCCATTCTAGAAAAAGCAGGGAAATAGCCCGTAACGATTTCTCCTTTAGCGTTTCTAGCAACATATTTATATAAAACTTTCGTTGCGCTCTTTACACCATCGATTTCAGGATTTAAAACAATTGGTTTTAAACTAGCTTCATACTTTGCCTTTGCTCTTTGAACTGCTGGAATACTCTCATACATATTTTGAAAGAAATCAGCAATTGTTTTAATTAAACCTTCATTTGATTTGCTAAAATCATAAGAATCTAATTGTCCTGATGCTACTACTTCACTTACATTCTTAACTCCATCTTTAGTTTTGATTTTAGCTTCAGGTTTCTGATTTAATATTTTTCCAATAGAACTTGGAATAGTCAAAAAGATGAATGCTAAACCATCCACTACAGCGCTAAATAATAATACAATTTCATTTATAGGATTAAATTTATTTGAAGTTTTATTATTAGTTTTCTTCGCTTTTTTTGCCATATTAAATCTTCCTTCTTATTCTATATAATAAGATTATAGCATATTATATTAAAAATAAAAATGTTTTTTAAACATTTTTTAAAAAAATCATATAATATTTTAGGTGATTATATGAATACAAATCTATTATCATTTATTAAGAATATAAAAATATCGAATATTATTAGTGGAACGAATAAAACACTAAATATTATAAAGAAATCAATCCCAGTTTATAAAGAAATAAGACCATATATGAATAAAGAAAAAACATTATTTAAAAAGAAAGATATAAATAATATAGATGAAATAAAAATGAGTAACCCATTAAAATCTAATAATAATATTACATATAATGATTCACTCACTTTTTTTAATTAATTATTCCATTTGATCTGTACTTAATATAGTTAAAAAAGCTTCTTGAGGTATGGAAACACTACCTACTTGTTTCATTCTCTTCTTTCCTTCTTTTTGTTTTTCAAGAAGTTTTCTTTTACGAGACACATCTCCACCATAGCACTTGGCCAAGACGTTCTTTTTCATTGCTGAGATATCTTCTCTTGCAATTATCTTAGTACCAATAGCGGCTTGAATAGGGACTTGAAACATCTGTCTTGGTATTATTTTCTTTAAGTTTTTGCATACAACACTGCCTCTTTTATAAGCAAAATCTTTATGAACAATTACGCTTAATGCATCTACTATCTCACCATTTAATAATATATCCATTTTAACAAGTTTACTTTCATAATTACCAATAAATTCATAATCAAAAGAAGCATACCCTTTAGTATAACTTTTTAATTTATCAAAAAAATCATATACAATTTCGCTTAATGGCAATTCATAAACTATATTTACTCTAGTTTCATCTAAATAACTAAGACCCTTATAGATTCCTCTTTTATCTTGACATAATTCCATAATGGGTCCAATATATTCACTTGGAACATATATATTTGCTTTTACAAAAGGTTCTAATATTTTTGATATTTTAGTGGGTTCTGGCATTTTTGATGGGGAGTCAATCATAATACTACTTCCATCACTAAGTACCACTTCATAAATAACACTTGGACTCGTAGCAATTATATCAATATCAAATTCTCTTTCAATTCTTTCTTCTATAATTTCCATATGAAGAAGACCTAAAAAACCACATCTAAAACCAAAACCTAATGCTACTGATGTTTCTGGTTCAAAAATTAATGATGCATCACTTAATTTTAGTTTTAATAATGCTTCTTTTAAATTATTATATTTAGAACTATCTACTGGATATATTCCTGAAAACACCATTGGCTTCATTGGTTTATAACCAGGTAAACTTTCAACACTTTCTCCATCAATACATATAGTATCCCCTACTTCTACTTCAGTAATACTTTTAATTGAAGCACTTAAAAATCCTACTTCACCAGCAGTTAATTCATTCTTTTTAACTTCATGTGGAGTATGCTTACCAAGTTCTAACACTTCATATACTGCATTAGAATTTATAAATCTAATTTTATCTCCTACTTTTACTTTACCATCTACTATTCTAACAAGAACAACAACTCCTTTATATGGGTCAAAATAACTGTCAAATATTAATGCTCTTAACTTGTTAGAATCACTTTTGGGAGATGGTACTACTTCTATTAATCTATCAAGTAAATTTTTAACACCTTCACCGGTTTTCCCTGATACACATAATATTTCGTTTCTATCAAAACCAATAGTATTTACGAGTTCATCTTTTACTTTTTCTGGATTAGCATTAGGTAAATCTATTTTATTAATAACCGGTATTATTTTTAAGTTAGCATCAAGTGCTAAATATAAATTTGCAAGCGTTTGTGCTTCGATTCCTTGAGTTGCATCAACTACAAGTATTGCTCCTTCACATGCAGCTAAACTTCTACTTACTTCATAACTAAAATCTACATGCCCAGGAGTATCTATTAAATGAAGCGTATATCCTTTATACTTCAATTCAACAGCATTTAATTTAATAGTAATTCCTCTTTCTCTTTCAAGATCCATTGAATCAAGTATTTGATCTTTTTTTTCTCTTTCACTAACTGCACCACAAATATCGAGTATTCTATCAGCTAGAGTACTCTTTCCGTGATCTATATGAGCTATAATACAAAAATTTTTAATCTTTTCTCTTTCCATAAGATAGATTTTATCACAAAAAAAGAACTTTTTGTAGTTCTTTTATAAATCAAAGTCTATTTTGTTGATGCTATCAATAAGTTCATTTATCATTTCTTTCTTTTTTCTAACTATTTTTATATCCTTACTAATTCTTTGACTAACAGATTCAAATGCTTTTTTATCATCTATTGAACTATATAGAGAATCTAATTCTTTACTTAAGTTTTGTAATCTCAATATAAATACATCTAATTCATCAAGATCGCTTGTTTCTACATACTTCCTAGTTTTTTCTAAAAATTCATCATAATTTCTTTCAATCTTATCTAATTCTTTTTTTATTTCTTCAAAATAATACTTTTTTTCTTTTGGTTGAACTGCTTTTTTAAATTTATTAGGTGAAACAATATTTTTTGTTTTTTCATCAATGCTTGGCTTAACAATATCATTAAAAAAGGTTTTTCCAAACGATTTATCAAATTTTTTAAATTCATTTTCTAATATAATTAAATCTTTTTCGGTTTTAGCTAAATCTAATAACATTTTAAACAAATCTTTTAACACTTGATAATTGAGTGGTTTAACAATTCTTTCATCATTTTTGTTTTGCCAATAAACAACATATTCTTTAGAAGTTTCAACATCAGATATAAAACTCATAATTTCAGAGGTAAAAAATTCATTATCTTCACTATCACGTATAAAATCAAAATTTAAAGTAACATCTTTATATGGATTGTTTCCTAGATTACGTAATTCTGTTGCTTTTTTTTGATTAGGTTTAAAATCATTTATTTGTTTAGAAATTGTAGAATAATGTGAAGCAGCAAAACCTCCAATATTTGAAACTTTTTTAAAAAATTCATCTAACTCTTTTTTATCATTATCATCCACACAAAAATGTAGAATTCCTTCTAAATAATCATTAAAAGATTCAAGAGCTGTATCTTTGTTATAACAACTTGCATCTATTCCTGCTAATTGCCACAAAGCATTTCTCATAAAAAACCAGTAACGATATGGAAGAAATGATGGATAATCTGTAATTTCAATATATGGAGAGCTCATAGATGGTCTACTATTTTTATCATACACTGAAACACTAGAAATAGGTTTATTGCTTATTTCTTTTCTTTTTGTCTCTATTAATGGATTAAGTTCTACTAAAATATGTGAAATATTAGGATTAATGCTAATATTATCTTCAATATATTTAGTAATTGATTCAAGTTCTTCTTTAGAATTAGCATTTGTGATAGAATTTTTTAATTCTTCTTGAATTTTTAATACTTGCCCATTTATACTTTTAATAATATTATCTAAATTATTCATTATTTCATCTCCTTTTATTAATGATTAGAAACGGTGTCCTCCACCGCCACCTGAATGGCCTCCTCCACCGCCGCCACCTGAGTGACCTCCACTTGAGTGACCACCACTACTACTATCTGATACTGGTCTATACTCTTTTGTAGTACCAGATTTAACAGCATTAATTTCTCCAATTTGAAAATCTACTTTGCATGTACTTAATATTTCTTTATTTGAAGGTCTTTTAATTTTAGATTTACTCACTACAAAAAAGTATGTTAGGAAAGCAGCAGATGTTATTGATATTAGAATATTACTAATATACCTCATCGGTTCCATTATTTTGTTACCTTTTAATAAAGCCAACATTTGATCAAATGCTTCAGAAGAACATTGATAATAATCTTTTTTACTAGCATATCTATAAACGTTATCAGTTATAGAATATGCTTTAGAAGAAGTAATAATATTAAAATTATTACCATCAGAAAATATAAATATCTCTCTATTATCCATATCTATTAAAAACAAACTGCCACTTTGTGTACCAAATAAAGTATGATAATATTGTTCTGCAAAACCACTAGTAGAATATGAATTATTATCTGTTGTTTTAAGTACAATGTTTCCATATTCAGTAAACTCAATCATTTTAATTTGAATGCTTTCTTCTTCACTTTCACTTAGTAGATTAGCATCATCTTCTATAATTACTTTATATCCAGTTTTTGGATTTGTATATTTTTCATTATCAATTGTTTCCACTGAATCGTCTACTTCACCGCTTTCAGTAGTAGTTAAAGTTTCTTCAGCAATAACATAATATGAAAAAATAAACAACGATAATAATATTATTATTAATTTATTGATATTTTTCATAATTATCACCGCCCCTCTTCTCTAATTGAGGAAGTTTATTTGATGTTAGCATATTATGTTCTTTAACTAAATCTTTAAATGAAATAATAATAATTATAAAAGATACGATAGCTGTTATGTAATAATACTCATCATCTACAGGATTTAAAGCCAAAACAAGTAATCCTATTATTAATGGGATTAGATATTTAAATAAATATTTCTTCTTTTCTTTAAATGGCATTTTGTATTTATATTTTTTAACACCATTTACGTAATATACAAACTTATTTTTTGTATCTACTTCTTCATTAGTACCATTAACAGAAACATAACCTTCATCATCTAATTTTTTATCTCTAATAAATATTTTATTTAATTGACTATTTGATATTATCATACCCATAATAGAAGCAATCAAAGAAAATATAAGAACGGTTTTAGGTAATATTACACTTCCCATATTTAATATAATAATAAAGATTAAAGATAATAATAATGTACCTATTATATACTTTTTAAAATCTATTGGAAGATCTGCTGCTACTTTACCTGTTTGACCATTAACAACAGCATAATGTATTTTATTTTCCTTATCTCTTATTGCTAAAAAATATACAGGAAACATTCCCATTTTTCTATCTGTTACTCTTAATTTAACCTTAGGATTTGTACATCCATATTTTGAAAATTCTCTTCTTTTTGATAATTGACTAGAAGAAGCATCTGTAGTGATGTCTTCAACATTATCGTCATATATGTCAGCTTCAACATCTTTAGTATCTGCATAAAAACCTAATAAATAATTCTTATTAAATGGTTCTGCTCCATTATAATCAAATGGAATACCACCACTATATTCATCATAAAATTTGGATAATACATCATATGATATTCCATCAAATTCAGCATCAACTTGTGCCTTTATATCATATAAGTTGTAATATACATAATCTCCTAATCTATGACTATATTTTTTACCTGTATTACTACTTAAACCATGAAAAGATGTTTTAAATACTGCATAAGGCATATAAATGCCTCTAAATTTTTCTACAGTAACAGCATCTTTCATATAATTTGGAACAAACAAAGCATTTTTAATTACTTTCTTATATTCATTAATACATTCTTCTTTTGTCTTTTTAAAAGGAATAACATAATCTGGTTTATTAATTTTAACCATATTAGCTTCTATTACTGCTTGTGATCCACAATAACTACAAAAAGTAATAGCAGTTTCATCAAATGTTAAAAGAGTAGCCCCACACTGACGGCAACTATAACCTTTTCCTTCAAAAGTTTCTACATTCTTTGAGTACTTTTCACCTAATTCTAATTCTTTTGGATCAAAAGTAGACTTGCAATATTCACAAAAAACTTTTTCATCTTTTATATTGTATGCTAGTTCTGCTCCACATGCAGGACATTTACTCATTTAATTCACCACACAATCTATTATTATCTTTCTTTATATGTACCCACCATAATAGCATAAGTATCTGGAAGTTTAGTGTTCTCATCTACAAAAGCAGAAGATACACCTATTAAATCTTTAACATTACTTAAATCACTTCCACATAAATTAACTCCTTGAAATATTGGATAAGTGACTAAGTTTTCAGCATTACATGCAGAATTACTTAAATCTCTCATAAATATTAACTGAGGATCAATAACAATATTAGTTCCTCTTAAATCTATACCACTTACTTTTAAATCTTTAGAAGATATTTCACTTAAATCTATAGATTTAAGCATACTTAAATATTTAGGATTAAATTCTTTATGTCCATATACTTCAACAATTAATTCCTTTTCATCTACTTTGATTCTTCTACTATATTCTCTTACTATTTTTTTATTTGCATTTTTAAACTTAGCTACCTGTAATTCTTGATCTCTTCTCATTCTTTCTTCTTCTAAATCTACAGTTCTTTGATAATGATCTTGAGATATATTTTTACTTATATCTAAAGTTCTTTGATAATGATCTTGAGATATATTTTTACTTATATCTAAAGTTCTTTGATAATGATCTTGAGATATATTTTTACTTATATCTAAAGTTCTTTGATAATGATCTTGAGATATCTTTTTGCTTATATCTAACTGTTTTTCAGGGTAAGCGCTCTTTTTAAATTTGGTTTTTTTATTCTTAATATTTTCATTATAACGTCTTCTAGCAATTCTACCAATTTTTCTTTCTATATTTTCAAAACGTTCGGCACCATAAGGTCTAGTATCGCCAAAAAATACAACACTGCCATTTCCAGGACCACCTAATCTAGAAAGAATTCTTAATGTTTCTAAAGGACAATTTGGTTCATTTACAACTTCATACATTTTATCTATTATATCAAGTAATTTATCAATATAATCTTTAGCGCGACGAAATGGAATACCTTCAACATATTTTAAAAAATAATCACCTATTTTATCTTTAGGACAATTAGGATGCATAATAACATTATAAATAATTGAAAGTTGTCTTAAACTATTTTCATATATCTTAGATGTTTTTTCAATTACTGCTTCTAACTCTTTAGATTGACACTTAGGATTTTTAGAAAGATTTTCAAGTGCTACTCCATTATATTCTTTAACTTCTTTTAAGATTTTTATAATTGTCTCATAAGAAATATTTGGATTTGCCGAATTAACTATTGTATCTCTGGCCTTTTTATCTTCTTCTACTAATTTCAAACCCACATTATACAATCTATCCAACAAATCAGGTCTATCTTTAATAATTTCTTTTAATAATTCGGGAGTAAATTTTTGCTTTGTTAAGTATTCAATATCATTAAATAATTTTGAATAGTAGTAAATTGCTATTATTTTATCTCTATATTGTATATTTAAACTGGTTACATAATCTTCTGGTTCTACAGGATCAAATATAGCTTTAGAACTTATATTTGATTGTTTGTAACTCCAAGTTAAATTTGAAAAGAATAAATCATATAATTTATTTTCCTTTAAATAATCTATAAAACCTTCAAATGCTTTTTCTTTCATATTAACTCCTTTTTTTTATTAATTAGGTCTATACTCTACTTTAAAATCAAGATTAGCCACAAAATACGTATTTTGAGCTTCATTAGGTGTTTTTTCATCTAACCATGTCCATAAACAATAAGTTTGTCCTTCATCTTTTAATAATACTTGATCTTCAAGTAATATTCCGTCATTTAATTCAGAATACTTTTGAATAATAACATTATTTCTATCAATATTATTATCACATATAGAAATACCTATTTTTAAATTATTGGAATATTTATCAGTAACACTTGTTAAACCATCAATTCTATAATCCTTATCTTCTTTTAACTTTATTGTTACAAACGATTTTAAAGTACCAGTGTTTTTTATGTTAAAAATATATGGATTTGTATTTAATGCCTCATTATCATTAGAATAAGGATATATACCTTCTATTACACTTTTACCATCAACCATTTTAGTACCAATTATTTGACCAAAATTTTCATAACTTTTATTACAATTTTCATCAACACAAAAAGATATCTGTAAGTCCCCTACACTTATAGTATCATCTTCACCTTTACTAGTTGATTTAAAGTAAGCATATGTTACTCCTGTAAAAAGTATAAGAATAACTATAACAGATACTGATATAACTGCAATTTGTTTTTTTATTTGATTATCTATGTACACTTATTCCTCCTAATGATTCAACATATTCTTTATTAATATCTTCATATGTATTATTAATTTGTTTAATTAATTCATCATAAGTTTCTAATCTATTAGAAACTTTAATCTTGCCTTTTCTAATAACATTTCCTTTAATACTATTAATTTTTTCTTTTATTTCATTAATCTTAGAAATATAATTCTTTCTTGAATAACCTAATCCATTATGTAGTTCAAATTCATGATAATCACCACTTAGATTAAATTTTATTAAATCCATTATAAATTCATTAACAAATGATTCTGCTAGTCCTAATGACAATAATAAGTTTTTAACATTCCTAATTGCTTGATTATAAGATAAAACATCATCATTAGTTTTTTCTTTTTTAAATTCATATTCATTTATAATTTTTATATTTTCTTCAAATAAATCAATATATTTATCTGGCTTATATTCGCCATCTATATCTTTTATATTTTTTAACAACGAACATCTTAATTCCAAACTTTCTATTTCAAAAATATACTTTCCCGCTTTAGAAGAAATAAGGCTTTCTATTTGAACTTGTCTTTCAACTCTTTTATTATAAATAGTAATCTCTAATTCTTGTGCTTCTTTACTACTAGGATCTAATGATTTTTGTTTAATTAATAGGTCTATTATCTCTTTAGAATTATTTATTTTAGGTGCTTCAGCGCTTTTATTATTTCCATAATATTTATTCAAGTGATTATTAATTAATTTAATAGTTTCGTTATATGCATTAATCATATATACTTGAATTAATATTTTAGAATACAATTTATTTCTTATTGATTCATCTTTTTCTCTTTCAAATTTTGTTTTTTCTTGTAAATATTCTTTTTGTAATCTGTTAGATAAAGCAATTAATGCATTAGAAAATCTAACCATTTGACCTAATGATTCTATCTTTTTTAGTTCGTTATAGATTTTATTTTGTGTTTCATATGTAATTCTATTTAATTCAGTTTTTTCATCAACATATTTTTGTTTAGATAAATCAACTAGTTTTGATACTGAATTTCTAACATCAATAATTAGCTCTTCCATTTCTATTCACCTATTATTACTATATAAATTTTATCATAAAATAAATATTTATACAAACAAAAAGTTCATATACTAAATATGAACAGTTTTATTATATTCCTCTTTCTACTTGCAATTGAGGTAATTTAGTTTTGTCATCAGTTATCGCCAATTCAACATTAATAGGAAATGACTCTCTACTTATATCACTTCCACATAATTTAACATCCCTAAAATCCCCAAATAAATTTTCATCATCAAAAGCAGAACCACTCAAATCTTTTTCATATACCTGTTGCGGATTTGCACTAATATTAGTACCTCTAAAATCTATATTACTTGCTTTAAGTTTATCAGTCGGCATTAATGATAAGTCTATCCATTTTAAATATGGTAAAAACTTTGGCCATATTTCATAGTGATCTCCAACTTTATCCATTAATATTTCTCTAGAGACACCTACAACTCTTGAAATATGAATAGCTCCAGAATTAACAAGCAAAGAATTATCTTTAGCAGTTAATTTATTAAGTCTAGAAACTGTTTGAGCTATTTCTTTACTCATTCTATCTATTTCAACTAACTGTTTCAAAAGATGTTCTCTTAATAATTTAATTTCTTCTTTTCTTCTATTTTCTTGTAATTCTAATTCTCTAGCATCATCTATTGCTTTTACTCTGCCACTTATGGTTTGTATTTCTGTTTTTAACACTTCATCTTCAAAAGATGTGCTTTCTTTTATTTCAATATCTTTTAAAAATATATTTTTTAAATAACTCCTTAAATTACTTTCTAAATTTAATTTAGACATTAATACTTTGGGCAATTTCATTTCCTTAAAAACTAAACACCCTAATTCTTTGTTAACAGTCCATTTTATAGGTAAAACTTCTATCCATTCACCTTTCATTTTTAAAAACTTTTTACCATAAAATTCATATACTGGGTAAGACATTATCTTACCATTAGGTCCTATAATTCTAAACATTTTATTTGTTTTATTTAATAGTTTTAACTTAAATGCTTTATTTAAAACCGCAACTTGAATATCAGTTAATGAACCATAAGGAAATTCACCATATTCTATTTCATTTATCTTTTTATTATTTAATATATTAATAACTTCATCAGCAGTTGGAACAATAATAGGGCATACCATTTCATCGGTTTCTAAAATGTCAATTTTTTTAATAAAATCAATTCCAACATTTGTACTTGGCTTATTAGGTTCTGCATTAAAATCAAAAACTTTAAATAATAATCTTATATAATTAGAATTACTTTCTTTTGATTTAAATTTAGATTTTTGGTTATTTAATCTAAAAACACAATCTCTTACTCTTGCTACTGCTTTATCACTAAAAATTGTTTCATAATTATTAATTGTTGTTATATAAAACAAGAATTCATCTGGACAATCATCTTTTTCTATTATCTTATTTAATAAACCAATAATATATTTATATATTTCTATAAAATAATTGTCATAACTATATCCTGTCTTATCCGAAAAATCCGGTTCATAATTAGGAATATGACATAGATTAAACAAGAAAACATACGCTCCGGTACCAATATGTATCCAATTGGAAGTGCTAGCACTAATAATTTGTTCCATAGTACTATCATCAACTGCGTTAATTAGTTTGAATAAAGCAGAAACGGCAAAAATAGGAAGAACTCCTAAATAAAGCAAATCAAAAAGAGTTGCACCTTCGTTATCGAAAGAAGGAACAAAAACTGGTCTTATTGCTTTTAAAACATTTGTTACTCCTCTTTCTACTTTATGAACAACATTAGTTCTATTCTTTAATCTAGAATACTTATTTGCCAAAAACATTATATTTACTAAGGAAGCATACAAAGTAGCATTATTGCTATTAATTATTTCCTCTTCATTATCTCTAATTGATTCATATATATCTTCAAAAGTAAAATTTTTATTATTTAACATATTAATTATACTTTTTTCTTCCATTTTAAACTCTCCTATCATAATTAATTATACAATAAAAAAAGTATAGAGTAAACTATACTTATTTCATATGAACATCTAATTGATTAAATGGTATTTCTATTCCATTCTTATCAAACTCTTTCTTTATATCTTCTAATAAGTCAAAATATACAGTCCAATAATCTTTTGTTAAAACCCATACTCTTAATGTGAATATTAAAGCGCTTTCATCGTGTTTAGTAAGTCTTACAAATTTTTCTTCATCTTCTAGTATTAATTTATGTTTATTAATAACACCATTAATAACTTTCTTAACTTTATCTATATCACTGCTATAAGAAACTGACATATTAATATCAACTCTTCTTTTTTCATTAGCAGAATAATTAATTATATTTGAATTAGATAAACCACCATTTGGTAATTGAATTACTTTATTATCAATAGTTACAAGTGTTGTATAAAACATTGTAATACTTTTAACCGTTCCATCCATACCATTAGAACTAATAAAATCTCCAACTTTAAATGGTTTAAACATAAGAATCATTAAACCACCAGCTATGTTAGATAAGCCACCTTGAAGTGCCAAACCTATAGCAACAGCACAAGAACCAACTATAGTAACTAATGATGCCATTGGAACACCAACTATTGATAAAACAATTATCATTAATAATACTTTTAATGCTATTGTTACAAAACTAATTATAAAACTTTTAACACTTGCATCTAATTTGCTAAATTTATGTGGCTTTTTAAGTCTTCTTTCTAGTACACTGATAATTCTATATCCAATTATCATTACAACTAATGCAAGTAATACTTTTATTAATAAATCACTTGATTTAATTGATAAATTCTTTATTATTTCTTCAAAATTACTTAATTCTTTGTCTAATGCTTCCATTGTTTAACTCCTCTTTTTCTTTTTTTAAATTTTGATCAATCGCTAGATTAGCAAAATCATATAAATCTAATCCTTCTGAATGCTTAGACCATAAATAGATTAAATTATGCATCCAAACTTTAAACCTAGCATTATATTCATATTCATCTGCTTCTCTAAAATCTACTCCGATTTGACAATTCTCTAATTTGTTAATTAGAATTTGTGTCTTCTCAGCTTGAGCTTTCATTCTACTTATCTTTATAAAATCAATTGGATTTAATAAAGTATGCTTTCTTAAAAAATACAATTTTTCATAATCCATAATATAAACACCCCACATAATAATAACAAATAGTTACTTTTATTTCAACATTTCTTTAAGATACATTCCAGTAAATGATTCTCTATTATTAGCAACTTCTTCTGGAGTTCCTGTTGCAACAACACATCCACCAAAATCTCCACCTTCAGGCCCTAAATCAATAATATAATCAGCCACTTTAATAATATCTAAATTGTGTTCAATAACAATTACTGTATCACCATTATCAACTATTCTGTTTAATATAATTAATAATCTTTTAATATCATCCTGATGCAATCCAGTAGAAGGTTCATCAAGAATAAATATACTTTTACCAGTAGGTTTCTTTTGTAATTCTTTAGCAAGTTTTACTCTTGATGCTTCACCACCTGATAAGGTGACTGCATTTTGCCCTAATTTAACATAACCAAGTCCTACTTCTTCCATTATTTTTAATGTTTTATATACTTTAGGTACATTTTCAAACACTTTCAATGCTTCACTTACTCTTAAATCAAGTACTTCTGCTATATTTAAGCCTTTGAATTTAACTTTTAATGTTTCTTTATTGTATCTAGTTGCATTACATACATCACATGGCACATATACATCAGGTAAAAAATGCATTTCAATCTTCTTAACTCCATCACCTGAGCAAGCTTCACATCTACCACCTTTTACATTAAAACTAAATCTACTTTTATCATAACCTCGAATTTTTGATTCACGAGTTTCTGCAAAAACATCTCTAATGCTATCAAACACACCTGTGTATGTAGCAGGATTACTTCTTGGTGTTCTTCCAATTGGATCTTGAGTTATATTAACAAGTTTATCTACATATTCAAGTCCTTTAACAGTTTTATATTTACCTGGTTTTTCTTTTGATTTATTAATTGAGTTAGATAATATTTTACCTAATATTTCATTAACAAGTGTACTCTTACCACTACCAGAAACACCTGTAACACAAATAAATTTGCCTAAAGGAAATTCAACACTTATATTTTTTAAATTATTAGCCTGGCATCCAGTTAATTTAATACATTTTCCGTTACCTTTTCTTCTTTTATTAGGTACATCTATCTTTTCTTTACCACTCAAATATTTTCCAGTAATAGATTTTTCGCATTTCATTATTTCATCTTGAGTTCCAGCGCATACTAAGTATCCACCTTCTTCTCCTGCTTTAGGTCCAATATCGACAATATAATCAGCATTCATCATTGTATCAGTATCATGCTCTACTACTATTAATGTATTACCTAAATCTCTCATTTCTTTCAATGAATTAATTAATCTATTATTATCTCTCTGATGAAGTCCAATACTAGGTTCATCTAAGACATATAATATTCCTGATAATCTACTTCCTATTTGAGTAGCAAGTCTAATTCTTTGGGCTTCTCCACCTGATAGTGTGGCTGCTTCACGTGATAATGTTAAATAATCTAATCCTACATTTTTTAAAAAATTAAGTCTTTCTTTAATTTCTTTAATAATTAGAAATGATATTTCATTTTGTTCATTATTTAATTTTAACTTATTAAAAAATTCAATTAGATTTCTAATACTAAGATTAGATACTTCAATAATATTTTTACCACCAATTTTGACACTTAATGCTTCATCTTTAAGTCTTTTTCCATTACATGTTTGACATGGTAAATCTGTCATATATCTTTCTATCCATTCTCTAATAGATGGACTAACAGTTTCCATATATCTTCTTTCTAAATTAGAAATAATACCTTCAAAATAATCATAACTTTTAAGTGTACTTCCACTTCTTGTAGTAAGTGTTAAATCTAATCTATCAGGAGATCCATATAATATAATATCTAATTCTTCTCTTGTTAAATCCTTAACTGGTTTATATAGATCAATATTATAATGCTTAGCTACTAAATTTAATTTTTTATAATATATATTTAATGTTTCACCACTTTGAAAAGATACCACAGCTCCATCCATAATAGATTTAGTTTTATCAGGAATTAATATATCTTCATCAATATGTTTTTTTACTCCTAATCCTTTACAATCAGGACACGCACCGAAAGGACTATTAAATGAAAATAATCTTGGTTCAAGTTCTGGTATACTAAAGTCACATAAAGGACATGCATAATTTTCGCTAAATATTAATTCTTTTTCACCCAATATATTTATAACTACTTTACCATTAGCAAGTTTAGTAGCAGTTTCAATACTTTCAAAAACTCTACTTCTAGAATCTTCTTTTATAACTAATCTATCAATTATTACATGAATATTATGTTTTTTGTTTTTTTCTAATGCAATGTCATCATTTAAATCATATATTTCATTATCTATTTTTACTCTTACAAATCCATCTTTTCTTAAATCTTCTAGTAAATCTTTATGTGTCCCTTTTTCTCCATGTACTATTGGAGACATAATTTCTATTTTAGTACCAAGCTCTAATTCAAGTACTTTATTAGTCATTTCTTCAATACTTTGAGTAGTAACAGGTGTATTATGATTAGGACAATAAGGAACTCCAATACGAGCATATAAAAGTCTTAAATAATCATATATTTCAGTAATAGTTCCGACTGTACTTCTTGGATTTTTGTTAGTTGATTTTTGATCAATTGAGATACTTGGACTTAGTCCTTCAATAGAATCAACCTCTGGTTTATTCATATTGCCTAAAAATTGTCTTGCATATGCACTTAGACTTTCAACGTATCTTCTTTGACCTTCAGCATAAATAGTGTCAAAAGCAAGACTACTTTTACCACTTCCTGATACACCAGTCATAACAATTAATTTATTTTTAGGTAATTCTAAATCAATTCCTTTTAAATTGTTTTCTCTTGCATTTTTAATAATAATTTTATCCATAATGCACCTCACTAATAATGTTTACAAAATCATTCATATTATACTACAAATATTTCAAATAAAAAAGAGTTTTTAAAACTCTTAATTGCTACTACATCTATCTATATCATTATAGAAGTTTGACATACTAGTTACACTTGTAGGCCAATCTAATGTGTTTCTTAATTCAGCTAGTTGATTAGAACAAGCAAAACCATCATTTACTGCCGCTGTAGAAATTCCAAAAACATTGCCAGCATTAGTAACATGTGTTAAATATGGTTTCCAAGAATTAAGTAAAGAATAATCATTTGCTTTAATTTGATCTTGAAACATTATGTATAAGTCTTCTGCACTTTGAGGTTCCCAATTAGCAAGAGGTGCAAAACTTTTAATGCTTCCTGCTTTTTTTAATTCATGAATTGTCTCATTATCAGTATTAAACATACCTTTAAAGTTTTTAACAGCTTTAACATTCCAATTTTGAAGAGCAGATATATCAGATAAACTAACGTTATTGCCAAACATATGTGTCATATTTGTAGTCTTTATTGGTCTCCAATTACTTAATGCACTAATATTTGTTAAATAATAATCATCATAGAATACGCTACTCATACTTTCTACATTTTCAACATTCCATTTTTGAAGACCATTCAAGGAAGTTAATTTAGTACGGCAAAATGTATAATATAATTTTTTAACATTCGATACATTCCAATCTTTTAATGCACTAATATCTGTAAGACTTGATTTTTTACCTACACTATGACTTTTACTACTCATCGCAAAAGCACCGTCTAAATATACTAAACTATCTGTTTTCCAATTTTCAAGTCCTTTCAAATTCTTTAACTTAGGTTGATCTTGAAAAGCGTATTTCATATCAATAACACTTTTAACATTCCATTTTGAAAGTGGTTCTAAAGTTTTGATAGAACCTGCTTTACGAGTACTTTCAATATCAGTATCATCAATATTAATAAAACTTCTTAATGATTTAACTTTAGAGACGTTCCAATCTTTTAAAGGAGATAAATCTTCTAAACTATAATCACTAATAAAGAAATTTTGTAATGATTCAACATTATCTGCTTTAACATGTGATAAACCTGAAATATCTTTTAATGCATTAAATCTACAAAACATAGAATATCCATCAGCATTAAGATATATATTTTTAGCTGCACTATAAAAGTAAATGGTTCCATTATCATACCAAATATAAATATCTTCACCATCATAACTCTCATCTAAAGGGGAAACAGTATTATTTTCGCTTTCTTGAAATCCAGATGGTTTTGAAGAAGCATATTTAAATCCAGTAACACTATTATCATTTGTATTATAATGAATATTTCTTCCAGCAACTAAAGATTTTATCTTAGAATTAACAACTCTTCCTTTATCAAATTTAGTTATACCAGTATGTGTATCATCTATAACTGGTGGTTGTTCTGTTTCTTCATAAATATAATCATCTTCCGAATCTGCTAGTGATGTAGAACTAATGCTACAACAGTCTACCTTTTTACCAAACTTATTAGCAATACAAACATCCCCTTCTTTTTTAACACTAACAATACAAGTTTCAACAGACTCTAAATCATCTCCTATTACAACTTTAACTGAATAATTCTTACTAATATCATCTCCACCTGTGGGATCTGATAAATCCTCAGTTAAATATCCTTCTTGCTCTAAAATAGATAAAGGAATATATGCATGATTATCTTTCACAAAATCTGTTAATCTATCAGAATGCAAATCCATATATAAACTTGCTGCTCTTTGTATTTCAATATATTTATTTTCTAATTCTTTTGTATTAGTCGCATCATCTATATTACTAAATGAAACAGTTGAAGCAATGCTAACAACAGCTATTATCGCTATTACAACTAATAGTTCCATTAATGTAAACCCTTTTTTCATTCTAAGCCTCCATATTATATATAAATTATACAATATTTTTTTTAGAATTAAAAGCACTATAATTCATATATTTACTATATCCTTCTATATAACCTATATCATATAATTTTGATAGTAATTCTTTATCATTAACAACTTTAAATCTTTTCTTTTTATTATATCTAATAGCATCATTTAAACCCTTATTAAATCCCATTTTATATGCTTTATAATACTTATACATTATTACCTCCATATAAATTAAATAATACATTTATATTAAAAACACTTCTTTTTAAAATAAAAATAGTCTTTTATAAGACTATTGCTATTAAATTATTACTTCCTTTATTTACCATTTTAGTAATAGTTTGAGACAATTTATATTTTGATGAATCTGGTAAAAGAGATAATTTTGCCTGTATACTTTCTTGTATTATTTTTTCTAAACTTCTTCCAAATATTTCACTTTGCCATATTTTATCTGGATTATCTTTTTCACTCATTAATACATTTATTAATTCTTTACTTTGAAGTTCACTACCTATAATAGGTTCAAAACTACTTTCAACATCTACTTTTATTAAATGAATACTTGATGCTTTTGCTTTTAGTTTTATTCCATATCTATTACCTTGTTTTATAATCTCTGGTTTTTCTAATTGCATATCTTTAGTTTGAGGTAAGACTATACCATATCCAGTTTGATAAACTTGTTTTAATGCATCTTTAATAGAATCATATACATTTCTTCCTTCATTTAAATCAATAAATACTTTTAGTAAATCCCCTCTAGAATTAATACTTTGACCCACTAAATCTTTTAATATTTCATTATATAATTCTTCATTAGCTTCTAAAGTGATAGTTACTTCACTATTATCAGTATCAAGTGATGAAATATATGCCTTTGTTATTTCTTCACTATCCTCAAGATTTATATTAATATTTTCAGCATCTCTTAATTTATCAACATTAACAATGGATTCTTTCATTTTGTTTATAAAAGTTTGCTTTAATGGATGAGTATTATTTAATACGCCTACCCAATCAGGTATGTTAAATTCAACATGATCAACAGGAAATTCATATAATGCTTCTTTTAATACATTAATTAAATCATTTTCAGTCATATCCTCTATACTTATTGGAATAACTGGAATATTATATTTCTCTTTCATATTATTTACTAAATTTATTGTTTCACTATTATTAGGATGAGTACTATTCATTATTACAATAAATGGTTTATTAATAGTTTTTAATTCATTAATAACCTTTTCTTCCGCAGTAACATAATTTGTTCTGGATAGTTCACCTATTGACCCATCAGTTGTAACTACTATTCCAATAGTGGCATGATCTTTTATTACTTTTTCAGTTCCTATTTCTGCGGCTTCCATAAATGGTAATTCTTCAGTAAACCATGGTGTTTTTACCATTCTAGGATTACCCAAATCATCCATATATCCTTGAGCTTCTGGAGTAATAAAACCAACACAATCCACTAATTTTATATTTGTTTTTAAACCTTCAACATTTATATTTGCTCCACTACTAGGTACAAATTTTGGTTCAATAGTCATAATTGTTTTACCACCTGATGTTTGTGGTATTTCATCTAAACATCTTTTTTTCTCATTTTCATCTTCTAAATTTGGTAATATTAAAGTTTCAATACACTTTTTAATAAATGTACTTTTACCAGTTCTAACTGCTCCAACAACTCCCAAATATATTTCACCATTTGATTTCTTATCTAAACTTTTTAATATTTTAGTTTTATCCATATTAACCTTCTTTCACATTTACTAATATTTATGTAAATATAAGAATAATATGACATAAAAAAAGAAATGATTATAAAACCATTTCATTATTTTCAGCAACTTCTTGCTTTGAAGCAAAAAAACTATTATTTGGAAACAAAGCATAATGAATAGCATTTTCCATTATACTGGGCGCTAATTCTTCCATAAATTTCTTTGCCATTCTATAATTATAATCAGGTAAACTTTCTTGAGAAACAGATGATGTTGGTTGATCATATTCTAATTCTTCCATATAATCGTGCCAATTTCTATCAATAGTTTTTAAAATACGCTTTTTTAAATCTTTTAAATATTTTTCTTTATTAACTGATCTTAATATTTCATCAAATTTTTTGTTTAATGCATCTTTAAGATTCTTTTTATAATCCTTTTTGTTTTTAGTTTGTAAAGAATCAATATCAATTAAATGTCCTAAGCTTATTTTAGAATCATCTCTTGCTCTTTCAACTATTATTTCAATATATTTGTCAATATATTTTCTTATTAAATCAATTAATTCTTCATCACTTAATTCTAATATTTTTCTTCTACTATCATATAAAGCGTTTCTTTGCATATTATAACTTTTATTTAATTCTTCCAATTGTCTTCTATTAGCTTTATCCAAACTTTCTCTGTTAGATAAAGCTCTATTTATCTCTTTTATTATTCTTTTATTAACAATTCTTCCTGCTTTATCAGATATGTATTTTTTAAATCTAACTAATAAATCTTTTTTGATATGAGTTGCGACTATTTCATCATCTAAAGAGCAAAAATATTTAGATACTCCGGGATCTCCTTGCCTACCGGATCTACCTCTTAATTGTCTATCAATTCTTTTACTTTTATTTCTAGTTGTACCAATTACATATAAACCACCAATTTCTTTAACACCTGGTCCTAAAGGAATATCTGTACCACGACCAGCCATATTAGTTGCTACTGTAATAGAACCCATTAAACCAGCATTAGAAATAATATCATTTTCTATATGAGCATTATTTATATTTAATAATTGATGTCTAATGTGTAATGCTTTTAATCTTTCAGATATCTTAATACTTTCTATTTCACTTGTAGTTCCTATTAATACAGGTTGACCAGTTATCATACATTGTTTTACTATCTCAATAATAGAATCTAATTTTGAATCTTCATTTAAATAATATTCATTTTCAGTATCTTTTCTAACGCATGGTAACCTTGTAGGAACATAATATGTTTTAAATCCATATAATGATTTAAACTCTTCTTCATCACTTGTTCCTGTCATACCACAAACATTACCTTTATATATACTTAAAAATGATGGATAAGTACATTTAGCTTTTGTATCTGTTGGATTACTTAGTCTAATTCCCTTAATATCTCCATATTCATGATTGTTCATTTTATATATTTCTTTTACTTCAATTGCTTCTTGTAATTCTTTAGTATACTTAGTCTTTTCAAGTTCTCTTCCTGTATTAGAGTCTATTAAGACAATTTCACCAACTCCATTTTTTATTGATAATGTATAATTAACATCTTTTAATATTGAATATTTAGCAATCATGCAAGTTTGTAAAGCAAATAACATTTGAGTATCAACAAATGTTTCGTCATTATTCTGTAAAAATTCGATAAAACTTTTATCTTGTTCTTCTACAGGTTTTTTTAATTCATTTTTAATTAATCTTTTTTTAGCATACGATAAAATTTTAATTATCCTATCATAATCACTAGTATATTCAACTTCTTGCACATCTCTAAAATATGCAAAATCTTCATCAAAAAAGGTATTTTTATCATCGCTTTTTTTATTAAAGACTTTAACTGATATAGTTCCTGATTCCAATGCATCAGTTGCCCATAATAACAGTTTTCTTTGTATTAATGCATTTTTATCTAATTCATCTTTATATTCTTCGTCTTCTTCATCAGGGGGACCACTAATAATCAAAGGTGTAGATGCTTTATCTAAAAGAATATCATCCGCCTCATCAACAATAGCAAATCCGAATTCTTTATTAATAAATCTATCTTTTGGATCAAAAACCATATTACTATCCAAATAATCAAATGCAATAGTAGTTGCTGTTGCATAAACAACGTCACATGAATATGCCCTTTGTTTTTCTTTTTTATTTTTTTCAACTTCTTGCTGTGATTTAAGTGCTTTTCTTTCTCCAACAAAAGAGCATGAAAAACCAAGTAATTCAAACACTTTTCCATTACTTTTAGCATCTCTTTCAGCAAGAGCATCATTCGCAGTCATTATATGAACACTTTTCCATTTACTTTTATCTTCATCTACTGTTGCTTCTAATAAATTTAAATAAGCGATTAATATTTGAACTAGTGTTTTTCCTTCACCAGTTTTCATTTCGGCAATTACTTTTTCTCTAACAAATGTATATTCTCCGTCATCTTCTTTTGTTCCAATTACTTCTCCTAACATTGCCATAGCGGCTTCTATTTGAACATCATAAGGAGTTTTTCCTAATGCTCTTTTTGTTGCCTCTCTTGCCACAGCTAATGCCTCAACCATTATATCTTCTATAGTTTCACCATTTCTAAGTCTATTTCTAAAATCGTTAGTAATATTAATAAATTCTTCATCACTTATACTGCTATATTTATCTTTAAGATCATTTACTTTTAGTACATTTTCTTTTATCTTTTTACTAACAGATGAAGTGTATGATCCATATTCCAAAGCATCTTTCATATAACCACCTATTCTTATATAAATATAACATTTTTTATGCTTTAATTCAATTAATACTTAACCATATTATAAATAATAATTTGATATGTATTATTCCTTCTTTCTACCTTACCATTTATTTTATATATATTATTTTTTTCTATTTCTCCTATTTTATTTAATTCTTTAGAAAATATAACACCTTCAATAGTATCATATTCATCACTTAATTTAACAAATGACATTCTTTCATTGTTCTTGTTTTTTATTGTTTTAATGCTTTCTAAATATAATAAAGCACTAATAGTTTTGTTAAAATAGTTCTTATATTTATCAAGAGCAATAAATCCACTTCTATCATATTTTGTAACTGGATGATGTGACAAATAGAATCCATAATTTTTAATTTCATTATCAATTAGTTCTTTATCACTATAATCATCTATTTTTTTAAATTCGGGAGTTGTATCTAAAGTCATATTCAAATCTTTACATAATGAAACATAGTTTAATACTTCATCAATATTTAAAACCATTTGTTTTTTATTAATATTGAATTCATCAAACGCACCACATTCAATTAATGAAATAGCAATTTTTTTATTAACTGTTTTTCCATAACATCTAATCATAAAATCATAGAATGATGAAAATTTTCCTTTTTCTCTTTCTTTTTCTATTTCTTCACTAACAATATAAGCTATTGACTTAATAATAGTGAATGGAAAAACTAATTTATTATCTTTAATAATAAATTCATGACTAGATTCATTAATACTAATATTATCAAAATCAATACCTAATATTTTAGATTCATTTATATATTCTTTTAATGATTCACTCGATTTATTCATATTAAGAATATTTCTCATAAAATATTTAGTATAATTTATTTTTAAATATGCCATTTGAAATGCAATTAATGAATAAACTACAGAGTGTGATTTATTAAATCCATATCCGGAAAATTTTACAATAGTATCATATAATTCATAAGCAATTTTTTCATTTCCACCATGTTTTAATACGCCATTAATAAATTTTTCTTTTTCATTTTCAATAACAGATAATTTCTTTTTAGACATCGCTCTTCTAATGACATCTGCTTCACTATAAGAGTATCCTCCTATAGTTCTTAAAATGTTTAATACCTGCTCTTGATATATTACTACTCCATAGGTGCTTTTTAATATTGGTTCTAATGCATCTAATTCATAAGTAAATTTCTTACCATTTTTTCTTGCAATATATTCAGGTATTTGATCTCTTGGCCCTGGTCTAAATAAAGCAAGTGAATCTATTAATGCATTAAAACTATCAACTTTAAATGTTTTTAAAAAGTTTTTCATACCCATACTTTCAAATTGAAATATACCTGTCGTATAAACATTTTTAAATAAATCTAAAGTGTTTTTATCATTTAAATCTATATTATTAATATCAAAATCAATACCATCTTTTTTTATATCATTAATTATGCTAGATAAAGTGGTTAAATTAGTTAATGATAAAAAATCCATTTTTAATAAGCCCAATGATTCAATAAAATCTAATGAATATCCAGTTAAAACTTTATTATTATTCTTATATAAAGGCATTAATTCATCAAGTCTTATATCACTAATAACTACACCAGCAGCTGTTATAGATGTATTCTTTTTTAGTCCACATATTTTATGGCATATATTAACTAAATCTTTAATACTTTTACTTCTCTTAACAATATTCATAAAATCATTATTTTCTTTTAGTTCTATAAAATTCTTTTCTGTTTTAATTGTTTTAGTTAATCTTTCTATAATGGTTTGTTCATAATTTAATACTTTAGATATATCTCTAATTGCTTGCTTAGGTGCAAATGTATTAAACGATATTATTCTAGCAGTATTATCTACTCCATATTTATCAGTTACATAATCTAATATTTCTTCCCTTCTTAATGCATCAAAATCAACATCAATATCGGGCATAGTAATTCTATCGGGATTTAAAAATCTTTCAAATAACAAATCATATTTTAATGGATCTATATTAATAATTCCTAAAGCATAATTAACAAGTGATCCAGCACCACTACCTCTTCCAGGGCCAACATATATTCCATTTTTCTTAGCAAACAATATAAAATCATAAACTATTAAAAAATAGTCCACAAAATTCATTTTTTCTATTACACTTAATTCATATATCAATCTTTCTTTATATTCATCTGTTACATTACCATTTAATCTCTTCTCTAATCCTTTTTTAGCAAGTGCTCTTAAGAATGCTTTAGAATTAGGTTTATATATAGGAATATGGTATGTTACATCTTTAAATTTAATGTTTACCAAACTAGCAAACTTATATGTATCTTCTATAAAATCTTTATTATTTATTTCTTTAAAATAAGTATCATCTAATTCAATATCATCATCTATTGTTTTTCCTAATTCAATAAGTTTAATATACTTTAAATATTCTTTATCACTTTTTTTAAAATATCGTATCAAATCTAAATAAACTATATTATCGGTTAATATAGAAGCATTTAATCTTTCTTGTTCATCAGAATATTTTATATATACATAAGTAAATAAATCTTTATATTTATCATAATCTTTATAATTACATACAACTATAATATTTTCATCATATTCTTTTATATTTTTAATAGTTATACTATCTATATTTCTTTTACTTACTATCTTACATAGTGAAACATAACCATCGTAATTCTTAGCATAAACAATAATATCTTCATATTCAATTCCTAATATTGGTTTTATATCATTTAAATCACATTTTTTTATAAAATCATATGCACCAAACATATTTGAATCAGTTATACCAATTGCAGGGATATTATTATCTTTTGCAAATGAAATCAACTCATCAATTTTGATAAGACTATTTAACAAATCATACTCAGTTTTAATATTTAATGGTATGTATTTCATATGCAACCTCTAACCATATTCTAACAAATTTTATTTAAAATAAAAAGAGTTAATATTTATCATCAACTCTTTCAAAATCTACATTATCTATTTCTTCAATTACTTCTAATTGATTCTCAATAATTTGTCTTAATCTTCTCTTTAGGACATTGGTATTTCTTCTTAATTGGTCAGCATGATTTTGCGCTTTTTCAGCTTTTAATAATGCATCATTTATTATTCTATTAGCATTATGTCTAGCTTCAGTAATAAGACTTTCTGCCTCTCTTCTAGCACTACTTTTGATTTGATCTCCAGCAGCTTCTGCAGTATATATTGCTCTATTCATCGTATCTTCTATTCTTTGATAATAGGCAATTTGTTCAACTAATTTTTTGTTATCTTCTTCAGTTTTCTTACTTTTATTAAGCAAGACTTCATAGTTAGCGATAATTTCATCTAAACAAGCTTGTACCTGCTTTTTATCATAACCACGAAAAACTGTATCAAACTTTTTCATGCTCCACCTCAATTAAATATTATATTACCATTCTCCTAAATCTTCACTCTTTTTACTTTTCTTTCCTTCTTCTTCTGAAATATTACCTTCAATTTCAAATCCCTTAGGTGCACATAGAACAATTCCAGGACCTAATTTTTCCATTTTTCCATCAATAGCATATATAATACCATTTAAAAAATCTAGAATTCTTTTAGACACATCAGAAGTTACTCTTTTAAAGTTAACAACAACTTGATTTTTTTGTTTTAAATAATCAGCAATTTGTTGTGCTTCTGAAAAAGCCCTAGGTTCAACTAATATTGTTTTGTTTTTATATGTTTCTTTATTACTACTTTTAATAGATTCACTTACTTCTTCATATTCTTCATCATTATCATCTTCTGGATTAATAAACTTTTTTAATGCATCAAATGCCATAATCTTCCTCCTTTAGTGTATTACGATTTAATTTTATCACATAAACCATTTTGTATCAATAAATTTTTATTTTTAAATAAAAAATCCTTTAGGATTTTCTATTCAATAGAAGTTGTTGCACTTAATATTTTAAATTCAACCTTTTCATAATTCATATTTTTATGTTTATCATAATCATAAGGAATGCTTACTTTTCCAGTCGTTGTTTCCCCTGGTGCTAAATCTGTAAAACTAGCTGTTCCAAAATCTAGAATAGTATTATTTTGTCCTAAAAACATTACTCCTACTTCTATACTTTTCAATTTAACATCAGCTTCATTTTTTACTTGAAAAATCAAATCATATTCTTGTGCGTTATTTGAGACAATTTTTACTTTATCATTATATGTTTTTGTATATGATGAAGCGTCATCTAGTTTTGCTGTTACTTTGTATGTTGAATATTTACTAACACCATATGTACTTACTTTTTCATATCCTTTTCCTTGACCTGGGACATAAAACATATACCCATTCTCAACACCTACTGGATTTCCCGTTTCATCATAAAATTCAATTTTAATATCTGCATTTACTATTTCTTTATTTTTATTATTTAGTTCTACTAAAATTCCATTATTAATATCATATTGTTTAATTTCAAAATTGTTATTAATTCTTTCTTTTGTTTTTTCTAATTCTTTTTCATAATCTTCATAACTAGTATATTCTGTTTCATCAGATTTTTTAAATAAAGTAAAATACAATATAAGTCCTATAGCAATTAAAACTACAACACCAACAATTATTAGAACCATTTTATTATTTGATCCATTAGTACCATTTGGGTCAGATTGGCCAGTCATATTTTGACTATAACTAGGTATTGGATCATTCATTGGTTGTGAGTTTTCAATTGGTTGAGGATTTAAAAAAGAATTTTGTTCCATTGGATTTGGAGCAGGTGTTTCGCTAGGTGTTGGTGAAAATACAGGTTCCTGTGGTTGTACTACACTTTGTGGTTCATTCATCACTGGTTGACTCATAACTGGATCTGGTGTAGAATTTTGCATCACTATATTTCCGTCATCATTTGGAACAAATAAATTTTGATTATTATTATCATTCATTTATAACACTCCTTATTCTAAAATAATGTTAACACAAAATACTATTATTATCAATAAAAAAAAGAATTAAAATTTAATTCTTTTTTCTACATAATCAACAAGTTCATCAAGTTTAATTGTTTCTTGTTCCATTGTGTCTCTATGTCTTACTGTAACAGTATTATTATTTAAAGTTTCATCATCTATTGTTACACAGAAAGGAGTTCCAATTACATCTGCTCTTCTATATCTTTTACCAATAGAACCACTTTCATCATATGAAGTATTAAAGTATTTAACAAGATTTTTATATACTTCAATTGCTTTTTCAGAATGATATTTTTTAACTAGTGGTAATACGTTTACTTTTATTGGAGAAAGGAATGGATGCAATTTTAGTACTTCCCTTTCCTCATTATTATCTAATGTTTCTTTATTGTATGCATCACACATAACTGTTAAGAATAATCTTTCAACTCCTAAAGATGGTTCAATTACATAAGGAACATATTTTTCGTTTGTATCTGGATCTAAATATTCAAGGGATTCTTTAGAATATTCCATATGTTGTGATAAATCATAATTAGTACGTGAAGCTATTCCCCATAATTCTCCCCATCCAAATGGAAATTTATATTCAATATCAGTTGTGGCATTACTATAAAAACTTAATTCTTCTTTTTCATGATCTCTTAATCTTATATTATCTTTATTAATACCTAAATCATATAAGAAATTTTTACAATAGTCCTTATAATACTTAAACCAATCTAGTTCAGTACCAGGTTTGCAGAAAAATTCTAATTCCATTTGATCAAATTCTCTTACTCTAAATATAAAGTTACCAGGAGTAATTTCGTTTCTAAAACTTTTACCTATTTGTCCTATACCAAAAGGTAATTTTAACCTCATACTACGTTGAACATTCATAAAGTTAACAAATATGCCTTGAGCAGTTTCAGGTCTTAAATAAACTGTATTTTTATTATCTTCTGTTACTCCTTGAAACGTTTTAAACATCAAATTAAAGTTTCTAATATCAGTGAAATCACTTTTACCACAATTAGGACATTTTACATTATTTTCTTTAATATATTTTACTAATTCATCATTACTAAATTTACCAGCATCTTCCACTCCTAAATCTTCAAGTAATTTATCTGCTCTATGACGAGTCTTACAATTCTTACAATCAACTAGGGGATCTGAGAAAGTTTTTAAATGACCACTTGCTTCCCATACTTTTGGATTCATTAAGATAGCACTATCAAGACCAACATTATTAATATCTTCTTGAATAAATTTTTTAATCCATGCCTTTTTAATGTTGTTCTTAAGTTCTACTCCTAATGGACCGAAATCCCAAGTATTAGCAAGTCCTCCATATATTTCACTTCCTTGAAATATAAAACCATATGTTTTACAAAAATTAGTTAGTTCTTCCATTGTAATTTTCATTTTTATTCTTCCTTTCCAATCTATTTATACTTTCTATATTATGTTTGCAATTAACAGCAAACTCTTCAATATATTTTAATAATTTTCTATCAAACTTAATAGTAAGATTAGGTCCTAATGTTAAATAAAATTGATTATCCTTTGCCATAATTATTGGATCACAACCATTATCTATTAAGTTTAATAATTCCATTAAAAACCCTTTATCAGTTGGTACTAATAAATCTTCATTAGTAATACTTTCATATAATTTTATATTACATTTATTATAATTAAATCTTATCTCCGCTTCTCCTGGAGTAGACTCTAAAATATAATAATTTGCCTTTTTATAATCTTGATCTAATAACATTCTTCTACATTCAACAAATCTAATAAATATTTTAAAAAAAGATTCTTGATTAAAAACATTTTTATTAATTAATAACTTATCAGGTTTTATTGAATCAACTTCAAAATAAGAAATATTATCTATAGTTGTTTTACATATTTTATATAGAATATTATTATCAAGAAATTCAGATATTTTATACATATCTTCTATATAATCAATCTTTACCATCTCAAAACCTCCTAATAAATAAAAAACTTCTAAAACAATCATAAGGGTCCTTTGTGGACGGTTCCACCTTATTTATTCTAGAAGAATCACTCTTTATTTATAGCCTAAGTGTTTTCCACACACTATCATCGCTTTACTAAAAAAATTTTATCATAACATTTATATTATTTCAATACCCTTTTGTTTTTACCACCATTGGGTTTGCTATAAGTTAATCCTATCTCTTTTAGTTCTTCTTTTATAGCAGGAACATATTGTTTATCACTAATGATTAATAAATCTTCATTCCCAGTTTCATCATAAAATATACATGACTTTATAGCTGGTTTTCCACTTCCTGGGCATCTTTTATATACATGTATAGCATTATATACCCTATCCATAAGAATAGTACATATTATGCCTCTAATTCTATCCTCAATAAGTAATCTTTCTACATCACTAGAAATGCATTCAGAATTATTAGATATTTGCCAAGTTATATTATTAAACTTAACAAAATTCTTATTAACAATTATTTTATCCATTACTATATCTACACTCATAATAACCCCCAATAAAAATTGATTGTATTATAACATATTTTAATAAAAAATGCAAAATAAAAAACCCTTTATGGGTTTTTATTATTATAAATTTCCTTTTCTTAGTTCATAACTAAGTGTAGCTCTTTTTTCTAAATATGGTTTCATTTCTTCTTCATAACCTACTACTGATAATAAGTTTTTCTTTTGTTCATCAGTAAATTCTGGATCAGATAATACATCATTTATTTTTTTCAATAATTTTTCATATTTCTTTTCAATTTGTCTTATTTGTTTTTCATTTTCATTGTATAATCTTCTAACATCATCAGCTAGAACACTTTCAGTTTGTGATGCAATACCACATTCTACTGCTCTTAAGTAATCAGTATTGTCTGTAATACTAGGAAGTGAAACACCTTTTTCTAATTCTGCTCTTGTTAGTTGAAGATTTACTGTTGAAAATAATCCTCTATTAGCATCAAATATATATACTTGATGAGATTTATCAGAAGAATATAAGTTTTGAGCATCCCATGCCCCATCTCCTGATGGTGAACCATTTCTTACAACTGCTACTCCATTTGAAGCTTTCTTTTTCTTAGAATAATTGTTTTCAGTTGCATTATGTAAATGACCTGCTAAAACTGTAATAAAATCTACACCTTTAGATTCTGTTCTATACATAGTATCTTTTAGTTCTGATAATTTATCATCATTAAGAGCTTTTCCATCTGGCCCTTTTCCATGACAGAAGATAATTAAATTATTATGCCATACAAGTCCAGTAGTCCATCTAAGATCTTTAACTTCACTTCTTATTTCTACATCCTTTTCATTTTTATATTTATCACATAATTGCATATATAAGAAATAATCAGTTAAAAAGTCATGATTTCCTGGATTAAATTTAATTATTAATTTATCACAATTCTTTCTCATTCTTTCAATAGCCCAAATATGAGCAACTATACCAGTAGAAATCATTTGTTGGAATCTTGTATCATTATGTTGTTCAGTACCAGCAGTAGTTGTATTTTGCTCTGTATCTGTATTGAAGAAATCGTTACCAATAGTCATACATATTTCTTTAGCATGATAAGTTTGTTGAACTTTTTCTGCTTCTAAAATTATTTTTACATATCTATATAAAGCTTTCTTATAATCATATGAATCAGTTGAATCAAACTTACTAGCTAGTTTACCCATATGTAATTCAACATCTGGAATAACTAATAGTTTTTCCGGATCATATTTTTGTTTTGAATTTCTTTTTGGAGTTTGCGCTGCATAGGCATTTTTAAGTATCATACCAAACACATTATCATGAGCCAAAAATTCTTTAAACTCTTTTTCATATAACTTGAAGAAAAACTCATCTGACATTAAATCGCCTATTTTTTCTATTTTTCTTTTTGAAAATGATATTGTAAATTTAGATTCATATGCTTGTGCAACTGAAGTTTCCTTTACTGGAAATCTCATTTTTTTAAGGTCCTCTTCTTCATATCCTTTTTCTAAAATATCTTCTCTAGATAGTATTTTTTCTTCTTTAGCTGGAACCATCCAAAATCCTGTATCAATTTTAAATTCCCAAGTTCTTGGATCTTTTTGAAAATATTCATATAAGAATTCATTTGAATATATAACACTTGTTATTTTTTGTCTTGCTACTTCTAAAGAATCCGTTGGTAAGACTTTACATCTATCTCTTAAGAATTCTTCAGTTATTGAAAAAAATATTCGTTCTCCTTTTGTGCCATTTAATACATTTAAACCAAATTTCATGTTTAATAGTTCATCACTATATTTTTTACCCATAATATTACCTCCAAAAAAATAGAGCAAAAATAACACAATGTTAAATTTCGCCCTTTCTTATTCTCACCTAATATAATCATACATAAAAAAAATTAAAAAATCAATAAAAAAACAAAAAATAATTTTACTATTTTTTGCTCAAAATACTTGACACAGGTTCAAAAGTTTTTCTATGCTCTTTTAATGGTCCATACTTATATAATGCATCAATGTGTTTTTTAGTTCCATACCCTTTATTATGTTTAAAATCATATTCTGGATGTTTTTTATCCAATTCTATCATCATTCTATCTCTTGTTACTTTAGCTATTATAGAGGCTGCTGCGATACTTTCACTCTTAGCATCACCTTTTATAATAGATAATTGTGGAATATCAGCATCTAATTTAACAGCATCTATTAATAAATATTCTGGTTTAACATTTAGATTATTAATCGCTTCTAACATTGCTTTTTTTGTTGCTTCTAATATATTAATTTTATCTATTACCTTTTCACTAGACATTCCTATTCCTACACTAATCGCATTTTCCATAATTACATCATATAATAATTCTCTTTTTTTCTCTGTTAACTTCTTAGAGTCATTAATTCTTTCATCATAAAAGTCTTTAGGAAGAATAACTGCTGCTGTTACTACTGGTCCAACTAACGGTCCCCTTCCAACTTCATCTATACCTGCTATATAATTAATACCTTTACTATATAATTCATTTTCATATTCTTTCATAACTACCACAATAAAATTATAACAAAAAAAGAGTTCTTTTTGAACTCTTAAACACATTCTATATATGTATCATTTAAACATCTTACTGAACATATACAATTAGCATTCATAGTAAATAACGAATCAGTCCCTACATATGGATATGTAGATGTTTCATCAGGATTAGGTGCTAAAACTCTAAAAGTACAACAACACCCATCAACCTTTTCAACCCTAAATACATTACTAGTTGTTCCTTCTGCTTCACTTCTACTAGTAGGCATTGACCAAGGTGTTCCATTACCAGCACAAGTATAAAGCATTATAGGTCTTGTATTACAAATAATACAATTTGGTCCTCCACCTAAAGCAGGTCTATCACATGATTGTAAACAACTATCAGGACATGCATTTGATTGTAAAACATTTATAACTTTTAAAATTTCCATTATACAGTTATCACAATCATTATTATTTCTATTACACATATAATCCACTCCTTTATCTTATCTCATTAATAAGTTATGAATTATATATATTTTTAGTTACATTATTTACCCATTTTTAATACTTGATTACCTTTTATTAATTCAATTATTTCATCTATATTTTCACTATAACAATTTAATTCAACACAAATGTATTTGATTAAATCTATAAAATGAGAATCTAATATTACTTCTTTAGACACATCTTCTTCTTTAACTTTATTTATATATAAAGATGCCAATTGTTTTAAATATGCATTTTGTTTATCTAATGATAACGTATTACCATATTTTAAAAACAATTCATAATAATGATCTATTTCATTATATTTAATATTAGTATTATAAATTACTTCGTTAGATGAATTAAATAATAGTTTAAATAAAACTTTATTATTAAAATTAATCAAATTATTAATACTAAGTTCTACATTTGAATTAGAATTATTATAATTTTTTAATATAAAATCAAATTCCTTTTTTAATTCATTATAATCTTCTTCATTTACTTGTTTTAATTGACCCAAATTATATTCAATAGATTGCATAAAAACCATTTCTAAAGTAGGTGTACTATCTATTTCATCTTTTAATATAACATCTTCTTGAAAAGAATTTTGTTTATAACATTCAGTTATACTATTCATACCAAGATTATAACTTTCCAAATCTTCTTTACTTGCTTTATTTTCATATATAACAATATTCCCTATTTTATGAAAACAAGAATTAGCTATAAAATCTTTTACAACTAATATATAAGAATAATAGCCACTATAAGCTGAAGTATTTTGATATTCTGATTTTAAGTAATATTTTCTATCAACACATGACTTGTCATATAAAGGAAACAAATAACCTGTTTTATATTCTTCAGCATATTTATTACCTTTTTCATCAGTTACAATACTATATATTATTCTAGTCTTTGCAGTGTGAATATTTTTAATTGTATCAAAATCAATATTATTTAATATATTTATTATATAATCCCTATCAACTTGAAAAAACTCTTTATTATATTTATTATGAAAAGACTGTTTAAAGTATATTTTCAATTTACTTTGTTCAGTTCCATTTAAATCACTTATTAATCTAACAAAATCAGAATACAAATCATTAAAATTTAAATCATTACCAATAGTATATGAACTATCAACACTTTCTTTCTTTATAATATAACCTACATAATACTTTTTCATATTATCCCCCTAAGTGGTTATATATTATATCATATTTTTATTATTAGATAAATAATAATTTAATAAAAAAGAATACTATTTCTAGTATTCTTTTTAATAATACAATGTTCTACACTCTGAAGAATTATTGCTTGAACATGAAGATACATTATTCCAAGACCCCCAATCATTCCAAGCCTCACAACCACAAGCAGAAATGCTTCTTCTCCATGTTTTACATGAACAATTATCGTTTACACAAGATGAATGACTTGGATAATGCCACCACCATGATTGGAATGAATCTTCATCTGTTCCTTCGCCTGTTGGTGAACAACAAACTTGTAAATCCCAACCGGTACATGCTGCTCGACATGGACCTATATTTCCATATCCAGCACCTTTTATACATTTACCATCACCTAATTGTGTATAACCTCCAGGGCAACCATTTAATGGGCAACTATCGTCAACACATGAATTTCTTTCTTCACATCCTGCGGCTTCACATCTATATCCATAAGAGCATGTTCTTGTTCGTTGCTGTCTTACAGATGATACTGTAACTGAACATGTTGCACTATTACCAGCATTATCATAAACTGTATATGTTTTATTAGAAGTTAATGATGAGTCTCCTGTTGGATTACTAGAACTACACCCACTTTGATTATCAGTACAAGTCACAGTTGTTGTTACACCGCCCGTTGAATATGTACCAGATTTTGTAACTGTACACGATGGTGCTACAGTATCTACACATGTATTATTGCTTAATGTCCATCCAGATTCACATGTTTTTATTGTACATTTATTTGTAATTGAATTATTAGACCAAGAGGCTGTTTCCCATGTTGATACATGTGTTTTATTACAAGATGCATCACAACTTGATTTTCCAGCTGAACTTGTTGTTCCAGAAGTTCCTGTTGCACCACTTGGTTGACAAGCCGCACATGAAGATTGTTTTTTAGCGGTTGTTATACTTCCTACAGCACAATTAACGCATGTTGTTCCACTTCTATCCGAAGGATTAAATTCACCTGCTTCACATTCTACCCATTCAGCATATAAATTTACTGTTGTACTTGCTTTGGTTTGAAAATCACTTAATTTACCCATTGCACTTGCTACATCTTGATTTGTTGCAAATGGAGTATCAACGTTTATTTTTGTTGTAGAAGATGTGCTGCCTACCAGCCAGTCGCTCGTACCATGATATCCTGCTCTAGATAATTTCCAAGCACAATTTCCAGTACATGCATAATTTGGAAGTCCATTCTCACCAGAATAAGTTGTTCCATCATATTTTAATGTTACAGTATATGGAATAGAATTTGCTCCTCTTTGATCTGTTCCTTCATTCGCATTATATGTTATAACTAATTCGTTTGGTACACATGAACCACTAGATAAATGATATCCTGTTGCGCATGATTTAATTTGACAGATAGGTTCAGTTTTATTATTTGTCCATTCTTGTGTTTCCCATTCTCCAACATTTGACTTATTACAAGACGTATCACAACTTGATAATCCTACTGTACTTGTTGTTCCATT
>JAFYEA010000010.1 GCA_017544525.1 Bacilli bacterium | reverse complement strand
CTGCATTCATATTTTTTAAGATTTGCCTCCTTTCCAATATATTTCGAAAGAAATACATTACAACAAAATTATATCATTAAATTGTCAATTTACGAATACTTTTTCATCAAAATTGTTGACTTTTTAATAGAAGTGTGAACAATGAAGCAAATCATCGGAATATTACTATATTCCGTTCCAAAGCATTAAAAAACTCTGACGTGGTGTCAGAGTAATTATCTATTTGGTACATTGAAAATAATGCAGTTTGACTAGGTGTCACATAAAAAGGAATTCAATTCCAGCATCATAATAGCACATTTTTACAAAAAGTCAAAATCAATAATTATTTTTTTACTCTATTGGTTTTTTATCCTTTAATTTGTTTTTTAATGCATTCAATAGTAATTCAAAATCTCTTGGAGACTTTCCAATATTATACTTATAATCATTATCCATATAATCTTCTAGTATATTCCATATTTTTTTCATTATTTGAGAAAAATCATCTTTGATTTGATTCGTATCAGATTCATAAATATAATCTTCTAATATTCTAGAAACATTAAACAAATCTTTAGTTATTTTATAATCATTTTTGCTAATATTTAGATCATCTTCATTAACTTCAAGCATTGTCATTTTATTAAACATTAATTGAATATCTTGAAATAATATACCCCAAATAACATGTAAATAAAACGCTCCATTTAAACACATTTTTGTTGCTTCTTTAATATCTCCATTTTTAATTGTTTCATTATAATACTTTTCTATAAGTATATACATCATAATCATACACGCAACAGCATCAGTTTGATTTTCATCTATTTCATGCATTTCATGTAGAGTATATATATAATCATCTTGACATATAAATCCAAAATCTTGATATTTTTTTATATTCATTATTTCCTCCTTTAAATATTGATTAATTATATTTTTTATTTTACTCCTATTTATAAAATTTGAAACCTTTCGGAGTATATTCCGTATTTTCAATACCATATGGATGTATATATAAAGTGGCTAGTGGTTTATTCTTATCCTTTTTTCCTTTCACATATACCCAATACATATCAATTATAATATCATCTTTACCAGTTGTTGAACCAATTCTTTCATATTCAATCTCTTCGTCTTTTTCTGTAACAAGAGCTCGCATGTATTGATACTCAATAGCTACAGCTGAAACTTCTATCGGATTATCTTCACTTAATCCATAATTATCCTTACTAGGATCAGAATACTTTTTAAGATTTAATTCATTTTTAATAGTTTTTTCATATTCATATTCTTTTTTTATATATTCTGGACCATTTTCAAAACATTCCATATTCCATTTTGTTGAATTGGTTTTTTCATCAAAAACTAAAATACAATGTGCTGTATATATAGAAAAGCACAAATAAATACGCTCTTCTTCTGTTAAATTCTTAGTAGTAGAATATCTTTTTGATAATCTATAAAAACCTTTAAACGCATCCTTATAACTAAACATATCAATTTCTGGTTTTTTACCATCTAAAACATCTGTAAAAAAATCATACACATCAAATATTTGTTCAAATGAAAATTGTTTACCTGTTAATTCATAAATTGTATAAAAGCAATTAGAATAACACTCACATTCAAAATCAGTTAAAGGCAAATTTGTTTGATCTCTCAATGATAACATTTTTTTTGCATATTCTTTATTCAATATTTTTATTTTTTTCTCCTTCATATTTAAACTCCTTTATTTTGCTTGTAAATCAGTTTTTTATATACTTTTCATATTTATAAATACATGGATCACTTGATGTAAAAACTACTCCTTCAAATATATTACATTATTTATTTAATATTTTCAGTCACCACTAGTGTGAAATAATTAAACTAACATAATTACATTCATTCTTCTTTGCAACATTTATAAGAATTGTCATCTTTTTTATAAATTCTTTATAAAAACGTATTAATTCCTCTCTATTTTGCTCAAATACATCAATTTTACCCTTTGTGCTTAAATATTTATATGTTATATCGCTAGGAAAAATAGATGTATCAATTGTTAGAAAAAGAATTTTATTTTTCAACGCTTTTTTATCCAATGGATTAGATAATAATTCAATTACTTTTAATATTCTATCATATATCTTTTTCAAATCATCAAAGTTATAAAAAATTTCTTCATTTTCATGTGCAAATTTTATTCCAATTCGATTCTTATAATAATTTGATTTAAGTCCTTTATTTCCTTTTTCTTGATTAAATAACAACAATAAGTAATTATAAAATAACAAATCATCAACGCCAAAATTATTACTTCTATTATATACAATATCATATTGTTTATCTTTTACATTTTTTGATATTTTTACAGTTGAAAAATAATGCACATCTCTACTTTTTTTCTTACTAAATTTGTTATCATTAAGTTTACTTTTTACATTCGAACACAATATCTCAAAATATGTATCAAAATTTTCATTAAATTCAAGACTGTTTATCTTTTTTAATGCTTCTTCATGAGACTTCTTTTCTATATTTTCTATGTAAGCCAAGTTATTCCAATAAACACTTGGTGAGTAATTAACGCCCCAATGTGCAATTGAATTTGAATCCATCTCAATATTGTATATTTTTCCATTTTCATCAGTTTCAACATAAAATGGGTTTTTAACATCTTTCCCTTCTTCAGTATAAAGAAGTATTTCTTTGCCTTCATATTTTTTCTTTTCTTCATTATCAGTGGACAATAATAATATTTTTTCCATTTCAATATTACATTTAGGTGTACTAATTTCTTTAAATTTTTTTAATATTTCATCGCGACCATTTAATTGCCAATTATTTGATTTATACTTACAATCTTCTCTTAAGTAATTATATAAAAAATTATATTCTTCCTCATTAAATGCTCTTCTACAAAGTGATAGATTATTTTCATAGTTAGGTTGATATCTGGATCTTTCATCACTTAAATATGCATCTCCTTGTATAGAACACAAACTCTCAATATAGACATAATCATTTAGTTTTTCCTTGGAAAGTAATGTATCAAGCAAATTTTCTTCATCTATTAAATCTTCCTTAGGGAAATATAAAGTAAAGTCTCCAAAATGAGTTCTAAAACCCGCAAAATAGAAATCATTCTTTTTAAGAAAATGATTATCACATTTTCCAAATCTATATACAATTCCACAAATAACATTTAATCTATCATCTTTTACCACAGATTCTTCTGAAAAATTTATTTTAAATAATGCGGTTGTTTGATCATTACAAACATCTCTTGCTAAATCAGTTTTTATTTTTCCATTTTTAGTAAACAATTTAACTTTGGAGCAATTAAATCCTGAAACTTGTACCTCAAAAGAATCATATCTACTATAAGATGGCAATATATCTTTGTTTAGTATATTTATTGCACATTTTCCTTGATTAGTAATAGCATTCTCACACAAAAAATAATCAAGTGTTTTTGATTCCAATATTCTTAATTTCCATACATCATTATTAGTAATATGCGGCTTTATTTCTTTAAATATTTTTTCTTTTCCCTTTTCAACAACGAATTGAATTCCATTTTTATCCTCTACATTTTCATAAGCATTTATATATTCATGTTCAAAACCAGAAATTACTAAACCATTCTTCGTAACATAATCAATAAGTTTTTGTTGATTCTCCTTTTTTTCAAAAAAATTCTTATAACCCAAACTATTATAAACATTTATCATTGAAACCACCACCTAATACACATTTCATGATATAATTATAACATATATGTGACTTATTAAAGTCGCAGTAAAGGAGACTTTTATATGTTTTTTATAAAAAAGAAAAGAATAAAAAAAGAAATACCATATGATTTGAGATTAGAATTAAGAGAACTTCAGGAAAAAAAGAAAAATGAACAACCAGATATTAGATATTCATTATCACCTAGTACTGGAACAATAGATAGAGCAAAAGCCGAGATTAAAAAAGTTGTGCTAGAACCAACCTTTAAGGAAGTGCTATTTGGATTCATTGACAAAAAGAATCTAACTGATCCAGATATTTATAAGAAAGCTTTTGTGGATAAAAGAACATTTTCTAAAATTCGAACTGGCGAAACAAAATATGTTTCAAGATATACTGCAATATGTCTAGGACTCGCTCTCGAATTAAATCAAAAAGATTTTGATAAACTACTAAAAGCAAATCATGATTCATTAGCTGATAATTCATATTTTGATATTGCAATTAAATGGTGTATAAAAAATAACATATATGATATCGAACAAGTAAATGATATATTATATGCTTGCAATCTACCATTATTAACGAAATAACAATATATAAAAAGATAGAAACTAAATTGCTTCTATCTTTTTTTATTTATTTTGCTCATAATAAAATTAAATACTTTTAATATTATGAAATAAATAATAGTAAAGAATATTATTAATCTTAAAAATATTCTTATTGTAGGTATATCACCAAAACAATACCAACTTAATGCTTCAAATAACACAAATGTTATTATTGCTGATATAAAACCTATTATTAAATGTTTTTTGTTTATATTTACTTTTCTTTTATTAACAACTAGATCATATAAGAAATACATTAAACTTGTTCCTAAGACATAAAGAATTATATCATCTATATCAAATACACCTCTTTTTGTAATAAATTGAAATGCTTCCAAAAATAATCCAATTAATGCACTTATAATGACATTTATACTAAACTTTTTAATATTGAAGATTCTTAATATTAAATATTGCATAGGCATTAATATAAAAATATTTCCTATAACATTCAACATAAATGTTCTACTATCAAAGAATGCCCAATATCCAAGTAATGTTTTAAAAGGAATCAAATTATATGTATTAAACCCAATTAATCTTCTTCCATAGTTAGTTAAGTTTATTAGAGTTATTGTATATAATACTAAAGCTATAATATATGTGATTTTTTTCATTTTGTTTTTATCTTCAACTTTATCATAATAATAATTTGAAAGTAAATTATTATTAAAACCAATTGCAAAAGCGAAAAATAAAAACACAACTAATTCTCCCATATAATCAAAATGGAAAGCCCCACTTGAATATTCCACTCTTAAATAGTTTAAATATAGCAATAATAAAGCAATATATATAACTATACAAATAGGAATTATAAATTTGTTTTTCTTTTTATTTGTTTCATCTATATATTTGATAATATCTTTAATATTCTTTTCTTCACCTTTGTCTTCTTTTCCATTTAGTAATTCTCCAACAGATATACCTAATGTTTTAGATAAAGGAATTAATAAAGAAATATCAGGAGTACCTCTACCAGTTTCCCATCTTGATATTGCCTTTTCAGTGACATTGATCTTCTCAGCCAATTCTTCTTGAGTTAATCCTTTTTCTTTTCTTTTATTTTTTATTAGGTTTGATATTTTTTCTATATCCATAATCATCCCTCTTTCACAAAAAATTATACTATTGATTATTAAGAATTCAACCTATGAATCGTAGGATTTGACTTATAACTTTTATAGCAAATAAAAAAACAATATCAGTTAATCTGAAGTAAGCTCCAATTGCTTACCCATTTCCTAATAATTGGTTGAGTGAGATATATGCTGGTTCTAATTACCAGAGTACATCTCAATAAACCTGCCAGCCGTAGCTTCTAACCCCAAAAGGTTTAGCTATAATTGCTGGTTCAGGTACAAATAATATATCATTATAGATTGTTATTGTCAATAATCATATACTTCAAAAGCATATTTTTATTCTTTATTTAATTGTTCTTGATCAATTTTAATTCGATTTGCTTTACTAAAATCATATTTAATAATTTTACTCTTTTCCATATATACATCAGTATAAGAAACTTCTTTATCTCTAATAGAAATTAAATAATTCATAAACTTATCATATTCTTCTTTATTTTTTACTTCCAAAGCCATAAACATACATCCTGGTTCATACATTCCTTGTCTCTTTAATTCATCATAAATACCTTTAGAATATTTGCCAAGTTTATTACCTTTGCAATGCCATATGCCTACAACTTTATATTCATTTTCATTTTTAAGATATACTTCATAAATTTCTCTACTCTTATCATCATTATAAATTGAAATATAATTAATTCCTGGAACACAATTTCCTTTTTTTATTTCTCTATCTAATTCTTCATTCATACTAAACCTCTAAAAATATTATATCATATTTTAATGCTCCTAAAAATGGGGTGTTTTTTAGGTATTATTTATATCAGGATAAGATGCTGACACCATGGTACTTAAAATTCCTAGATAATATCTGGAAATTCAGTGGTGTCAAACTTATTTCGCACTTGCGAAATTAATCCTAAAAACAAGTAAATTCTTTTTGATCCTAGATAATACCTAATAAAAATTGCTCCCATTATATTAAATTTTGAATGATTTTTCAAAACTTTTTAGGAGCAAAATTTATTAATTTAAGCACTTTTCTAGACCATTTTTAGTAATCCATAGTATATCTTTTATACTACATTTAGTATTTTCTATTAAGTTATCTATTATTCTTTTGTCTGTTATATCTGAATCTACAAAACTATCAAAACAATTATTTTTTAGATATCCTAATAAGCAATAATCTATATCATCATTTAGATTAATTTTATTTTTTGGAAACACTCTTATTACTTTTACATCTTTTGGAAGATTAAGAATAGATTTATTTAATTCTTTATTATACTTTGCATAATATAAATCTACTTTATAAAACTTATTTAATTTATCTAAAAGTTCTTTTACTTTTTCTTCACTTAAATATTTGCTTTGTCTTACTGGAAGATGTTCACCAGTTTCTAAATCAAATGATTTATCAATATATCCTTCATCATATAATTCAGTAAAGTTTCTTATGAATTTATTTCTAAATACTATTTTATTAACTTTAGTTATATTTCCATAATACTCAAGCTCAATATGATCTATATAGTTCATGATAATATCTTGTTTTTCTTTATAGGTAATATCATTCCATTTTCTATATACATAATCATATGCTATTGGAGTTTTAAATCTATTTAGAAATCTTAAATCTCTTGTAAATAGAATATCTTCTGCGGTGAATTTAAATGTTTCTTGTTGTTCATTTTCTAATAATAATCTTTTATATTCATTTATAGAATTATTTATTAGTTCAGCTTCTTTTTGGTATGTTTCTATATCAAATGTTCCAAGTAGATAAGCTTCTCTAGCTCTTTCTAATTTATTCTTTTCTTCTTCTAAACTTCTTTCATATATTTCTTTTGGATTATTTATTTTACTTTTTATAATTGGTAAATAGAAGTTATTAACTATTGAATCATATTCTATTATTTCATTTAAAGTTTCTACTAGATATTTTTCTACATCTTCTTGTTTAACATATCTCTTACATTTACAGCATTGATAGTAGAAATATTTCTTTCCTCTAGTACTTATTTTATTACATGCTCTTCCCCCCAACAGCACACCACATTTTGGACACCTAAGTTTTTGTAAAAAGAGGTATTCCTCTTTTCTTTTATAGTTCTTTGAATTTTTTACTAATTGATCATTTGCCCAATCCCATGTTTCTTCATCTATAATTGCTGGACAAACATTTTTAAATATCTTTTCTTCAGGCTTTCCTTTATTTAAAATGTAATCACCTTTATATACTGGATTATGTATTATTTTTGAAATTGTATTATCTTTCCAGTTATCTTTTTTTAGAATTCCTTCTTTATTAAATCTAGTTGCTATTTTACTAAATGATTCTCCAACTGAATATAAATCAAATATTCTTTTTACTATCTCTGCTTCTAATTCATTTATAACTAAGCACTTATTTACTCTATTATATCCATATGGAGTTTGTCCTGGTATATGTCCTGCTTTAATAGCACCTATCATACCAAATTTAGTTCTTTCAGAAGTTCTTTCAATTTCATTTTGAGATACACTCATCATTATTCTAGTAACCATTTTACCATTAGCTGTTGTAGTATTAACATCATCATTAGCACATACTATATCAAATGAGTACTTTTCCGACAGTTTCATGATGTTTTCCCAGTCATATATACTTCTTGTTAGTCTATCTAGTTTTATTGCTAGAACAGTGTTTATTTTCTTTCTTTTAGCGTCTTCTATCATCCTATCAAATTGAGGTCTAGTATTACCAGTTTTAGCACTTATTCCTGCATCTTCATAATAATCATATATTTGCCATCCTTTATAATCACATAGGCCTTTTAAACATTTCCTCTGCTCCGGAAGACTAAAACCGACTTTTGCTTGATCCTCTGTTGATACTCTTAAATAAAGACCACAAATCCTTTTTTCATCCATATAACCCTCCTTAATTTGGCTACACTATAACATATTTTTCTTAAAAGTCAAAATCATTTTCATATTTTTTTAATTTTATATAATCATAAATATCTTCGAGATTCATTTTATTCATTAAATTATTAACATATACTTGATCTGAATAGTTAAAAAATAGTAGCATAAAATCTTCAAATATAGCTTTATGTGGTTCAACATAAGTTAAATTAGTTGTACTTAGTTTTACTAAATTACCACAAATGAATTTATATTTCTTAGATGTTCTATCAAGATAAAATTCAACTCTTTTTTTAGTTTTAGAATCTATCTCAATTTTAGTTTTTTTAACTTTTAACATAAAAAATCGACTCCTTTCTGGAATCGAATTTTTCCTTTTAAAAACGGACAAACTAATCATTTGTCCGCACAATCTCCAAATTTGGTAGCGACGGGGGGACTCGAACCCTCGACCTCCTGGGTATGAACCAGATGCTCTAGCCAACTGAGCTACATCGCCATTTCAGTTACAAGAGTAATTATATCAAAGAATTTCTTTAATATCAACATTTTTTTACCTTATAACCAATTATTTCATATCAAAATTAATATCTTCTTTTTTTAATTTTATTTTATATAATTCATTTATTTTATAATTACCTTTTATTTTTAAAGGAATATAATTATCAGTAAATCCATAATAATAGTCATCTTTTTGTTCTTCTATTAATACTTCTACTTCTTTGTTAATAAATTTATTAAAATATTCTCTTTCTAATTCATTAGATAATTCAATTAATCTATGAACTCTATCTTTTTTTATATTACCTGGTACTTTATCTTTCATTCTTGAAGCAACTGTTCCATTTCGATCTGAATATGGGAATACATGTATTTTAGAGAACCCTATTTGTTTACAAAAATCTAATGTTTCTTGAAATTCTTCTTCTGTTTCGCCTGGAAAACCAACTATTACATCTGTGGATAATGATATATTTGGTCTTATTGATCTTATTTCATTTACTTTATTTAAGAAATACTCTTTATTATATCTTCTATTCATATCTTTTAACACTTTATCACTACCTGCTTGAAGAGGAATATGTAAGTGAGATACAAATGAATCTACATTTTTTAGTACATCCATCATACCTTCATCTAATTCAACTATTTCTACGGAAGATAATCTAATTCTTTTTATTAATTTATTTTCACTTATTTTATTTATTAATTCATATAATCGTTTGCCATTAGAATCATATTGTCCTGTATGTATACCTGATAATACTATTTCTTTATGATTAGAAAGTGATAAATCGTTAATTTCCATAATACATTTATTAAAATCTTTACTTCTTACTCTACCTCTAACATATGGAATAATACAAAAACTGCAGAAATTATTACAACCATCTTCTATCTTAACAAATGCTCTATGATGATGTTCATATCTTTTTATTTCCATATCTTCAAATGGTAATTCTTTCATATCATCAAATTCTATTATTCTTTTTTTATTCTTTTCATATTCATCTAAATACTTTAATATTTTACTTTTATATCTATTTCCAAGAATGATATCTGCATCTATTAATTCTTCTATACTATCTTTTTTAAACTGGCAAAAACACCCCATAGCAACTACTAGTGCATGAGGATTTGTCTTTTTAATATTATTAATAACTTGTTTACTTTTATTATCAGCTGTATTAGTAACTGTACAAGTATTTACAATCACTATATCAGCATTATCTTCTACTTCTTTATATTTATTATTTAATAGCAAGTTCCTAATAAATTCACTTTCATAAGAATTAACTTTACAACCTAATGTTTTAATTAAAAATGTTTTCATTTAATGATATCCTAAACTCTTTCAATACTTTTAAGAATTCATCTTCTTCATTATATACTTCTGGTCCGATGACTTCCCTATCTCCAACTTCTATCTTATTTATTCTAGGTGCATCTTCATCTTTCTTTTCTTCTTCTGTATAAGATAGTTTAATATTTTGTGTATTCTTTAACAATTGTTCATAACTAATAATAGCTTTACTTTCTTGTTCTTCTTCATATTTAGCTATAGCTATTTGATTTTCAGAAGAACCTAGTTCATCAAGTCTATCTTTAGTTTTCTTTTCTAATTCTTCTGCTGATATTACAGCATTTTCTTCATCTTCTAATTCATATTTTTCTATTTTTTCCTGTTGATTAATTGGTTCCCCGCTTATTTGTTTAATAAGTGGTTTGTTCTCATCAATTATATCATCTTTATTATCAGCAAGTAATTTTTGTAATTCATCAAGAATATTATCTTCTTTTATATTTAATTCTTTCTTTTCTATATCATTAGGATCCTTCTTTTCTCTATTTAGTTCATATTCTAATAGTTCATTATATTCCCCTCTTGATTTAATTAATGCTAAAACAAGGACAACCAAAATTGCTAATGTTAATATAAGGAATATTATAAAATAATCCCCCGTTAAAAAAGCATCTAATACCTTATCAATATTACTCATTACTTTCACTTTCCTTCAAATACTTAACAATAGAAGCAATCATTAATGGTACTGTTTCAGTTCTCAATACATCATTTCCTAAAGTTGTCTTGGTAAATCCTTTTTCACTAATAATTTCTTCTTCGCTCATACTCAAACCACCTTCTGGTCCAAATACTAAATTTATTGTATCGTAACAATTATCTCTTGTTAATACTTTACATATATTTTTTACGTTTGATTTGTAAAGTGAACACAATATATTTACACCTTTTTCACATTTTATATCTTTAACATTAATTATTTTTTCTAATGTTGGTTTATGTATTCTATATGATTGTTCGCTTGCTTCTTTGATAATTTTATTCCATCTAGTAATCTTTTTTTCATAATCTTTTTTTGGTAATTTATATTTGCAGCGCTCATACTCTACTACCACAAATTCTGTTATTCCAAGTTCAGTACCATGTTGCAATATAAAACTCATTTTTTCCTCGTTTAATAAGGGAACGTATACTCTAAATATATTATTATCTTCTTTTTCTTTGAATATTTCTTTTATATTAGCAGATAATAAATCTTTATTTAGATTACATATATAACTCTTTTCTTCATATACAACAATAACTTCATCATTTTCTTTCATTCTCATAACATTTTTAATATGGTTCAAATCATTATTGTCTAGATATAAAGTGTTATCTTTTTTATTTTTACTAAAATACTGTTGCATATTATTCTCCTTATTTAAGAATCACTATTGTTTCACCATCATTATAATTATTTGTTTTATATTCAAGTACTCTTTTATCACTTTTTAAATACTCATGAGTAGCATTTTTAAGTATCCCTGTTCCTTTACCATGTACAATTACTATTTTCTTTGCTTCAACCCTTAAATTATTATCAATAAACATTTTTATTTCAGCTACTGCTCCATATCTATCGTAACCATGTATATCTAAATGTGGAACATTATATAAAAATGGATCTATAAAATTCTTCATATTCTTTCCTCTTTAATAGGGTTTATTATACATAATTAGTTTTTAAAACTCAATAAATATAACAACACTTGATGTAAAGTTATTTCATTTCTAATGTCATAACTTGGCCATTAGTTTGCTCTATGATTTCGGTCATTTCAGGTATATATAATTCTTTATGGCATTCTTCAAATTCTTTTTTCTTTCGCTCTGAATATTTTAATTCAGAGTTTTCTATTATTAATTGTTTTTCAATATTTAAGCATTCATTAAAACATGTTTTTGTTTTCTCATATTGTTTCATTTCATATACTTCTTTGTACTTAGGCTTAATTATTTTAAGTTCTTCTAATTTTTTCTTTATAGCTTTTAATCTTCTCTTAATAGCATAAATTTTTAAAGAACCTAATAATCCACTGAAACCAACTGTTCCCAAAATCATTCCAAGTGAAGGTTGATAATCAAAAAATTGAGCCATTAAAATTAATAATGCACAATACATGAATGGCGCAAATGTATATTCAAATAAACTTCCAAAATCAAAAATTGATTTTTTATTTGCATCTATGTCAATTGCTGCATTCGTTTCATTTATCTTATCAAAATCCCTTAAAATCTTTTCAAACTCAGCTTCTAATGAATAAATACTGTTCTTTATTATTCTAGTACTACGAATATTATTAGTATTCATTTCTTCTTCATTGTTTAATTTATGTTCAAAATCATATGGAATACCATTTTGACACAAAACATCATATTCTTCTTCTAAATTATTTAATATTTGCTTATATACTTCTTTTCTTTCTTCAAGCACGTGTTTTTTTATTTCTAGTTCTAATTTTTTTTCTTGAATTTCATCCTCTTTAGAAATATTAAATTTTTCTTTTAGTAATTTTTTGTTTTTATTAAATCTTCTTGACAATAATAAATTAGTTCCTAGTAGTGAACCACCAAGTATTAATCCAAATGTTTGAAGTGACATAGAAGTTATAAATGTCTTTGTTAAACCAAGTACAAATACTGGTATTACAGTTGAAAAACCCGTAACAGCACATCTTAATTCTAATTTATTTTCAAAAGTAGTTATTCTTAAATTGTGAATATCGATTTCAAGATTATCAATCTCTTTATCATTTCTACCAATTAATTGTTTTATTCTATCAATTTCAAATTCATATGCTTCTTTTTGATCATTAAATACTTTTGTTTCTTCTTCTTTCTTTTTTCTATTTTCTTCTATTTCATCTATTCTATTTGATAAATCAATTATTTTGTCTTGCAATGCATTTCCCGGATTTAAAGAAACTAATTCATCATAATATTTTCTTGCTAATAAAGAATCTTTTTTAATTATACTTTTTTCTATTTGTGATATTAAAGATATCATATTATTTGATTTTTCTTTATTATCAATAACTATTTTTAATTGTTTTAAATTTTCTAGTTCAACAGCGGATGGTTTAAAACTGTCAAAATATGACTCACCCATTTCGTAATACTTTTTAGCAAGTTCTAAATCTTTATCTATTTCTGAATATGCATTACTTAACAATGTTGAATATTTTATTTTTAAAACATCTTCATCAGTTAAACTGTCATCAAAATGAAATCCATATAAAAACACTTCGGCAGCTAATCTATTCTTTATAGTTTTTAGTTTTTTATCATACTTTGATAACTCTTTTATTTGATTTAATCTTGTTATTATTAAATCATAATATACTTTAGCAGAGTATAAATTATAAATATCTCTATAATTAATACAACAATAAAACTTTTCTATTAAATTATCTATTTGTAACATTTCGCTTTTATCATTATCATCCAAAAAATCATAATCAATATCTTTCATAGATATCCCCCTAAAAAGTAAGACATATTCTATCATATTTTAATAAAAAATAAAAGAGAAATAATCTCTTATTTCTCTAGTGCAGCTACTAAATCAGCTTTTTTCATACCAGTTGTATCAATTTTCTTTTCTTCACATAAATCTTTTAATTCTGCAACTGTTAATTTTGAATAATCTTTCTTTTCTTCAACAGTTTTTTCAACTTTAGCTTCTACTTCTTTTGCTTCTTTCTTAGGAGTTTTTCCTTCTAAAGCATCTTTAGCAATACCTACTAATTTAGTGAATTCTTCAGCATCAAATATAGCAAGTTCACTAAGCATTTTTCTGTTAATTTCAACATTTGCTTTCTTTAAACCATTAATAAATTTAGAATAAACAATATCATTACTTCTACAAGCAGCATTAATTCTTGCTATCCATAATTTTCTAAAGTCATTAGCTCTTTTCTTTCTATCATTAAAGCTATATGCTCCACTATGGAATAATTGTTCTTGAGCTGTCTTATATAATCTATGTTTACTTCCAAAGTAACCTTTAGCTCTTTTTAAAACTTTTCTTCTTCTGTTCTTTGAAACAGTTCCACCTTTAACTCTTGTCATTACTGTTTACCCCCTTATTTAACTAGTCCTTTGTATCTTTTAGCGTCTCCACTACTAAGTACAGAACCCTTTCTTGCTTTTCTATTGAAATCTGTTGATTTCTTTCCACTATTGTGGTTTGCTCCTACATGTCCAATTTTTGTTGAACCAGAATTTCTTACTTTAATTTTCTTACTGATTCCACCATGTGATTTCATTTTTGGCATATTTACTCGTCTCCTTCTTCTATTTTTTTGGTGTTAATAATAGTTGCATGTTTCTTCCTTCCATCTTAGGTTGTTGTTCAATTTCAGAAACATCACTTAATCTTTCAGCAAATCTCATTATTACATCTTTACCAAGTTCTGGATGTGAAAGTTGTCTTCCTTTAAATCTAACTGTAACTTTAATCTTATGTCCTTTTTCAAGATAACTTTGCGCATTTCTTGCTTTAGTTTCAAAATCTCCAACATCGATAGCGACACTTAGCCTATATTCTTTTGTCTCAAGATTTTGTTCCTTTTGTTTTTTCTTTGCTTCCTTTGCTTGTTTTTGCTTTTCATAACGATACTTGTTGTAATCAATTATTTTGCATACAGGATTCTTAGGATCACTATTAAGTAATACTAAATCAAGTCCTGCATATTTAGATAATGTTAAGGCATCTTCTATTTTTTTAATACCCATTTTTTCTCCATTTGGTCCGATAACCATTACTTCAGGAAAACTTATTTGTTCATTTACTAGAACTTCATTACTTTGCTTAGCTATTGCTAACACCTCCATATTTTTATCATTAAAAAAGTGGACATGAGTCCACTTAAAAAACTTTATTTATTATAAAATCAAGCTTTTTTACCAATGTACTTTTACATCTGGTGAAGAGTGGATCTCTTTCTTTCTTTTTCAACATTTAAGATTATATATAAAATATATGTTTTTGTCAAGTATTTAACTACAATTTTAATTTTAATTCATTTTGTCTTTCTTGTAATTCTTGTCTTAGTAAAACATTTGCTCTTGCTCTTTTTAATTCATGCAATTGTACTAGTCTTCTATGACGTTCTTTAGCCTTTAAGACTTTCTTTACTAATTTTTCATTATTTAATTCTTTTAATAATAATCTATTCATTTCTAATTCCCCCTATTCATATTTTAAATTCTTGCTATCATCAAATTACTTGATGAATATTTTTTTAATCCTTTGTTAAATACTACATATGCTAATGTTACTATCACAATTGTTGCAACTAGTATTATAAGAAAACTATATAAATTAAATTCTGTTATTACTTGTACTGGCATATATGCAGTTAATCCAACTGGAACAATTGTATAAAGTATTATTTTTGAAATTCCTTTAAATATCCCATCTGGATATGTTGCAAAATTTACCATTAAGTTATTTGCAGTTTCACTTACTAAATCTGATCTTGATATCCAAAAACTGAATGAAGAAAAGATAACTGAGATACTAGTCAAAACAAAACCGCCACAAATTGATAATAAAGTAAACAAAGCAAAATTCTTTAAAGATAACCCATATATGCATAACATAATATATCCATATAAAATGTCTCCTAATGCTGATACTGATATATCAGATGTAATTGTTGATAATAATACATCTTTTGGTAATACCAAATATGCATCTAATTTTCCATTAGTAATTGTATCAGATAGTTTAAACGCATTTTTAAAGAAAAATCTAGATATACCATAAGTAGCAGATGCCATTCCCCATAATAGAATTACTGTTTTTAATGTATATCCTGCTAAATTATCTTTTAATGAGAATAAAACTATCCATTGAATTATAAAACTTGCATTATTAAATATCATAAATATTATATTTGAGAAGAATGTAACTTTATTTAGCATTTCTCTCATTAATGAATATTTAATTGATAAAAAAATAATTTTTATTTGATTCTTAGCCTCCATTAACATTTAAATTCTTCACCCCTTTCTTATATAATAAACTACAAATCATATAAGAAACGATAATGTAAATTACTTGAGATATTATAACTAATATAAAATTATTCCAAGAGAAGTTAACAAATAATCTTGCAGGTCCATAACTAACTGCATATATTGGACTATATTTTATTATTCCTCTTAACCATATTGGAAAAAACTCTACTGGAAAAATAACACCAAGTACTAATATAAATTTACTATATAGCCAATATAATGGTCCTGAATCCTCAATAAAGAAAGATATTAATCCTATTGAAGTAATTAATAGTATACTTATAACTAAAGCAAATACATATGTTATGAAAATTGCCAATATATTTAATAAAGTTAATTGTGGAAAAGAATGTAAAAACATAAATCCAACTACCATACCAATAAATATATATATTGCAGATCTAACAGTGCAAGCTCCTAAATGTGTTGATAAACAATATCCTATATAACTATATGGCTTATTAATGTTGTAAGCAATATTACCTGCTTTTACATCTTCACTAATACGAGCACACAATTTTCTTCCAGATAATACTGACCAAATTACTTCAGTAATAATAACATACCATATCATTTGATTCATTGAATATCCATTAATCAATTCAGATGGATCACTATAAATATATTGCCATAGATTAAAGAATATATAAAGTATAACAAAATATCCTATAAATCCAATTACTATATTTGTAATATATTGTAAATTACTCATTATTTCTGATTTAAATATAAACAAATATTTTTTCATTTCTTTTCCTCTTTTTTATAAATATTACTAATAATATCTTCTAGAGGCGTATTAGAAATATTAATATCTACAATATTATCTGGATTTAATAATTTGATAGCATCAGCTACACTTCTTTTCTTTGTGTCTACTTCTATTTTTAAATTATATCCTTTATCTTTTAAAATAGTAATTCCTTCTTCATCTTCTAAGTTAACTTTTTCTTTCATCTTAGCATCCACTATTTTTTTATTTAAATAATGATATTTAAGATTCTCCATAGTATCATCAAGTACTATGCTTCCATTATTAACTATAATTACTCTCTTACATAATTTTTCAATATCTCCTACATCATGACTTGTTAAGAATATAGTTGTTTTAAATTCTTTGTTCATTCTTTTAATCAAAGAACGAATATTTTCCTTAACAACCGGGTCTAACCCAATTGTTGGTTCATCTAAGAATAAGATTTTTGGTTCATGAATTAAAGACGCTACTATTTCGCATCTAATTCTTTGACCTAAACTTAGATTTCTAACTGGAGTATTAATAAAATCATCAAGTTCAAACAATTCCTTTAATTCTTCTATCTTTTTTTCAACTCTAGACTCAGGAATATCATAAATTGCACCAAAAAATTTGAAGTTATCATATGGTGTTAAATGGGTCCAAAGTTGTTCTTTTTGTCCAAAAACAGTGCCTATCTTATATGCAAGTTCTTTTCTATCCTTTCTAGGATCTAAATCATTTACTTTAATAGATCCACTATCCGGATATAAAATACCAGTTAACATTTTAATAGTTGTACTCTTTCCGGCTCCATTTGGTCCAATAAAGGCAAGCATTTCACCTTTTTCTACTTCAAAACTTATATTTTTAACTGCTTTAATATATTTATATCTTGGTTTAAATATTGATTTTAAACTACCTTTTATACCTTTTTCTTTTAATTTAACTTTAAATGTTTTTGATAATTTCTTAACTTCTATAATTGGCATTAATATCACACTCCTTACTATTATAATAATATAAGTTTTAAAGCATTTAATCAACCACCAAAATAGAATAATTATATTTTAGTGATTAACTACACGAATACCCGACAATACTATAGACCACACAATAAGACATGAATAAATAATCATCCATAGTATATACCTCCTTTCTTTTTGATGACTTATACTTCAAAAAGATAAATAAAAAAGTACAGAGTCATCACTATTACAGCGACTCCGTACTTTATAAAAGTCCGTGTAGGTTATCACCCGAGATAGCTCACAATTGCTTATATCTCCTCACTTGCCAATAATATTAACACAACTAAAATTATTTGTCAACATTTTATCGTTTACAACTTAATTAATATTTTTCTATCTATTAGATAATATCCTATTAATCCAATAACACATACTACAAATAATACTATTATTTTGTTTGCTTCTCCTGTCTTTGGATTTTCTATACTTTCTAATGTTACTCTTGTTTCGTTTGATACTATTTCATCACTAGCATCATTCATTACTGTTGCTGTACTTATATATGCTTTATCTAAATCAACATCTTCTGTTACGCTTACTTTATATGTTAATTCTTTTGTACTTTCTACATCTATTACATCAACATTCCACCTTACAGCATTTGCACTTTCTAAATATACTCCGTTATCACTTGCACTACCTTCAACATATTTAAATCCTTCTGGAATAATTGATGTAATAACATTATTTGTTGATTCTCTTGACCCTTCGTTAGTAACAATAACTTTATAATTTATTTTACTTCCCTTTATTGCTTTAGTACTTCCACCATTATTAACATAACTACTTATTGTTAACATTGCTCCATTTTCATGGTCTATTATTACTGGATATCCCATACAAACTGGTTCTTCAGCACCTTCGCCTTCTCCCTCTAATTTAGTAACATTATATTTTTTTATGCTATTAATAGGATTGGGGGCTCTTAGTGGATTTGTTAATGGCGCAAAATAACTTCCGCAGTCATTCTTGAAGAAGAGTTCTTCTTCATTTGTCATAAGTGTTAATCTTCTTCCAAGATCTAACATATTAGAATAATCCATATCATATTTATATTTATAAAGTCTTATTGGTTTATAATTAACTGGAGCGATATTAACAAGCACGCCACTATAACTAAACCCATATGATATATGGTATTCATATTCAACAATTGCTTTTTCTTTTTTTAATCCTTGAGGTGCTTTTGTTTCTTCTAATATCATTAATACTGGAATTGTTATATCTATTCCTTGGCAAAAACCAATTGCTTCACCATTATATCCTTCACTTAACATAAATGCCTTTTTATAATCCTTTGTACTTGATTGAGGTACCGGCGTTGCATCAGAGCAACTATTCCAATCATGAATACTGATACCTCTTGTTGCTTGAATTCTTTCATATTCAGAAGAATATACATGTTCTACGAATGAATGATAATATTCATCATATTTATTGTAATTTTTTAAGTCTTCTACTATTTGCCTTTCTTCAGGTCCTAAAATACTTAATAATTTATTATAATTTTCTTCACCATAATCCAAATAATATTGCCCATTATTTAAAAAAACTGTCTCACCAAACATAAATGTTGCTTTATAGTCTTTTGTACTTAATTGAGGAGTTGGTGTTTTGCCTGTTACAAAATCCCCCTCCTTTGTTTTATAAACTTCATATTCAATGCTTCCATCTAAACTATGGACTTTAAACTCTGCATCATTAATAAAATTACCTTGCTCATCTGTTTTAATAAATATTAGTTCTTGTCTATCAACAACCGCAAATATTTTTAAAGGAAGAATTAATAATACTAATAATAAAAATAATGTTTTTTTCATTTTTACTTGTCTCCTATCATAATAATTATAATACTTTTAAATACTGATTACAAACTTCTATTATTTATTTCATTTCTTTGATAATCTAATTGTTCTAATTTATAATCAGTTCTATTAGATCCCAGATAATAAGTAAAGTCTTCATTAAAAACGCCCCTTACACTATGTGTTCTTTTTAAATCAAATTGAGATGTATCAACTAATACTATTCCTACATTGTTTTCTTTTGCTATTTTTATGTCTTTTCTTCTTATCTTATCATAGCAATATAATGCTATTTTCCTTAATTGTGGGAAATGCTTATCTAATTCTGATGGTTCAGTTCCTTTCTCAATAACTAGCATTTCATTATATACTCCTGAAGTATCTAATAATTCATCTGGAGTCATTAATACTCTAACATAATCAGTTGAACCATTATCTCTATCATATCTAGTATAAGAATCAAAAGGAAATATATGAACTATTTGTTCACTCGTAAGTCCATCATATAAAAATGTAGGTATTAAATTGGGATCCATAAATGTCCCAACTGCATTTTTGCCTATTAATGAATATGAATAACCATGTGGTTCTTTATGATCAGTATTTTTTTCCCCGGATTTTACAACAGCAAAGAAATCTTTACCATCATATGTATATACATCTACTCCATACATAGTAGATAATAATTTGTTCTTTTTACCTTTTAATTTTTTCTTAGTTATTATTGAATTAGCCACCTGTTTATTCATTTCTTCTCTAGCAAATGACATATCATCATATAATTCTTCCATCATATTATAATTATTTAATAAATAATTAAATAGAGACATTTTACTTTTATAATCTAGTTTATCAACATGAGCTAATTTAGAATAAATAGCTATTTTTTCATCACTAATAATCTTTCTTTGTTGATTAAATGATAACAATTCATTTAGATCAATAAATATATTATAATAGTATTCTTCAAATAAATAATCAAACATGATATTAGATGCATATCTATTACTCAAAATTTTTAAGCAATCTAACAATACTTTTTTCTTATACCCAGCATAAATAACACTTGAATAGTATTCTATAAATTCATCACTACAATCAGGAAAAGAATCTTTTATAATAATAAAAATATCATTTGAATTTAATTTGCTACTATTATTAATCTTTTTATAAATATCATTAAAAGGATATATTAGAGTTTCTTCTTCATTATTTAATTCTTTTAAATATTCTTCTTTTCTTTTGCTCTCTAAAAATGATATATCTTGACTTTTAGATAATAGATTAAATAAATATCTTATTTGCAATATATCTTTACATGTGCATACTTTATTAATAAACTTTTTATTATCAATTAGATAATATGGTATAACAACATCTTTTTCTAATATTTTAATTAAATCTTCTATATTAAAATCACTTAAGTCAAAATTAATTCTATTGAATAAAGGTTGTAAAACTTCTTTATCTAATTCCTTCAATATATCTAAGTGTTTAGTTATATCAATATTTTTCAAAAGGTAACTCTTACCTTCATTAGGTAAATTTTTATTTAATAATGCTCTATATAGTCTATCCTTATTTTTTGCTAAATATTCAAAGAAGAAACCATGCTCATAAGAATTAATATTTTTGTTCATTATATTTTTTATAGATAATATATTGCAAAACCATTCTTGTTTCATTAATCTAGATGCAATAATAGGAAATTTAAAAATTGAATCAATTCTATCAGCAGCGGAATAAAATAATTCTAATATTTCTTTTCCTTTCCTATCAAACAAAGCATCTAGTATTGTCCCATTATATTTTTCATCCAAAAACAATATACTTTCAAAGTCTTCATCATTGAATTCGCATATAATAGTTCTTTTTACTTTTTCTTGTCTAAGAAAACTTTTCAAATTTTGTATATCATCATTTAAACAATAATCTTTTAAAATATCAATTATACTTTTGTCTTGCATATATTCTCCCAAATATTATTATAACATAAAAAAAAGACTTTTTAAGTCTTTTATTAATATTGAATACCCCAAACAACTTTATGTTTAGCTTTTTTATTACATACTACGCATTTTTCTTCTTCAAAGCCTTTTGATTCAATGATACATCTTGATTTAGTTCCTCTTATTTCTTTCATTTTAAGTTCACACGCTTCATCTCCACACCAGTATGCATTAACAAAACCTGGATGATTTTCCATTATTTCTTTAACCTCTTCCATATTAGAAGCATCATATGTTTTTTCTTTCATGTTTTTAAGTGCACGTTCAAACATATCTTTTTGCATTAATTCCATTTGTTGAGTAACTACGTTTATAACATCATTTAATTTAACCACTTGTTTTTCTAAGTTATCTCTTCTTACAATCGTTACTTCATTATTATTTAAATCTCTTAATCCTACTTCAATACGAATTGGAATTCCATTAACTTCTGCTTCCGCAAATTTAAATCCTGCACTTTTATCAGTATAATCTACATAAGAAGAAATATCTTTTCCAAGTAATGATTCATTAATATGTTCACATACACTAATTAATTTTTCATCATTAGTAATTGGAATAATTACAACTTGTTTAGGAGCAATCTTTGGTGGTAATACAAGTCCTCTATCATCAGAATGAGCCATTATTAAAGCCCCTATCATTCTATTACTAACTCCCCAAGATGTTTGATAACAATAATCATATTCATTATTTTTATTTATAAATTTGATATCATATGCTTTTGAAAACTTTTGTCCAAAATAATGTGATGTACCAGATTGTAAACAAATACCATTTTGAGTCAATGTTTCTATTGTTAAAGTGTATTCTGCCCCAGCAAACTTTTCTTTTTCGGTTTTTCTTCCAGTTACTGCTGGAACAGCCAAATATTCTTCAAAGAATGTTTTATATACATCTAACATTCTATCTGTTTCTGCTTTAGCTTCTGCTTCACTTGCGTGAACAGTATGTCCTTCTTGCCACAAAAACTCCCTACTTCTTAAGAATGGTCTTGTTTCCTTTTCCCATCTTACAACACTACACCATTGATTATATAATTTTGGTAAATCTCTATATGTTTTAACTGTTTTAGAATAATAATCACTAAATAACGTTTCACTTGTTGGCCTAAAAGCAAGTCTTTCTTCTAGTTTATTATTACCACCTTCAGTAATCCATGCACATTCAGGAGCAAAACCTTCAATTAACTCCCCTTCTTTTCTTAATAAACTCTCAGGAATAAAAACAGGCATATAAACATTTTGATGTCCAGTTTTCTTAAACATCTTATCTAATTCTTGTTGAATTTTTTCCCATAAAGCATATCCATTTGCTTCAAATATCACACAACCCTTAACGCTTGAATAATCTGCTAAATGAGCTGCTTTTACAACATCAGTATACCATTTAGCAAAATCTTCACTTCTTAATGTTATTTTATCATTTTTCATACTTCTTCCTCCAAAATAAAAAGAACAGTACAAGGAGTCATAATGACGGTACCATCCTTTAATTATCTTAATTAATATAACGGTTTTACCCGGGCGTTTTCACCTGTTTTAGAAGGTAGGAATTAATAATCATTATATTCGGTTTCCATCATCCCAAACTTTCTATGATAAGAGAATCATTAATATTCCTTCACATTTATAAACGAATTTTAACATATTTATATTAATATGTCAAACTATCTACTTTTATATGTTGATCTAAATTTTTTAGATATGTTAATTCAGTATCAGTAAGTCCAATTAGAAACATTAAATCTTTATCAATCTTTTCACTGGTTAATGTTTCCTTAACACTATTAATTATTTTATCATTCTTTATTTCTTTATTTCTAAATACACTATAATATTTACCTATTTCATCATCATCTATATGTTTAAAATCTTTTCTTTCTACTCCATATATCTTTTTATAGTATTCATAATCATACTCAACTATATTAGTTCCTTCTAATAGTACTTCTTCATTATCAAACATTTCCTCTATTTCAGACATATCATAAAACTTTCTTGTATCAAGTTCTTTTTCACTATTAACTCTTACTATTACTGTTAAATCATAATCAGTTAATATATTAGTATTTAAAACATATCTATTTTCATAAGATAAATAATACACTTCATTTACTAAATAATATAATTCATTATCACTTAGATTATTGTTTCTTAATTTTTTTAAACAATCTATTTGATGCATTCTTTTATTTATTCTCTTATATGCATCTTCTTCAAATCTATTTCTTTCTTCTTCAGTACCATTTAATAAATCATAAAAAGGATTATGATATTGATTCATTGTAATATCAAATTGTTTTAATTGTAATTTCATATCAAAACCCTCCTTAATAATTTAACTATTATTTTATATTTTTATTAATAAAAATACAACTCTTTTATTTATATTTAGTTTTATTAATCCTTGTCTATTATTTTATAAGTAATAGTATATTCTCTATTAGTAGTATATAATGTCTCCTTATCAACATGTATATATTATCTTCAAAAAAAATCTTCTTTATCATCTAAATTAATTATAAAGGTGTCTAACTTTTACTGCGCCTCATCAGATATACAATATTTAATATTACTCTTTCTATTAAATAATTTTAAATCTCTTTTTATTATTTTATGACTCATGCAACTCATCTAGTGTAAATTATAGCATAAAAAAAGACTATTTATAATAGTCTATTTTTCTTCTGTTTTTTCTTCTAATCTTTTTTGAATATCTTTAACAACTTTTAATGCTTGACGCCTTACATCATCAGCTGCTTTTTCTACAACTGGTGTTCCTTTTTCAATAGCGTATTTGTATAAGTCTTCAGCTTTTTCTTTAATTTTAGTTGCTTGTTTTAATGCTACTTCTTTAGCTTTTTCTTTATCTAAAGTCTTTAATTCTGCTTGTAAAGTTTCAACTTTGTATAAAAGTTCATCTTTAACTTCATCAATGTCTATTTCCTTTACTCTATTTGTTAGTTCATTTAATTTCTTTGCTAATAGCTTTCTTGTATTCTCTCCAGTATCAGGAGCAAATAGCAAACCAAGTCCAGCACCAATTGCTAAACCTCCTATGAATTTTCCTAATCCACCTTTTCTACTCATCTTCATCTTCCTCACTTTCAATTTTTTTCTTTTTAGATTTTTTTCTTGTTTTAAAAACTCTTCTAAGAGCACCGCTAAGTAATCCTACTGCTGTATCTCCAATAATAGCTATCTTATCATTTACAGTATCTATCAGTTCAAATACCCTATCCAGAGTTTTTACTTTGTCAGTTACATCATCTACTAGTGCGTCTACTTTTTGTAATGTAAATATTAGTTTAATTCCAATTATTATTGCCACTACTATTAGTATAATCAATAATACATAAATAATTATAGGTAATACTTCACTCATTATTAATCCTCCTTATCATACATTGAATCTATAAGATTAAATAAATCATGTTCTAATGTACTATCTGTTAAAGTTTTATCATTTTCGGTTTCTTCCTTTGGTTCCTCTTTTACCTCAGGCTTCACTTCCTCTTCTTCATCAAATCCTGGAACACTAACTCCATCTTCTAAATCTCCAACTGTTAATTCATCATCTATATCTTTTGTTTCTTCTTCTATTTTATTAATCAAATCTTCAATTTTAGAAGTCTTTTGTTCTAACAAATCAACATCTTTATCAACTTTACTAATTTCTTTATTAATTGTATCAGTAGTTATTTTACTCATAGAATTTAATGTGTCTTCAAGTTCATCTTCTAAAGTTCCATATGCTTTTCTTCTAACAGTATCATATGACGTAACTGCTGACTTTAGTTGTTCTTCTGTTGATGGCGCTTTTTCTGTTATTTCATCTTTTTTATAATCTTTATCTAAAACACCCCATATTGGTGAAATAACTGGAGTTGGTTTAAATACTTTATTTATATCTTTAGCAGGTGCTGCCTCAGTTCTAGAAATTCTGTTTTCCTCACTTAACACATTTCTTCTTTGAACAGGTGGTTCATCAACTTTTTCATCTTCATCATCAAAATCTACAAAATTAAATGTTCTTTCACTTCTAAATAATTCTCTTTCATTATATGTGTTATCTAATTTTGGAGTTTCCTTTTCTTCTACTTCTTCAACATCTTCTAAAGGTTCAAGTTCTTCTCTTTCAAATTTAATTTCTTCAATTTTTGGTTTATCTTCTAAAACTCTATCCTTTGGTTTAACAATTTTATTAACTTTACTAAGTTCTTCCTTTTCTTCTTCATCATCATCAACTGTTATTTCATCATAGAAAATGCTTTTTAGTTTATTAAAAACGCCCATAATTGCACCTCTTTCTTAATTACTATCTTTTTCATTTTCTTCAATATATTGAAGAATGTTTTTACCTTCATCTTTATTCTTAGGTTCAGGCAGTTTATATATAGTTTCACTTGAATCTAAACTATTATCATTTATGTATTTGTCAATAACCAAATCATTATATTTAATTGAGTTTAGTATTGCTATACCTCTTGATATTGCATAGTTCAATTCGCCCTCTTCTACCTCTACCTCTATTATAGCATAATTATAACACAACTCAACAAAAAAGTTATCATTATTTTTTCTTATTCTCAAGTACCCATTAATATCATTATTCTCAAAAGTTAAGTACTCATAATCATTAAAATCATGCTCACTTTGTATATTGTTTTTATAGTAATAACTGACAACATCAACATTCAAATAATAGATGTTATTATGTGATAATAATTCTTGAACATAATCATCATCTTTAGTTATGCTAAATTCATTTGGCAAATAATATCTATATCCTTTGTTATTAACATTATATAACTTACTTTCAGCAGTAATAGTGTCTTTTATTATGTCTTCATGAGACATAGAACTAATATCTACTCTTTGACAACCAAATAAGAAAAACAAACAAATTATAACTAATATTTTTTTCATATTTTTTTCTTCTCCACTACTATTAAAAATTATAGCAAAATATTTACTTTTTAACAACATAAATATAATTTATATATTTTCCCAACGAAATGAATTTATCTTCATATTCTGTTGTATATTTATCTAAATAATTTGTATCTGTTTTTAGAATTCTATATCCATTTTCTTCAAATGACATTAAAGAATATTCATATAAATCATCATTATCTGTTTTCATTTCTATTTGCTTTAATCCTTTAAAAATTAAATCATATTTAGATAAAAACAATTCAGAAGTTAATCTTCTTTTAGCATGCCTTTTCTTTGGCCATGGATCAGAAAAATTAAGATAAATTTTGCTTATTTCTTCACCAAATATATCATTAATATTTGTAGCGTCTTCACATATTAATTTTAAATTATTAATATCAAGTGTCTTTAATCTCCTAACCGCTGTAACTAAAGGACTATCATACTTTTCTATTCCAATATAATTAATATTTGGATTATCAAGTGCCTTACTAATGATAAATTTACCTTTACCTATACCTATTTCTATTTCAATTGGATTATCATTATTAAATAACTTATTCCATTTATTTTTATATTCTGTCGGATTCTTCACTAAATATGAAGAACTTGCTATAATTTTATCCGCATCTTTTATATGCTTTAATCTCATAGTACACCTCGCATTAATATTATACACTAATATATATTATTTTCATATAATAAATTAGGTGATAATATGAAAAATAGAAATATGTTTTATCAAAATACTTATCAAAGTTATAATAATCCAGGAATGTTTATACCACCAAATGGCTATAACATGAACACAGAATATCAAGCATATGGACCAAATGTAATGCCACAAAATCAGATTAATAACAATAATGATTATGAAGATAGAATAAGCAAATTGGAAAGACAAGTAAGGAATTTAGATACAAGACTTCAAAAAATTGAAAATGCAAATACTGAAACTACTGATAATTTCTATATGATATAAAAAACACTATTAATAATAGTGTTTTTATTTACATCCTTTGATCATTTGCCATTTGCCATGGTCTAAATCTTCTTCCTTCAGTATGGCCACTTAAATTAAATTCTTTAAAGCCGTAACTTCTTAATAAATCTTCTTCTTTTTCTAATACTTTTATTATATTTTTTATAATATCTAACCATATAAAATCTTCTATTTCATTATAATGATTAGGTATATTTTCTTCTAATACATTTCTATCGATACCGCAAGAAACTAAATAATTGATTCTTTCATCTCTACTAATTAAATAGTCCTTATTTGATACAAGAAAGTTTCTATATTCTTTTAAATTAGATATATTAATTCTTCTTATATCAGCCCAAGGAATTGAATAACTTTCATGGCAGCTAATTCCTTTTAAAACTTCTCTTCCATCAAACCCTTTACCTACCGCATCTATATATATTTTATTTCCAAGCGATACACCAACACTAATACCTGCATATCTTTGATACCTTTCAGTCTTTTCAACGTTTAAATGAAATAATATTAAAACTCCCTTAGGATTTTCTTTTTTTATTTCCCTAATAACGTCAATAATATTTGGATTTATTTCTCTAACGGGAATAGACTTCATACATCTTTCATTTATTGGATTTCCATTTCTAACACTAGTTAAATTTTCAATTTTATCTTTATTATTTAAATAATCTTCTTCGTCAGTTATTACTACTAAATCATCAATAGGACTTAGCCCTGGAAAAAATGTTAAAATATTTACCATATCATTAGCTCTATGATACTTTAAAATGTATGGAATATCCTTTTCATTTTTAATCGAATACATAATACACCTCAATTCAATAATATTATAACCTATTGATAATAATATTTCTATATTTAGGATTATAACCATTATAAAAAAGCGAGTAATTAATATGTTTTTATAATAATATAATTGAATTATTATGATTAATATGTTTTAATAATATTGAAAGGAGTACGATTATGGATAAGGTAAAAGAAATAGTAAAAAAATTTGGAGGTTTTATTGAACTAGGTGGATTTGCTTTTTGCATTATTGGAGTTTTTCTTCCATTTGTAGTAGCATCTTTCTTTGGTTATACTGCTAGTGTTGCATTTATTAAAGCAACATGGGGAGTAATAATTCTAATATTCTCTATTCTAGGAGCTGCTGTTATAGCAGGAGAAATGTTTGCAAAAGATTTATATAAGAAAATAGTTAAAGATAATAAAACTATTCAACTAGTAATTGATTTAGCTTTACTTGGAATTGCAATTATGACTTTATTAGTTACTATTATTAAAGGATCTCAAGCATCTTCAGCATATACACATTTAGGATTTGGTTTCTATTTATTATTAATCGGAGCTATTGTAGTAGTTGCTGTAAGAGTTGTTAAATGCTTTATGATCAAAAACATTTCTGTTAAAATTTCAAATAATCAATAATTATTAGTTTAATAAAAATCCTAATCATATCGATTAGGTTTTTATTTTGTCTTATTATTTAGTAATTTATTTAATTCTATCCATGTTAATGGTGAAACATCATCTTTTTTTAATTTATCAATATCGTACCACTTTGCTCCCAATGAATCTAAACCATCAGCATCTTCTTTTAATTTATTATCTTTTAATGTTACTAAATAAAATATACCAATATGATGCATGTTTTCATCTTGTTCTTTATGTTTCCAGTTAACTGTAACAGATTCTGAGTCAAACAAATTGTATTCTTTTACATCTGCATTTAACTCCTCTTTTATTTCTCTTACTAAAGTTTCTTCAGGTCTTTCGCCATGTTCAATACTTCCACCTGGTAAATCCAGTTTTCCTGTATAGGCTCCTCTAGATTTTAGAATTAATGCAATCTTATTATCATCAACTATTAATCCATATACCCCTAAATGTCTTGCTTCATTCATATTATCGCCTCTAACAAAAAGATTAAGAATCAACTTAATCTTATTTTTTATATTGTAACAGTCATAGTTAATACTATTGCTATTATATTAACTACTATTGCTATAATATTCTTAATCAACAATGATTTATACTTTTCACTATCAGTAGTCTTTAAATTTTTCAATCCAACAATATTAACTATACAATATCCTATAACAATACCATAAACCCAAACTGCAACAACGTACTTAATTGTATATAACATTATTATAGAAACAAAAGGAATAATAAGACTAATATAAAAAACATAATTACTATTGCTACTATTTCTATTTAAGTAATGTTCTTGTGTTTCGGGATTGTTTTGGCCTTGGCCATTGATATTAGTTATACCAAAATTATTTGCTCCAAATACTACTACATCGGCAGTTGTATCCCTATCAATAACAATATTAGTTGGATTTTTCTTATGTACTGATATTTCATGTTGGCCTGGTGTTACTTCTAACTCTAATACACCACCATTTTTAATTTTTCCTACTTGCTCTCCATCAATATAGATTTTAAAGGCTACTAAACATCCAACAAAATTCTTTTCTCTTTTTAAAGTTAATTTGTATTTTCCGGGAGTTGTAATATTATTTTGCTCATTCATTCTAAACACCTCTATTATTAGTTAATCATAAGATATTATAATTGTCAAACTACCATTCTATTTTTTCGGTACTATTTCATTTTGTTTTACTATTTTATCTGGTTCAATCACACCTCTAATATTTGATAATGGATATACTGATGTATTTCTTCCAATTACTGTTCCAGGATTTAATACACTATTACATCCAATTTCAACATAATCTCCAAGAAAAGCACCAACTTTTTTTAAATTTGTATTAATATTAGAGTTTCCTTTAATAACAACAGTGCTTTTATCACTTTTTAAATTTGAAGTTATTGCTCCAGCACCTAAATGAGATCTATAACCAATTATTGAATCTCCCACATAATTAAAATGCGGAACTTGTACTTCATCAAATAATATTGAATTCTTAATTTCACATGAATTTCCTAGAACTGCTTTTTTACCTATTATTGCATTGCCTCTAATAAAAGCATTATGTCTAATTTCTGCTTTATGATCAATAATACACGGCCCCATTATAGATGCACTATTTGATACATTAGCATCTTTTGCAACCCAAATATTATCATCTATTATTTCATAAGAATCATCCAAAGTTTTACCTTTTTCAATAATAAAAGCATTAATATTAGGTAATACTTCAAATGGATATTCATATTTGCTTATTAAATCATAAGCAATACTATTTTTTGTCAAAAATAAGTCTTTGTTCTTCATTGTTATCACCTACATATTTATTTAAAAAATCAATCCATTCTAATGCTTCAACTTCATAAAAATATTCTCTTAAAAAATCAACAACAAAGTTATATTTTTTTATTGCTTCTTGCTTTCCAGATTCAGTTAACATTAAATCTTTTAATTTTAGAATTTTTTCAAACAAATGGTTTACTACTGTTCCATTTTTTTGATTTTTATATGCTTTTGCTCCTACATTCAAATTTGGAAAAATATCTTTATCAAAAAACTGATTATTATGACTAATGTTATATTGATATGATCTTAACAATCCAATTGCTCCCATCGCATCAATCATATCAGCATCAGATACTATTTTTGCCTCAATTGTTTGTGGAATTATACCTTCCAATCTTTTACTATAACCAATTGTTTTTACTGAATTAATTATAATATCTTTTTCTTTTTTACTAAACTTTGTTTTGTTCAATATATTATTGGTATTTAATAATTTTTTAGCACATTCCATTCCAAATAACTTATAATCATCTACGTCATGTAATAATGCTATTGATGATACTAGTTCAATATTAGCTTTTTCCCTTTTTGCAATTTTCTCTGCTATACAAGTGACTCTATTTACATGATCCATTCCATGACCTGAATTGTCACTATCAAGTAATTTAGTTGCTTCTTCTCTAATAATTTCAATATTATCCATAAGAAATCTCCTAACAATCACTTTAATTATACCATAATTATTGATATAATTATATATGATAGGTGGAAGATATATGAAGAAAAAAACTATAAAATTAATAATATTAGTATTAGTTATATTAATAGGAACCTTTGGGGCATATAAGTCCGGTATTATAATAGGTTTTAATACTACATTTAAAGAAAGTATTAATTTAAAAGAAGGTTCTTTTACAACAGTAAAAGAATACGTTACTTATAGAACAAAACTTGAATCAAGCGATGAAAATATTGTTAGTATAGATGAAGATAAATTAATAGGTAAAAAACCTGGAAAAGCAACAATTACCATTATTAGGGATGACAAGAAAGTTGGAGAATATGAAGTTACAGTTGAATTAAACGAAGAAGTTCAAAATAATTCAAATACTATAACAAAACCTGAACCTCAAAAACAAGAAAAGCCAAATAAGCAAAAACAAAATAAACCAACAAAAACCGAGCCAAATAAACCTGCTCAATCAGAACCTAATAAACCAATAAATACAACGCCAAGCAAACCAGTAACAATTGATGTTACGAGTGTTGAAATAATTAATAATAGTGAGTCTTTAACTGTTGGGAATAAAGTTTCTTTAAGATATACAATAATTCCTGAAAATGCCACTAATAAAAGTGTTACATGGACTAGTAGTAATGAAAATGTAGCGACTGTTAATAACGGTGAAGTAATTGCAAAAAAGGAAGGAAATGCTACCATTACATTAAAAACAAATAATGGAAAAATAGCAACCGCTAAAATAAATGTTGTTTCAAACGAAGTTAAAATAACAGGAATAAGTTTAATCCCAAAAGAAATAGAAATAAAATTGGGAGAAACAGTTGGATTAACAGTTAATATTACTCCAATTGATGCTACAAATAAAAACATAACATGGACTAGTAGTAATACTAATGTAGCGACTGTTAACAATGGAACTGTTAAAGCATTAAAAGTTGGAACAACAATTATAACAGCAAAAAGTGATAATAATAAAACAGCAACAAGCTATGTTACTGTTAAAGAAATTGATGCTACTGGAATTAGTTTAAATAAAACATCTGCACAAATAAAAGTTGGAGAATCAACTACAATTACAGCTACAATAACTCCAAATAATACTACTAATAAGAGTATTACTTGGACTAGTAGTAATACTAATGTAGCAACTGTTAATAATGGTGTTATAAAAGGAATTAGTGCCGGAAGTACAACAATTACAGTTAAAACCAGCAATGGTAAAATAGCAACATGTAATGTTACTGTATCAAAGGATTCATGTGGTACAAGCAAAATTCATTTTATGAATACAGGAAGCTCAGATGCTTTTATCATAGAAAGCTGTGGACATTTTGGTCTTGTAGACTCATCTAATCCTCGTAATGACGGAACTGCCTATGCCGTTTCTTCTTATACACATTCTGTCGAACATGTAATAGATTATTTAAAAAAAATAACTGGTTGTAGTGGATCAAATTGCAAGGGAAAATTAGAATTTGTTGTTGCTACCCACTCCCACTCTGATCATATTGGGGGAATGCCTAGAATAGCAAGTGTTTTTGTTAATTCAAAAACAACTTATTATTATAGACAGTATTTAAAAACTGGTGAAGATACTTCAACTGATTGGGATAATCAAGGATATTATAGTAGAGCTTTAAATGCAATGAAATCTGCAAATGCAGTAACAAAAGAAATAACAAATAAAGACACTACTTTTGGTTTTTATGATCTCACAGTTAAACTATTAAATACTGCAAGTGCAAGTAGCGATGAAAAAGTAAACGGAATAGTTGCAAGAGAAAATAAAAACTCAATTATTCAACTAATAACACACAAAAATGGTGTAAAAGTGTTATTAACAGCTGATATGGAAAAAGAAGATGAACAAAGAGTAAAAGATAATATTGGAAAAGTAAATGTATTAAAAATTGGACATCATAGTTATTCTTCTTCTACTTCTAAAGCTTTTATTAAAACATTAAAACCAGATACAATGATTGTAAGTAATGAGGCTTTTGATACAACAGATACTATGTGTTATGGTTTGAGAATTAATTCAAAAGCAAAAATATATATTACATCAAGTGCTGAGGATGCTATTGTTCTAAAATATACTGATACAAGTTATACAATTAAAAATGATACTGGAGGTTCAATATCATCAAAAACGCCATGTAAATCAGGATGGTTAAAAGATGGATGTTGGTATTATTATTCTAATTCTGGAACACTATTAAAAGGATGGCAAAAATTGAGTTGGTCAAAAGGAACAAATTGGTTCTATTTTAAATCTGATGGTTGTATGCTAGAAAACACTACTCAAACAATAGATGGTAAAAAATATCATTTTGATTCTAATGGTGTATGTGATTCAGATGGTTGTTAAAATAATTATAAGGAGTGATATAGTGAAAGAAAATAAAAATTCTAGTTACTCAAACGAAACTAGAGGAAATATATATATAGAAATAAGAAATGGTTTAAAAACACTTTATCACAAAGTTGAATGCACTAGATTTTGTGTAGCTCTCATGGATAATAATAAATATGTTTATTTTATAGAATATTATGATTACGATGAATATAGAGATTTTGATTTACCAGAAATGTATCATATAGTGGAAAAAGTTGATGGAAAATGGTATTTAAAAGACAATAATATTCCTTATCAAACTTTAGCATCTCGAGTTATAAAAGAACTGCCAATTAGTGAATTGGGATCTAATTTATATTATTCTCTTTATTCATATGATGATTATAATGATGATTACAGTCAATCAAGATAAAAAAGACTAGATTTCTCTAGTCTATTTTTTTTATGCATTTATTATTTCTATCCATTTAATGCTACGTCTTCTACTTCAAGTGATCTATTAATTCTTACTTCTGGCATATGATTTCCAATTTCTTCAACACTATCATACATTAAACTGGCGCCCAATTTGGTTGCTACATCTATTATAGGCGTTCCTAATTGATTCAAAATTATTGTATCATTAACTTCTTCGCCTTCATCTAAACAACTTTTAACTTCTTCTAGTGCTACTTTATCATATTTTTCTTTATTAGATTAATAGGTTTCAACTATATCTAAGGCAAATTCAATCATTTCATTAGACACATCTTCTACTACTTTTCCCCAAAACCAAACTTCTAAACCTTTGATTTTTGCAGTTAATCCATATTCACTTTTTACAATTAACTTTCTCGTTTCTTCTATTATTTTTTTATTATATTTTTCCATCATTATTTTCTCTCTTTTTATTTTGTTCAATATTTTAAAAATTATCTTTTACTATTTTAGTAATATTTTTTATTTTTTCATATACTTCTTTACTTCTAAAATTATTTTTAGAATATTCTAAGATAGTACCAATATTATCAATAATATCGTCTACTAAATTATTCATCCACTCATGCCTAGGCATAATCCATACATGTAGATGCCTATTTTCTTTTTCTTCAAATATTATTTCAAATCTATCACATACATTATTTTCTCTTAAGATTTTTATTGTTTTATTAACTATATCAAACATTTCATTTCTTTCATTATCAGTTAATTCCGATAATTTTTCAATATGTCTTTTTGGTGAAACAATTAGGAACCCTTCTATAGGTAATTCCCAATCTTGTGATAATGTAAAATCATCATTTTCATATGCCATACCACATGGTAATTCAAATTCATGTTTTGCATAAGCGCACCCTGGACATCCATTAAAAATAATTTCTTCATTTGTATAATTTTTCATAATTATCACACTCTACATTAATTATATCACAAAAAAGACTAGTTTTACCTAGCCTTAATTACTATTTATTGTTGATTGCAGCTTGTACTGCCGCTTTCTAACATAGGCGATAAAATATATCAATTTAGGATTAAGCAAACTATCTTTTTCATTTTATATTTAATATTTTTTTAATGCTCATATCTAATTTTTTTTCAAACACATTTTTTTAAAATAATTATTGGTTATTTGTTATATTTGTTTTTACCAACTTTTTTACTGGAAATTCATACGGCTTAAAGTCAAAATCAAAATATGTATAATATCCTCCTTTTGGTAAATTAAGATATGAGTTTATATCATGATTTGCAAGTTCTGATATCATATTGATTCTTAGTGGTCCAACTTCAGTTGAAACTAATGGATTTACATATCTTGTTTTTGCATTAATATTTACACAATATCTGCCATCAACATATTCACTACTTTGATAAACTGTATCAGCATTTTGAAATCTTCTAAAACTATCAGATAGATAAGCATCATTACAATTTAAAAATTTATTAATTATTTCTTCTTCTGATAATGTATATAAATCATCTATTGTTAAATATCCAGCATTGCTCATAGATTTACACATATCCGCTAAGAATTGCATAACAGTCCTATCTTTATCACTTACCCATTTAGGCCAAAGTCTTGATATAGTATGAATATATTCTTCACACACTTCTTTATCCTTAAATGCTAGTTCATCTATACCATCTTCATTTTTTACAATTGTTATATTATTGTACATCTTTTTTATTTGTTCCAATTCCCATACTCTAAAAAATGTTAGTCCACTAGCAAAAGTATATTCAAATCTATCGGCTGATAATCTTGGAGTATCATTATCAGCAATTGGATATATATGATAGTCATCTACTTCTTCTAATTTTATTCCATCTCTATTTAATAAAGCCATTATTTCTTTTGAATTTTTAATAATATCTGTTGTTCTTTCTTCAGTAGATTCTTGTGTTTCTGAATCGCCATTCATAAAATCTATACAATGTTTAAATACTGGAGTTGCTATATCATGAAATAGTCCAGCAAGAGTTTGCTTCTTATCATGAGTAAAATTCCATATTATTAATGCTACTCCAACACTATGATCTAAATTAGAATACCAATATCTTAGATTAAAACATTTAGAGTAATCTGTTCCACAACTCATACTAATTTTTCCAATTCTTTCCATTTCTGGAGTTTCTATATACTCCAATAACCATTCTGGAAATGTTGGCGATAATATACTAAAATATTCTCTTACTTCATCATTTAAATTATCTAAGTACTTACCCATATAACCACCTGTTTAATTATTATACCATAGAAGAAGTAGATTTTTACATCTACTTAATAATTTAGATATTTTCTTAATTTAGTATCCACTGCTTAATTGTTTTACATATATTTTGTCTTTTGGATATATTCTATCTCGATCAATTAATACTAAAGGATATTGTCTAAACCAAACTGGAACTTTTTCAGGATTTGGACAATCAGCATCACGATATGTATCTAATAACATTGTATTTTCTCCACATGTTCCATTTGTTAAAGTATCTGTTCTTCTATAACCTAATCTATCCAATGCTAAATCAAAATATCTAAAATATTTAGAATCAATATTATCAGCTCTTCTAGTTAAATATTTTTGAACTTCTAAGCCTCCATCAACAATTCCTTTTTTATCTCTTAAATATATTTCTTCATAGTTCTTTGCTATCAAATAAAGATTTGGACATATAACATCTTCATAAGACCATTTAGTTTTTACTAACTTTATAACATAATCACCAATTCTATAGCAATCACAAGTTGTTCCTCCACCAACAAATCCATATTCTTTGCTTTGACTTAATTCCATATATTTTTCTGTCCATTCTTCGAGTAATTGACCCAAACCACAACGATATATTGATTCTAAATTATGAGTTTTATCTTCTTTTAAATAATATCTTATTCGATGTGCAAATTCATTTAATAATTCTTGATTGATTTTTGATTTGTGTTTCAAATATATAGTATAACGATAATCAGCAGAAGTTCTAAATAGTTCATTTGCATCTTTATTAAATTCTTTTTCTTTCATTTTTCTATTTGGATCATTCAACAATCTATGAGTTTCTGGATCAGCAATCCATTCATCTGTTAATAGTTGAGAAGCTATATAATTATATTTATATTCCTTTAAAATATAATCTTTTAATTTTTTATAATCTGCTTCACGATTATGTGTTAATAAAAGAACTGCTAATTTAGAAATATCATCAGGATTCATTAATTTAGGTAAAAATGTTAATTGTTCATATGGTTCGTAAGTAATAGATGTTGTATATTTAGTTATATCATCATATATGGAATCAATTTGATCAGCATGATTTCTAATTAAATAATCCATAAATAAATATCTAGTATGTAAATCTTTATATCTTGATAACTTATGTATTAATTCAACATTATTATTATCAAATGCATATTTAACAATATTATCAAAATATTTATTATCTATAGAAGAGGATAAAAAATAATCAAAATTCTCATACAATACTTTTATACCAAGAGGAGTATTATGTAAAAAGTTACTCAACATTTCTGGAGTTACATTTTTAATGTCTAATAATTCATATGCTTCATCTGCAAATTCTGG
>JAFYEA010000001.1 GCA_017544525.1 Bacilli bacterium | reverse complement strand
TCTCTTTACTTTTCTAAATCATAAGGCCAATTATCTATACCAGTAATATATTTAACATTAGAATATCCCAAAGTAATTAGTTCATTAGCAGCTTGTCTAGATTTAGCACTAGTATCAGCATAAACAATTATTTCTCTATCATTAGCAATTATAATATCACTTAAATCTGATAATGGAATATTAATAGCTCCTATAATATGACCATCCATAAAATCTTCTTCACTTCTAACATCAACTACATCAACATTTACATAGTCACTATAATTATTAACTATATCATTTAATTTTGTATATGATATTTTTTCTGCTTTAACTATAGTTTCTTCCTTATCCTCTTCAATTTTTTTAGAAGCAAAACATCCAGTACATAATACACATATACAAAGTAAAAATACTATTATTTTTTTCATATTACCCTCCAATATAATTATACACTTTATTATAAAAAAAATATACAAATAAAAAGAGATTAATAATTAATCTCTATCCTACAAATAAATTAATATTACCCTCTTTATATGAAGTATATATCTTATTCCATATAACACTCTCAATATATCTAGATTTCTTAGGATGCATCAAATATCTAACAGTTAATTCAACATGGCCATCAACAATCTTAGTATAAATAATTGGATTATATTGATTAAAATAAATTCTATTACTATTATTTAAACTATCTACTTGATCTTTCATCTTTTTAGGTATAGATTTAATAGTTTCAATATTATTAACTATTTTATATATTTCTTGTTTATTCTTAGCTAAATCACAATCTAAAGTAACCTTAACAGTAATTTCATCCCATACATATTTAAAACCTTTAGTAATATTTTTTAATGGTTTAGAAAAAACATAGGAATTAGGTATAGAAATAACTACACCAGTAGATTGTCCATGAGCATCTTCATTAGAAATTTCAAGTATTTCAAAATCTAATGTAGAAATGTTCATTACATCTCCCTTAAGATTATCAATTATTATTCTATCTTCTACTTTAAATGGTTTCTTTATCTTAATATAAACACCACAAAAGAAATTTAATATAATATCTTTTAAAGCAATAGTCATTGCAGCAGTAATAACACTAATTAAAGTCATAAGACTTTTAATATAGTCATCCCAAATAAAGACTACACAAATTACTTCAAGTATATTAGATAATATTAGTAATGATTGAGTAAGAAGAAATTCTTTTCTACCACTAGTTCTTTTACTAACAAAAAATCTAATTAATTTTCTAATACCAATAAAAATAATAAATAAAATAATAGTATTAAAAATTAGATAGTAATATATCTTATCAACAGATGTAATTTTACTTAAGTATGAATAAAAATCATTAAAAATTTTCATACTAACACCCCTCTTTTTACGAGTATATATTATACCATAATTATATGATTCATAATTGATTTCGGCAAAGTATTTTTTTATTAGACACATTTTTTACATAGAAAAAGAAGATTACTCATCTTCCACCATTTTTTCTAATTCTTTAAATAAAAATCCTTGTACTTTTTCATCCTCTTCTTCTTTTATTTTAGAAATTAAATCTTTCAATTTTTCTTTTTTCTCTTCTTCGACATTTAAATAATCTAATCTTTCTTCAAACATCTCGATTTTTTCAAGTAAAGTACTTTCTTCATCAGAATCAGCTTTATTTAACATTACTTTTAAAATACCTGTCTTTTCTAATTCCTCTTCACTCATACTCATATCTATACCCCCTCTTTAGTAGGTTCTTCTATAGATTTTTCTTTATTCATTATAGCCTTATTAATTATCTTAAAAATAATAACTAAAATAATACCTAAGATTAAAGAACCAATTCCAAGAAGGAATATATTAGAAGTATCTATTGTTATATTAATACCATTTTCAACCAACAATTTATTAATGAATACTTTAATAGCTAAGTACATAAGCATAACAGTAATACCACTTGTATAAAGAGCTCTACCTAATATTGCTAACCATTTATATAATGACCATTGAATTAACATAATTAATAATAAATCTATAAAGATAATAATTCCTAAAGCAATTTTAAAATTATCAGAAACAATATAATTATAAGTTCTAATAACTGCTCTAGATGAAGAATCTAAAGAACTACCAGCTTCATTTAATGTCTTTGATAATTCACCAGTAAATTCACTATATTCTTGACTATCTCTAAATTTTTCTATTTCATTTGTATCAATTTCTTTTCCTATTGCTTTTTCTAATTGTTCTTTATTATCTATTACATAATCAAATATTTTATCAATTGATTCTTGATCAAATGTAGCATTTTCATCTCCAAAAGTATTTAAGATATCACCTACTACTTCATTTATTACTTCATTTACGCCTTCATCTTCTAATAAAGCTTGTATTTGTTCCTTTTCCTCAGAACTAACATCCTCCGATTCAGTAATTGCTGGAAGAATATTTTCTCTTACTACTCCTCCAATCATTTCAGTTTGCACTATATCTTTTAATGCAAAAGTAAGTATTAAAGCACACACTAAGTTGTATAAAATAAAACCTAAAATAAAAACTAAAATCTTTCTTAAGACCTTCATAATAACACCTCAAATCTATTATATCAAAAAAAATTAAAGTAAAGAAGTGTTACCATTCAATAATATTAAGTTCATTCCACTTAGCTTTCCATCTACTTGCTCTAGCATCATATTGCTCTTTAGTAAAATATTTTTTTATAGGTCTCACAGTCATTGTAAAAATATCATTTAATCCATAAGGACAATATATTATCATTTTATTATTATCTAATCTTACTCCTACACAAGTAATAGTAGCACCCCAAGAAGATATAGCATCTTCACAACTTATATATTTTTTTCTATTTGAGTTATATTTTTTATTATACCAAATATGAACTCTAGCCTGATTTTTAATATCGTATAAAATATTCTTATTTACTAATAATGTCTCTAAGTCTTTTATAATTTTATCTTCTGCTTCATATGATAAATCATTATCATAATAAACTATATCAAAATCTTTTATTCCATAATTAATATCTCTGCCAGTAAGATAATTAAAAACAGTTTGATTGATACTACCAGCACCTATATAATAATTAGAAAAATTAGGATTAGATTTAGAATATTCATCAAGTATTTTTAATACACTCATTAGTTTTTTGTTTTTTCTTATTATTTTTTTAAAACATTTCAATTGTTCATCTATATTTTTATATGAACCATCTATCATTTATATCACCATAATAAATATATCTAACAAACATATGTTTGTCAATAAAAAGAATGCTTAAAACATTCTTCTCATCATCATATTAGTAAAATCTAAATTCATATTATCTAAATATCCATTAGTTATATCCAAGCTAGATGGTGTATTAATATTATTCATATCCAAAATATTATTCATATCATTATAATCATTAATCATATTATTTATATTTTTTGTTTTCTTTCCATTCATTTTTTTATGATAATATTCAAATAATTCTTTAAATCTAGCATAATGGACTATCTCTCTTTGTCTTAACCATAATAATGGACCTATAACATCAGGATCATCAGTTAAATCAATTAAATTTTCATAAACTGCTCTAGCTTTTTGTTCAGCAGCCATATCTTCAGATATATCTGCTAAAGCATCACCTGTAGTTGCAAAATATGAAGCTGTAAAAGGTACTCCATTGGCATCTGTTGGAAATAATCCTTTAGCATGTTCAGCATAATGCGGAGAAAGACCAGCTGCCTCTAATTCATCAACAGTTGCATCTTTAATAAGTTGATATATCATAGTTTGAAGCATTTCCACATGTCCTAATTCTTCAGTACCAATATCAGTAAGTAAAGCTCTACCTACATTATCAGGCATACTAACTCTTTGATTTAAATATCTTAAAGCTGCAGCTAATTCACCATTAGAACCACCATATTGAGTAACTAATAATTTAGCCATTCTTAAATCTTTATTTTTTATATTTACAGGATATTGCAATCTTTTTTGATAACTAAACATCTAATCCCTCCCATGGAAAACTAGTAGTAGCCCAATTAAAAGGCATTTCTTCTAAAGAATCACTACAAGTAGTTAAAGCTCCATATTTATTTTCATATTTCTTTTCTAATTCAACAAACATTCTTCTATAATCATTAAATAGTTTTTGAATTTTTTGATCATTTGGATGCAAATCTAAATATAGATTCATCTCATGCATTGCAAAAGAAATTCTAGATAATTCTAAGTAACTTCTCTCTTGCTCATTTCTAGCCTTTAACTGTACAGGTTTATAATCTTTATATTGATCATATAAATCTTGAAACATATTACCTAAGTTGTATCCATTCTCTGGACTAAATAGATTAACATTGTTTCTATAAATATAATTATTATTCATAATAATCTCCCTTCTTTTTAATTTATGAAACAATGATAATCATGTATAGATAATAGCCCAATTTATAAAAAGCTCTTGATTTTTAAACGAAATTATTATAAAATAAAGAAGTCAATTAGAAATGGCGCCATTGGTGAAGTGGTTAACACGCTAGTTTGTGGCACTAGTATGCAAGAGTTCGATTCTCTTATGACGCCCCAGATGGAACATAAAAAGAATAGCTTTCGCTATTCTTTTTTTATTTTTCTTCTAAGTATCCTGCAGCCTCATTAATGAAATTCATAACGTTATATTTTTCTGTCTCTTCAGGATACTTCTCGGCTAGTTTATATAGTTCATCAACAAATTCTTGTGATGGACATATTTCAACTATCTCTCTAAATATTTCACTCAACCATGAAAACTCAGTTGCTGTACATTCCGTTTTTAAGTAATTAATTGTAACATTTATATCTTTAGTAACTATTTCTAATTCCTTTTTACATAGTTTCTCATGTTCAAAATCATTGTTAATATCTAGTTCACTTATTTCCTTAATTACTTTTTTGAATTCTTCTTTAAATTTCATTTTCTTTTCCTCCTTATGGTTTTATATTGATTAGAATCTGGAAATATCGTAGCTATTATCCCATTTGTTTTTATTACACCCACTCTAACACCTTTATAATTGCCATAAATGGTCTCACCATTTTTAGCTTTTCTATTGCTCTTTAAACCTGCTACATGTTCTCCCGCTTTTCGAATATCCTTGTCATTCCAAGTTGAAGGAAACCATGATTGATTGTTTCCAATACGTTTAAGTTTCTTTTTGTGATTAGGAACATTACCGACTCTTACTCCATTAGAATAAGTATCAGTAATATTATACTCGATATTTAATTTTTTCAATAGTTCTAATCCCTTCTGACTATGTCCACCATTATCAAGTCTAAATACTTCTTTTTCTTTTATCGATTTAACAAATGCTCCTTCGCTTGAATGAATTAATGCATAATCACTAACAGTTCTAGCACTTCCCTTTGTGTTTAAATATCTACCTGACTTAGTTGTTCCCATGATGTTTTCTCCTCTTTTGTGTTGTCCAATCATCAAACTGTATGAAATTAGTTTTTTCCTTAAATTCTTCGAAAACAACTGATGGCATAGATCCATACACAATTACACATCTTGGTTCTATCTCATCAAGCATTGCTCTTAATCCTTCACGTAAGTAATGCTTTTCTTTTTTTCCTTGATTGCAGCCATAAGTTCCTATTGATACAATACTATGTTTAGGTATTCCTAAAAAAGCAAATTTTTCAGGTAATACAGACGTAGTATAACTTCGTTCATCTCCCCATCTACAATTAGGTATTACATTTATACCATTTTCTTGGAAATAATGAGCCAAAGCTCTACTTTTATATATGTTACCCATCTGTACAGTTAGCGGACTATCTATATAAACAGAATTGTCCAAAGATATTATACCTTTAAACTTTTTAAATTCTTTTATATAGGTATCCGGATTAACTAATACATCACCAAACTCAAGATCATTTTCATAAAAAACTATATACTCATCATAATTAGTACTTTTATTCCTTTGACTAAAAGGAATTACCTTTGTTGGTAATGGTGGATTGGTATCTTTAACAATTGGAATTTCTAATTCACCATCAAAAAACGCTGTTTCTACAAGTTCCGGATTAAATCCATCATCTATTTTACTTTTAACTTTTGCCATTTAATCATCTCCTATTTAAAATATTTAATAGGAGTGCCTACAATATAACAAGATAAATACACTATCCTCCTTTCTTGATAAACTTGACTAATGTATTTACTTATGCTATTATAAACGCCATTGACACAGCAATATTTTTGCTGTATCATAAAAATAGAGAATAAGATAGCAAGTGTTCCTAAAAGCATTTCCAAATTTTATTCTTATATTGTTATATTGTAATAGGCACTACCTATTATGAGGGAAAGTCATGCGCCAACATGACTTTTTATTTTTCCCTCTTAATACATATTAACATAGATTTAAATAAATGTCTAACTATTAGGAATTAAAAACTAAACATATTTTCGATACTTGTATTTTTCTTAAAATGTGGTATATTTTATTCAAGTAATTGAGTCACAGTCTAGATTCATAAATTTGTGCCGATTTTTCGTAAACGCGTTAAATTGAGGCCCCATTAGATTATAAAGAAAGCTTTTAAAAGCTTTCTTTTTTTGTCATAAAAAAACATCTTCAAATGAAGATGCCTTTTTTAATAGTTATTTCCTTCATCAACAGAAGGTAAGCACATAAATACTAATAATATGATTGAACCAACAAATGGAACAAAACATATTAATAGCCACCAACCGGATTTATTAATATCGTGTAGTCTTCTAATATCAATAGCAAGACTTGGAACTAAAACAGCAAGATAATAAATTGATGTTATAACAGTTGTTATCATAGCATTATTTATAACGCCGCCAATAAATCCAGCAACAAACCCAACTACAAAACTAACGATAAAAATACCTAATACAGTTAGCCAAAAAGTCTTTCTAGAAGTACGTCCATTAAAGTTAGCATAATTGTTAAAAAACTCTTTTAAAGCTTCTACCATAACTCCATTCTCCTCTCTATTTATATTATAATAAAAAATAATTATCTTTTGAATATAAAAATAATAAAAAGTGATTTTAATCACTTTTTATTTTAAAACAGTACCTTCTCCATCTTTAACTTCAATATCAACATCTAATAACTTAACAATACTATTATAAACTTTTTCATTACTAATATCTTTATCATGAAAATATTTCAAATAGGCAGATAAAAAATTAAAGATATCATGTCCTCTAACCCAATCAACTTTATTAGTAAATATATCGGTTTTATTTTTATAATATTTATATCCGCCTTTATTTCTTTTTATAACATTTAACATATTTTCATTTTCTTTTTCCATGTAATCAAACTTAAAATAGTCTTTCTCACTAAAATCAAAAGTAAAAATTTGATTATTTGAATATAAACTATTAACATGTAAAAACTTATTATTTGTAATCGTACTTTTTAACTTAACAAATTCAGAAACATCATATAAAAAATACTTTAACTTATTCATAAAATGTTCATAATCATCATCTATCTT
>JAFYEA010000009.1 GCA_017544525.1 Bacilli bacterium | reverse complement strand
TATGGTATTCTATAAAAGTAAATCACTTATTCCTTGTATTATTTTTCACGGGATATTTAATGCATTAAATATTTTTTCAACAGGGAAAAGTACAGTAATAAGTAGTATTATATTGATAATTCTATGTTTAGGATATACTTTTTATATTAACAAAAAAGTTAAATCATAAATGATCGGAAGATTAAGATATTATGATTTTGACTTTTTGGTTATTTGTGTTATATTGAGTGTGGAATTGAATTCCTTTTTATGTGACGCCTAGTTATAGAGCATGATTTCACAAGTACCAAATATGATAATTACTTGAACTATTGTTTCGAGTTTTTATTTGTTTTAGAAAATAAATAAAAAATATCAACTCTACGATTAGTTTATTGATTTTATAATTTTCCTTATATTATAATTGTGCTAGGTGATAGAAATGAATCAAGTAAAAATTGGAAAGTTTATAGCTGAACAAAGAAAAGAAAAAGATTTAACTCAAAAAGATCTAGCTGAAAAAATTGGAGTAACCGACAAAGCTATTTCTAAATGGGAAAATGGTAGAGGAATGCCTGATGTTTCATTATTAAGAAAAATTAGTGAAGTATTAGGAATTACAGTAAATGAACTGTTAAGTGCTGAAAAAATAGATGATAAAGATAAAGCAAGAAAAATAGAAGAAAATTATTTTTGTGCTGTTGATTCTAAGATTAAATTACAAAATGATGTAGCTGGTCATATATTGCTTAAGTTTTTTGGATATGTTTTATTATTGATAGCATATGGATATTTTGATACAGAACCTTTTGGATGGGTTAATACATTTATAATTGTTGGAATATTATTGATTGGCCTAGCATCATATAAACTTGTTAAAATATGGAATCTAGTTGCTAAGATAGTATATGTATCAGTAGTATGTTTAGCACTTATAATAGTTGTGCTTCAATTAGACTTTCACCATGTGGATGATAGAGAAATATCACACCCACATTTCTATATAAAAAAAGTGGAAAGAGGAAAATGTATAGCATATAGAACTCTAACATGGAGTTGCTTATCTTACAAAGATAATGAAAACAAAAATAATAATGGTGGATTAGTTTGCGACTATGGAATAAGTGAAGATGCAATAAAATTTACTAAAGAAAAATATTGCGATGAGGATTATGATTATAGATATGATTGTGATGTGGTTAAATGTGATGAAAATGGAACTCCATTAGTAGACTATAAAAAAATGTATGAGTCTTCAAATGAAACTGAATAAACAAAGATTTTGACTTTTTATAAAAATGTGCTATTATGATGTTGGAACTCGAATTCCTTTTTATGTGACACCTAGTCAAATATATTTAGTTTGTAAGTACCAAATAGATAATTACTCTGACACAACGTCAGAGTTTTTTTATGTTTTGATACGTGATATAGTAATATTGCGATGATTTAAGGTGATGATAAAAAAGTATAAATCGTGGTATAATGATATAGAAATGAGTGTGATATAGTGAAAAAAATATTTGGTAAAATTAATTTAACTTGGAAAAGAATAATAATAAGTGCAATAGTAATTGGAACTTCTGTTGGTTTATTGAATAGTGTTTCATTTTTATATGACACTACAATAACAGATATTGCCACTTTTTTTGATTTTTGGATATTTTGTGGGATATTTATAATAATGAATTCTAAATCTAATAAGGATTCAGCGTTAAAGTGTTTTGTTTTTTTTCTAATTAGTCAACCACTTATATATTTATGTGAAGTACCATTTAATGATATGGGATGGAATTTGTTTATATATTATAAACCTTGGTTTATATGGACTTTATTATGTTTACCTATGGGATATATAGGATATTATATAAAAAAAGAAAAATGGTATGGACTACTAATATTGTTTCCTATAATGCTATTATTAGGATTTGGATTATCATCTTCTATTACTAATGTTAAGTATTCTTTCCCTAAACATTTAATAAACACTTTATTCATAATAGCATCATTTATAGTTTATCCTTTAGCATTGTTTAAAAATAAAAAAATAAAATATTTTGGGTTGATAACTAGTGTTATTATAATGTTGATTTTTGGAATAAAACCTATGCTTACACCCTCAACATATGAAACCAATTTTAAGTGTAGTGATGAAAATTTTATATATGATGATACATATAAGGTATATCTAGAAGATCCATCTTATGGAAATTTAAATGTTGAATATGTTGATAGTATAGAGAGTTATTGCATTCATGCTTCGTTCAAAAAGCCAGGAGATACTAAAATTGTTTTAGAAAATCCAGATGGTAATAAACAATACTTTAATATTCACATTGGTAAAAATACATATTCTTTTTATGATTAAAATTGAAAAATAATTGTTTGGAATTATTATTCTTTTACGAATGCATATAACTTTGATTTTATAACTGATGATTATGTTCAAGAAGTATATCATAATGAAAATGGGTATACAGTACCAGATGGTTATTATTTGGAAGGTTTAAAAAATACTAAAGATATATATGGACCAGTTTTTTTAAAAAAATTAAGATTGATTAATGTAAGGTTACATCACTTTTTTAAAGTATGATTCCACTGTTCCATTATAAAAAATGAACTCTAATTATTATAGAGTTTTTATTTTTATATGATATAATATTTTATAAGGAGGAATAATTAATGAAAGATAAAATGATAGTAGGGTTTTTGGTAATTATGATGTTACTTGTCATAGTGGGATGTGATAAAAAACCAGTAGAGAACAATTCATCATCAAATGGAGAAAACACTACAAATAACACAACTGAAAAAGATAATACAGATACAACAAATAATAATACTAAATCAAATGGTGGATCAATACCTATATCAGAAATTCAAGGTGCATATTTTGATGACATTCCATTAGGACTTGAAAACAATTATCTTAAAGTAAATGAAAATGAAATAGTAATAAGAGTTCAAACATCAGGTAGCTCAAAACAGCAAGCTAATGGACCATATTATATTTATTATAATGTTTATGTTGGAAATGATGCTCTTGGTCTTAAATGTGTAAGAGATGCCATTTATCATCTTGAAGGATATGGCATAACAATGTTAAAAGAATTTAATGAAGAAGAGGACATTGGTGTAAATCATGAATTCTTTGAATGGGATTTTACTTCTTCAACACATAAAGGTGGAGATAAGGAATATGCTGTTATCTCTTTACCAGCCGGTACTGAGGATAAACCTCAAGCAAGTTTTATGATTACAACTGATAATGGAATATTATTAGGAGAATTCATTGTTGATGTTGTTCACGGGACTAAGCTAACTGGATCAGTTGTTGATAAATATAAAAATCATAGTGGAGATGTTATTTTCCATTCAATCAAAAATGGTAATATTACTTATTTAACTCCAACAGAAGCAATGTATACAGTGGATTCAAATGGTAAAAAGATTTTAAATTCTTCACTTGATGAAATTGAATTAGAAGAACATTCTGTAACTATGAATAATAATAAAGCTATTGATACAACTACTGGAAATATATATAGAATAACTAATGCAACTGGAAAAACATTTAATTTTGGTGAATTTAGACATTTATAAAAGTTTAAAAAAACTCTAATGATTATTAGAGTTTTTTTATGATACAATATAGAAAACTATTTAATGTTTATTTAATATACTATGAGTATTATTGTCTTAAAGGAGGATAAAATGGAAAAAGAAAAAAATAAAACAGCAGAAAAAAAGAATAAACTAATCACTAAAGATAGAGTAATATCAGTTGTCATTGGAATGTTAATTGGGGCAGGCATTACTGCTGGTATATTTTGCTTATGTGCAAAACCACGTTTTCCTGAAGGATTTAATGGTGAAATGACAAAATATCAAGAAAATGGTGAAAGACCAAAAGCACCTAGATATTTTGATAAGAATAGAAGAGGCAAACAAAAAAATCCAAGTACTGAAAACAGTAATGAAACTGATAAAACAACAGATGATAATACAAAAACTGATAATTAATATTAAAACAACTCAATAAACATATTTGAGTTGTTTTATTTATGTATAAAAAAAGAGTATTTATACTCTTGTATGGTACACAACCAATTGTATTATAACATTTAGTGAAAAAATAGTCTATAATTTACAAAAAAATATTTTTAAAATATAAAATGGAGGTAATTTTTTATGAAAAATGTAACAGTTGTTCTTGGAGCATTTTATGGAGATGAAGGAAAAGGGAAAGTGATAGATTATTTATCTGCTGATAATAAATATGCAGTTAGATATTCAGGAGGTAATAATGCGGGTCATTCAGTTGAAGTAAATGGAATTAAATTTGCATTTCATTTGTTACCTAGTGGAATTTTATATGATGATGTTAAAGCGGTACTTGGAAATGGAGTTGTAATTGATCCAAAAGTATTAATTGAAGAAATTAATAATTTAAAAGAAAAGGGATATAAAGTAGATAATCTATATATAAGTGAGAAAGCTCATTTAATATTGCCATATCATATTATTTTAGATGAAGCTTTGGAAGAAATGAGAGAAGGTAATAAACTTGGTACTACAAAAAGAGGTATAGGGCCAGCTTATTGTGATAAATATGAACGTTCTGGAATAAGAATGGAAGATTTTGTTAGTAAAAGGTTTAAAGATCTATTAAAGGAAAATATTAAAAACAAAAATCTTATTTTAAGGGCATATAAGAAACCTAAATTAAAATTTAATGAAATATATAAAGAATATAAAGAATATGCAAAAATATTAAAACCTTATGTATGTGATACCGTAACTATGTTACATAATGCAATTAGAAAAGGTGAAAAGATTCTTTGTGAAGGAGCACAAGCATCACTTTTAGATATTGATTTTGGTAGTTATCCATTTGTTACTTCTAGTAATCCTACTATTGGTGGCGCAATAACTGGAACAGGAATAGGTGCTAAATATATTGGTGAAGTATATGGTGTTATAAAAGCATATTCTTCAAGAGTTGGAGCAGGCCCATTTGTTACAGAATTATTAGATGATACTGGAGATAAAATAAGAGAACTTGGTCATGAATATGGTGTCACTACAAAAAGACCAAGAAGATGCGGATGGTTAGATATAGTATCATTAAGTTATGTTTGTATGATAAATGGACTTACAGGATTATGTGTTAACCATTTAGATACAATTGGTAAGTTTGATAAAATTAAAATGTGTGTAGCATATGAATATAAAGGCAAAAGAACAACTGATTTTACAACTAATGTAGAATTCTTATCAAATTGTAAACCTATATATGAAGAGTTTGAAGGTAATTTTGGAGATATAAGTAAATGTAGAAAATTTGAAGATCTTCCTAAAAATGCACAAAAGTACATTGATAGAATAGAAGAATTAACGGATACTCCTGTTAAATTTATAGGAGTAGGAGCAGGTAGAGAGGAGATAATAGTAAGATGAATGAATTATTAAATATATCACCAATAGATGGAAGATATAAAAATAAAGTAAAAGATTTAGAAAACTATTTTAGTGAATATGCATTAATTAAATATAGAGTTTTTATTGAATTATCATGGTTAAAATTTATTGTTAAAGAGAATATAATAGATGAAAAGTTATCAAATGATGAAATAAATAAAATAGATAAAATTAATGAATTTTTCAATGTTGAAGAAGCAAATAAAGTAAAAGAAATAGAGAGCAAAGTTAAACATGATGTTAAAGCAGTAGAATATTATTTACAAGATAAATTTAAGCAATTAAATCTAGAAAGATTGATACCATTTATTCATATTACAATGACTAGTGAGGATGTTAATAATACAAGTTATAATTTAATGATTAAAGATGCTATAAATGAAATATATTATGGAAATATAGAATCATTAATTAACAAAATAGATGAATTAAGTAATGAATATAAAAGCATTCCTATGTTAGGCCATACTCATGGTCAAATAGCAAGTCCAACAACAGTTGGAAAAGAATTTAAAGTATTCTCTTATAGATTAAAAAGTGTTTTAGAATTAATTCAAAATTTAAAACTAAGAAGTAAATTTAGTGGAGCTGTTGGTAATTATAATTGTCATATAGTAGCTTATCCTAATGTTGATTGGATAAAAGAGACTAAGAAGTTTGTTGAATCATTAGGACTTGAATATAATCCATTAACAACTCAAATTGAATCACATGATTTTATATGTATATTACTTAGTTATTTGAAAGTATTAAATAATATCATTAAAGATTTAAATAGTGATATGTGGTTATATATTAGTAATAATTATTTTCATGAAAAAACTAATAAAAATGAGGTTGGATCAAGTGTTATGCCTCATAAAGTAAATCCAATTAATCATGAAAACTCTATGGCTAATATTGAAATAAGTAACGGACTAATAGATGCTCTTGTTAATAATTTATCAATATCTAGAATGCAAAGAGATTTATCAGATTCTAGTAAAATGAGAAATTTAGGAGTTATATTTTCTCATAGTTTAGTTAGTATTAAAGAAACAATTAATGGTTTAAATAAAATAGAAGTTAACAAAGAATATTTAGATAGTGAACTTGATAAACATTATGAAGTGTTAACTGAAGCTATTCAAACTGTTTTAAGAAAAAATAAAATAGATAATGCATATGAGTTATTAAAAGAATTATCTAGAGGAAAAACAATAACTAAAAAAGATATTAATGAGTTTATTAATAAATTAAATATTAATGGTGAAGATAAAAAAATATTGTTTAATTTAAAACCTAGTGATTACATAGGTTTAAGCAAACTAATTGTAGATAAAAACTAGTTATTAAAGGTAGGTGTATTAATTGTGACTAAATATGTTTTTGTAACAGGTGGTGTTGTATCTGGATTAGGTAAAGGAATTACTGCTTCGTCTTTAGCTTTACTTCTAAAATCTAGAGGATATAAAGTATTTATGCAAAAGTTTGATCCTTATTTCAATGTTGATCCAGGTACGATGAATCCAATTCAACATGGTGAAGTATATGTAACATATGATGGATGTGAAACTGATTTAGATTTAGGACACTATGAAAGATTTATAGATGAGGAATTAAATTATAGTTCAAATATTACAAGCGGTAAAATATTTAGTAGTGTAATTGAAAAAGAAAGAAGAGGAGAGTATTTAGGATCTACTGTTCAAATGATTCCTCATATTACTAATGAAATAAAAAATAAAGTGTTTGAAGCAGGACACTCTAGTAATGCGGATATTGTTATTACAGAAATAGGTGGTACAGTTGGTGATATTGAAAGTCAACCATTTATTGAGGCATTAAGACAAATACAATATGAACTTGGAAAAGAAAATACTTTCTTTGTTCATTGTACTTTAGTTCCGTTATTATTTGGTTCAGGCGAATTAAAAACAAAACCAACTCAAAATAGTGTTAGAGATTTAAGAAATATGGGAATAACACCTAATGCATTAGTATGTAGAGCGCCATATAAAATAGGAGATAAATTAAAAAGTAAATTATCTTTATTCTGTTCTATCCCAGTGGAAAATATTATAGATTCAGAAGATGTAAATAATATTTATCAAATACCAATTAATTATTACGAACAAAAGATAGATGAAATAATACTTAAACAATTTAATTTACCTGTCAAAAAAGCTGATTTAAAGTATTGGACTGATTTAATAGATACAGTTAATAATTTAAAGGGAGAAGTAAAGATAGCTTTGGTAGGTAAATATATTGAACTTCATGATGCATATTTATCTGTTCATGAATCATTAATCCATGCCGGCTATGTTTACAATAAAAAAGTAGAAGTGGAATGGATTGATTCTGAAAGTTTGGAAAAAGAAAGTGCAGATTTGAAAGAAATATTTAAAGATACAGATGGTATTTTAGTTCCAGGTGGTTTTGGTAGTAGAGGAATAGAGGGTAAAATAAAAGCAATTAATTATGCTAGAGTAAATAATATTCCTTTTTTAGGAATATGTTTGGGAATGCAACTTGCAGTTATTGAATTTGCAAGAAATGTGTGTGGTGTAAAAGATGCTAATTCTACTGAATTTGCACCAACTACTAAAAATCCTATTATTGATTTGATGGCTGATCAAAAATCAATTATTAACATGGGTGGAACATTAAGACTTGGAAATTATGAATGTAAAATAGAAAAAGGAACGCTTGCTTATAAAGATTATAAACAAGTTAAAATTTTGGAAAGACATAGACATAGATATGAATTTAATAATAAATATAAAGAGTTATTAGAAGAGAAAGGTATGGTATTTTCAGGAATTAATGAAAAAGCAAATCTAGTTGAAATAATTGAATTACCAAGTCATAAACACTTTATAGCATGTCAATTCCATCCTGAATTTAAATCAAGGCCTACTAATGCACATCCATTATTCTTGTCATTTATAAAAGCAAGTATATCAAATAAGAAATAATTAAAATGATAAAGAAGATAAATTTAAGAGAATTATTAATTTATATTATAGGGATGGTAGTATTAGGAATAGGATTAAGTTTAAGTACAAAACTTAGTTTAGGAACAAGTGCTTTGATGGCATTACCTTTTTCAATTAGCAAAATATATAATATCAGTATTGGCAATGTTATATTAATTTATTATATTGTTTTTATCATTATACAAATAGTACTTCATATTATTATGAAAAAATACACTGATATAATAGGAGATATTCTTCAATTATTAGTATCTTTTGTTTTGACTAGGTTCTTAAATATATTGGATAAGTTAATTCCAACATTTACAGATTTAAATAATGTTTTAGGTACTATATATTTTAGATTGTTTTTCTTTTTAATAGCCATGACTTGTATAGGTGTGGGAATAGCAATGGTTGTAAAAACTATATACCCTCCTAATCCTACTAACGGATTTATAAGAACAACAGCAGAATTTAGTAAAAAAGATGTTGGATTAATAAAAAATGTTTTAGATATATCATTAGTCTGCATAACTATTATATTTAGTTATTTAGCTAGTAAAAAGGTAATAGGTATTGGAATAGGAACTATACTAGCAATGCTTGGAGTTGGTAGAATAGTATTTTATTTCAATCGATTATATGGAACGAAAATAGAAAAGTATATAAAAAGGAGTAATAAATGAAAGAAGATTTTATAAGAAGAGAATTAATTCATAAGGGAAAAGCAAATAATGTATATGCTACTAATTACGAAGATTATTTAGAATTAGAATCATCTGATAGAATATCAGCTGGTAATGGTGTTAAAAGAGATGTTATACCCGGAAAAGGCGTTTCAAATAATAAAATATCATCAACAATTTTTCAGTATTTAGAAAAGAACGGAATTCCTACACATTATGTTTGTGAAGGGAGCAACGAATCATCAAAAATTGTTAAAAAAGCCCAAATGATACCATTAGAAGTAATATGTAGATTGTATGCTGCTGGAAGTTTTTGCAAACGTTATGGACTTGATGGTATGAAATTTGATGATCCCCTAATAGAATATACATATAAGTCCGATTCTTTTGGAGATCCATTAATTGATAGAAAAACTATATTAGCTATAAAAGAAAAAACATTGATTAAAGATGAAAGAGAACTAAATTTAATTGATTATTATACAGCACGTATAGGGCTTTTATTATCTAAGTTTTATTATGAACTAGGAATAAAACTTATTGATTTTAAAGTTGAATATGGGAGAATTCCATCAGACCAAATTATATTATGTGATGAAATTTCACCAGATACTTGTAGATTGATTGACTACAAAACAGGAGAAATATTAGATAAAGATATCTTCCGTAAAGATTTGGGAGATGTAAGTAAAGGATATAACGAAGTATTAAAAAGAGTGTTAAAAAAATAATTATAGAATTGAGACGGAAAAATGAACAAAATAAAAGAATCATGTGGGGTATTTGGAGCATATAATCTTGATGGAAAAAATGTAAGTAACATTATATATTATGGGTTATTAGCGTTACAACATCGAGGACAAGAAAGTTGTGGAATTGCTGTAAGCGACACAAATAAAGATGAAAAAAACATTTTATGTTATAAAGATATGGGACTTGTAAGTCAAGTTTTTAATAAAGAAAAAATAACTGAATTAAATGGAAACTTAGGTGTTGGTCATGTTAGATACTCTACAATTGGTGAAAGTAATAAAGAAAATGCTCAACCACTTGCCTTGAAATATATAAAAGGTACACTAGCATTAGCCCATAACGGAAATTTAACTAACACAAATGAATTAAAAGAAAGGTTACAAAGAAATGGAGCTATTTTTCATACCACTATAGATTCTGAAGTAATAGCATATTATATTGCTAAAGAAAGAGTTAGAACAAACAGCATAGAAGAAGCTATTTTAAAAACAATGAAAATAATAAAAGGAGCATATTCACTAGTTTTAGTTTCTCCTAAAAAACTAATTGGTGTTAGAGATCCTCATGGTTTTAAACCTTTATGTATAGGTAAGAAAGGAAATACATATTTTTTATCAAGTGAAACTTGTGCATTAGATTCTATAGATGCAAAATATATTAGAGATGTTGAACCAGGAGAAATTGTTACTATTACTAGTAATGGAATTTCATCTATTAAAAGCAATTGCATTTCAAATAATAGAAGAGGAAGATGTATATTTGAATACATTTACTTTGCTAGAGAAGATAGTTATATTGATGGTGTAAGTGTATACAATGCACGTATTAAATCTGGAGAGTTTTTAGCAAAAGATTTTCCTGTAGATGCAGATTTAGTTATAGGAGTTCCAAATTCAGGTAATACAGCTGCTAAAGGATATGCTAGAATTGCAAACATTCCATTTGCAGAAGCTTTTGTAAAAAATAGTTATATAGGTAGAACATTTATAAAACCTAATCAAAACGAAAGAAACATAGCTGTAAAACTTAAATTAAATGTACTAAAAGAAGTAGTCAAAAATAAAAGAATAGTATTAATAGATGACTCTATAGTAAGAGGAACTACAAGTAAAGAAATAATTACTCTTTTAAAAGATGCAGGAGCAAAAGAAGTACATATTCGTATTAGTTCTCCTCCTTTCTTATGGCCTTGTTATTTTGGAATAGATGTTCCTGGAAGAGAAGAATTAATAGCTTTTAATCATAATAAAGAAGAAATATGTAAAATACTTGGAGCAGACAGTTTAGAATATTTAAGAATTGATAGATTATCAGAACTAGTAAATAATTTAAGTATTTGCAAAGGGTGTTTTACAGGGAAATATCCTATAAATATAAAATAATATTGTATAAATATAACATAAATGTTAAAATAATTTTTGGATGGTGGATGTATGAAAAGAAAATTATTTATATTATTAACGCTTATTATAAGTGTATTTTTAGTTACTGGATGTGGTAAAGATAACAAAGCTGCATTAGAATTTAAAGAGGAATATGAATCATTGAACGGAGTAGTTAATAAGAAAGGAAAGGAACATAGAACAATAATTATTAGAAAAGATAATCCTTATGTTAAAACTACACCAGAAGAAATTGTAAAAAAGATTAATAATAAAGAAACATTCTTCTTATATGTTGGAGATTCGTTATGCCCATGGTGTAGAAGTGTACTTGAAAAATCAATTGAAGTTGCTAAAAAATATAATGTTGAAAAAATATATTATATTGAGATTTGGGATGATGAAGGTAATGAAATACTAAGAGATAAATATGAATTAACACCTATTCTTACTAAAACTATAGAAGGAACAGAAGCATATAAGATATTATTAGAGAAATTTGATTCTGTATTATCAGAATATACTGTAACTGATACAGAAGGACATAAGATATCAACTGAAGAAAAGAGAATTTACGCTCCTAATTATTTCTATGTTAGAAATGGTGAAGTAGTTAAAATGGTAGAAGGTATTTCGGATAAACAAACTGATCCAAGAGGAGAACTAACCGAAGAAATATTAAAGGATGAAGAAGAACAATTCAAATCATTATTTGAATTAGTTAATTCTTGTCCAACTAGTGGCTGCTAATAAAAACTCGATACTACTTTCGAGTTTTTTAATGATATAATATTATTATGAATAAAAGGGAGTAATAATGAAAAAAAGAATAAAAAATATAGCTGTAATGGTTTCTGGTAATGGGACAACACTTCAAGCAATTATTGATGCAATTAAAAGCAAAGAATTAGATGTTGAAATAAAAATAGTGATTTCTAATACAAAAGATGCTTATGCTTTAACAAGAGCAAATGAAGCGGGAATTAAAAATTGTTTATTAAATGATTATAAGGATGAGAATGAATTATATGATATATTAAAATCATCAAATGTTGAACTAATAGTGTTAGCTGGTTATTTAAAATTAATACCATTAAAAGTAATAAGAGATTTTACTATAATCAATACTCATCCAGCATTATTACCAAAATATGGTGGTAAAGGAATGTATGGAATGAATGTACATAGAGCTGTTGTCGAAAACAAAGAAAAGGAAACAGGGGCAACATTACATTTTGTAAATGGAGAATATGATAAGGGCAAAATAATATCTCAAACAAAAGTTAAAGTATATAAGAAAGATACCCCAGAGGATGTATCTGCTCGTGTACAAAAAGCAGAAAAAATACAATTAATAAGGGTATTAAAAGATTTTTCAAATGGAAAGATAGAAATATAATAGTAGGTGATTTATATGTCTAAAGTAGTTGATTCAGTTTTAGGACACGCAATAGGAGACGCTATGGGTGTCCCTACAGAATTCAGTATTAGGGAGAAATTACAAAAACATCCTGTTACAAAAATGATAGGTTATGGTGAACATAATGTACCAGCAGGTTGCTTTAGTGATGATACATCTATGGAACTTGCATTAATGGATTCATATGTTAATAAAGGTAAATTTGATTATGATGATATTATGACTAATTTTTATTATTGGTTACATGATGCTAAGTTTACTGCTACTGATAAAGTATTTGATGCTGGAAGGACTTGTATTCAAGCAATTATTAATTATTCTAAAGGCTTTGAACCATTAGATTGTGGATTAAAAGGTGTAGAAAACAATGGTAATGGATCATTAATGAGAATTCTTCCAGTAGCATTATATTGTTATTATAATAATGTTGATGATAAAGAAGCAATAAAGTTAACAAATGATATATCATCTCTTACACATGCCCACGAAATAAGTAGGCTTGGATGTTATATTTATGTAAGATATATTATGTATTTATTAGATGGTTATTCTAAAATGGAAGCATATGAATTAATACAAAAAATAGATTATAGTTCATATAGTAATGAGTCTTTAGAAAAATATAACAGAATATTAAAAGGTAATATTAAAAAACTGTCATTAGACGATATCTCTTCAAGTGGTTATGTAGTAGATACATTAGAAGCCTCTTTGTGGTGTTTGTTAATTCATGATAATTATGAAGATATAATATTAGAAGCAATTAATTTAGGGAATGATACTGATACAATAGGCGCTATTGCTGGATCTATGGCAGGAATTGTTTATGGAATGGAATCTTTCCCTAAAGAATGGATTGATACTCTAATTAAAAAAGAATATATAATTGATTTAAGTCAACAATTTGAAAATCAAATAAAAGATTTTGGAAAAAAATTATAATATTATCTAGTTATATTAAAAGATAGGTAGTAATACCTATCTTTTTAATGGTATAATTATATTAGGTGATAGTATGGATAGTTATATAAGAGATATTGTTAGAGAATGTAAGGTGCATGAAAAGAAGGCAGAATTAATAAGAAATAAAAAAACTATGTTTGAATTGGATAGGTACATGGCAAAATTAACTTTTGATAGAGAAGTTGGTTTATATGCATTTAACATTGATAAGTACTATGATTTAGAAGAAGATAGAAAAAAGAATAAAAAAGAACTTGAGTTAATAGCAAGTAAACTTTTAGAATTAGAAAGACTTGATAAAGTTTTAGAATATAAAAAAGCTAGAGAGCAATTTGAAATACTTGGATATTATAAAGATGAATATTTTAAAAGTGTTAATATTTATTTAAGAAATGCTTTAACTGAATATAAAGATCCTTTTGTGTATATAGCACAATCAAATGGATTTAAAAATATTATTTCTAAAGAGAATAATGAAGAAGTATTTGGTACTGTAATATATCCTATTTATGATATGAAATCAATAAGAGATTTCAGACATTTTTATAATAAAACTAGCTTTCATTATTTAGAGGAATTAAGTGAAGATTATAGTTTTGATGTAGAAGGTAAGAAATTGGGAAAAATATTAGTAAAAAAGTTTTAAGGAGTTGTAAATGAAAAATCTAATTAGTAGTTTGTATTATAAAAGATATATTCTATACATTATTATTGGTTTAGTCATTGCATTTATAATTGCACAAAAACTAATAAATGTTAATCCTAGGGTAGATAAAAATAGTGAACATTATATTAATAGTATTTATATGTCTGATGGGAGAATATATGAGAGTTATTTAGATGAAAATAGTCAAAAATTATATATATATTTAATGGAAAATATTAAAAAAAGGAAAAAAGTGATTTATATAAAGCCAATAGATTTTGGATATAACGATTATAAAGAAGTATATAATGTCTTATCAACTGTAACACATGCTATTATGATAGATCATCCTGAACTATTATCTTTTGGTGGATGGATGGCTCAATATAAAGCTCAAAAAGGTGAAATAACTTTTTGGATAAAAAACTCATTTAAATTGCCATTTATGGACAAAATAGGTGAAGTACTTATTAACAAAAAAATACATGATATTCAAAAAGAAACCAAAAATATGACTGATAAAGAAAAAATAAAGTATGTTTATAACTGGATAGGAAAAAATACTAAATATGATAAAATATTTATGTATGATAGTAAGAATCAAACAATATATAATGTGTTTGTAAATCATAATGCAGTATGTGCGGGATTTGCAAAGGCATCACAAGTTATATTTCAAGCATTAGGCATTAAATCATATATTGTATTAGGCAATACTACAGGTGCTCATATGTGGAATATAGTTGAAGTAGATGGTAAAAACTATTACTATGATTCAACAGTGGCTGCTTGTATTACAGAAGGACATTCAGCATATTATGATGGTTTAAAACAAAGCGAATTTAATAATTATAAAGAATCATATGATTGGTTTCCAAAAGTTGAAACAACTAATTTATATGAAGATTATGAATTAGAGGATTAATATGAGATGGGAAGACTTAATTTTATTAAATATATTATTAGATGAAGACGATGGTAAAAAAAGAAAAGGAAGTTTATTAGGACTAATACTTGGTTTAATTATTAATTTTATATTAATAATAATTATTACAGCATTAATACTTGCTTTCTTTGATAAATATATAAATGGACCTATATTTTATTCAATATTAGGTTTTCACATTTTATTTAGTATATTAGCAATTATTAGTCATTTTAAATCAAAGTAATTGATATTCATTAAAAAGAATATTACAATATTAATAGAATAGGTGATGATATGAAAAAACTATTATTTTTATTATTAGTATTATTAATTCCATTAAAATTAAAAGCAGCAATTTTTATAAAAGTAGATGAACAAGGAAACTATATAAATGATGCTGAATTTAAAGTCCATAGTTTAGATGGAAGCATAGAATATGAGGTCGTTAAAACAAAGGAAGCAGAACATTTAGATGCTAACTCAGAGAAAACCCCAACTCCTATGTCAGTTAAAAAACTAGCATTAGGAGATATCTTAGATGATGGACAATATTACTTTGAAAATTATGGAACAGAAAACTATAATAAATTATTAAATATACTAGGACCTGAAGAAAGACAAATAGTTGAGGGTTTAAAAAATCTAAGTAACATGGATTACTATGAGGATTTACTGTATGGACATACTTATGCTACTGATTATGAAAGATATCAAGCAACTAGAGGAATTGGATTTATTGTAGATAGAAATTGTATGAATAATATGTCATCAACCAAAAATTATAGAGCAAAATTTATGGAAGGCGAAACTGATTCTACACAACAAATAATTTGTGAAAAAATAACTGTTGACGTACCAGTGTTAATGATACTTGAAGAAACTAAAGCACCTCAAGGATTAAAAAAATCAAAAGCAATTGTTGAGTATCTTTACAGAGTAGTATATGAATATGATGAAAGCTATAATTATATTAATAATCCTACAGTTACATATATGGTAACAAGCCTTTATAAATATGATTATGAATTAGATTATTCAAATATGTTGGATCTTGTTAGAAAAAAAGAAATATCAACTAATGATGATGAACTATATTTTAAAGATGATTGTGGTGATTATTATAAGAGTAACTTTGTTTTATTTGCTCCAACTCCTATTAATAGCATAAAAAAATATAATGTTACTAAATTAGAGGGAGAAGTCGAAGGTGCTGAAGGACCAGTTTGTATGGGATATCCAGTAATAATAGACCATGAAAATGGAGCAGTACTTACAATAAGTAGTTATGTTAATAATGGTGGAAGTACTAAAGCGATAAAGGGAAGTAAAATAAATTATAAAGTTGTTGTTAAAAATGAAGGTACAGAAAATTCTACAAATAATGTTATTACATCAATTATTCCAGAAGGATTTAAATATGTTGAAGGTAGTGCTAGTGATAATGGAGTATATTTAGAAAGTGCAAGTGCTGTAAGATGGAATATTGATGTAATAGATGTAGAAAGTACAAAAGAATTAACATATAAAGTAAGCGTAACAGAAGATGTTGATTTAGATAAAGCATATATAAGTACAGCAACAGTAATGAATGATGCTAGTGATGAAGTAGTATCAAACGAAACAAGAGTAACATTAGAAAGTATAGAAAATCCAAAGACAGGAGAAGCAAACAAAATAATAGTATTATTTGTAGTATGTGTTATTGGATTAATAGGATATTATCTAATAGATAGAAAATCAATTATTAAAGGACTTTAATAGTCCTTTTTATTTTGATATAATCTATAATAGTGGAGGTATATGATATGCCAGCATATGTTAGTCATACAATTATGGCAAAAGATGTATATAATAAACTTAATAATAAAAATGTTAATCTAGATTATATGTTAACATTTTCTCTTGGTGGAGATTTATGTAAATATGCAAAATGTAGATATGATTCTCATCATAAATTATTAAATGAGTTTATTTATAATATGTGTGATTATATGATTAATAATAATTTGACATCTGATGGTGAATGTCTAGGTGTTTTATATGGCCATATATGCCACTATGTTATGGATAGTGAAATGCATCCTTTAATTAGAAAGATTGATAGTTCTTGTATTAAAGATAAAAAGAATCATACAATGATTGAACTATATTATGATAATTATTTTTCTTCTAAAAAATATAAAGTTAAATTAAATAAATATGATAATAAAAAGATATTTAAAGGTAAGATGAATAGAAAAATATCTAAAATGATAAACTATGTTTATTTAGAAACTTATAACACAAAGAATGTTGCTTTTTATTATATATTTAATATTTGGTTATATAAAAAAATAAAATATTTATATAAATTATTTAGTTTTAATTTTTTAAAGAAAATATCAGGTATTAATACATTTTTAAATAATAATAAACAAGTTGATTTATTGAATAGCAAAAGAAAAATATGTTATAGAATTGATGGGAAAGAATGCAATAGTAATGCCGATTTTATGTATAAATCTAGTGTTACTAAAGCAGTTAATTATATAAAAAAAGTTAATTTATATATGAAAGAAAAATCAAATTTGATATAATTATAGATAATAAGAGGTTGGAATGAAAAGAGATTATAAATTATATATTATTTGTTTAGCAATATTTATTGTATGTTTTGTATTGTATTTTGCATACTTAAGATATTCTAATTATGAAGAAAATAAGAATGAAGAAAAGGTTTATATATATGATGGTAAATTAGGATCTGCTGGAGAAATAGATAAAACAACAATAATTGTTTCAATTTTTGCTAGTGATAAGAATAATATTTGGACTTATAATGATGAAGAAAACTCAACAATTTATGATACGTTAGATGATTTAGAAATAGCGACTGATTATTTAACAAAACAAGTAAAAAAATATAAAAAAAATGCTAAATTTATTTTTGATTGGGCTAACAACAGTGATTTAAGATACGATACATCTTTTGATGAAGTCCTTGTTAGAAGTGATGGATCAATGTATGATGTTCAAAAACAATATATAGAGAATAATATTAATTCTGAAGAATTAAAAAAGAAATATAAAGCAGATAATATAATATATATGTTTTTCTTTAATACTGATTATTCAAATCAATCAAATTCTTGGACTCTTGGGTATTCGAATAGTAAAAAGTATGATAAAGAATATACAAATGTATTTATAAAATATGATGATAAATTTATAATGGCACCATCTTCTTATGCACACGAGATAATGCACTGCTTTGGAGCACATGATTTATATTATGCGAATAGTTATATTCCTATAGAATATGTAAATTATTGTAAAGAAGTAAATTGTAAAGATATTATGTATAGAGTAACTGCTGACAAAGAAATACATTTTGATTTTACCGAATTAGATGCTTATTATTTGGGTTTAATTGATTATGTTCCTAAAATTGTAAATGAATATAATCTAGCATTAACAGAACATTAAAAAGAATGAAAATTTTTCATTCTTTTTATATTATTTATTAATTATTTATAGTATAATTAATTTAACGTGTATAGAAAGTAGGTAATATATGAAAAACATTAAAGATGTAGCGAAAAAAATTAAAATCAAAGGAGAAAACTTGTTTTATTATGGTAATCATATTGCTAAAATTGATTACAATTATAGGGGTAAAAAACATGGTAAATTAATTCTTGTTACAAGTATTAATCCAACTCCATATGGAGAAGGAAAAACAACATTAAGTATTGGACTTAATGATTCATTAAATAAGTTAGGGAAGAATTCAATAGTTGCGCTTCGTGAACCTTCACTTGGACCAGTATTTGGTAGAAAAGGTGGAGCAATCGGAGGTGGAAAAGCAGTAGTTGAACCATCAGTAGATATTAACTTACATTTTACTGGTGATTTTCATGCTATTACATCTGCTAATAATTTATTATGTGCTATTGTAGATAATCACATTTTTCAAGGTAATGAACTTGGAATAGATAGAGTAAATGTAAAAAGATGTTTAGATGTTAATGATAGAAGTTTAAGAGAAAACTTTGTTATTACGACTGCTAGTGAATTAATGGCAATCTTTTGTCTTGCAACTGATTTAAATGACTTAAAGAGAAGAATAGGAAATATAATAGTTGGTTTTACTAAAAAAGGAAAAGAAATATATGCAAGGGATTTACATGCAGAAGATGCTTGTACTATTCTTTTAAAAAATGCAATTAATCCAAATTTAGTTCAAACATTATATGGGAATCCTGCTATTATTCATGGCGGACCATTTGCTAATATAGCTCATGGATGCAACTCAATTATTGCTACTAAGATTGCTCTTAGTGTATCTGACTATGTAATTACAGAAGCTGGTTTTGGATCTGATATGGGTGCTGTTAAATTCTTTGATATTAAATGTAAAGAAAACAATATATATCCAGAAGCAGTAATACTTAACTGTACAATTAAAGCTCTTAAATATAATGGTGAAGATAGTTTAGAAAAAGGCATTGGTAATTTAGAATATCACATTAAAAATATGGCTAAATATACTGATAACTTATTTGTGTCATTAAATTTATTTAATGATGATACTCCTGAGGAAGTAGAATACATTAAAAAATTTGTTGAGAAAATGGGATATAAATTTAGTGTATCTACTATGTTTAGAGATGGAGAAGATGGATGTATCGAACTTGCTAATCAAGTATTAAAAATGAAAAAGAATAAAAAGAAATATTATATGTATGATAGAGATGATGATTTAGTAACTAAGATTAATAAAGTATGTATTAATGAATATGGAGCAGGAGAAGTAGTATTTAGTGATTTAGCAAAAGAAAAATTAGAAATATTAAAAGATTCTAAATTAAATATTATTATTTCTAAAACACCTATGTCTATCACTGATGATCCAAAAGTTCTTGGATATCCAAAAGGATTTACTATGACTGTAACAGATATTAATTTATATAATGGTGCTGGATTTATTACAGTATTATTAGGTGGTGTTTTAACAATGCCAGGACTTGCTAAAGTATCTAATTATTTAAATATGAAGATAGATGAAAATGGAGTAGTATCTGGTATTAGATAAAAGGAGTTGAATATATGAGTGTAACTATATTTTCAATACTCTTTATAATTGTTTTGATGTTTTATTATTTATATAAAATATTTAGTAAATTAAAACCTTTATCTAAAATAAAAAACAAATTATTAAGAATTATTGTTATTATTTTACCTTTTATAGTTTTATTTGTATTATTTGGTATTGTTAATGCAATAGTAATAATATTTCATTTGTTTATATTTACTATAATTGTTAATGTATTATTTCTTATATTTAAAAAGAAAGATAATAATGATTTAGTAGTATTAATTGGAGCAATAATTACTTGTATTTATTTAGGTATAGGAGTTTATTTGAATTATCATGTATTTGAAACTAAATATGTTATTAACACAAACAAAGATATAGGAGTAGAAAAAATAAGGATTATTCAAATATCAGACGCTCATGTAGGAACAACATTTGACGGTAATGGATTTAGTAAACATATAGATAAGATTAATAAAATTGATTCAGATATATTTGTTATTACTGGAGATTTTATTGATGATAATACTAGTTATGAAGATATGAAAAAATCATGTGAAGCGTTATCAAAAATCAAATCTAAATATGGTGTATATTATGTTAATGGTAATCATGATAGAGGATACTTTAATAGTAGAAATTATTCTTATAATGAATTCATTCACGAATTAGAGATAAATAATGTAACAGTACTCATGGATGAAGTAAAGGAAATAAATGATTATATATATCTAATAGGGCGTGAAGATAAACAAGTAAGTGGAAGAAAAAGTATAGATGATTTAACAAAAGATTTAGATAAGTCAAAGTATATGATTGTATTAAATCATCAACCAAATGATTATAAAAACGAAAGCGAAGTTAATGTTGATTTAGTTCTTAGTGGACATTCTCATGGTGGACAAATGTTTCCTCTTGGATATGTTGGTGTCTTAATAGGAGCAAATGATTCGTTCTATGGATATAAGAAAATAAATAATACAAATTTTATAGTTAATTCTGGAATATCTGATTGGGAAATTGATTTTAAGACTGGAACACATTCAGAATATGTTATAATAGATATAGTGAAGGACCAAAAGGAGGACTTATGAAAAAGAAGTTAATAATAATTATAGTAATAATACTATTAATATTGTTTGTTCCAATTAGAACCAAATATAAAGATGGTGGTACTGTTGAATATAAGGCTCTTACATATAGAATATTTAAATGGAATATTTTGAATGAAGATGGAAGTTATTATGTATCAAAAGACATTTATTTCTTTCCAAACAATTTTCATAAATATGAATATTATGTACCAATAATAACACCTAATGTAAGTATTAGTTATAATGATGAAGTGGTTGATGCAATGGTTTATTCTTATCATTGGTCTAAAATATATGGCGAAGAAGTAAGATATGAAATAGGAGATGGAAGTCTAGAAGAATTAGAACTTAAAGAATCTCTTGCTGTTGATTCGGGAGCCACATTAACATTTAATACTGAATATGGTATAGAAGATGTAGAATATTCATTATATAATGAAAGTGGAAGCGAAACAGTATATAATGGTCTATATTATGATCAAATTACACAAACATTATCACTTCCTAATTTAGAACATGGAGAATATATTATTAAATTTAAATTATATAATGATGAAGAAGATGAAGATTATGCATTATATGCATTTAAAATAACAACAAGCAATCCTGATGAGGAGGAATAGTTAATGAAGGGTAAAAGTATAATATCAATTTTAATTGGAATAGTATTAATTGTAATAGGATGTATTCTATTGTTTGGTGGCAGTAGTGAAGAAAAAACCAATAACGAACCAGAGAATACAAATGTTCCTGCTGATACAACTACACCAATAGTTTTGGCAACAATATATGTTTATGATCAAACAGGTTCAAACGTTATTAATGCTATGGAAGTTAAAGATTTAACTAGAGGAAATGAATTGAAGGGATATGTTGATCAATTAAAACCACTTACAGGTGAAGAAGTAGTAAATAAAAGAATCACTAAAAATGTTGAAATAAAATATGGTAATAATACTATAGTTACTATTCAAACAGGAGAAGAAAGATACTGTGAATATTCTTTGGATGGTGGAATCACTACAAATATGTCATATATGCCAATTGGATTAGTTGATTGGTTAAATAAAAATGTATTATAAGGTGGAAATATGTTCCATCTTTTATTTTACCCTTGATACAAAACATTTGTTTGTGTTATAATTTAATCGGTGAATGAAATGAATAGGGTTTATATGTGTATTGATTTAAAAAGTTTTTATGCATCTGTTGAATGTAGAGAAAGAAATTTGGATCCTCTTACAACAAATTTAGTAGTAGCAGATGAATCTAGAACAGAAAAAACTATTTGTTTAGCAGTAAGCCCTTCATTAAAAAGTTATGGTCTAAGTGGAAGATCTAGATTATATGAAGTAATATCAAAAGTAAAAGAAATTAATAATGAAAGACAAAAAAATATTCCTAATCACAAGTTTTTAGGTTCTTCTTTTGATAATGAAATATTAAAAAAACAAGTTGATTTAAAATTAGATTTTATAATTGCGCCACCTAGAATGTCATATTATATAAAATATAGTAATAAAATATATAACGTTTATTTAAAATATCTTTCAAAAGAAGATATATTTGCTTATTCAATAGATGAAGTATTTTGTGATATAACAGAATATTTAAATTATTATAAATTGAGTCCTAGAGACTTAGCCACTAAAATATTAAATGATGTTTATAAAACAACAGGTATAACAGCAACTTGTGGTATAGGGACAAACATGTATTTAGCTAAAATTGCTATGGATATAGTTGCTAAACATATGGATGCAGATAAAAATGGTGCTAGAATAGCGGAACTTGATGAAATGAGTTATAGACATATATTATGGGGCCATAAACCTTTGACTGATTTTTGGAGAATAGGAAGAGGAATATCTAAAAAGTTAGAAGATAACAAAATGTATACAATGGGTGATATTGCTTTTTGCTCAATTAACAATGAGGACTTATTATATAAATTATTTGGAATAAATGCAGAACTCATAATTGATCACGCATGGGGATATGAACCATGTACTATTAGGGATGTAAAATCATATAAACCAATTACAAATAGTTTAAGTTCTGGGCAAGTATTACATGTTCCATATGACTATACTAAAACAAAATTAATTGTTAAAGAGATGATAGAATTACTAGTATTAGATTTAGTTGAAAAGAATTTAATAACAGATTCTATTACGTTAACTATTGGATATGATATAGAAAATTTAACAAATCCAAATATTAAAAGACACTATAATGGTGAAATAGTGTTAGATTTTTATGGAAGATATGTTCCTAAACAAGCACATGGTAGTATCAAATTAGAAAAAAGGACATCTTCTACTAAAGTAATTATGAATGAAGTAGTAAAGTTATTTGATAAAATAATTAATAAAAGATTACTTGTTAGAAGAATAAACATTTCATTTAATAATTTAGTAAAAGATATACCGCAAAATAAAGGTGTTATATATAAACAATTTGATTTATTTTCTAATAATGAAGAAGTGATTAGTAATATGTTAAAAGAAGAAAATGATAAAATCAATGAAAAAAAATTACAAGAAGTTCTTGTTAAAATAAAAAATAAATATGGTAAGAATGCAATATTGAAAGCCATGAATTTAGAGGAAGGAGCTACAACCATTAGTAGGAATTCTCAAATAGGAGGACATAAGGAATAATGAATAATTATGAAGAAATAATAGATATTAAACATTTTGATCCAAAACATCCTAGAATGAGTATATATAATAGAAGTGCTCAGTTTGCAGCTTTTGATGCATTAGAAGGATATTCGGATTCAATAATCGAAACATCAAGGTTAACAACAAAAAGAATTGAGCTTGAAGAAGAGGCAAAATCAATAATAAATGATAAATTGAATATAATAGAGAAGAATATTAAAAATAATCCAGAATGTATGTTTACTTATTTTGTTTATGATACTAAGAAAAGTGGAGGTAAATATAAAGAAATAATTGGTAAAGTTAAAAAGATAGACTTGTATTCAAAAGAAGTAAAATTAATTAATGATATCAAGATACCAATAAGAGAAATAATAGATATTACTATACTAGACGAAGATAAAATGATATAATTTATGATAGGTGAATGTATGAAAAAAGTGTTAAAAGATAATTTGTTTTTATTTAAAATTGCTTTAATAGCATTATTGATTATAATATTAGATCATTATTTTCCAAGCGCTTTTAAATATATTTTAATTGGTATTCTTGTATGTATACTATTATATATATTAGGAATATTTGTCTATAAGTATATTATAAAAAAAGTAATAAGAAATATTAGAATAAAAAAAGTATCAAAAAAAGATATAAAAGTATTAGATAGTTATTTAAATTATAAGTTTGACAGTGAATTATTAATTGATAATGAACTTGATGATTATATTGATTTTGTTAAATATTTAATAAAAGATTTCAAAGAAATGGAAAAAGATATTCATTATAAGAAAGAAGAAATGGAAGAAGATTTAAAAAATAGTAGTAAATTTAAAAATAGAACAATAAAAGAATACATAAAAAAATCAAAAGAAGCATTAGATATCATATATAAATATTATGATGATACTGGAATAAGAATTATTTAACCTATTTAATAGGTTTTTTTTATGTCAAAAAAAATATAAGAACATACTATATAGTAGTGAGGTAAAAGTATGTTTTTATATAGTGTTATAGGTATATTAATCCCTTTTATTGGAACAAGCATAGGCAGTGCACTTGTGTTTTTTTTGAAAGATAAAATAAATAATAAACTAAACAAAATGATGATTGGTTTTGCTATTGGAGTAATGTTATCTTCAAGTATTTTTTCATTATTAATTCCATCAATAGAAATGAGCAATAATGCAATTATTGTATCTATTGGTTTCATATTAGGATTTTTGTTTTTAATAATAATTAATAAAATAAATTTTAAAAGTGATAAATTAATTTTAAGTGTTACAATTCATAATATACCAGAAGGAATGGCAGTAGGAGTATGTTTTGCAGGATATCTATCAAATAGTAGTTTAATATCATTAAGTGCCTCATTTGCATTAGCAATAGGTATAGCACTTCAAAATATACCAGAGGGGGCAATAATATCTTTACCATTAAAAATAAAAGGAAGTAGTAAAATAAAATCATTTATATATGGTGTTTTATCAGGAATAGTTGAGCCAATTGCTTCAATAATTACTATAGTAATACTTAATAGTGTTGTTAAAACACTTCCATATTTATTATCATTTGCTTCGGGGGCTATGATATATGTAATATTTGATGAATTAGTTTATGAGATGGATAATAAAAATAATATAGGAATAATTGGGATTTTAATAGGGTTTCTTATAATGATGATTCTAGACATAAAATTATGATATAATGTTTATGTTTAGAGGTGCTTTTTATGGATTATAAAGAAATAGAACGAAGTATTATAAAAAAATATAGAAAAGAAATATGGAGTAAGTTTGTTAAAGCTGTATCTGATTATAAATTAATAAATGAAAATGATAAAGTTATGGTTTGTATAAGTGGTGGTAAAGACTCATATTTACTTGCTAAATGTATTCAAGAATTACAAAGACATGGAAAAGTAAAATTTGATGCTAAGTATGTAGTTATGGACCCAGGGTATAATGAAGTAAATAGGAAATTAATTGAAGAAAATGCAAAGATATTAAATGTACCGATTGAGATATTTGAAAGTGATATTTTTTCTGTTGTTGATAAAGTTGCTTTTAAAAGTCCATGTTATATGTGTGCTAGAATGAGAAGAGGGTATCTATATAGTAAGGCACAAGAATTAGGGTGTAATAAAATTGCATTAGGTCATCATTTTGATGATGTAATAGAAACAACACTTTTATCAATGTTTTATGGTTCTGAAATAAAAACAATGATGCCTAAATTACATAGTGATAATTATGAAGGCCTTGAATTAATTAGACCAATGTATTTGGTTAAAGAAGATGATATTATTAGATGGGCTAAGAATAACAATTTAAAGTTTATTAATTGTGCGTGTAGATTTACTGAACAAATATGTAATATAGATGATGAAACAAGTAAAAGAAAAGAAATGAAAAGATTAATAGATGAATTAAGAAAGAAAAATAAGAACGCTGATTTTAATATATTTAAAGCTTTAGACAATATAAACTTAAATTGCGTTCTTGGGACAAAAAAAGATGGTGTATATAAAAGTTTTTTAGATGATTATGAGGAATAAATATGAATATTGAATATGATGTATTTAAAAGATCACATATAAACTTTAAAAATTTAATTCCATATGGTTTTAAGTTAGAAAAAGATTGCTATGTTTATTCAAAAGAGATAATGAATAATGAATTTATTGTATATATAACTATATCTAAAAACGAAAAAGTAACAGGTAAAATAATTGATAAAGAAATGAATGAAGAATATTTGTTATATAGAAATATTGATAATAATGGAAGTTTTGTTAATAGTGTTAGAAATGAGTATAGTAATGTTTTAAAAGACATTAAAGAAAACTGTTATATAAATGAAGAATTTATATTTAATCAATCCAATAGAATAGTTAAGTATATAAAGAATAAATATAATGATAGTCCTGAATTTTTATGGGATAAATCTGAGTCGGGAATATTTAGAAATAAAAATAGTAATAAGTGGTATGGGATAATAATGAATGTTGATAGAAGCAAATTAACTAAAGGTTCCGGTGAAATAGAAGTTTTAAATATTAAATTACCAGTTGATATGATTGAATCATTATTAAAAGAAAATCATTATTATAAAGCATATCATATGAATAAGAAGTATTGGATTTCAATTATACTTGATGATAGTTTACATGATGAAGAAATATTTAGTTTAATAGATATATCATATGATTTAGTGAAATAATAGAAATTTATTATCAAAATTTGTATAATTGTAATATAAGGAGATGACAAAAATGAAAAACTTAGTCGCATATTTTAGTGCCAGCGGAGTAACAAAAAGTGTTGCTCAAAAATTAAATGAAGTTGTAGAAGGAAAGCTATATGAGATAATACCGGAAACCATGTATACTGAAGAAGACTTAAATTGGATGGATAAAAATAGTAGAAGTTCAATTGAAATGAGGGATAAATCTTCTAGAGTTAATATAAAAGAAAAACTAGATAGTATCTCTGAGTATGAAAATATTTATATTGGATTTCCTGTATGGTGGTATACATGTCCTCATATAATAAATACTTTCTTAGAAAGTTTTGATTTTAGTAATAAAAACGTAAGATTGTTTTGTACATCTGGAAGTACTAATGGAGAAACAGTATATAAATCATTAAAGGATGAATATCCATATATAAAAGAATGCAAAAGATTTTCTTCAAATGTAGATATTGCTGAAATTAAGGAATGGGTACAAAATGGAAATTAAATTTATAGGAAATGGCGCTGGTTTTTCAAAAACAAATAATAATGCATTCTTTGAATACAATAATGAATTAATACTTATAGATTGTTCTATGCTTAATATGAATAGAATAAAAGAAATAATTGATTTTAAAAAATATGATAAGATTAATGTTTTTATTACTCATATGCATGCTGATCATGTAAGTGGAGTACCAAACTTGATACAACATTTATTTCATTCATATGATATATTATGTAACATTATGATTCCGTCTTCACTTAAAGAAGACTTAATTAATTTAAATACTATTTGTGGTGTTGGAAAAGAAATGTATCATTTGATAGTTCTAGACGATAATACTAAATTGCCATATTTAGTTAAAACGATTAGGACTCCTCATGCCAAACATTTAGTTAATGGTTGTTATGGATATGTATTTAAAATAAATAATAAGATATGTGTATTTACTGGAGATACAAAAGATCTATCTTCATTTAAAGACTATATTGATAATTGTGATGAAGCATATATTGATACATCATATAACTCTGTAAATGTACATATTTCATGGAACTATTTAAAGAACAATTTACCTAAATGTAAGAAAATATATTTAATGCATATAGACGATGAAGAGGGACTAAAGAAAGAAATAATGGATTATTCTAATGTTGAAATAGTAAAAATATATGAAAGATAAAAAAAGAAAGAAAACTTATCTTTTTTTATTTTATAATTTTATATATTTTGGTATAATCGTATTATAGTAGGTGATTATATGGAAGTATTATTATATATTGCAGTTTTTCCTGTGGTATTGTTATGTTTATATGTATATAACAAAGATTTAGATAAAGAACCAAAGAAAATAGTAGGTAAATTGTTTTTATGGGGAATGCTATCAGTAATTCCTATTGTTATTCTAGAATTAGGTGTTGATAAAATAGTTACTACTTCAGATAATTCTAATTTAGTAAAATTATTTATTGCAACATTAGTGGGAGTTGCTCTTATTGAAGAAGGAGCAAAGTGGTTAATTACACATAAGCACATTTATGATAACGAAGAATTTAATCATCCATATGATGCAATTGTTTATGCAGTATTTGCTTCTTTAGGATTTGCTCTTGTAGAAAATATTATTTATGTTTTAAGTAATGGAATAGGAGTTGGAATTTTAAGAGCATTTTTAACTGTTCCATCACATGCTTGTGATGCGATTATTATGGGTTATTATTTAGGAAGAGCAAAACAAGCAGAATTTAATAATAATCAAAAATTTTCTAATAAAGATTTAGCATTAAGTTTAATTGTTCCTATATTTACTCATACAATATATGATTATTTCTTATTTAGTGAAAATAATGTAATGCTTGTACTGTTTATAGTATTTGTAATAATATTATATATTATATGTTTCAAATTAATAAAAAAACTATCAAAAATAACTTACAATTTTGATGGATCAAATGTAATGCAAAAAAAATCAAAAGAGTCAAAGATTATTAAAGTAAACTCATATGAAAGTTATTGGTATGCATTATCAAAAACATTTGGTGTAATAGCTGTTATAGTTGTAATAGCCGTTATTGTTAATTTCTTTATATCATAAGGGGGGATAAATGAAAACTGTTGGCATAATATTTGCAATGGAAGAAGAAGAAAAAGAGTTTTTAAAACAAGTTGAAGTATACGAAATAACAAATATTTATGATCTTGATTTTACACTCGGATATGTTAATAACACAAAATGTATATTAGTAGAATCAGGAGTTGGAAAAGTAAATGCTGCTAGATGTACACAAGTATTAATAGATAATTTCTATGTTGATTATATATTTAATATAGGAGTAGCAGGAAGTATATCTAATGAAGTTAATATATGCGATATAGTTATTGGTGAGAAACTAGTACAACATGATTTTGATATAACTGCTTTTAATCATAAAAAAGGATATATTCCAAAGGTTGGAATATATGTTGAAAGTAATAAAAAATTATTGAAAACAGCTAAACAATTAAATGAACCAAACACTCATTTAGGTGTAATTGCATCTGGAGATATATTTTGTACAGATATAGAAATGAGTAAAAATATCAATAAGGAATTTGGTGCATTATGTGTTGAAATGGAAGGAGCAAGTATAGCTCAAGTATGTTATTTATGTAATATACCATTTTTAGTTATTAGAAGTATTTCTGATTCTATTAATGGTAAAAACAAAATGGATTATGATGAGTTTTTAAATATTAGTTCTAAAACAATAGCAAATTTTTTAAATAAAATGATTATGAAAATGGAGGAACAAAAATGAAAATAATTAGAAATAGTTTAAAAAGTGATTTGAATCTTAGAACAGAAAAAGATTTTCCAACAAAAGGAATTGAGTTTATTGATATTAACTCACTAATATTACAAAAGAACACATTGCAAGAAATAATAGATATATTTGTAGAGTATTTAAAAGATACACCTATTGATTATATAGTAGCACCAGAAGCAAGAGGATTTTTGTTTGGATCTACTGTTGCTTATAAATTGAAATGTGGAGTTATTCCAGTTAGAAAAAAAGGTAAATTACCTCCAACTACTGTAGAAACATCATTCGAATATGAAAAAGAATATGGGAAAGATTATTTAGAATTACCTAAATTAGTAAAAGGTAAATATAAAGGAAAGAATTATTTTATAATTGATGATATTTATGCTACTGGGAATACTGTTAATGGCATTAAAAAAGCTATTACTGATTTGGGCGGTAATGTATTAGGAGTAGGTGCTGTTATAAATATAGCAGAATTAAATAATGATGAAGTATTCTCAATAATAGATATTAATGAAGAATAACAATTCTTCATTTTTAATATGAAAGGATTAATATGGAAAAGATGATTGTTCTAATTCCTGCATATAATCCAACTGAAAACTTTATATCATTAATTGATGAATTAAAAGAAAAGAAAATAGAAATTATAGTTGTTAATGATGGAAGCAATAGTGATGAAATATTTAATAGAATAAAAGATAAATGTACTATTTTAAATCATGAAGTAAATAAAGGAAAAGGTTGTGCATTAAAAACAGGTTTTAAATATATAAAAAATTGTTATAAAGATGTAGTAATAGTAACAATGGATGCTGATTTACAGCATACAGTTAGAGATGCTATTAAAGTATTTGAATGTGCATTAAAGAATAAAGATTGCTTTGTTATTGGTGGAAGAAAATTTGATAAGAATACCCCAATAAAAAGTAAAATAGGTAATAGTATAACTAGAAAAGTATTTAACAAAGTAAGTGGTGTAAAGATATATGATACTCAAACAGGATTAAGAGGTTTTTATGTTGACTTAATAGATGAAATGTTAAATATTTCAGGTGACAGATTTGAATATGAAATGAATGTTCTATTAACATTAACTAAGAAGAAAATAAAAATAATAGAAGTAGAAATAGAAACTATATATTTTGATAAACATACTACTACTTTTAAAGCCATTAAAGATTCTATTAAAGTATATAAAGTTATACTAGCACATAAAAAATTATGATAAAATAAAGTTAGATTGGGATGATATTATGAATTATATAATAATTAAATTAGTATTAATTGCTCTTCTTTTGATAGTGATATTAGGAGTATCAATATTTATTGTTGCTAAAGTAAGAGGATTTTTAAAAGAATACTTTGATACAACGTCATTAAAAGAAGCAATTGAGAAGAGCAGAATAGCTGATTCAGAAATGCATAAGACAGTTTATTCTATGGAAAATGTATATTTAGATCAAATAAAAAGAGATTTTCCTAATCTAAATATAAACGAATTAAAAGCAAGTGCAGAAGCTAATATAACTAATGTACTAAATGCTATTGAGAGTAAAAATATAGATTTACTAAAAAATAAAAATGAAAAAATATATAATTATGTAGCTAGTAAAATAGAAGATTTAAAAAATGACAAATTTGTATGTGATAATATAGTATTTCATAAAACAGTATTAAGTAAATATGAAAAACATAACGAAACAGCAACAATGCAATTTCAAACATCTTTAGAATATTTTACTCGTGAAAAAGGTAAAATAGGTAGAAAAAAACAAACTAGATATAAAACAGAATTTATACATGTAATAGATGCTAAATTATATGGAGAACATAGAATAAGAGTATTAGGCCTTAATTGTCCTAATTGTGGAGCACCTATCAAAGATATTGATTCTAAGGGATGCGAATATTGTAGTGGAAGTTTAATAGTACCATCTAGCGGTGTTGAATTCGTAAAAAGAATATGGTTTTTAAATAATCTAAAGGAGTATTAATATGAATAATAAAGTTGTGTTGGTTGGTTGTGGTAACGTTGGTATGGCTTATGCATATGCATTAGTTAATCAAAAAACATATGTTAGTGATTTAGTATTAATTGATATTAATGAAAGTAAAACAATTGGTGAAGTAATGGATTTAAATCATTGTTTACCATATGCTCCATCTAAGATGAATATTAGAGTTGGTAATTATAATGAATGCAAAGATGCTAAGATAGTTGTTATTACAGCAGGTGCTAGTCAAAAACCTGGTGAAACTAGAATGGATTTAGTATATAAGAATGCTAAGATATTTAAATCAATTATTAAAGAAATAAGAAAAAGTGGTTTCAAAGGTATATATTTAATAGCTACTAATCCTTTGGATGTAATGACATATCTAACTTATAAATATAGTGGCGCTTCATATAAGAAAGTAATAGGTACAGGAGCAGCATTAGATACTGCAAGATTAAGATATATTTTGGGTGAAAAATTAAATATGTGTTCTAAAGATATAGATGCATATGTAATAGGTGAACATGGAGATTCTGAATTTATTCCTTGGAGTAATGCTAATGTTGGATTTAAAAAAATAACTAATATTTTAAATAAAAAAGAACTTGATAAAATAGAAAAAAGTGTTAGAAATTCTGCATATGAAGTAATTGATAGAAAAGGTTCTACTTCATATGGTATAGGAACATGTATGGTAAGAATTACTAATGCAATATTAGAAGATAAGAAAATAATATTATCAGTTTCTTCTTTAGACAAAAAAAGAGATGTTTGTATATCAACACCTACTATTGTTGGAATAGATGGAGTAAGTGAAAAGATAGATATTCCATTAACTAGGGAAGAAAATAAAAAATTAGACGAATCAATAAAAGTAATTAAAGATGCTATAGATAAAACATTAAAATAGGAGGGTTTATATGTATAGAAATGAAAAGTTGTTAATAGGAAAGAATAGTGAGAAAGAATTATATTTGCTTCCTAATATGGCGAATCGTCATGGAATTATAACTGGCGCATCTGGTAGTGGTAAAACAGTGACATTAAAAGTAATGGCTGAAAGTTTTTCAGAAGCGGGGGTTCCTGTATTTCTAGTTGATGTAAAAGGTGATTTAGCAGGAATGGCTTTTCCTGGAGAAGAAAGCGAAAATGTATTAAAAAGGGTTAAAAACCTAGAACTAGAAGACTTTGAATTCAAAAGCTTTCCTACAACATATTATGATGTGTTTGGTAAAAGAGGACATCCTATTAGGACAACAGTTTCTTCAGTAGGACCTAGACTTTTAGCAAGATTATTGGATTTAACTGATTCTCAAGAAGAAATATTAGGAGTAGTATTTAAAATATCTGAGGTGGAAAAATTAGAATTAATAGATTTAAATGATCTAGATTCTATGCTTGGATATGTTAATGATAAGAGAAAAGAATATTCTAGTAAATATGGAAATATACCTACACAAAGTATTACCACAATTAAAAGAGCTGTTCTTAATTTAAATGATGCTGGTGGCAATTTATTCTTTGGTAAACCATCATTTGATATTAAAGATTTTATGAAATATGATTCAAATAATGGTTATGGATATATCAATATATTAGATGCAGTAGACTTATTTAAAAATTCTACTATGTATGTTGTTTTCCTATTATGGTTATTAACAACTATATATAATGAAATGCCTGAAGTAGGCGATTTAAATAAACCAAAATTAGTGTTTTTCTTTGATGAAGCACATTTAATATTCAGTGAAATGAAAGATAGTTATATTAAACAATTAACAAGTATTGTTAAATTAATTAGATCTAAGGGAATAGGGGTATACTTTATTAGTCAAAGTCCAACTGATATAAAAGATGATATTTTAAGTCAACTTGGTAATAGAGTACAACATGTATTAAGAGCATATACTTCTACTGATGAAAAGAGTATAGTGGTAGCGGCTAAAGCGTTTAGAAAAAATCCTAATTTTGATGCTGCTGAAGTTATAAGATTACTTGGAACAGGAGAAGCATTAGTATCTTTTCAAAATGAAAAAGGTGAACCGGAAATAGTTGAGAAAGTAACTATATTGCCTCCACAAAGTAGAATGGGAACTATAACTGATGAAGAAAGAAAAGAATTAATAAAGAAAAGTAGATTATATCAAAAGTATGACAAAGTAATAGATGAAGAAAGTGCTTTTGAAAAAATTGAGAAAACTAAAGAAGAACAAACAAAAGAAGCAGAAAAAGAAAAGAAAGAAGACAAGAATGATTCTAAGAAAACAAATAAAAAGAATAAAACTGCTAAGAAAATAGAAGATAAAATTATTAATAAAAGTACTACTAAACTAGTTAACTACGTATTTAAGAAATTATTTAAATAATAAAATTATTGATTTTTATATTTATAAAATATAAAATAAAATTAAGAAAGGATATGTATGTGTATGAAAAAATATATTGCAGAATTTATTGGTACTTTAACATTAGTTTTATTTGGTACTGGAATTGCTGTTGTATCAGGTGGTAACTTAGTTGCTACTGCATTAGCATTTGGTCTTGCTATTGTTGCTATGGCATATGTTATTGGTAATATTTCAGGATGTCATGTTAACCCAGCAGTTTCACTTGCTATGTTAATAACTGGAAAATTAAGTGTTAAAGAATTCTGTGGTTATGTTGTTTCACAAGTAGCAGGTGCTTTTGCTGGTACTGCAATATTAAATATTATTATTAATAATACAAGTATTGTAACTCAATCATTAGGTGCAAATGGATATGGTGTTTTATCTTCAACAGAAATTACACTATTAGGTGCTGCAATTACTGAAATAGTATTAACATTTATATTTGTTTATACTATTCTTGGCGTTACAAATGATGAATCAAAATCAAATGTTGCTGGTTTAGTAATTGGTTTAACATTAGCTTTTGTACATTTGCTAGGTATTAGATTAACTGGTACTTCAGTTAACCCAGCAAGAAGTTTATCACCAGCAGTTTTTGCAGGTGGAGATGCACTTTGCCAAGTTTGGGTATTTATTGTATTCCCATTACTAGGGGCAACATTAGCGGCATTTGTATTTAAATATTTAAATGCAACACCAGTAAATAAAAAAAGAAGTCATTAATGACTCTTTTTTAAAGAAAGGAAAAATATGACAAAATCAAAAGTGTATTTTACAAAAGAAATAACACCTGAAAGTTTAATAAGAATGTATGAAGTTCTTGGAAAAGAACTAACTGGTAAAGTAGCAGTTAAATTACATAGTGGAGAAAAAGGAAATCAAAATTATTTAAGACCTGATTTTATGAAAGATTTGGTTAATAAATTAGATGCTACTGTTGTTGAATGTAATACTGCGTATGAAGGAGAAAGAACAAATAACTACGATCATAAAAGATTAATTCATAAACATGGATGGGATAAGTATTATAATGTTGATATTATGGATGAAGAAGGGGATATAACTCTTCATATTCCAAATGGTAAAAGAATTCAAAAAAATTATGTAGGATCACATATTAAAAATTATGATTCTATGTTAGTATTATCGCATTTTAAAGGGCATCCAATGGGTGGATATGGAGGAGCTTTAAAACAATTATCAATTGGTTGTGCTTCAAGAAGAGGTAAAGCATATATACATTCAGCAGGATTTACTGATAATGCAGAAATATTATGGGAAAATTTACCAGAACAAGATGCATTTTTAGAAAGTATGGCTGATGCTGCCAGTTCAGTTCACAATTTATTTAGAGGTAATATTATTTATATAAATGTAATGAAAAATATGAGTGTAGATTGTGACTGTTGTGCTGTTGCAGAAGATCCTTGTATGAAAGATATAGGAATTCTTTCTTCATTAGATCCTGTAGCTATAGATCAAGCATGTATTGATTTAGTTACTTCTTCAGATGATGAAGGAAAAGGACATTTCTTAGAAAGAGTTAATTCAAGACATGGAACTTATACTATAGATGTTGCAAATGAATTAGGCTTTGGTACTAAGGAATATGAATTAATAAATGTTGATGAAGAATAAAGCAAGTTATCTTGCTTTTTATTTGCTTAAATTTTATAATTATAATAGGTGAATAGTATGAAAAAAAGAATAATAATGATTGCTATAATTATAATATTAATAATTGGAATACTTGCTATTTTATATTTCAATAATAGAGGAGAACACATTGATAATATTAATAAAATAACTATAAAGTTTTATCCTGGATATAACATAGCAACAGCTGAAGGAATTAATGATATAACTAAAAATGGAAATTATGTTGATGAAGTAAGATTTGATTTAACTGGCGAGGATTTTAAAAAAGCAAAGAAATTCTTTTCTAATATTAAGCAGACTAATTTTGATTTTGAAACCTGTGATTGCGTTTATATGATGGATGAATATGAAGTTTATTTAAATGATAATATTAAGATTAGTATGGGTGATGAATTTGGTATTAAAGATGACATAACTTTTGAAATACCGGAGGATTTTAGTGATTTTATGTATAATTTAATATTAAATTATAGTGATAAAAACATTTATAAATCATTAATATCTAACACTTTATCTATTAATAAAGATGGTGTTATTACAGAAATAACTGACAAAAATGAAATAGATACTATTCTTCACTATAAGTATTTTATAGTAAATAATCATGAAGATTTTACATCATATGATAAAGGCCCACAAGTAACTCTTATTCTTGATAATAATACAAAAGTATATTTATATGGCGGTATTATGGGATATATAGAAAGCCCTGAGGAAAATACATTTATTGTTTTTCTTGAAAATAAGATAAGTATTTATAAATACATTGAAAATATATTTGAAAATAGAAAGTTAAATTTAAAAGTAAAATTAAATGTAGATGTAATAAAAGTAGAATATAAAGAAAATACATATGAAATAACTGATAAGAATAAAATAGAAGAAATAACTAAAGAATTATTAACATTTAGACATTATAGACCAAATTACATATTAAATATGAAAGAAGAAACAAGCGTTAGTAAAGAAGATATAAAAATAATATTTAATAATTGTAGATATTATATTCTTGGTAATAAACATTATGGTAATAGATACTTTGTTGATGAAAATAATGTTATGTATGATGTTGAAGGTTTAATATCATCTAACACTGAAAAATATATAAAAGAATTAGTTAATTATAAAGAATAATTGTTTCAAAACAATTATTTTTTTGTTATACTATGTTATACAAGGTGATATACTATGAAAATTATTAATAATAATGAATGTTATGTTCAAAGAGATGATATTGAATATTTAGTTGATAATAATAGAGATGTTCCTAATGAATTGTTTTTAGAATTGAATATGTCCATTTTAGATGATCACGATTTTATAAGAATAAAAAATCCTGTTGCTAAAAGATATATATTACAAAGTGATATTCCTTCTTTTGATGAACTTAATTCAATGAGTTTAAATAGATTAGAAGATTTTATTTTTAAAATTAAAATATCTATATTTGATAGTGATGATGAATTAACAAGTAAAGAACTAGAAGAAATAAATGAAATAATAAGAGAAAGAAGAAATAGAGAATATATACTTAATCAATTAAAAGAAATAGTTGCTTTTAAGAAAAGAATGTCTAAATTAGAATATCCAAATATTCCTAATCCAAATATACCATCTATTTCTAATGGTATATGTAATGCATCTCCATCATTAAATTATGACAAAGTAGTTGTATATAATTTAAATGGAAGTGAAATAAATTCAAAAGAAGATTTAGAATTTTGCGAAGTGGCGTACAAGTTATTAATGCATGATTATATGGATACAGAAAGTTTAAGTATTAATACATTTATGGATGGAAAATATTTAGTAGTTGAAAATCTTACATATAAGAGACTAAGAAGAAAGTTCTATGATAAATCAAGATATTAATCTTGATTTTTAATTGATAAAAATGATAAAATTATATAGTAGGTGAGAAGTTATGAAGAAACATTTTATAAGTGTATTATTATTTATATGCATTTTTGTTATAAGTATTAATTATGTTAATGCTGATGAAAGAAAAGATTGGCTTATTAAGAAAGATGAACAAGGAAATTTGATTACAACTGCAGATTTCGAAATACGCAGTTTGTTTGGAAATGATGTAATTAATGTTAATAATGAAAGTAATGAAACAGAAAGCTTGTATTCTTATATTGGTTCTGATGAAATAACATATGAAAGAGCTTTGGGATTTCTAAATGATGATCAAAAAGCTTTAATAAATGGAATAAAAACATTAGAAAACTATGAAAGTGTAAAAGCAACTATAGAAAGAACATATGGGAATGAAACCGAATTTGTTCAAGCATTAGGAAATACAAAAGGGATACAAGGTTTTACTGCATATACGACTGCAACAGATTGTACTGATGGTGATAATGATTGTCTTTCAACATCTACAATAGACTATATATCATTAACAGCATATAATTTTGTAATTCTTGAAGAAACAAAAGCACCTCTTGGAATGGAAAGAAATAAATATATTGTTCCGATTGAAATCACATTTTATATGGTATTAGACGAAAATAATAATTTATCAACTGATAATGGTCAAATAGTATATAATATTGGATCTAACTTTATTAAATATAATCCATCAGTAAATTATACAAATTTAGTTGAGACTTATACATATTTAGTAAATAATTGGAATGAAATAAAAGGAACTATTTATACAGATTGTGAAGAAGATATTAATGCTTATATTGGTTTTGTTCCAAAAACTAAAGAAGCAGATGAAGGAAGAGTTCTCAATGTTGGTGGTCTAGGATCAGCATGCAGTCATAATCCTGTAATTGTTGATAAAGTAGGTACTTATGATGTAAGTGTAACTAGTTATGTCAATAATAGTCCATCAACAAATGCAATTAGACATGATACAGTAAATGTAAAGATTAAGTTATCAAATAATGGAACAGTAGATTCATATAATAATGTGGTTGTTTCTCATATTCCAGAAGAAGTATCTTATGTAGAGAATTCTGCTAGTAATGATGGTGTGTATGATGAAATTGATAAAACTATAACATGGAATGTTGATAGATTAGATTCAAGTAGTAGTATAGAATTTACTTATGATGTTATGGTACCAAACAATGCTAAAATTAATTCAAATATAATAGCAAATGCAAGTTTAAATAGTGATAATGTTACAGATGCAATTGTGTCAAATAATAGTACTATAAGAGTAAAAGACATAGTAAATCCAAAGACAGGAGATTTAGAAAAATTAGGATTTGTTATAGCATTAACTATAGCATTTGCAGTACTATATGTACTTCATGGTAGGAATAAATTCATCAATTTATAGTTTAAAACAAGATTTTAAATCTTGTTTTTTTTAATTTTAATAAAAAACTACAAAAAATATTATAAATATGTTAAAATATAGTAGGAGGATATTATGAATAAGACAACATTAATTATTATTCTTGTGTTTTTATTTGTTGTTTTACTATTATATATTTTAATGGTAATACTTAAAAATAATAAAAAGAAGAGTATTATGTCTTCAATTGATAAGTTAACAACTGAAAAGAATTTGATAATATCAGCCTCTTTAATGACAGAATTATCTAAGGCAAGTAAACTTGCTAATAATAAAAACATTCAAAAACAAGTTGAAGAATGGCAAAAAACATTTAATGAAATAGAAAATGTTGATTTGCCTAAGTTAACTGATGAGTTGATTGAAACAGAAAACTTTTGTATGAATAAAGATTATAAAAGTGCTTTTGATAGTCTTAATAATACTGAAAAAGATATATTTCATATTAAAGCTAAATCAATTAATTTATTAGGAGAAATAAAAGAATTAACAGAAAGTGAAGATAGAAATAGAGAAGCAATTACTAAATTAAAGAGTATTTATAGGGAAATAATATTTAAATATAATAAAAATAAGAATGATTATCAAGATGTATCTAGTAGAATAGAATTACAATTTGAAAATATAAATAAATTATTTAGTGCTTTTGAAGTTGCTATTCAAAATAAAGAATATGAGGAATTAGGTAAGATAGTTAAAGCTCTTGATGATTTAATCAATAATATTGGTATTGTTATTGATGAAGCACCAACTATAGTTATGATGGCAACTATGATATTGCCTAAGAAAATGAAAGATATTAAAACTATTAGTACTAAGATGACTAGAGATGGATATAATCTAGAGTATTTGAACATTGATTATAACATTGAAGAAACTAATAAAAAAATTAGTGAGATAATGGATAGATTAAATGTTTTAAATCTACAGGATTCAATATTTGATTTGAAGACATTACTCGATTATTATGAAGGATTATATAGTGATTTTGATCAAGAAAAAAGAGGAAAGAAAGATTATGAAAGGGGCATAATCAATATTAGTGAAAGACTAAGTAAAGTAACAAGTATTGTTAGAAATCTATATGCTGAAATTGATAATATAAAAGATACATATGATTTAAGTGAAGATGAAATAACATTTATAGACGAAATAAATAAAGAACTAATAGAAGTTAAAGATAGTTTTAAATTAATAAATGACAGAACTTTATCTAAGGTAATGCCATACTCAAAATTAAGTAATGAATGCGAATTAGTAGCTGTTAATTTAGCTAAAGTAGAAGACAAACTTGAATCTACTCTTAAGAATCTTGGAAGTTTAAAAGAAGATGAAGCAAGAGCTAGAGATCAATTATTTGAAATTAAAACAATTATTAATAATTCTAAATATAAAATTAAAGATTATAATTTACCGGTAATTCCAGAAAAGTTTTATGTTGAATTAAAAGAAGCTTACGATGCAGTTAAAGAAATCAATATTGAGATTGAAAAGAAACCTATTTCAATTAAAACATTGAATCTAAGAGTTGATACTGCTCGTGATTTAGCATTAAAATTATATCAAACAGCTTCTGTTACAACTAAAACAGCAGCAATGGTAGAAATGGCTATTGTTTATGGAAATAGATATAGAACAAGTAATAAAGAAGTAGAAGCAGGATTAAAGGCTTGTAGTAAACTATTCTATAAAGGAGATTATAAAGAAGCATTAGAAAAAGTACTTAGCACTTTAAATATTGTTGAACCTGGCATACATAAAAAACTTCTTAATAAACTAGAAAGTTAGGTGAAATAATGGCAAAAAGAAAGAAAAGAAAAACTGAAGGTAAAAAAGGTTTTCCTTATACTAGTGAATTAATAGCATTATTGTTGATGCTACTATCAGTTGTAGGACTTGGTAGTTTTGGAGTAGTAGGTGAATTAATAAAGAAATTTGCCATTTTTATGTTTGGTTCTTGGTATGTAATATTCTTAGGATTAAACTTATTACTTGGAATAGTAATGTTAGCAGTTAGAAGTAAAATAAATTATTTAACAGGTAGATTAATTGGTGTATATACAGTTGTTATTGTTATACTTGCTTTATCACATGTTAAATATATAAGTGACTTTAACATTAAACCGGCAGAAATATTAAAAGTAACGATTAGTAATATAGATAATGCTTTCACAACGGCAAAGACTACTAGTACTTATGCATTAAGCAATACTGGTGGTGGTATGGTTGGAGCAGTTTTATCTTATATTCTGGTATCTTTGTTTGATATTGAAGGTTCATTTATAGTAATAGCGATACTTGCATTCTTTGGATTTGTAATGATATTTGATTTAACTTTATCTGATATAGGTAAAGCAATAATAGCGCCATTTAAGAAAATATTTAGTAGCGATGATGAAGAAGATGAAAAAGTTAAAGATAAAAAGTCAAAAAGAATTGATGATGATGACGACGAAGATGATGATGAAATAAAAGATGATAAATCAATTGATAAAAGAGTGGTTATTACTAGCGTAGAAGATATTACAAGTCATAGAAATGATGAAATAAAAGAAGACAAAAAAATAGAATTACCAGTTGAAGATAATGTTGAATATGTAAAACCAGGTATTGAGTTATTAGATATCAATACTTCTAAAGGTAAAGGATCATCTACTGAAGTTATTAATTCTAATACAAGAACATTAGAAAGAGTATTTAGAGATTTTGGTATGACTGCTAGAGTAGTTGAAGTTCATGTAGGACCTGCCATTACTCAATATGAAATGAATTTAGAAAGAGGTACTAAGGTTAATAAAGTACTTAGTATATCTCGTGAGATAGCTTTAGCATTAGCTGCTAAGGAAATAAGAATTGAAGCACCAATTCCAGGAAAAAATACAATTGGTGTAGAAGTTCCAAACCAAAATATATTACCTGTATCTATGAGAGAAATAATGGAGTCTAAAGAAGTTACTGGTAAACCAGATTCTAAATTACTAGCTCCATTAGGTAGAGATATAATGGGTAGAGTGAAAATTGTTGAGATAAATAAGACACCACATATGTTAGTAGCAGGTGCTACTGGTAGTGGTAAATCAGTATGTATCAACAATATAATTCTTTCAATATTAATGAGAACTACTCCAGAAGAAGTAAAAATGGTTCTTGTGGATCCTAAAAAAGTTGAATTTAATGTATATGATGGAATACCTCATTTAATTACCCCTGTTGTTACTGACCCTAAGAAAGCAAGCGCTGCTCTTCAAAGAATAGTAGGAATAATGGATGAAAGATATGAGACATTCAAAAATACAAATACTAAGAATATAACTACATATAATGAATATGTTGAAAAGAACCAAAAGAAAGATCCAACATTACATAAAATGCCATTTATACTAGTAATTATAGATGAGTTAGCAGATTTAATGTTGGTAGCTGCTAAAGAAGTTGAAGAATCAATTATGAGAATAACTCAACTTGCTCGTGCTGCTGGAATACATTTAATTGTTGCAACACAAAGACCATCAACTGACGTTATTACTGGTGTAGTAAAAGCTAATATTCCAACACGTATATCATTTGCCGTTTCATCTTCTATTGATAGTAGAACAATTTTAGATATGACTGGAGCAGAAAAACTTCTTGGTAAAGGTGATATGCTATATAAACCAATGGATGATAATGCACCAACTCGTATTCAAGGAAGTTTTGTATCAGATGCAGAAATAGCAAGAGTCGTTGATTTTATTAAAAATAATTGTCATGGACCTAGATATAGCGATGATTTTACTAATCTAAATTCATCTTCTAGTAGTTCATCATCAGGTGGTGGTTCTTCTGGAGGAGATAACAAAGAAAAAGATGTAATGTATAATGAAATACTTGATTATGCTATTAGAACTGGTCAAATAAGTGCATCATTAATACAAAGAAAATTTAGTTTAGGATATAATAGGGCAGCTCGTATTATGGATACTTTTGAAGAAGAAGGAATAGTAGGACCTGCTAAAGGAAGTAAACCAAGAGATGTCCTTGTAAAATATGAAGATAATAATACTGAAGAATAATATAGGAGGGTAATATGCCAACAGTACATATTGAAAGTCAAAAAGAAGATATCGCACCACGTGTGTTAATGCCAGGAGATCCTAACAGGACTCATTATATAGCACATAAATATTTAGAAAATCCAAGACTTGTTAATAAAGTAAGAGGTGAACTTGCATATACTGGAACTTATAAAGGAGTACCAGTAACAATTTTTTCAAGTGGTATGGGTATTCCAAGTATGGGAATATATAGTTATGAATTATTTAATGATTATGGTGTTGAAAAAATTATTAGAATAGGAACAGCAGGTAGTTATGATGCAAATTTAAAAGTATATGATGTATTACTTGCTGATTCAGTATATTCAATAACTAATTTTGATATTGAATCTGGTAAAGAAGATTTAGAAATCTTAAATACTTCTGCTGAACTAAACAGTGTAATAATGAATACAGCTAGAATAAAAGGTGTAGATTTAAAAGTAGGAAGAGTTCATTCTTCAGAAGCTTTTTATACTGATAATAATGATTATAGTAAATATACTGATTTAGGTTGTAAAGCAGTAGAAATGGAAACATATGCACTTGTATATAATGCTAATAGGTTTATGAAAAAAGCAACAGCATTATTTACAATAAGTGATAATTTAATTACTCATGATTTAATTGATTCAGAAGCAAGAGAAAGAAAATTAGATGAAATGATTACTCTAGCTTTAGAATCAGTTATAAAAGATTAATAATTGTTAATAATATAAAAGAAGATAATATTATCTTCTTTTTAATGTTTAGGAGGCAACATGGAATATAAAAAAATAACTAGAAATAATATAAATCTTCATTTAATAAATTCAGATAGATTTAAAACTGTTAACGTAATTTTATTTTTTACAAAATATTTTAATAAAGAAGACATAGTTTTTAGTAATGCTTTAACAAATATATTAGTTTATTCTTCTAAGAAATATAATACAAAAAACAAAATGGCAACAAAAGGAGAAGACTTATATGGAGCAAGAGTTTCTACTTCTTTTAGTATGAATGGAAAGTGTGAAACAATTAGTTTTGCTCTAGATTTTATAAATCCTAAATATACAGATAATAAATATTGGAAAGAATCTTTAGATTTTTTAAAAGAAATAGTTTTTAATCCTAATGTTAGCAATAATGAATTTAAAAAAGAACATTTTGATATTGTTAAGAACGATGGAATAGCTGGAATAAAATCTGTTAAATCAAATCCAAATCTATATGCAAGTATAGAATATTCTAAAGTAATGTATAAAGGAACTGAAAGTGCGTATAGCTCTATTCCTACACTAGAAGAAATAGAAGGAGTAACTCCAGCAAATTTATATGATTTTTATAAGACTTTATTTGACGGAACATATAAATTTGATATTGCAGTAATTGGAGAAGTAGATGAAAGTATTTCTGATTTATTATTTGAAATATTTGGAAAGATAAAAAGTAATACTAAAAAAATGTCACTAACTATTAAACATAAATATAGTGAAAAAGTTAATACTAAAATAGATTCATTACCATTTAACCAATCTAAACTATATGTTGGATATAGACTACTTAATATGAATTATCATGAAATAAGTCATGTGTTAAGAGTATATAATACAATATTAGGCACTATGAATGATTCAATATTATTTAATGTTGTAAGAGAAGAAAATTCCTTATGTTATAGTATAGGATCTTATGTATCAAAGTATAATCCATCATTAACTATATATGCTGGTATTAATAAGAATAACTATGACAAAACAATAGAGTTAATTAAAAAATGTGTTGAAGATATGTCAGATATTAATAAAGTAAAGAGATTATTTGAATCAGCTAAAAAGACTATTAATACTTATATAAATAGTTATTATGATGATGTAGTATCACAAGTAAATACATATTATTATAGAGAATTTGAATATATTGAAGATATAGAAGATTATAGAGATAAAATAAATGAAGTTACAATTGATGAAGTAATAGAATTAAATAAAAAAATTAAATTAAGTACAATTTATATGTTAAAGGGGGATAACTAATGAAAAAGAAAACTTTTGAAAAAGTGGATGAAAACATTTATTATGAAAAACTTTCAAATGGTTTAGAAGTATATTTATATCCCACTAATAAAACAAGAAACTTTTATATTTCAATATCAGTAAAATATGGAGCAAATGTAACTCAATATAAAAAGGGCAACAAAATAGTTAATGTTATACCAGGTAGTGCTCACTTTTTAGAACACAAAGTAATGGCATTATCAGAGAATAAAGAAATATCTGAAAGAATTAATAGTTTGGGAAGTCTTGCTAATGCATGGACTAATTATCACGGAACTAATTATAATATTTTTGGAAGTATTAATTTAATTGAAAATTTAAAACTATTATTAGATATTTTCTATAATACTAATATAAATGAAAAATGTGTTGAAGAAGAAAAGGGTATTATAGGTGAAGAAATAGATATGTATAAAGATCAAATTAATAGTTATATGTTTGATCAATTATATAAGAATTTATTTAATAATTCATATGTTAAAAATACAGTAGTAGGTGAAAGAAACGATATAGAAGGAATAACTGCTAAAAGATTAAATGAAATATATAATGACTTTTATGTTCCTAATAATACATTTATAATAGTAACTGGTAATTTTGATCCTAATGATGTTATGAATGTTATTAAAGATTATATTAATAGAATAAATATTAAACCTAAAAAAATACCACATAGAATGAAAAATAAAGAATTAGAAAAAGTAAATATTTCTTATGAAGAAATAAAAAAAGATATGGAAGATGTTAGAGTAAAGTATGCGATTAAGATGAAAAAGAATATTTTTAACATCAAAAGCAATTCTTTATTAAGAAGATATATCAATTTAATATTATTTAATAATTTTTCTGCATCTGGAGCTTTATTTGAAAAATATAAAAATGAAAATATAGTTGTATCTATTGGCTATAACGTAAATATAATAGATGATTATGTTGTTATTGCAATAAGTGCATTATGTAATGATGGAGACATATTCATTGATAGAATAAGTAAAGATATTAAAAAATTAACATTTAGTAAAAATGAATTTGAAAGAAAGAAAAAATTATTATTGAAATCATATATAATGGATTTTGATAATATAGAAGATGTTGAATATAATATATGTGAATCTATTTTAATGGAAAACAAAATAGATTATAATGAATATTCATCTATATTAAATATGGATTATGATAAAGCAATAGATATTTTAAAGCAATTTAATTTTGATAATGTTAGTGTTATTAGAACAATTAAATAAGAAACTTAACGTTTCTTTTTTTTTAATGTTATTGTATAATTAATACGGGTGAAGAGGCATTATGAATGATACTGTTGAATTTAAGAGTTTAAGAGAATTATATGAAAGGGTAACCCCTGCATTATATTCTAAAGCTAAGGAATTAAAGAATCTTGGTTTTAAATGTGTAACAGAAAAAGATATATGGAACTATTTAGTTGAAAAGTCATGGAAGAATAAAGTCAATTTAGAACTACATGAATTAATCAGCGATATAATAAATTGTGATAATCTTTTATTAAATGATTATGTAATGAATAAACTAAATAGTTATAAAGATAAAGATGATATAATAACTGACAAGGAGAATTTGATGTGATATGAAAAAGAATTTATTAACAATTATATGTGTTTTAATAATTTTGGTAGGTGGTTTTTTTCTAATAAAACCAATAGTTAAAAATATATCTTATGGTATTGATTTACAAGGCGGTTTTGAAATCCTTTATAATGTTGAATCTTTAATTGAAGGAGAAGAATTAACAAGTACAGATTTAGAAAAAACATATTCTGCGATTGTTAAAAGAATAGATACTTTAGGTGTAAGTGAACCTGTTATTACTGTTGAAGGTGATAATTTAATTAGAGTTCAATTACCTGGAGTGTCTAATGAAGAAGAAGCAAGAAATAGAATTAGTACTACTGCTGTACTAAGTTTTAGAGATACTAATGATAAATTATTATTAACTAGTGATATTTTAGGTAGAAATGGAGCAAGATATAATTATAATACTAAAGAATTAAGACATGAAGTTGCTTTAGATATTGATGATATTGAAGCTTTTTATACAATAACAAAAGATTTAAGTGAAAGACCAAGTGGAAATAATTTAATTGTTACTTGGTTAGATTTTGATGAAAAAACAGATTCATATGAAAAGATGAAAGATGAATGCGGTAAAGATGGAAATATGAAATGTATTTCTGCTGCATATGTTTATGAAGGACTAAGTAGTAATACCGTAACTATTAGTGGGAGTTTTACTAAAGAACAAGCTGAAAATTTAGCTGATTTAATTAATAGTGGATCTTTACCAACTAAGTTAACTGAAGAAGCGACTCCTAAGAGTGTTTCTCCAACATTTGGTGAAGAAACAATTAGTAAAACGGGTATTGCTGGTATTATTACTTTAGTTGTTATTTCATTAATTTTAATATTTAAATATAGATTAAGTGGTTTTATTGGTGCTGTATGTTTATTTGCTTATATACTATTTGTATTTGTAATATTTAATGCTGTTGATGGAGTATTAACTTTAACAGGAATTGCTGCTTTAGTATTAGGTATTGGTATGGCAGTAGATTCAATAATAATATCTAATGAGAGAGTAAAAGATGAATTATCTCAAAATAGTAAATTAAACGTTTCTTATAAAGAGGGTAGTAAAAGTAGTCTAACATCTATTATAGATGCTAATATTACTACGTTAATAGCTGGAATAGTTTTATATGTATTTGGTGAATCAACTGTAAGAGGATTTGCTACTATGTTAATAATTACTATATTTGTAACAGTATTTACATGTGTAATACTATACAGATTACTTGTTAATAATTTAGTAAAAAGTGGATCATTTAAAGATAAACAAATAGCTTTATTTGGAAAAATAAAGAATAAAAAAGAATTTAATTATGTTAAAATTGCTAAGTATCCAATTATCACATCTGTTGTAATTATTTTAGTAGGAATTGCTTTTGTATTATTAAAAGGATTTAACTTCGGTGTTGATTTTACTGGTGGAACTAATATTAATTTAACTAGTGAAAAAGATATTGATTTTAACAAAGTAATTGAAATAGTAAAAGATTATGATGTTAGAGATTATGATTATTATATTGGAAGTAAAACAGAAGGATATGTTAAATTAAATAATATACTTGAAGAAGAAACAGAAATTCAAATAAAAAAAGAATTAGGTGAACTTGGTATATCAACATCAGTTAGTGAAATTAGCAATTTAGTTACTAAGAGTTTAACTAAAAATGCTATTAAAGCATTATGTTATTCATTAATAGCAATCATTATATATATAGCTATTAGATTCAATCTTAATTATGCTATTACTGGTATATTAATGTTAATGCATGATGTATTAATAATTCTTGCTTTATTTGCAATATTTAATATTAGTGTAGACTTTATTATAGTAGCGGCACTTCTTACAATCATTGGTTATTCAATTAATGATACAATTGTTGTATTTGATAGAATTAGAGATAATAGAAAGAAACTATATCATAATAGAAAGAAATTAACTAAAGAAGAATTAATTAAATTAGTTAATACTTCTTCAGTTCAAACTATTAATAGAAATATATGGACAAGTATTACTACAATAGTATCTATAGTTACATTAATATGTGTAGGTTTAAATGATATTATTACATTTAATATTGCTATATTAATTGGATTGCTTGCTGGTACAGTATCTTCATTACTAATTGGTCCTAGAATTTGGATGATTTTAGAAAAGAGAAGTATAGATAAACCTGAAGAAGATGATGATGATGAAGTCGAAGAATTAAAAATAAAAGGAATAAACTCATAAAAGAGGGTGATAGTATAAAAAATTATACTTATGATGAATTAATGGATTTATTAAAATCATATATGGAAAAAGAATATATTGATTTTATAAACAAATATTATGAACAAGCTAAAATAGTTTATGAAGGAATGAAAAGAGAAACGGGTGAAGATTATATACTTCATCCAATTAATGTTGCCTATATTTTAGCTGCTTTAAAAATGGATCCATTAACAATAGGTTGTGCTCTAATACATGAAGCTATTTCTTTAAAGAAAATGACTTATGAAGAAATAGAAGAAATGTTTGGAACAGATTCAGCTAATATTGTTTCTTCTATTACAAAAATAAGTAATTTAAGACAAACATTTAAGATTAACAATCCAGAAAAATATAGAAGAATAATTGTTGGTTTATCTGAAAATCCAGCAACTTTGTTTATTAAGTTTGCCGATAGACTTCATAATCTAAGGACGTTAAAAGTTCATGATGAAGTACATCAACAATATATAATAGATGAAACACAAAATATTTATATTCCACTTGCTCATAGACTTGGTATGAAAAAGATGAAAAGTGAAATGGAAGATTTATGCTTACAATATTCTGATCCAGAAGGATATAAAGACGTATTAGAAAGAATAAATGCCGATAAATTTGAACTTGAAAAATCTTTATCTAGAATGAAATATGAGATTATGCAAATACTTGATGCTCATAATATTAAGTATGAAATATTATCTCGTGTTAAATCAGTTAGAGGTGTATATAATAAACTTAAAAATGGTAAAAAATGGGAAGATATATATGATTTATTAGGTATAAGAGTACTTGTTGATACTATTGAGGATTGTTATAGAGTAGTAGGTCTTGTTCAAGCAAAATATTCACCAATACCTAATAGGTTTAAAGATTATATTGCAAATCCAAAACCAAATTTATATCAAAGTTTACATACTACTGTTTTTGGTGAGGATAAGAGAATATATGAACTACAAGTAAGAACTTATGAGATGGATGAAATAGCTGAAAAAGGTGTAGCATCTCATTGGAGTTATAAAGAACAAACTGATGGTAGTGTTAAAAACAATTTAGACAAGATATTGGAACAATTTAGAGTTTTAGTAGAAGTAAATGATATTGAACAAAACATGGAATTCTTTGTTAATATTAAAGATGAACTTAAAAGAAATGAAATATATGTTTATACTCCTAAAGGAGATATTATTGAACTTCCAGCTGGAGCTACTCCAATTGATTTTGGATATAAAATCCATAGTGAAGTTGGCAATAGTACAATAGGTGCTCTAGTTAATAGAAAAATGGTAAAACTTGATTATGAGTTGCAAGACAATGATTTAGTTGAATTAATAACTCAAAAAGGTCATGCACCATCTAAAGGTTGGTTAAAGTTTGTTAAGACTGAAACTGCCAAAAGCAGAATTAAAGCATATTTCTATAAAAAAGAAAGAGAAAAATATTTAACTCTTGGTCACGAAATGTTAATGGCTGAATGTAAGAAAAGAAGTCTCGATTTTAATGAAATATTTAGTGAAGAAAATGTTGAAAAAATATGCAAGGATTTAAGCTTAGACAACTTAGATGATATTTATTTTTCAGTATCTACAATGAGATATTTACCTTCAAGGATTCTTAGCAGAGTTGAAGTAAAAGAACAAAAGAAAAAAATATCATTACCTAAAAAACCAGGTAAAAATGGTAGTGGAATTATAATCGCTGGTTCTACAGATATATTATGCACTTTGGCAACTTGTTGTAATCCTGTATATGGAGAAGATATAGTTGGTTATATAACTCGTGGATATGGAGTTAAAATTCATTCTAAAAATTGCCCTAACATTGATATAAATGGTGAAAGAATAATTGAAGCAAAATGGGAAGCAAATGTTGATAATAGATATACTGCTAAATTAAAGGTATTTATAGAAGATGTTGGAGATATATTAATGCAGATAGTAACAGTTGCTACCAAGAGTGATATATCAATTGATTCAATTAATTTAATAAACAGAAATAAAGAATTATTTTATGATATTACTTGTAAAGTAAAAGATATTAATTATTTACACAATTTTATTGATGAAATTAAATTAATTAATAGTGTAAAAGAAGTAGAAAGGATATTCTTATGAGAGTAATAGTACAAAGAAGTAAAAATAGTAAAGTAACTATAGATGGTAAAGTAAATGGTCAAATAGATAGTGGCTTTGTATTACTAGTTGGTTTTACTGAAGGTGATAATGAAAAAATAATTGATAAGATGATTAATAAAATTATTAATTTAAGAATATTTGAAGATGAAAATGAAAAAATGAACAAGAGTATTCTTGATGTAGGTGGAAGTATTCTTAGTATTTCTCAATTTACTTTATATGCTAATTGTAGCGAAGGAAGAAGACCATCTTTTGTTGAAGCATTAAATCCAACTGAAGCTACTAAATTATATGATTTATTTAATAAAAAATTAAGTGAGTTTATTCATGTTGAAACTGGTATTTTTGGAGCCGATATGAAAGTAGAAATATATAATGATGGACCTGTTACTGTAATGCTTGATAGTAAAGAGATATTTAAAAACATTTAAAACTAGTTTAAAACTAGTTTTTTTAATTATTCTATTATGATATAATATATTAGTAAGATAGGTGAAGCATATGAATGAAAGCAATTTAAATATTAACATTGATGACGCCACTGTACTTAATGTTAAAACTGAATCTATTAATTCTAATCCTATGAGAGAGGATAAGAGAGTAACTATAACAGATGCTAATGGTAATGTATCTAGAACAAGTACATTAATGTTTGGTTACAATAGAGAAGGTATTGTTTTGAATGATGGTACATTCGTAACAGAGGATAAATTAAAAGAAGCTATTCAAAGAGCTATATCTAATGTTAAATCTGGCGAAGTTATTGTTAAAAGAACAGGATTAAAAGTTCAAGAAAGAGATATAGATACTCTTATTAGTTTAGTTAAAAAAGCAGCAGGTAGTGTTGTTATAGGTGGAAGAAATTTAAATGTAACAAATCAAGATAGTGCTACTTGGGGTGTGTTAAATCCTAATGGAGAAAAAATCAGTAAAGGAGTTGCTTTTTTAGGTAATAAAGGTATTTCTCTTGAAAGTGGAGAATATGTAAATTTAGAGGAACTTCAAAAAGCAATAAGAGATTATTTAGCAATAAAAGTACCTTTAGAAGAGAATGATCCAAGAGTAGGCGTTGTTAGAGAAAGAAGAAAAAATAGTTATGTTATTTTGCCAATTCTAGCATTAATAAATGTAGCAGCTGGGTTGGATACTATGACAATAGAAGATCAAACAGTTCATGTTGAATCACAATTAGGTTATCAAACTATTGGTTATACAGAAACTCAAGTTCAAGAAGAGCATTCAACAATAGTTACTCCTGATTATAAAATGGGTGACGAGATGGAAGTAGAGAAAGGTGATAGTGCTTATTATGATTCTCTACTTAGAGATGGAACTCAAAAAGTAATGGATGAAACTGGATTCTATGCTGAAAATAAGTATGAAGGAATGTATAAAATAACAGGATTTGCTATTTGTGATAAAGAAGGAAGAGTACTTCTAGATTATGAAGAAGGATTTGATGAAGAGAAAGTTGGATATCTACTTTATGATTTAGAACAAAGAGTATTTAATGAACAAGGGGTAGCATATGAAGATATGTATATTAGATTTCATTTAGGAACTAATAATGATCATTCTAGATTAGGATGGATTGAAGTAAATGCTGAAGATGTTATTCCATATGAAAGTATTGAACAAATAACTAAAAATGTAACAGTTACAACATTCTTTAAAGGTGTAGAAGAAAACTTTGATGGTACATATATTACATTATCTAATGGTGAAAGATTAAAAGTTGTGGATGAAGAAGGAAAACTATTACAAGATTATACAGATGTTATAAGTGAAGAAGGAAATTATTATACATTAAGAGATTTAGAACTAACTGAAGAAACTATAGTAGATTCGGTTGAAACTCATAAGAAATTAACTTACAACGTTAATTATCCTGTATTATCAGCAAGCTTACTTGCGTTAATTGCTAAATTCTTATATGATTATAAAAAAACAAAAGAAGCAAAAAATAAAAAACCAACATTAATGAAATTTAAAGATGATGCTGAAATGGATAGTTTTGTTCGTTCTTTTGAAGAACTTGGTAAGAAGAGAGAAGAAAAATCATTGTTTGGTAAATTAAAAAGATTTGTTTTTGGAAGAAATATTCAAATATTCCAACAATTAGATTCAACGCAAGTTCAAGAATTATATAGTAGAATTGTTAATTATAAAGGTCCCGAATTTCAAGTTGGACCAGATGATAGAGTTATATTTGAGGGAAGAAATATATATATAGTTTATAGAGATGGAAGAAGAATGGATATAACAGAGCAAGCAGCAGAATTAGCAAAAGATATTGGTATTAAAAACCCTGTTATTGCGGAAGGAATGGTTGAAGATGAAATACGTAGAGGATATTGATTTTAACAACTATTTAAAAGCATTTAGAAAATTATCTTTTGAAAAGAAAAAAGATATGATAGAACGTGATATGATAGATTTATTAAATGTACTTGATAAATTAAATTCACAAAAAGTAGAAGTTCCATATGATAATGAACTATTTGAAAAATATAGTATTAAAAGAACTGATGATGTGTTTTTAGAAGTCATGTTTGTATATTTAAATGCTATCAAAGAATTAATTGCCAGTTATGTTCTTGAAAAAGAAGAGGGAGGAAATAATGAATAGATTGGAAGTTGGAGAAGTTGTTACATTAGATAATGGAGGAGAATATATTTGCTTTGATAAATTAGAACAGGATGGTATTACATATGCGTTTATGTTAAGTAATTTTACTCCATTAACAATTGATGTTGCTGTTGAAGAAATAGATGGTAAAGAAATAAAATTAAAATATGTTGATGATCAGAAAAAGAGAGAAGAGTTATTCAAAATATTTACTGAAAAACATAAAAATGATTAATAGGAGTGAAGTATGAAGAAAAGTATATTAGGAATATCATTATTAACAATAACTTGCTTATATGGTTTATTAGCAGCTGTTGTTATCTTGATTGTAATGTTATGTGGTGGAGAAATACTATATGCTATTGTTGGTAGTATTATAGTACTTGCAATTCAATTTTTAATATCTCCATGGTTAACAGATTTATCTATGAGGTGGTTCTATAAAGCAAAATTTGATGCTGAAATACCACAATATTTAAAGGATTTTATTAATAAAGAATGTGAAAAATATAATGTAAAATATCCAAAAATAGGAGTTATAGATGATGGTGCGCCTAATGCATTTACTTATGGTAGAACTAAAAAAGATGCAAGAATTGTTGTTACTAGAGGTATATTTGAATTATTAAATGAGAATGAAGTAAAAGCAGTTGTTGGACATGAAATAGGGCATATAGTTCATATGGATATGTTAGTAATGACAGCTGTACAAATTGTTCCTTTAGTTCTATATGCGATTTATGAAGTATTTGCTAAAAGTAGTAAAGGGGATAATAACAATAATAAAGGTGCAGTTGTTGGATATATTGCTTATATATTATATGTTATAAGTCAATATATAATATTATGGTTAAGTAGAACAAGGGAATACTATGCAGATGAATTTAGTGTTACTGAAACTGAAAATCCATCTGCATTAGCAGAAGCACTTGTTAAAATTGGATTTGGTTTAAGTACTGGAGAATCAACAGGTAAACATAATGTGTCAAAGAATAATGCACTTGGTATATTCGATTCAAAAGCAGGAAAAGCATTGGCTATTACTTCAATGAATGAAAGTCGCGGAGTAGACAAAGTTAAGATAAAGAATGCTATGAAATGGGAAATGTGGAATCCATGGGCTATATGGTTTGAAATACATTCTACTCACCCATTAATTTCAAAGAGATTAAAAGCAATAACTAAGTTATCTGAAAAATATGGACAAGAACCATATATAAGATTTGATTTGGAAAAACCAGAAAGTTATGTAGATGATTTCTTAGTAGAAGTATTTATTAGTTTCTTACCTACAATTTGTGTAATTGCAGCTATTATATGTGTAATTGCTATGCCACAATATGCAAGTAAAGTAGTAGGTGCTGGATTAATAGTAGTAATGGGAGCTTGCTTTATTAAATATAAAAGAGCTCATAAGAGTGGTTATACTGACAAAAAAGTATCAGACTTACTAGGAGAAGTAAAAGTATCTCATATTACATCAATTCCTTGTATATTAAAAGGAACAATTATAGGACGTGGTAATCCGGGATGTATATTTAATGAAGATTTTGTTATTAAAGACGATACTGGTATTATATTCTTAGATTATAATCAGCCATTAGTAATAATTAATAAAATATTTGCTTTGTTTAAATCAGAACAATATTTTGATAAAGTAGTTGAAGTAAAAGGATGGTATAGAAGAAGTCCTGTTCCATATGTAGAAATATATGAATATACAGTAGATGGAAAAAGAAAAAAAATATTTACTTATGGACTTACAATGGCATTATTAGTAATAGGTGCGTTAATAGGAGCAGGAATTATAATTATGTTCTAAAAAAGTCAGTAATTACTGACTTTTTGTTTGTAAAAGAGCATGTATAATTATTTGATTGTTAAAACAATTATTTAATAGATATGATATTATATGCAAGTGAGGAAGTGATATTTATGGAAAGTAATAATAAAAAAACATTAGCAATAGTGTTAATAATAGTTGTTGCTTTATTATTTGGTGTTGTTGCTTACTTATATATTTCTAAAGATAAAAAACCTAGTGTTCAAGAACCAACAATTAGTGAAGAAACAACAAAAATAAAAAGAGAATTATATACAAAAAAAGAATACGTATTTGATGGTAAAAAACTAGAATTAACATTTAATACTGTTTATAAGTATACTAAACCAGATGAAGATACTGATCCAAAAGATATTGTGGATGGATATGTACTATCTGAAAAAATATTTGCTGTTGATATTTCACTTAATGGTGAAGTTTTGTTTAAAGATTATGTAGTATCTGAATATATAGATGAAGAAAACTTAGAAGAAGATTTAAAAGCAAGTGTAGATAGTTTTATTTATTACTTAGATCATTTTGATGATGTTAATGGTAAAAAATATTTATTAGTAACTAATATTCATTTAGATGGTAGTGGAAAAAGCATATTAGATTTAGATTCTAAAAAAGAGTTATTTAGTTTTAGTCATGAAGATTTAGAATATTATGATCACAATCATTTTGATGAAGCAGAAAAAATATTAAAAGTAGATTTATCTAATTATTTTAAAAATAATAGAAAAGATATAATTATAAACAATAATGAAATAGGATATTTTAAGGTGGATACCAAAACAAATGAATTTTATTATATGAAATTAACTATTAATAATGGAGAGTTGGTTACAAACAAAACTGTTATCAAAAAATTAACAGAAGAGGAAGATTTTGAATTTCCAAGGATATATGACACATTTGATAGACTTGAATTAGAAGGAGATGATGATGAAGAATAAAATCAGTTTTTACTGATTTTTTCTTTTGAAAAATCTTTTTTTCTTTTTCTTTTTGTATTATAATAATTGCTATGGAAAGAAAAGATGTTAATTTGAATGATGTTAGTCCTATGATGAGAGAATATCTTAAGACTAAGAGTGAGTATGAAGGAATAATATTATTTTATAGACTAGGGGACTTCTATGAAATGTTTTTTGATGATGCTATAACTGCTAGTCATGAACTTGAATTAACATTAACAGGTAAACAAGCAGGATTAAGTGAAAGAATACCTATGTGTGGTGTTCCTCATCATGCTGTTAATATATATTTAGAAAAATTAATTGAAAAAGGTTATAAAGTTGCTATATGTGAACAAATGGAAGATCCTAAAACAGCTAAAGGTATTGTAAAAAGAGAAGTAATTCAAATAGTAAGTGCTGGAACAATTACTAATACTGAAATGGTTAATGAAAAAGATTTTAATTATATAGCAAGTATAACTGATTTATCTTATGTATATGTATTATCGTATGCAGATGTTTTAAGTGGAAAAGTATGTGCTACATATATTAGTCATGAAGAAGAAAAACTAATAAGTAATATTGTTAATTTAAATATTAAAGAAATAGTTGTAGATGAAACTTTTGATACTAAACTAATTAATAAATTAAAGAATAATTATAATATTTATATATCTGTTTTTAATGATGATAAAATATATAAAAAATCAAATGTATTCGATAAAGTAACAGATGAAAAGTTAATTAGAAATACTTCTTTAGTATTAAATTATTTAACAAATTCTTTAAAACAAGATTTAAGTCATATACAAGAATTAGAAGTAATTGATAACAAATTGTTTTTAGAATTAAATAAAGAATGTATAAAGAATTTAGAATTAGTTGAAACAATTAGAAATAAAGATAGACAAAATAGTTTACTTGGATTTATGGATAAAACTAAAACTGCTATGGGTAGTAGATTATTAAAGAGTTATATTATTAGTCCATCTATTAGTAAAGAAGAAATAACTAGTAGACATGATTTAGTAGAAAAATTAATTAATGAATTTATGCTTAAGAGTGAACTTAAAACATATTTATATGAAGTATATGATTTAGAAAGATTAACTGGTAAAGTAGCATGTTCTAGTTTGAATCCTAGAGATATGATTCAACTTAAAAATAGTTTAAAAGTATTTCCTGATATTAATTTAATATTAAATGAACTTGGATTAGAAGAATTAGAAACATTTGAAAAATTAGTTAAACTAATTGAAGACTCTATTAAAGAAGAACCGCCAATTACATTAAAAGAAGGTGGAATAATTAAAGATGGTTTCAATAAAGAAATAGATGAATTGAGGGATATTAAAACTAATGGAAAAGATTTTATTTCTAAATTTGAAACTGAAGAAAAGAATAGGACTAATATTAAAGGATTAAAAGTAGGATTTAATAAAGTATTTGGATATTATATTGAAGTACCAAAAGGACAAGTGTCATTAGTAAAAGATGAATATCAATATGATAGAAAACAAACATTAACTAATTGTGAAAGGTATATTACTCCTTTACTAAAAGAAAAAGAGAATATGATTTTAAATGCTGAAGAGAGACTTAATAATTTAGAATATGATGTTTTTTGTAATATAAAAGATGAAATAAAAAAATATATTTCTCAATTACAAAAAGTATCAGGTAAAATAGCATATTATGATGTAATGCAAAGTTTTGCTACTATTGCTGAAGAAAACAATTTTATTAAACCTATTATTAATGAAAATAATACTGTTGAAATAGTTGGAGGAAGACATCCGGTTGTTGAAAGTGTTATTGAAGGTGAATATATTGATAACGATGTAATACTTGATAATCATACTAATATATTAATTATAACTGGTCCTAACATGAGTGGTAAATCAACATATATGAGAGAAATGGGTATTATAGCAATACTTAACCAGATTGGTTCATTTGTTCCTGCTAAGAAATGTAGTTTACCTATATTTGATAAAATATTTACTAGAATAGGTGCTAGTGATGATTTAGTAGGTGGAGAATCAACATTTATGGTTGAAATGAATGAAAGTGCTTATGCTCTTAAAAATGCTACTGAAAATAGTTTAATATTATTTGATGAACTTGGTAGAGGAACTAGTACTTACGATGGTATGAGTTTAGCTGGTTCGATAATTGAATATATTTCTCATCATATTAAATGTAAAACATTATTCTCAACTCATTATCATGAACTAACTGATTTAGAAAGTAAATTAAATGATGTTAAAAATGTTCATGTTAGTATTAGTGAAGAAGATGGTGACATTACATTTTTGCATAAGGTAAGTGATGGAGCAGTTGATAAGAGTTATGGTATTAATGTTGCAAAACTTGCTAATCTTCCAGAAGAAGTAATTGATAGAGCAAATGAATTATTAGAAGTATATGAAAGTAAAGAATCAAAAGGAAGAAGAAAAGTTCAACAATTACAAATGAATTTTGATTTAGAAAGGGATGAACTAAGAGATTATATAGCTACTATTAATCCTTATGAAGTAACCCCAATGCAAGCAATACAAATATTAGATGAAATAAAGAAGAAAGCAGGCAAATAATATGGATGAAGATAATTTTGATTATGAAGAATTAAAACAGGCAGTAATAAATGAAATGGAAAAAACTTATACTGTAGAAGAAGCATTAAAAGCAAAAGAAGAAGAAGATAAATTATTTAATGAAAGTTTTGATGTTTTGTGGAAAAGTTATCATTCAACTCAAGAGTTAAGAAGTGAAGCCATAAAAAAATTAAGGATAATAAAATATAAAACAATTTTATCTAATATTTTATTATTAATGATTAGATATGATATTAAAGAGGAAGTAAAAAAAGTGGTTAGTATAATTAATAGTGCTCAGAATGACATAAACTTAGAAAAGAAACTGCTAAATGAAATATATATATCACTTGAAAAACTTCAGGCTCATCATGTTTCATCATGTAATTATGAATTAGCTAACCTTATTGCGCTAATATATGAAAGAACAGAAACGGTTTACAATTATGCTTGTGATGAACTTGGAGCTACAGCATCTAGACTTAGAGGTTTTGATACTATAGCTGCTACTAAAAATTTAGAAAGAAAAGAAGAATTAGAAAAAGATATAAATGACTATACTTTAAAACTTGGTTTAGGCAAATAAAAAAACACTTAGTGGTGAAAAGTGTTAATACAAAAAATAAAGTATAAAGGTAGATGAATGATTCAATAAATATAACAAAATAATAAAAAATTGAGAGTGTACCACTAAGTGCATTATCAAAATACTATATTAAAAATAATAAGTCAAATTGATAAAATTTATTTTTGACTTATTTTTATTTGCTTATAATTGAAATATTTCTATAGGATAATTAAATAATAGATTGTCTATTTATATTGAATATTAAATTGTTAAGAAAATAAAAAGATTTTAATTATTTAAAATCTTTTCAGTATTATTAAAATTAAGTTTAGCTATTTTATTTAATTCATTCTTACCATATTTCTTAACTATTTGTTTTCCAATTTCATCTACTTTTTCACCAGCACCTTTTAATATAGTAATACCATATTTTTCAGATAACTTATCCATTTCTTCTAAAAATAAATATCTACTTATTACAGAAGCTGCTGCTACACTTAAATGAGCACTTTCACCTTTAGTAATAAATGTAATCTTAGTTACTTTTTCAGTAATATTTTCTTGTTTTAAAAAACTAAAGTAACTTCTAGGAGTAGTAAATTGATCAACTATTATTTTATGATAAGGGATACCTTTATTAGATAATTCATATAACACTTTGTTATGAAGGATAGTTTTAATCTTATTCATATTAAATCCTTTATTTACAAGATCATTATATTTAGTATTTGATAGGGTAAATGTTACATATGGAAGTTTTTTAATTAATATCGGAGCGCATCTTCTAATTTTATCATCTGTCATTTTCTTTGAATCCATTATCTTTAGATCTTCAAGTAATTTTCTAGTTGATTTATCAACTAATGTAGCAGTTACAATAATAGGTCCAAAGTAATCTCCTGTTCCAACCTCATCACTACCAATAGCGTCATAGTAATAATATTCTTTGTTAATAGTTTTTTCTTGCTTTTCTTTTATTTCATCATTAATATCTCTTTTATTAATTACTCTTTCTTGTTCAGTCCAATATGATGCTTCAATATCAGCTCCAATTCCTTGAAACATTACTTTACCACTTTCATATAAAGTAATAACACAATCATATTGTTTAACTTGAAATAAAGAATATGGAGGTTTTCCAGTAACCATATCTTTATAATAATCTATCATTTGTTCTTTAATATTATCACTGACTTTAAATACTATTGTTTTTTGTTTCTCCATTTTATTCACATCCCATATGTATATTTTAACATAAATAATAATAAAAAAGAATTGGTATGTGCTATAATTAACATATAAAGTAGGTGAAGTTATGAAATTAATAAGTGGATTATTAAAATTTATTATAGGTATTATTTTATTCGTTGTTATATGTATATGTGGTATGTATATTTATCATAAAATATGTAATAAATTATATGAAGATAAGTATTATAAAGTACCTGGTGATCTAATAGAAGTATATGATAAAGAATTTATGCATGCTAAGAAATTTGGAGATGGAGAATATACAATAGTTATGTTATCAGGTATGGGTACTCCTTCACCATATTATGACTTTTATAATCTTGCAGAATCTTTAAGTGAAAAGAACACAGTAATTATTGTTGAACAATTAGGTTATGGTTATAGTACTATATCTGATAAAGAAAGAACACTAGATAATTATCTTTATGAAATTCAAAAAGTTATGGATTATTATGAAATAAAAGATAAGATAATACTACTTGCTCATTCATATATGGGACCAATTACTTTAGAGTATGCTAATAACAATAATGGAGTAGTAGGTTATGTTTGTTTAGATTGTTCTTCTTCTTATCAAGTAGAAAAACAAGTAATCAATAATGAACCATTACCAAAATATGAAGACTACTATAGTTATATGTCTCCTAGTGGTCTTACTAGATTTATAGGATTAATAGGTGGACAAAAACTATTAGATGAATTATATACTGGCGATGTAAAACAAGAGTTTAAAAAAGACTATGAATATTTAATATATAATAGAGTATTAGATAAGACAATTGTTAATGAAATGAGAAATTTTCCTTTAATAGCAAAAGAAATGCTATATAAAAAATATAGAGATGATTTACATGTAATAACATTCTTAGCAAGTGAAACAATTGAATCAATGGATGAATATTTAAAAAGTGAAGATTTCTTATATGATTGGAAAACAATGCATGAAAAATTAATTAGTAATGAAGAAATACAAACAATTAAAGAATTAAATGGAAGTCATTATATTCATCATGGTAATGTTGAAGAAATTACTAATGAAATAAATGAAATGATAAATAATTTGTAAAATAAAAAGAAATTAATTGAATAAAAAAAATAGATATATTATAATTTCATTAGAGGTAATATTAATGTTAATGAATGAATTTTTTTAACATGTTTTACACATGTTATTTTTTTTCAAAAGGAGAGTTATGAAAAGAGCAAAGATACTTGTTATTGAAGGAACAGATGGTTCAGGAAAAGAAACACAAAGTAAAAAATTATATGAACATTTAAAAGAAAAAGGGTTAAAAGTTAAGAGTTATTCTTTTCCAATTTATAGTTCATCTACTGGTAAAATAGTGGGTGGCCCATATTTAGGAAAGAAAGAAATTGGTGATTCGTATTTTGAAGAAACATCAGCTAATGTTGATCCTTTAGTTAGTAGTATATATTATGCTGCTGATAGGAGATATAATTTTTTAAAAGAAATAGAAGATGAAATATATAAAAATGACATTATTATTTTAGATAGATATATTATGTCTAATATGGGACATCAAGCAGGTAAAGCAAAAACAAAAAAAGATAGAGATAAAATATTAAAATTTATTGAAATATTAGAATTTGAATTATGTGAATTACCTAGACCAGATAAAGTAATTTTCTTACATATGCCATTTGAAGCAGCTAAAGAGTTAAGAAAAGATAGGGTTGCTGGAGATGGAAATGAAAATTCTGAGAGTCATTTAAGAAATGCTGAAAAGAATTATCTAGATATTGCTAAAATGTATAATTGGCATTGTATAAATTGTATTAAAGGTAAAAAATATAATAATTTAAATGATATAAAATCTATTGATGAAATAGCATTAGAAATAAGTAATGTGGTTGATACACTTTTAGAAGAAAAAAGTGTTCATATAAAAAAAATGACAAGGTTTTAATAAGGAGGTAATATTAATGACTGAGTGGGACAAAGAATACTTGAAGTTATGTAGAACAATATTAAAAGAAGGGGTAGAGGTTGAAAATAGAACTGGTATTAATACAATTAAAATACCATCATATGAATTAAATTTTGATTTATCTAAAGAATTTCCAATTTTAACAACTAAACAATTATTTCATAGACAAGCTGTAACTGAAATGCTTTGGATATGGCAAATGGGTTCAAACAATGTAAAAGAATTACAAGAAAGAGGAGTACATATTTGGGATGAATGGATGGTAGATCCAGATGGTATTTATAGAATATATGAACCATATGGTGAATATGATCCAGATAAAGAAGTTGAAGTTATTGATCCAAAGAGTGTACCAGTAGATGATCCTTTTGGCAGAACTCATGAATTTAAAGTTAAGAAAGATAAGAATGGAAAAGTAATGAAAGCTAAAAGTCTAATACCAGGAAAAACAATTAAAATGGCAAAATGGTATGGTAAAAGATATGCTAATACTATTGGTACTGCTTATGGGTTCATTACTAATAGATATCAACATGCTAGAAATTTAATTGAAACAATTAAAAAAGATCCAACTGATAGAAGAATGGTTAAAAGTTTATGGCAAGATGAATATTTAAGAACGGCTGTATTGCCATCATGTGTATGGTCAACTGAATGGGATGTGTCAAATGGAACATTAAATTTATTAGTACATCAAAGAAGCTGTGATGTACCTCTTGGACTTCCATTTAACATTACTCAATATGCAACTTTCTTAATGATGATTGCTCAAGTAACCGGACTTAAACCAGGTACGTATAAACATTCAATTAAAGATGCACATATATATGTAAATCAAGTTGATGGTATTAAAGAACAAATTAGAAGAGAAGATAGATATAATGAATTATCTAGTATGAGTGAAAAAGATTTAATTAAATTAAAAGGTGTTGTAGAAGAAAAAATGAGTAAAATAGAAGACGTTAAATCTAAAGAATATAAATTACTTGATACTGAAAATAGAACTATTGATATGATTTTAAATCCTTCTAAACCAGTAATGGAATTAAATCCTGAAATAGATGATTTCTTTAAATTTGATAATTCTAAAGATTTAAAAGATGTAAAAGTTTTAAATTATAAACATATGGGTAAAATAGAATTCCCAATTGCTCAATAGGTGAGTTATGAGTTATTCAATAATAGCCGCTATTGGTAAAAACAATGAATTGGGTAAAGATAATGGATTAATTTGGCATTTGCCAGGTGATTTGAAGTTTTTTAAAGAAACTACTACAGGTAAAACAATCATAATGGGTAGAAAGACTTTTGAATCTTTACCAAGAATGTTACCTAATAGGCATCATATAGTTATATCTAGATGTAATAACTTTCCTAGTGAAGTAGAAGTATATAACAGTTTAGAAGATTTGCTTGATGCAAAAAAAGGTATTGATGAGGAATTATTTGTTATTGGTGGTGCTTCTATATATAAATTGTTTTTAGATTATTCTGATAAATTATATTTGACTGAAATAGATGCCGAATGTAAAGATGCAGATGCATATTTCCCATCATTTAATAAAGAAGAATGGGATAAAGAAGAACTATTTAGTAATGAAGATAATGATATATCATATAAACACGTTTTATACAAAAGAAAAAAATAGAAGTTTCAGCTTCTATTTTTAATTGTTACAACAATGATTATGTCCACCATTATCAAAATTATTATTATTTATAAATCCTACTCCAAAGATAATTACTAATAGAATGAATAAAACTAATATAAATGCGGCACCATAACCATATCCATTAGAATAATATCCTGGATAAGTATTATAGTACATACTATTACCACCAGCATATCCACCATTATATCCATAATAATACATATTATATACCTCCTTATAATTCAATCTATATTATTTTATGGAAATATATATTTTCTTGACACTACAAAAGTATCAATTAATTTACATTTATAGTTATTTTTTATATAATAATATTGATATTATGAAGAAAAATAAAAATAGAGTAAAAGTGAGAGTATTTAAAGATTTAAATAAGCCAATATTAATATTGACTTTGATTTATGCTGTTATGGGAGCATTTTTTATTTTGGATGCATCTCATATTTCTTCTGTTTTAGTATATGGAAATGGTACTCCATATTATTACTTTACTAGACAACTTGCAGTTGTTGGAGGATCTTTACTAGTGTCTTTAGCGGTAATAAATATACCAACAAATAAGTATTTATTATCTTCAACATTGTTATCAAGTAGTTTTATTGTAATAATGTTGGTATTGTTAATTAGAAATTCAATTAATACGTCTGTAAATGAAGTTACTTTATCTATTGCTGGTGGAAGTTTTCAAGTCGCAGAACCAATGAAAGTGTTTTTAATTATGTTTATGTCTTCTTTCTTAAGTATTTGGACTAATAAGAAAAATCATAGATGGTGGACTATGCTTATCCCAATTGGATTATGTATTCTATCAGCAGCTATTATTTATTTTGGTGGTGATTTTGGTAGTGCAGCTATTATGGCGGTATTATATGTTTTGGTTTTCTTAAGTTTACCGTCAACTGAAAAATATATAAGAATTATGAAATTGGTTGCTTGTATTTGCTTAATTGGTGGTGTTTTATTCTTAAAATTTGGTTATTTAATTATCCCAGAAGAAAAGATGTTAAATGATTATAGATGGAGCAGATTTAATTATAAAAATCCATGTGATAGGTATGAAGATGTTTCAGGATATCAAGTATGTAATGGATATATAGCAATTGATAATGGAGGAGTAAAAGGAACTGGAATAGGTAATTCTGTTCAAAAATATATGTACTTACCAGCAAGTCATACTGATTTTATATTTCCAATCGTTGTTGAAGAATTTGGAATAATAATTGCTGTTCTTGTAATAATTGGATATATGGTAATAATTGCTCTTGTATTCAATGTGGCAAAGAAATCAAAAAATCTTCAGAATTCAATGATAGCATATGGAATAGGAATTTATTTTATGTTGCATATATTTGTTAATTTAGGTGGAGTATTAGGAGTTATTCCTCTAACGGGAGTTCCACTACCATTTTTAAGTTATGGTGGAACATTTTGTTTAACAATTATTTGTTCTTTTGCAGTTGTACAAAGAATACATATAGAGAATATGGCTGAAAAAAGAAATAGATTGTTAGAAGGAGAAGAAGAATAATATGAAAAAGATTTGTTTATTTATTATAAGTTTATCAATATTATTTGGATGTAATAAAAAAGAAAACAAAGTAGAAGAAAATACTCCAATTGAACAAAATAAGATTGTAAATACAAGCGATGAATCAAAATGGGATACTTTAAATGAATTTCCATTAATGGATAGTGATGTTTCTTACATAACACTTTCTTATGATGGATATGAATGTGAAATGGATGATGTTGGAGATTGTAGAGAAATTGATGCATATAAAAATAACAAATATGATTTTAATGTAGGAGAAGTTAACATTAAATTTAATTGTTTAAAATATATTGACTCTAATGATGAAGATTATGATATGTTCTGTTCTAAAAATAAAATAACAATTGATAATAAAGTAAACTTTGAGTACGAAAATGATTTGGAATATGATGATAAATCAACTATTATTCTAAAAACTGATAATTATTATGTCTTAAAGCAAGTAAATGTTGAATATGGAAGAGGATTATTAAACATTTATTCTAAAGAAGGAAAATTATTAAAGAGTTATAAGAATACTGTTACTGAATTTGAAATATTGCCTGAATCAGAAAGCGAAGAATATGAAACTAATGTTTATAATCCAGTTATTAATAAAAGTAAATTATATTTTATAGTTACTGGATCTGAATATTTAGAAGATGGACTTGAAAACAATATAGATTTTGTTACTGTGGATTTAGATAATAATTTAGAATATAATAAATTATATACAACTCATGCTTTAGTTGCTTTTGGAATTTAATAAAAATGTTACTAAAAAACTTGATATCAATCTAATTTTGTGTTATTATCATATTGCTTAATCCGCTGTATATGTAGTTAATTATATATGATTAAATCAAGCACAAAGGAGGAAGAGTCGTATGAATTTGATTGATAGAATCAATAAGAAGCAAATCAATCCTAATGTTCCTGAATTTCAAGTAGGAGATACAGTTAGAGTTGATGTTAAAATCAAAGAAGGTAAAAGAGAAAGAATTCAAGCATTTGAAGGAATTGTAACTGCTCGTAAAGGTGGAAGTGTATCTGAAACATTTACAGTAAGAAAGAAAAGTGGAAACGTTGGTATTAATAGAGTTTTCCCTGTAAATAGTCCATTAATTGACAAAATTACAGTTATTAAAAAAGGAAAAGTTAGACGTGCTAAACTTAACTTCTTAAAAGGTTTAACAGGAAGTTTCAAAATTAAAGAAAGAAATTAGGTTTTATACCTAATTTTTATTTAAAGGAGAATAATATGAAAAAAACTTGGTTGGCTATAAAAGATTATGTAATTATAATTGTAGTTGTTGTTTTAATTCGTACATTTTTAGTTACTCCAGCTATTGTTGATGGAGCAAGCATGGACGAAACTTTAAAAGATGGGCAATTAGTTTTTATTAATAAAATAGTTTATAGATTAAATGATATTAAAAGATATGATATTGTTGTTGTAAAAAATGAACATGACAATGACAAAATTATTAAAAGAGTAATTGGTCTTCCTAATGAAACAATTAAATATCAAGATAACAAACTTTTTATTAATGGAGAATTAATGGATACTAGTAAATTTGATGTTTTAGTAATTAATGATAGTAGAGATTTTGAAATAACTACAGGTGATGATGAATATTTTGTTATGGGAGATAATAGACCTGTATCAAAAGATAGTAGATATTTAGGCAATTTTAAATCTTCTGATATTGTCGGTAGAGTTAGATTTAGATTGTTTCCTTTTACTAAATTTGGAATAATTAATAAATAAACAAGTATTATGTACTTGTTTTTTTTTATCAAATATAGGAAAATATAATAGTAGGATGGTGAAAGATAAATGTATAAAGTTTTATATAATAAACAAATTAGTCCTAATTCGTTTGAAATGCTTATAGAAGCACCACATGTTGTTAATAATTTTATGCCTGGACAATTTGTTATACTAATGGCTAAAGAAGATAGTGAAAGAATTCCTCTTACTATATATGATGTAGATAAAGAAAAAGGTTTATTGTATGTTATATATCAAGTAATAGGTGCTTCTACATTAGAATTATCACATACTAAAAAAGAATTATTTAGTGTATCTGGACCATTTGGTCATGCTAATGAAATATGTTCTAATATTGATAAATTTAAAAAGAAAAAAATAGTTTATGTAGCAGGAGGTGTTGGTATTGCTCCAGTATATCCACAAATTAAATATTTAAAGGAACATGGAATAGATACTGATGTTATTTATGGATCTAGAAGTGCCAATTTATTATTAATAAGAGATAAAGTTGAAAAAGTTGCAAAAAAAGTGCACTATGCTACTGATGATGGCAGCTTTGGAATAAAAGGTTTTGTTACTACAATATTAGAAAAACATATAAAAGATTATGATGTTTGTGTTTGTATAGGACCTGTTATTATGATGAAAAATGTATGTGATTTAACTAAAAAGTATAGTGTTAAAACAATAGTAAGTATGAATCCAATTATGGTTGATGGTAGTGGAATGTGTGGTGCGTGTAGATGTGAAGTAGATGGTAAACCAAAATTTGCATGTATTCATGGGCCTGAGTTTGACGGTCATAAGATTAATTTTGAATCAGCTTTAAAAAGAATGACAATATATCAAAATGAAGAAAAGATTAAGATGATGGAAATGGAAGAAAGACTATCTAAGGAGGATTAAAATGGATGAAAAAGTAAAATGTAGAGTTCAATTGCCAGAAAAAAGAGTTAAAAATTTTGATGAAGTTGAACTTGGATATAATGAAAAAGAAGCGTTAAAAGAAGCAAACAGATGTCTTCAATGTAAGAATCCTAGATGTGTTACTGGATGTCCAGTTAATATTCAAATTCCTTCATTTATTAAAGAAATAAGAGAAAATAACTTGAAAAAAGCATATGAAGTAATTAGCGAATCATCATCATTACCTGCTATATGTGGAAGAGTATGTCCGCAAGAAAAGCAATGTGAAAAAATGTGTATTAGAGGAATTAAAGGAGATGCTATATCTATAGGTACTCTAGAAAGATACGTTGCTGATAATGCTTTATTAAATAATTATGATTCAACAAAGAAAATTAAAAGTAATGGAAAAAAAGTTGCTATCGTAGGTTCTGGACCTGCTGGTCTTACTTGTGCTGGAGATTTAGCTAAAAATGGATATGAAGTTACGATATATGAAGTATTACAAAAAGCAGGAGGGGTACTTACATATGGAATTCCTGAGTTTAGATTACCTAAAAAAATAGTGGAGCAAGAAGTAAATAATTTAAAGAAATTAGGTGTTAAGATATTAACTGATGTTCCTGTTGGAAATGCTATTACATTAGATGAATTACAAGATAAATTTGATGCAGTATTTCTAGGAACAGGAGCAGGTTTAGCTAGATTTATGAATATTGAAGGAGAAGATGCTAATGAAGTGTTTTCTGCTAATGAAATATTAACTCGAATTAATTTAATGGGTGCATATAAAGATAAGGCAAAGACTCCTATTAAGAAAGCAAAAATTGCATATGTAATTGGTGCTGGAAATGTTGCTATGGATTCAGTTAGATCATTAAAGAGGTTAGGAATAGATGCACACATAATGTATAGAAGAGGTGAAGAAGAATTACCAGCAAGAAAATTAGAAGTCGAGCATGCTAAAGAAGAAGGGGTTAAATTTGATTTACTTCAAAATCCTAAGAGAATTTTAACTGATGAAAATAATAGTGTTATTGGAATGGAAGTAATAGATATGGTTTTGGGAGAACCAGGGGAAGATGGTAGAAGAAGTGTTACAGAAAAAGAAGGATCACTTCATAAAGTGGATTGTGATATGGTAGTAATGGCCCTTGGAACAGACCCTAATCACGAAGCTTTAAAGAATAGTAAAATTAAATTAAATGAAAAAGGTTTAATTGTTGTTGAAGAAAGCAAAACATCTTTATCAAATGTATTTGCTGGTGGAGATGCTGTAACTGGTTCTGCTACTGTTATTCTAGCTATGGAAGCAGGCAAAAAAGCTGCCAAAGAAATAATGGAATATTTAAGTTAATTAGGAGTGGAAGTAAATTATGAAGAAAAAAATTGGTTATATTATAGTTATATTTTTAATAATAAGTATTATTTTTAGATTATTAAATTTATTTGGAACAGAAATAAAATCAGATAGTACTTTTGGAAATATAATTTTATTAATAGCGCAAATCGCAAGTGTATGCTCTTTACCAGCAATTTTGTTCTATTATGATAGAAATAAAAATGAATCTGGAATATCTATTGTTGGATTTATTAGTATAGCAATTTATATATTTATTATTATTCTTTATTATATAAATGTTAAATCTTTAAGCACAAATTTAACAATTAGTAACTATACGTCTGTATATGAAAAAATGGCAAGATATACTAAATTTGTTAGACTTTCTGAATGTTTAGTGTTATTATTCCAAAATATGACAATTATTAATTTAATTAGTATAGAAAAACATAGTGAGAAAGCTCACACATTTAAAATACTTGCATACATTGCTGCTTTAGTATATGCTTTAACAACTATTATATTAATTTGGAGAACTACAGATATAGCAAAACTAAGTAGTATTTCTTTGATTGCAAATGATACTTGTATGCTATTTATGGCACTGTTTGTTATTTTAGAATTCTCAGATACATATTTAGAAGTACAAACAAATCCATATGCTGACATAATCAATAATAGATTAGCACACAACAACCAAACATTGAATGGAACAATCGGTAATCAATCTGGTGTTATTAACAATGAACAACCAGTTGAAAACAATGTTCAAACAGAAACAGTTAATATTGAACAACCAGTTGAGAATAATAATCAACAAGTTATAGAAGAACCTATTAAGAAAGAAGAAGCTGCTGTAGAAAATCAAATTGAGGAGCTACAATCAGCAACTAGTGTTAGTAATCAATCACCGGTAATTTCCAATCCTGCACCTATGGTCGAAGAAACAATAGATTATTCAATACCTCAACCACCAAGGCAAAATCAATAATTTATATTTAAGAAGCATTCGAAAAATGTTTCTTTTTTATTAATTAAATAATATAAATAAAAGTTATATATGTGTTGACAAATATAATTTTTAAGTATAAGATATATTTTAATATTAGAGGTGATAGTATGCATATTGAATATGAATGTACACTTTTAGAAATCGATAAGGAAGCTTTTATTAAGTTGTTAGAAATGAATAATGCAACTAAGATTGGTGATTTTCATCAAAAAAGATATGTTTATGATTTTAATCCTAAAGTAGAGAATAAATGGATAAGATTAAGAACTAATGGTGAAAAGACAACTTTGACTATTAAAAAAATTATTGATAAAAATGAAATTGGTGGTAATCATGAATTAGAAGTTGAAGTATCCGATTTTGAACAAACAAATCAAATACTTAATGAACTTGGATATATTCCTAGAAATTACCAAGAAAATGATAGAACTTCTTATGTATTAGATGGTGTAGAATTTGATATTGATACTTGGCCTTTAATACCAACATATGTAGAAATAGAAGGAAAGAATAGTGATGATGTTAAAAAAATGATTGAAAGATTAAATCTTGATACTTCTAAAATAACTACATATGATGTTACTAGTATTTATGAAGAAATATATGGAATTAATATTATGGATATAAAAGAATTGAGGTTTTAATATGAAGGTATGTTGGAATCTTACAAGTAAATGCAATAGAAACTGTAGATTTTGTTTTAGAGAAAAGAACTTAACTGAACTTTCTTTAGAAGACAATATTAATGTTTTAGATAACCTAATAAAATTAGATGTTACTAAAATTACTTTTGCAGGTGGTGAGCCATTACTTTATCCTCATTTAGTTGAATTAATGAAGGAATGTAAGAATAGAGGTATTTATAATAAACTTAATACTAATGGTAGTTTGCTAAATAAAGATAATATACATGAATATTTAGAATATGTTGATAAAATTGCTTTTTCAATAGATTCGAGTTCTGATGAAGAAAACTATTTTTTAGGTAGAGGTTCTAATCATTATGAACATATTACAAAATTAATTCCAATTATTAAAAAAGAATATCCAAATATTAAAATAGAAGTAAATAGTGTAATTACAAGTCAAACTATAAATGGGATAGATAATTTATATAATTCGCTAAAAGATAATTTTAAAAACAATGAGATTAATAGATGGAAATTAATTAGATTTTGTCCGTTTAGAGGGATGTCTAGTAATATATCTAGTAGATTTGAAATAACTGATGAAGAATTTGCTAAAATATCTGATGAGTTTAATAATAAAGATTCTTCATTCTTAATTAATGTTGTTAATATAGATGAAATGAATGAAAAAAATATAGTGAGTCAAGAAGGAATTCTTGAAACAACTAAAAACAATCAAAAGAAGTATAAAGATTTAAAAAATATAAATTCCATATCTAAAAGTAAGTATACTCAAATTGAAATTAATAACTTTTTAAATACAAATTTAAATTTATATAAAATATTCTTTCAAGTTGCTCAATATGGTAGTTTATCATTAGCGTCTAAAAAGATGTTAATATCACAACCAGCAATATCTAAATCTATAAAGAAATTAGAAGAAGAATTAGATGTAGTTTTATTTTATCGAAATATAAATGGTATGAGTTTAACAGATAAAGGTAAAGAATTATATAAATATGTAGAAGATGCTTATAATAGTATTAAAACTGGTGAAAGAAGTATGATGGAAGCAAATAACTTCTATAGAGGAAAGTTAATAGTAGGAGCACCTAGTCATATTGCTTCATTCTACTTGTTTAATAAGATAAAAAAATTTCACTTAGATTATCCTCAAATAGAAATATCAATTATATCTAGATCAACAGCCGATTTAATGAGAATGCTTGAAAATCATGAATTAGATTTTTGCATTGATACATCCCCAATTAAAGAAAATGAAAAAATATTGAATATAGAAGAATTAGGTGAGTTTGAACATTGTTTTGCAAGTTTAAAAGAACATAATTATAGTATGTCTATTAATAGTATTGGAGATTTGGAAAACTATCCTCTTATATTACCTGTGGCTCATAGCTATCATAGAAAGAAATTAAATGACCTTGCATTTAATTCAGATGCTAAATTTAAAAATGTTATAGCTATTGAAACATCAGAAATGATAAAAGAGTGTATTATGCAAGATTTAGGAATTGGTTATATATTAAAGGAAGTCATTAAAAGAGAATTAGAGGAAGGTATATTAGAAGAAATAAAACTAAATGAAAAACTTCCTAGTGTCACTATTAATCTAGTTTATATAGATAAATATTTAACAAATATTCCTAAGATGTTTATAGATAATTATTTAAAATAAATGCTTATGCATTTATTTTTTTATACCATATATAACTTATAGTTAATTATATAACACTTATGTTAAAAATAATATAAGTGTTTTTTTTGCCCTTTTTAATAATTTATATTTTTAATGAAAAAAATGTATTTTTCAAATTTTTACCTTTGATTTATAGTATGTGTTAAAGAACAACAAGTGTGCTATAATTAAGATAGGGGGAGATAGGGAATGAAAAAGAATAAACAAATAATCGTTTAATAATATAGGGAGGTTAATATGAAAAGAATAGCATTAATAGTAGGATCTAGTGGTAGTTTAGGTAGTGAACTTATTAAGAAGTATCTTGATAATGATTATACAGTATATGCTTTATACAATAGTCATAAAATTTCTATATATAACAAAAAGTTAATGCCTTTAAAATATGATCTTACTGTTGAAAAAAAATTCTTAGAATTGAAAAAAGAATTAAAAGGGCATGTTAATTCTGATTCTCAAGTATCTATTATTTATGCTCCTGGAATATATTATAAAGTAGATATTGAAAATTATAATGAAGAAGAATTATTTAATAATATTAAGATTAACGTAACAGGTTTTTTGAATATTTATAAATCAATATTTGAATATTTAAAAGAATCTAAAATAACAAACATTGTCTTAATAGGAAGTAATCTTTTAGAAAGAAAGAATATAGGAAGTTTGTATTACGTTTTATCAAAAGGAATGCAAACTCAATTAGTAAAGCAACTTGCATATGAACATGGTAAATATAATATTTTATTTAATCAAATATCTCCAGGTATGTTTATAAGTAATATGAATTCAAATATGGATAATGAAAAAATTGAAAAAATTGAAAATAATATTCCAATTAAAAGAATAGGCACTGCTAATGAAATAGCAAACTTTATTTATGAATTTACTAGTACTAACACTTTAATTACTGGAGAAGAAATAGTTATGGATGGAGGTAATACAATTGGATACTGATAGATTAGAAAAAGCAATAAAAAGATCTAATGATTTAATTAATTCATCATTTCCTAAAATAATTGAAATACAAACACAATCATTTTGTAATGGTAATTGTATTGTATGCCCTTATAAAAGTTTGAATATTAAACCAACTAGAATGAATGATAAAGTATTAAATAAATTATTAGATGAAATAGCAAATCATAAAGATGAAGTGGAAAGAGTAATTCCTTATTTAAATAATGAACCATCTTTTGATAAAAGAATGATTAAAATATTAAGGAAAATAAGAAAGAGCAATATTACAGTGGAAGTATCAACTAATATATCTAATTGGAAACTTGAAGATTTAGATACTATTATTGATGAAGATTTAATACAAGATTTTAGAGTTAGTTTTTTTGGTCATAACAAAAAACTATATGAAGAATTAATGACAGGATTAAATTTTGAACAAAATGTAGAAAAAGTTAGATATTTATTAAATGCAAATAGAAAAGCAAATAACAAATTAGATATTGAATTAATAGTAGTTTTATTACCAACACTTAATGCAGAAGAAATAAAAGAAGGACTTGATGAATTATTTGATAAACCCAAAGTTCATTTCTTTGGTTTCTTAGATAGATGTGGAAAAGTTAAAATTATGAAAAATGATTTAGCTAAAACAGATTCTATGGAAGTAATAGGATGTTCTTTAAATAGACCATATGAAAGGTGTTGCATTTATTCAAATGGAGATGTTGTTTTATGCTCACAGGATTGGGAGCATGAAGTAATCATTGGTAATATTAATGAAAATACTATTGAAGAAGTATGGAATAGTGATAAAGCTAAACAAATAAGAAGAATAGTACTAGGCAAAGAAAAATGCCCTAAAAACTTTTTATGCAATAGATGTAAGTTAGCTATTTTAAAAGATAATAACAAAAAAATATTAAACTTTAACGGTGATAAATATATGACAAGTAGTGATGAAAAATTGGTAGGTAAAAATGGAAATATATCTAATTAGACATGGACAAATTAATAGAAATGGGACTTGTGAAGATTACTTTTACAAATTAAATGATGATGGTAATTTGGCGGCAAAAAATGCATCATTGTTTGTTAAAAGAGCAGTATTTGATAAATCTTTAAATAACATTTTGTTATCTAGTAATACTATAAGAACTATTCAAACATCATTATATTTTAGTGATGCTTTACAACTTAAAATAAATATTGTAGATAATGTTCATGAATTAGATATGGGTTTTAATGAATGTAAGCCAAAAAGTGAATGGTTATATGTTGACGATAATAATTGTTTTGTTTCAAGAGACGGTATGACATATGATCAAAAATTTGTAACCAGGCATTATAAAGGAGAGTCTCCATATGATGTATATATGAGAGTTAAAGTATTAGAAAATATGATTTATTCTAGCGATTGCGATTGTATGTATATAGTTGGTCATGGTACATCATTAAGGCTACTTACCATGAGATTATTAGAAAAAGATGCTAAATGGTTTTATGATGAAGAATTACCTAGTAATTGTTCAATAAGAAAATTAACATTAAATAAAAGAGTAACTGATAATGGTTATATATGGAGGTAAAATATGAAAAAAATATATAACATATTAAACGCTTCTATAGAAGTTACTGCTGAAGAGGATGTAATAAAATTTGTTGATAATTGTGTTTATGAATTACCATTATTAGATAGCAGTTCATATAAATATTTTGTAACTTATATAAAAGATCCTAAAGAATATATGAGTTTAAGTAATAAATTAAGAAAGAATAATATTATTAGATTTTATGGTGAAGAATATAAAGATAGAATTGTTGATAAAGATACTATATATTTAATAGATGATAATTCTATAATAATACATAATGGAAATCGATTTGTAATAGTAGGAAATACAGACTTTTCAAAAAACCATGTTGTATATTTAATAAGAGAAGCAATATATGAAGGATTTATATTAAAAAATAATTTATTAATTCATAGTGCTGCTTTTGCTAAGAATAATGATTCTAGTCTTCTAATTGGTAGACCTGGTGCTGGAAAAACAACATTGTTAATGGAATTATTAATGAACACTGATTATGATTATGTATCTAATGATTTAGTAGGAATAATTAATAATAAAGCAATGGCATCAATAATTCCAGTTAGAATAGCTAATGGTACTATGAGTAGATTTGATAATAAAGAATATAAAAATTTAGAAGAAAAAAGAACAATTAATTTAAAAGATTTTTTAAAAGAATTTAATTTAGATATTAAAAATAACGTTTTAGTTAGAAATATTATATTTCCTAAATTTAATATAAATGGTTCATTTAATATAAATGAGATGAATTATACTGAATCAATGAAAATAATTGAAAGTCAATTGATGAATTTTCAAGACGATGTTAGACCGTATTTATGGGTGAATGAATATGATAGAAGATTAGTAGATAGGGAACAATTAATAGTAAAACTAATACATATGTTGAGTAATGCAAATATATATGAAATTGAATATGGAAGATCAATTTCTAAAGAAAACATTAAAGAAATGAAAAGAGTGATTGAATCATGATGGAATATGTTTTATTATTTAACGGAAGAAGAAGAGTATATATTGTTAATAAAATAAAAGAATATTTAAAATCATTAGATTTAAACATAGGTATTTATTTAACAGATACTGACAATTTAGATCCGGTTGGATATTATGCTGATAAATTTAGTGTATTACCTCCAATTGAAGATGAGAATTTTGTTGATACATTTATTAAATTTGTTAAAAAAGAAAATATTAAATATATATTCTTATGGAATAACAAAGATTTTTATATATTTCATAAAATGAGAAAAAAGTTAAAAGATTTAAATATTAAAATTCTTTTACCAAATAAAGAGCAAATTGATGCTTGCTTTAATAAAGTAAAAACAAATGAATTTTGTAAAACATATAATATTCCTACTCCAAAAACATACTATAATTTAAAAGATTTTTATAATAGTGATTGTGGTTATCCAGTTATAGTTAAACCATATAATGGGGCAGGAAATCTTAATATTTTTAAAGCAGATAATAAAGAAGAATTAGAAATATTTTATAAAAAGGTACCTAACGCTATTATTCAAGAATTTATTGAAGGAGAACAATATACTATAGATGCTTTTTTTGACGAAATAACTAGAGTGGTAGTGCCTAGAAAAAGAGTAAAAGTAAGAGATGCAGAAGTTGTTGAAGCTTCAATTTGTCTTGATAAGAAGTTGATTGAAATAGGTGAAAAGGTAGCAGATTCACTTAAAGTGCTTGGGCCTATAAATATACAGGTTATACTAAAAAATAATATACCTTATGTTATTGATATGCATTGTAGGTTTGGCGGAGGTACAGATTTATCAATTGAAGCAGGTGTTCCGATTGATAAATGGATTGTTAATTTATTAATAGGTAAAAAGAATGATTATAAATATAAAATTAATGATAAATTATTTATGACTAGATATTTAAAATCTGATTTTATTGAGGTGTAATATGAAAGTAATATTTATAATAATTACTGTTATTGTTTTAATAGATTTCTTATGTAATATTATTAATTACTTCAGTGCTAAGAATGCTTTTAAAAACAAAAAGAAAAAACTACATAAAGATAAAAGTAATATGTATATTCTATTACCAGTTTATAAAGAAGAAAAAATAGCGGAAGTGATGGTAGATAGGTTTTATAAATTATCTAAAGAAACTAATATTAAGACAATAATAATAACAACGGTAAAGGAAAAAAGTAATAAAACTCATAAGATAATAGAAAATAAAATTAAAAGAGAAAAACTATATGATTATATTAAATTGATAAAATGCGATATTAAAGATGGGACAATGGCTACTCAATTAAATTATGGACTTGAATACTTAAACAAAATAGATAAATCAAATTATATATTTGGTATTCATAATGCAGATGGTCAAATAACTAAAGAACATATAGAATTTGTTAAAAATAACATTGATGAAAGAACATGTATTCAAAGTTATTCATATTTTAAATATAATGGTAATATTTTATTAAATGGAGCTATTTCATGGCAAAATAGATGGAGCTATATTTTTGAAGCTGGAAGATGTAATCTAAAATTAGGAAAAAGTGCTTTATTTAAAAAAATGAATTACGTAATAGGGCATGGTCTTTATATGAAAGCAAGTTGCATTAAAGATTGCGGTTATTTTCCAGAAGATACAATTAATGAGGATGAATTCTTAGGCGTAATTTTAAATTATAAAAAATATAATATTATACCAATGCCATATTTAGAGGAAGCAGAATTTGCACCTAATGCTAGAGTATATATTAAACAACAATCTGTTTGGTATAATGGTCCTAAGATGTCATTTAATTATTTAAAAAGAATAATAACTAATACTAAGAATGTTAGATATGAAAGAAATATTTATAATAAAAGTATAAAAGATTTTATTAATCTATTTATTATTTGTTTTAAATTGTTCTTACATGCTATATATTGGATAAGCGCGGTTTATATACTATTTATATTATATTCTTATGTATCATATAAGTTATTTGGTATTTATGGTATTCTTTATGTAATAATTATTAATTATTTAAATTTATTATTATTTAATTATTTATCATACAAGCAAATAGTTAAAGAAACAAATGATAAATTTAGATTTCCTATCTTAGAATTACCTATAACATTCTATTTTATTCATTCATTTGGTCCAATTATTAATGTTATTAGATCAGTATTGGGTAAAAATACTATAAAAAATAAATATAAAACTGAGAGGTAAATATGAGAATACATATTATAGGTGGATCTGGCGCTGGAAAAACATATATATCAAAGGAATTAAGTAAATCACATAAATTAAGTATAGTTGATTTAGATAAGTTTGAGTGGGTTAATATAAATGGCATAAGTCAAAAAAGAGATCCTAAAGAAAAAGAGAAAATGTTAAAGGAATCATTAAAAAAAGATAATATAATATTAGAAGGTGTGTATTATAAGTGGTGTAATTCTTCTTTTAAAAAATGTGATTATATTTTTTACTTAAAAACACCATTAATAATTCAACAATTTAGGATAATTAGAAGAAGTATTAGAAGAAAATTGGGGTTAGAAAAAAGTTATTTTAAAGAGACTTTTAAAAGTGTTATGAATTTATTAAAGTGGAATATTAAATATAACACTAAATATAAAAAAGATATATCTAACTTACTTGAAAACTATAAATCTAAAGTTTATAATGTAAGTGGGTATAAAGATATATTAAATGTTTTAGGAGGTAAAAAATGAAAGATTTATCAGTAATGATTGATAATGTAAAGTTTAATTATCGTGCAGGTTTATTAATTGAAAAGAGAGGAAAAGTATTAGTAGAAGTAAATCCAGAAATTGATTTTGTTACTTTACCTGGTGGAAGAGTAAAAACATTAGAAAGTAGTTTTGAAGCTTTAAAAAGAGAAATATATGAAGAAATGGGATTCAAAATAAAAAAAGAAGAAGTAAGTATGAGAGCTATAATAGAAAATTTCTTCGAATTTGATGATAAAAAATATCATGAATTATATTTCTTATATAGATTAAAAGTAGAATCAGGGGATAAGAGATTTAAAGATGAAATGAAAAATCAAGATTCTAAAGCAAGTTATTATAAATGGGTAAAGAAAGATAAATTAGGCGAAGCAAATTTATTACCTGTAGTTTTAAGGGATATTGCTAAATCAAATAAATTTGAGGCAATAGTAGTAAATGACTTAAAATAAAATATGTGAGTTATTCACATATTTTTTGTTTATTTAAAATACAATTAATGATATAATACTAACGAAGGAGGGAGTGGCATGCTTGAACTTAAAAAAATCACTAAAGAGTATAAAACGAATGACTATAGTCAAAAAGCATTAGATAGAGTAAGTGTTTGTTTTAGAAAAAATGAATTTGCTGCTATATTAGGTCCCTCTGGAAGTGGAAAAACCACATTATTGAATATAATTGGTGGTTTAGATCATTATGATAAAGGTGATTTAGTAATAAATGAAGTAAGTACTAAAAACTATAAAGATAGAGATTGGGATTCATATAGAAATCATAGAATAGGTTTTGTTTTTCAAAGTTATAATTTAATTCCACATCAAAGTGTTCTAGCTAATGTAGAACTTGCTTTAACTTTATCTGGAGTTTCAGATAAAGAAAGGAAAAGAAGAGCTAAAGAAGCTCTTATAAAAGTAGGACTTGAAAAGCATATAAATAAAAGACCTAGTCAATTATCTGGTGGACAAATGCAAAGGGTAGCAATTGCTAGAGCTCTTGTAAACAATCCAGATATATTACTTGCTGATGAACCAACTGGAGCTTTAGACTCTGAAACAAGTACTCAAATAATGGAGATAATTAAAGAAGTAGCAAAAGATAAATTAGTAATTATGGTCACTCATAATCCTGAATTAGCAAATCTTTATTCTACTAGAATTATTGAGTTAAAAGATGGACAAATAATTGATGATTCTAACCCTTATGACGGAAAAGTAAATACTAAGAATAATTTAGAAGAAGAATCTTATAAAACGAAGAAAACATCTATGGGATTTTTAACAGCATTAAGTCTATCTTTAAATAACTTAATGACTAAAAAAGGAAGAACTATATTAACCGCATTTGCAGGCTCAATAGGTATTATTGGAATTGCTCTTATTCTTTCTTTATCAACTGGATTTCAAGACTATATAAATCAAATTCAAGAAGATACATTATCTTCTTATCCATTACAAATAACTGAAGAAACAGCGGATATGACTAGTTTATTTTTATCATTGGTTGATGATACAAAAGGTGAAAAAGCCAAGAAAAATAAAATAATTGAAAAGCAAACATTGACAAAGATGTTTTCAAGTGTTAGTACTAATGATTTAAAGAGTTTTAAAAAACATATTGAATCAAATTATAAATTAATTGAAAATGATGTTACACAAATACAATATGGATATAGTGTAATGCCTCTTATATATTCAAAGTATAAGAATAAATATAATAAAGTAAATCCACAATCAATGTTTTCAATGGGTATGAGTTCATATGCTACTTCATTAATGCAATCTAATATATTTATGGAATTATCTAATGATAAAGAATATTTGGATGAAACATATGATATGTTAGAAGGTAGATGGCCACAAAGCTATGATGAATTAGTGATTATTCTATCAAAACCAAATGAAATATCTGAATTATTAGTATATTCATTAGGTTTTAGAGATATGGAAGAATTGTCTGATGCGATTACTAAAATGATGAGTGGAGAAACAGTTATAATAAAAAATGAACCTATTAGTTTTACATATGAAGATTTAATGAAAGCTAAATTAAAATTAATAATGCCACCTAGTTTATATAAATATAATACTAAATATGATGTATATGAAGATATGACTGAAGATAAAGATTATTTTACTTCTGTTTATAATAAATCATTAGATTTAAAAATAGTTGGTATTGCTAGTGCTAAAGATTCTTTAACAACACCGCCATTAACAAGTATATCTTATACATCTGGATTAATAGATTATATTATTAAAGAGTCATCTAAGACTGAAATAGTAAAAAAACAAATTAAAAATAAAAATATAGATGTTTTTTCAAACAAAGATTTTGATGAAAAAAACAATTCTTCAGCATTAGGACTAGATGATTTAATACATATAGATAAAGATGCATTAAGTAGTGCATTTAATATTAATATAGATGAGAAATCATTAAAGTCATCTATTGAGAGTATATCTAAAGATATATCTTCATCTATTACTGCTGATATTGAACCGGCTAAAGAAAGTTATGGAAATACATTAGCATCTATTACTAGAAATCTATTAAATGACTATATTAATAATAATGGACCTGTGGCTATTATTGACACGAATAGTGTTGATTCATTAGTTAGTAATTATATGTCTAAAACAAATACTAAAAATATGTTAAAGGATTTAGAAAATAAATATGTAATACCTTCAAGTGTATATGAAAGTACATATATTCCAATAATTACTTCAGCATTAAAAGGATATATTGCTGCTTATTATCAAGGTGATCAGTCATTTACGACAGATCCATCTAATCCAGCGGCACCATTAATGTCTCAAATGGTTGAACCAACAGTTAATGGACTAAAAGAGCAAGTTTTAGCAAATGCTGCTACAAATGCAATGGCAGAAAAAATGACTGAAGCAAAAATGCAAAAAGAGATATTAACAAATGTAGGTAAATTATCAAATACATTAATGAGTAGCTTATCAACAGCATTTAATATTGATCAGAAAAAGATAGCTAAGGCATTTCAAATTGATATAGATGAGGATGAACTAAAAAGAGTTATTACAAGTATGATGAGTAATAATGGTGAATCTAATGCTAAAGGAAATCTTATAAAATTAGGATACCAAGATAAAGATGAACCAACATATATCAATGTATATTTTAAATCATTTGATTCAAAAGAAAATTTCTTAGATTTTATTGAAAAATATAATAATAAAATGGAAGATTCTAATCAAGAGGATAAAAAAATTAATTATACTGATGCCACTGGTATATTAATGTCTTCTGTTAAGAAAGTAGTTAATGCTGTTAGTTATGTATTAATAGCATTTGTATCTATCTCATTAGTTGTGTCTTCAATAATGATTGCTATTATTACATATATTAGTGTTTTAGAGAGAACAAAGGAAATTGGTGTTTTAAGAGCTATAGGTGCTTCTAAAAAAGACGTTACAAGAGTATTTAATGCAGAAACATTTATTGAAGGATTAGTAGCTGGTCTTATGGGAATAGGAGTAACTATATTATTAAATATTCCAATTAATATAGTTATATATAAGTTAACAAATATTAAAGGTATATCAACTTTACCTGTATTTGGAGCAATATCGCTTGTAATTATCAGTGTTGTATTGACAGTTATAGCTGGTTTAATACCTTCTAAAATGGCATCTAAGAAAGATCCAGTAATAGCGCTTAGAAGTGAATAAAAGTAGATTTACATCTACTTTTTATTTTTAATTTAATTTATATATTATATATGATATAATTGCAATATAGAATAGAGAGGTTAATATGAAAAAAATAGTATTAAGTGTATTTCTTATTTTTGCTTTATTATTAGTGAGCGGATGTGGAAAAACCGAAGAAGAAAAAGAACCTGAAAAAGAACCTACAACCTTAACAGAATATGTTGAAAGTTTTAATAGAGATGTATCTCAATATGAGTTTAAATGTGCACCATTAGAAAATAATAGCATTATATATTTTGATTATTCATATAGTCAAAGTAGGATGTTTCTAAGTGATGGAAAAGTATATGATGTTGTTTTTAATGGTAAAACATTTTCAAATGGTGAGCAATGTAAACTAAATGAGAATTATCCTTTAGTTAAAAAAGTTATAGCAATTTCATATGAGAAGTATATTATCACAGAAGAAGGAGATGTTTGTAAGTATACAACCATAGGTGGTGCAGATAATATAGAATGTAACTTAAATAGTGCTGGTATTCCAAGAGCGAATACAAATGCTATTATTGTTAAACAAGATAATATAGTAAGTATTTTAGGTACCTCAACATATAATAAAAATATTAATAGAACATATAAATACTATTATGTATATTATCATTTAAATTCAGATAACAAAGTATACAAAACGACAATAGAAAGTAATGGAAAAATAGTTTCATCAGTTGAATTGTTATCAATACCTAATTATGGAAATGTTAGATATATAAGTGCAAACTTAGATATTGAAACTAATACAATAACAATAAATAATCTAATTACTAATATGGGGTATTATGAATTGCAAGAAGTAAAAACTGAAGAATGCACAAAGTATGTAGATGTAGAATGCCAAACAATATTTGTTAAGAATGAAGTATTAGATAAATATTGGAATTCTATTAAATATGTTTATAGTGATTTAGTATTTACTAATGATGGCCATTTATATAGTTTGAGTTCATTAAAAACATTAAGCAAGTAGAGAAATCTACTTTTTATTTTGAAGTAAAAATGATAAAATACTTTTAGGAGGTAAATAATTATGAACGAAATAAAATGTCCTAAGTGTGGTACTGTATTTCAAATAAATGAAACTGATTATGAATCAATAGCAAAACAAATAAGAGACAAAGAATTTGAAACTGAAATAAATAGAAGAGAAGAACAATATAAAAAAGATAAAGAAAGTTCAATTAAATTAGCTGAAAGTAACATTGAAAAAGAATTAAATGAAATTATAAATAAAAAAGAATTAGAAATAAAAGAATTAAAAAATCAAATAGAATTACAAGACTCTAAAAATAAATTAGAAATACAAAAAGCAATAAATGAAAAAGACAAAGAAATTAATTCATTGAATAACGAATTAGAAATAAAGAACAAAGAGTATAAATTAAAAGAAAACAGTATAAAAGAATCATATGAGGATAAACTTAAGGATAAGGAAGAACAGATAGCATATTATAAAGATTTCAAAGCAAAGCAATCAACTAAAATGATTGGTGAATCTCTAGAACAACATTGTAGTAATGAATTTAATAGATTAAGACCTTTATTTAAAAATGCGTATTTTGAAAAGGATAATGATGCTAAGAGTGGTTCTAAGGGAGATTTTATATTCAGAGATTATGATGAAGATGGTAATGAAATAGTTTCAATTATGTTTGAAATGAAAAATGAAGCTGATGAAACATCAACTAAACACAAAAATGAAGATTTCTTAAAAGAATTAGATAAAGATAGAAAAGAAAAAAATTGCGAATATGCAGTATTGGTATCGCTTCTTGAAATAGATAATGATTATTATAATGATGGTATTGTTGATGTTTCACATATATATGATAAGATGTATGTTATTAGACCTCAATTCTTTATACCATTGATTACATTAATTAGAAATCTAGCTAATAAATCATTAGAATATAGAAAAGAATTGACACTTATTCAAAATCAAAATATAGATATAACACATTTTGAAGAAAATATTAATACATTTAAGGATGCTTTTGCTAGAAATTATAGATTGGCAAGTGAAAAATTTCATAAAGCAATAGAAGAAATTGATAAAACAATTGATCATTTACAAAAAACTAAAGAAGCACTTGTATCTAGCGAAAATAATCTAAGACTTGCTAATAATAAAGCAGAAGATTTATCAATTAAAAAGCTAACTAGTAATAATCCAACTATGCAAAACATGTTTGAAGAAATAAAGAAAAGTGACAAGACAAAAGAAGAATAATCTTTTGTCTTTTTATTATAATTGTTATAATTAAATAAGAAAGGATTGCTATTATGAATAAGATTATTATTGAAACACCTAGACTATTATTAAGGGAGTGGACGCTAGAAGATGCTGATGACGTAGTGGAAGGACTAAATAATTTAGAGGTAAGCAAATGGATGGCTTTTGTTCCTTATCCATATACTAAAAAAGATGCAGTAAATTATATAAATAAATCTTTAGAAAGCAAAGATTTAAATTTTGCTATTGTATTAAAAGAAGAAAACAAAGTAATAGGTGGAACTCAATTAAGAAATATTGATAAAATACAGGGAACTGCTCATGGTGGCATTTGGATTAATGAAAAATATCAAGGAAAAGGTTATGGTACAGAAGCATGGGGAGCTAGAATCAAATATGCTTTTGATGTTTTAGGATTAAGAAGATTAGAAAATGGATTTTTTAAAGGTAATGAAAAATCTTTTAAAATGCAGCAAAAATTTGGATATAAAGAAGAAGGTTTAAGAAGAAAAAGATATATATGTATGTCAACAGGTAAAATAGTTGATGAATATATAACAGGTTTATTAAAAGAGGAATGGATTAAAAATGAATAGTATTAGTTTATATATACCAAATATAGAAGATTATTGGTATCAAGAAAAAATACAATTAGACCCATTAACAATGGATTATAACAAAGGGTATGATGTAAATTATTATGGATACCATTATGATACTGGTTGTATAGATTTTCCTAAAGAAAAATGGGAAGAAGAATATAACAAAAGAATTAAAGATAATAGATATTTTGCATATATTAAAGATAATAATTTAAATGAGTTTGTTGGTTATGTTAATTATCAATTTAACAATAAAGAAAAAAGATATGAATGCGGAATACTAATAGAATATAAACATAGAAATAAAGGTTATTCAAAAAAAGCATTAGAATTATTATGTAGTGTTGCAAGAGATAATGGAATAAATGAACTATATGATAATTTTGAATTAGATAGATCAAATGCTTTAAAACTATTTGAATCAGTTGGTTTTAGATTTTTCAAAGAAGAATCATGGAAAAAATTTAATAAAGAAGTCAAGGGAGTAATAGTTAAAATAGATTTACAATAAATAATTATTATTTTATAATTAAAATGGTTAAGGAGTGATTAGATATGGAATATGAAATATTAGGGGGAAGTTTTCCAGTTGTTGAATGTACTTTAAAGTCAGGAGAATCAATGATAACTCAAAGTGGTTCTATGGCATATATGGATCCTACTATTACAATGGAAACATCTACAAATGGTGGTCTTAAAAAAGTAGTAGGTAGATTATTTACAAATGAAAAATTGTTTCAAAACATTTATACTTCTACAAAAGATGGTTCTAAAATAGCATTTGGGACTTGTGTACCAGGCTCAATTATGGCAGTAAAACTTGAAAATGGTAAATCAATTATTTGTCAAAAGTCATCATTTTTAGCATCTTATGGAAGTGTTGAATTATCAACTTTCTTTAATAAAAAAATAGGTGCTGGATTATTTGGTGGCGAAGGTTTCATCATGCAAAAGATATCAGGAGAAGGAATAGTATTTATTGAAATTGATGGTTCTAATAAAGAATTTGTATTAGCTGAAGGACAACAATTAGTATTAAGTACAGGATATTTAGTATCAATGGATGAAACATGTAAAATAGATGTTCAAACAGTAAAGGGACTTAAAAATATATTACTAGGAGGAGAAGGAATATTTAATACTGTTATTACTGGTCCGGGTAGAGTAATAGTTCAAACTATGCCACTTGCTAAATTAGCTAATTGCATTTATCCATTCCTTCCAATTCCTACATCATCATCTAGTACAGGTAATGATGGAATAGATGCAGCAGTATCAATATTTAAAATGTTTAAGAAATAAGAATTACTAAAAAGTAATTCTTTTTTTATAAATAAATGTTATAATTATGTTAGTTTATAATAAGAGGTATTTATATGATACTAGGTATATGTGATAATGTTACGACATTAAAAGTAATACAAATTGTACGAACTGTAATAACAATTATTAAAATAGTTGTTCCTTTAATATTGATTATATCTGGAATGATTACTTTTATTAGAGCAGTTAAAGATGGAGAAACTAGTCAAGCATTAAATAGATTTTATAAAAAGTGTATTGCAGCAATACTAATATTTTTAATTCCTACATTTGTTAATATTATTGCTAATACAATTAGTGATGACACTGTTGAACTAACCAAATGTATTCAAAATTCAACGCCAGAAAAAATAAGTGAGGTTGAATCTCAACAAGCAAAAACATATATAGATAAAGCAAAAGAAACTTTGTTGGAATCTGATTATATAGTTGCTCAAAATGTTATTAATAATATTAAAAATCAAACTAAAAAAAATGAATTAAACGAAGAAATAAAGATTATTGGTAATTATATAGAATTAAAAAAACAAATAATTGACCTTAGTAATAATTATGATGCATCAAAGGCTACAAGTTTATTTACTAAAATAAATGCAATTACTGATGAAACTGTCAAAGAGAAATTATTAAAAATGTTAGAAGAAGCAGGTATAGGTAAACCATTAAATGTTACACCCGGAACATATTTAAAAAATTATAATGGTATGAGATATTATATAATAATACCAGAAGGTGCAACTACAAAAATGCCAATTATCACTTATTTTGTTGGTGGAAGTCCAAGTAATACTTTTTCTAACGCTGATAGTGCTATTATGAAAAGTCATCCTACAAAAGATGTTTTAAATGGGATAGCATATAAATATCAAAAGTTTATATACATATATCCAGATTATAAAGTTAATACTCATTCATCATTTAAGCAAGCAAAAGAATTAATTGATAGTGTATGTAATGAGTTTAGTTGTGACCAATCTAAAAAGATTATTACAGGTGTTTCCAATGGCGCAGTAATAACTTTTTGGTTAGGCTATACTTATCCAAATACATTTTCTGCAATTGTACCTATGTGTGGTCCTGCATATGATTATCAAGGGGCTTTACCAACTGATTTAAGTAAAGCAGGTAGTTATGTAGGAACATCATTATGGACTTTAACTGCTGGTAGGGGAGACTTTGGTAATTATGAATATAAGTCTAAACAACTTATTAAAAAGATTCACCAATTAAATTCTAATTCAAAAGCTTTATATGCATGCAAAACAGATGAATTTAAACAAGTTATTAAATCAGAATTAGGTAGAGATCCTACAAATATGCCTAGTATTTCGATTTATAAGCATTGTACGATAATGGCATATTATCAAGTTCCTGAATTTTGGGAATGGATGTTAAAGCAATAGAAAAGAGGTAAAAAATGAAAAAAATAATTATAATAATGATAATACTATTTATGCCAATAATAGTATTTGGAAAAGAATATAGTGTAGAAGAACTTAATTATAAAATTGATATTAATGATAATGACTATATGGTTTTTACTCGTGATAATATAGAGAATAATCAAGAATTATCTATATTAAATTTAACCCCAGAACAAATGAATACAATTATGCAAAATGGAAATATCTATATTGATATTATAGATAGAGATCTTAAGTATGAAATAGTAATGGTTGTTTTAAATACAGGGATATTAGATACTAAGAATTTTAGTAACTATTCTGATGAAATGTTAGAAACTGCAGCTAAGAGTTATGCAAATACTGTTGGTTCTGAAAAATATAGTGTTTATAAAGCAAACCATAACTATGTTGTAATTGATTATTATGATAGTAAAACAAAATATTATATTATTAATTATTATACTGTAGTTAATGGTAAAGGATATAATTTCCAAATGCAAAAAACTAGTGCTTTTACTAATGGAGAAAAATCATCATTAAAATCAATGGTTGATACAATTAATATTAAAGTATTAGATGAATATAAAGATGAAACTAAAGATACTTATAAAACACAAACCAAAAAAGGAATTGATTGGGGTAGTGTTAAAGGTTCGGCAATTAAAGGAGCAATAATTGGTGCTGTAGCAGGCGTAATTGGCGCAATTGCTAAATTACTAACAAAAAAGAAAAATAAAAAAGAAGAACAATAGAAAAAAGAAGAGATTAATATGAATTTGGATAATATAGAAGTAAATACACAAAGTAGTATAAAAATGATTTTTGATAGGACATTATATTTTGATCCATTTAAGATAAATAATGAATCTCATGATGCTGATATTATATTTATTACACATAATCACTATGATCATTTAGACAAAGAATCAATTGAAAATGTAAAAAATAACGATACAATAGTGGTTGCACCAAAATCAATAAAGGAAGAAATTGATAAGATTAATTTTAAAGAATATATATATTTAAATCCAAATGAGGAAATTAATATTCAAAATTTTAATATTAAGGCTATACTCGCCTATAATAATGAAAAACAATTTCATCCTAAAAGTAATAACTGGTTAGGGTATATAGTGACTTATAATAGGACATCTTATTATATTGCTGGTGATACAGATAAAACACAAGATAATGAAATTATTAAATGTGACGTTGTATTTGTTCCAATTGGTGGACATTTTACTATGAATGTTAAAGAAGCGACAGAACTATTAAGAATTATCAAACCTAGAGTGGTAATACCAACTCACTATGGATCCATAATTGGTGATAAAGATGCTTGTGAAAGATTGAAAGAAAGTCTATCTAATACTAATATAGAAGTTATCGAGAAATTGCATTTTTAAAAAGGAGGTAATTTAAATGAACGATGGTAAACTAATACAATGGTTGATATTGATTTAGTCTAAGATTCATTCAAACTCCTATAAAATAAAGGAAAAACAAGTATATGCTTGTTACATAGTTTAATAAAAATATATAAAATAATGGTAAAAATAACTTAAAAAGTATCAAAAATAGTATAGTATTAGATACTTGGTATTGATGGTTAAACTTTTGGAAAAATGAGGTGAACTATATGAATATAAATGATGCAATAATGAAATTGTTAGATGGTTCAAAATATGAAATAGGTTTTTATATCAAAAATAAAAATTCTAATGAAGTAATTAAATATCATGAAAACGATATATTCGAAACTGCAAGTTGTATTAAAACATTTATATTAGTTGAATATTTTAAACAAGTATATGAAAATAAAATTAGTACTAATGATTATTTTGAATATACAAAGGATGATAATAAACCAGGATTGAATTCTGGTATAATATCATCATTCGACTATGGATTAAAATTAACCACAAAAGATTATGCAACATTAATGATTATATATAGTGATAATATTGCTACAAATAAGATAATTAAATACTTAGGAATAGATAATATAAATAAAACTATAGAGGAATTAGGTTTTAAAGATACTTATCTTTATAATGAATTAGATATAGTAAAATATCATAAATTTGGTAAAACAACTCCATATGAATATGCAAGATTATTTGAAACGATATTAGATGGTAAATTAATAAATGAAACTATCTCAAATAACTGTTTAGAAGTATTAAAAAAACAAAAATATAATGATATGATAGTTAAGTATTTGCCAACATTTGATTTATTATTTAAAGGTACAGAAGATAGTAATATTAAATACATTGCTTCAAAAAGCGGAGCAATTGTATGGGAAGACGATAAAATTAAAAATGCTCGTAATGATGGTGGTATAATATCCACTATATATGGTGATTTAATAATATCTATTTTTATATCTAATTTAGATGACTTATCATTTAATTTTGATAATAAAGGAATAGAGTTGGGTGGTAAAATTTGTAAGATTGTATATGATAATTTTATAAAAAATAAAGGAGTTGATCCAAATGAATGAAAATAAAACTAATATGAATTGGTTGATTTCAATTTAATTAAGAACACTCCTAAAACCTTATATAATAAATAAAAACGCAAAAATACATCTTGCATGTTTATGCTAAAATATATTAAAAATTGATAAAAAATCACAAAAATACCTAAAAATAGCTGCTTTTTTGATAAGAAGTTGCAAGGTGATTACAGAAGTTAAGAACATGGTTAAAATGAGGTGATAAAATGAGTGATTTATCTAAAATAATTTTAGGAACTGGTAATTATTATGATGTAAAAAGTGGTAATACTGTATCTGTTACAGGTGATGGTGGTAATGCTTGGGGATATTTTGGACCAGCATATAAAAAACTAGCTCCTAAACTAGTTACTTATACACCTTATGCTGAAAAGTTAGAAGAATTAGAAAAATTGAAAGAGGATGTTTCTAAATTAAAAGAGTATGTTGAGTTTAGGAAACAAATAGAAGATGAATATATTAGGAGTTATTATGATATAAGATTAAAAGATTTAGATGTTAAAGATTTACTTTATATATTAAATGAGAAATTTGGTAATGATATAATATTATTATGTCATGAACCAATTGATGAATTTTGCCATAGAAGATTAATAGCTGATTATATAGAACTCGAAACAGGAATATATATACCAGAAGTAAGTGTTGATGAACAAGGTAATGTTAAAAAACTTGTTCCAATAAGATATAAAAATAGATTAAAAAAAGTAATGAATAAGTAGGTGATTTACATGAATAACGAAAATAAAACTAATATAAATTGGTTGATATTGTTTTATTCAATCCCTTTAACAAATCATTATAATAAAATAAGGAAAAAATAGGAATTTTATCTTACATAGTTTAATTAGAATATAGTAAAAATAATAAAAAAATGACATAAATACCTAAAAATAACGATTTTTAGGTTAGAAATTAGGTGCTTGATATTTCCAGTTAACCCCTATATAAAAGAAGAATAGTAAAAGTTAATTTTTATAAAAAACTGAGGGAATGATTTATGATGACTAAGAGTAAAAAAATAAAAGATGGAAAATATGCTGAAATAATAAATGAAATAGCAGAACATATATATAGAGATAATATAAAAACAACGCAAAGAAGAGCAAAAATTTTATTTCCTGATGGTAATAAACGAGAAATAGATTTATTAGTCAAATTAAAAAATGGTGAAGAAATTGTATTTGAAGTAAGAGATAGAAAAGGTAATCAGGGTGTTGATTGGGTTGATCAAGTAATAGGAAAATATAAAAATACTAGATTTGCTAAGATTTGGATATGTACTTTTGGAAATTGTAATCTTAGCAAAGATGCAATTAGAACACTAAAATATAATAATATAGGTTGGAGAAATATAAGTCTTAACAGTGAAGATATTACAAATAAGCCTGTACTGTTTATTAATGCTATAAAAGCATTAGATGATGATAGTGACATGGAAATAAATGGCAAAAAATATAAAGAATTAATGATGGGATGCATGGATCAAAATGGAAATGTATTTGATGTTTCATTAAGGAATCAACTATTAACAGAGATCAAAAATGTTTTAATAAATAATTTTGATAGTTATTTAGATAAAAGTTGTATTGAGTATAAGACAGTTTTGGACATTGGTAGTTTAGAAAATAATTTTAATACATCAATTTTAGACATAAAAATAAATTTACCATTATTACATTATAATTTATGTGATTATTTTTGTGAAAATTATATAATTTCTAATAATGGCAAAGATAATTATTTATTATCAACAAAAAATAAGTCTTTTTTTATAACTGATGAATATATTGTTTTGAATTTTAGTTATTTAGCTAGTTTAAGAAATGATGGTTATATAATATCAAATCATTACCTAATAGACATGACAAGTATACCTGAAAAATACAAAAGAAAGAATAAGATGAGGATAATAGATATTGATGGAAATAGTCAGGATACATTATTAAAAATAGTAGGATATAAATAGATAGTTTCTTTTAAAAGTAAGTTGTTCGAAAGTGAAATATTACTAAAATCCAATTTTTTTATGATATAATTGAGTAGAAATGGAGTGATTTCTATGAGTAATATAAACGAAAATCAAAGTGTTGCTAAAACCAATATCAACTGGTTGATACCAATTTATAGTAACTTTTGGGAAAATCCTTTATTTATAAAGCTTTACGAAGATTAACATCTTGCATACTTTATTAGAAAAAACATTAAAAATGATGTAAAAACAACATAAATACCTAAAAATAGGTATTTTTTCATTGAGAATTGAGTAACTGATACCGCCATTGACACCACATATAAAATAATAATTATGTATTTTTATAATTGCAC
>JAFYEA010000008.1 GCA_017544525.1 Bacilli bacterium | reverse complement strand
TTCAAGTTCTCCGTACTTGTTCTCTAACGATTCTATTATGTCTAATTCATAAGGTTTTGATACTGACCATAATCTAAAACTTTTACCAAACTTACTATTAGTATCTGCAATATCAAATACATATCGCAAGTTAGTATAGCCGTTATCTTCTGAAAGAAGTGCTATTCCTTTTGCACCACGATTAACCCATCTACCCACTTGTTTGTTCCAAGCCTCTATTTTTGCACAGGCAACTGCTTGTGGTCTTTGTGCATAAATTAAAACTTGGTCATTAAAAGGATATTTATAGTTCATTGCAGCACATTCCAAAAAGGACATCCATTCATCTGGATTATTACTTATCTGTGTTAAGGTTTCTCCATAAAGGTCTGTAATTAGTCTTAATTTACTCGCCATATTGCACCTCCTATTCTAAATTAGACTATTCGTTTTCCATTTTTTCTTCTTTGATTTTTTCTCTTACTTTAAGCAAAACTTCAAAATAATTTGTTTCAACATCAATCATATTTTCAATACCGAAAAATAATATATAAAATAAATCTGTGATTTCATTGTTGTAAAATCTTATATCTACCATTTGTTCTTCATTTTCGTTAGTTATTGGTACACTATATCTTAAAAGCTTATCTTTTAATTTGATTGACTTTTTTTCTAACTTTTCTTCATTACAAGTAGACATTGTATTTAATACATCTACTAGTTTATTGAATTCTTCTACATTTAAAAATATTTTTATTGGTGGTATTCTTTTTGAATAAGCCATAATTATTCCTCCTCTAAATTTTTTTCTATTTTTAATTCATTTTGATATTCTATAATAGCTTCTTTTACAGAAACATTAGTTAGAATATCATCTACTTTTTCTTTAGCTTCTTCCATACTGTTTGCTGCTACTTCAAAAGTAATACGTCCATTTATATCTGTTTCAATATCATATGTTTTCATTAATTAATTTCCTTTCTCATTATTTCCACTAAAAAAAGCAATCACTTTTTTTGATTTGATTGCTTCAATTAAATCTTTTATATTTTGAATATCTATAGATGTTAACTCATTTATTTTAAAAATATCATCTATTTTCATATTTTTAATTTTTTCATCAGTATTAAAACCAACTTTAAAAAGTTTCTCTAAAGTTCGCATTTTACTATTTAAATTATTATCTTTCATTTATCCTCCTCATAAATAAGTTCAACATAGTTCTTTACATCAATATCTGAATCATTATCTTTTTGATATGGATAAACTACCGTATCTAATTTGTTATAGATTTCATAGATAAGATCTGTTATTTTATCTTTTTTATTAAAAGATACTGTTTCGTGTAAAAATGCAAAAATAATATTAAGTATTAAATCACCAATATATACTTCTCGTATAATACTTTTACCTCTTTTAACGTCTTTCTTTAATTCAATATCACAGTCAATTTTAAACTTATCAACCTTATATTTCAATTTAAAAACTTCTTGATAAAGTTCATTTAATAATTGATTAACTTCATCATTACTACTACAGTAGTTTTCCAATCCATAAAGCATATTTTGATAAAATGATATTCTTTCTCTTTCTTTAAAATCAAACATTTTTTCACCTCAAGACAATAATAAAACAAATAATATCGTTATCAAAATGTGCAATTTATAGCAACTAGACTAATTCACATATTACTACAATTTGTTTGTTAGTATTATGTCTGCAAGTTATTAATGTTAAAGTTGTTTTTTCCTTATTTCTTACAATATTAGCAGTTCCTGTTTTTTCAATATCATATATATTAACAACTTTATACTTATACTCTTTTCCTTGATATATAATATTTATTTCATCATCTTGCGCTAATTTATATAGATTTTTAAAATAAGATACTCTACTATTACCTGAGTGACCTGCTAATATAAAATTCCCTTTTTCAACATTTGGATATGCTGATTCATTTAATATTTTTATATTTCTATTAACATTATTGCAATAACTACCTTTTTCACATAATCCTTTTTCAAGTCCTATTTTGGGTATTTTAATTACTGCAATATAATTAGTGTTATCTTGTTTAGGTTCTTCTTCTATTTCTTCGGTTGGTGTTTCTTCAATTATAGTTTCATCATCTATTGTTTCTTGCATTTCATAAAATTCTTCAATTTTAATATCTTCTGCTCTATCTAATAGATAGTTATAAAGATACTTACCACCTACAACTGATATTCCTAATAGGATAAGAAAAGAGCCAACTATTATAAGTTGACCCTTTCTTCCTTTACTATTATTATTTTCTTTTCTTTTTAACATAAACAATAACTCCTATTCCACTTAAAATTAGTAATGATCCAAATATCTCTGCGATATGATTATCATCTACTCCTGTATTTGGAACTTCTATAACAACTTTTTCATCTACCATAGTACACTTAACAATTTCTCCTTCTTCAAGTATTTCAAAATACATTCTTTCTGGATTTAAAGTGTACCCCTCTGGTGCTTCCTTTTCTACAAAATAGTATTTGCCAAATCTTAATTCTTCAATTATGATTTTACCATTTTCATCTGTTCTACCACTAAATACTAACTCATCTTTATCGTTATAAACTTCTATAAGAGTGTTTGGTAGTGGCTCACTTGTAGATACATCTTGTTTAGTTATCTCTACTGTTCCTGTGATAGGTTTATTTTTCATTTCTGCTTTTACAATTTCTCCATTGTCTTTAATTTCAAAATAAACTTTCTCATCAGTAATGACATATCCTGTTGCTGATTCCTTTTCTAAAATATAGTATTTTCCTACTTTTAATTCATCAACAACAACTTTTCCATTCTCATCAGTAGTACCTGTAAATATTAGTTCATTGTTTTCTGTATAGATTTCAATAATAGTATTTGGTATTACTTCTCCATTTACTAAATCTGTTTTAGTAAATTCAATTTTACCTTTCTTTAAGATATTAGTCATTTCAAATGAATTATAAACTATTGGTGTTAAATTATCTATTTCTGTTAATTCAATATGATATTCATTTTCATCTAACACATATTCATCATCAGTTTTGGCTTCTTTAACAATATACTTTCCAAGTGGTAGTTTTTCACTTATAGCATATCCATCTTTGTTAGTTGTCATAGTTCCAACTAAATCGCCTTTATTATAATAAATATGATTACCATCTGGTGATTTAATATCTTCTTCTGCATAGACATTATAAACAATTCCCTCTAATGATTTTCTACCATTATAGTTAAATGAATCATTTTCTATTTCAAATAATTCTCCATTTTTAGAGATTTCAATTTGTCCTTTTATTGGCGTGTTTTTATAATACACTGTAATAAATGGACCATAAGTTGTATAAGCATAATGTGTGTCATCTCCAATAGTAAAATCTAATCCATTTTTATCTAATAAATATCCTTGTGGGCTTTCTGTTTCAATTAGTTTATAATTACCTGCAACTAATTTTAAGAATGATATAAATCTACCATCTTCGTCAGTTTTAAATTCACTATAAACTTTTCCACCTACATATTGAGATACATATTGTTTAGTATCTTTATTATAGATTTTGAAAGTAGTATTTGCTAATGCAATAGTTTTACCTGTTTCAATATCTGTTTTAAACACTTGTAAATATGCTGATAAAGCATTGTTTAAAATATTATAATATTGTTCTTTTTCAGAATTATAATCTACTGTAATAAAGAAATCATAAATCTTTTCATAACCTGTTGTTGAATTAACTTGATGAAATTTCCATACTCCATATGGAATATTTAAGGTTGCATATCCATTTTTATCAGTAGTAATAGTATCAAATAACTCTCCATTTGGATAATATATTTCAAAAGTAATACCCTTTTCAGCATTTAAGAATGTCGTATTACCATCAACATGTTCATATTGTTTTAGAATACTTATATAATTCTTAACTACAGTTTCAAATACATCTATTGATTCTGTTTCTTTTCCTTTTAGATCAAAATTATATTTTGTATTGTCTAACAAATATCCTTCACTAGCACTTATCTCCTGTAAATAATATGAATTATATGGAAGAACTTTTGGACTCTTTCCATATCCATTTTCATCAGTTTTTATTGTTGTTATAAGATTTCCTGTTGATTGTTCATATACGCCATATTCAGCGTTTTTTAATGTTGCTTGTCCTTGAGGTGTTGTTATATTGGTTTCTTTATCTTTCTTTTCAAGTTCAACATCTCCATAATAACTATTAATTCTAATTTTTGCTATTACTGGATCAGTTGTTCCTGGTACATACATATTTTGAATACCATCACCAATAAATAATTTATATGCTGAAGCATAAGGCATATTTTTAGTTAAAGTAATATCAATTGCCCCATCTTTAGAAGGTTTTATTGTTAAATTATTACCATCAACTGATACGTCTGCTCCATCTACACTAATATTATAATTTCCTAATACTCCATTAGTATCAGTAAGTGTAAGAGTTTCTCCCACTTGTAATTTATATACTCCACCATTAAATGATGGTCTATCATAATGATGAGCAATTAAATTTTCTATATCCGCTTGTTGTGCAGACACATCTAATTGGCTACCGCCTTGCCATCTAGCAGTCCAAAAAGTAGTATGAGCCCCATTACCTATAATAGCATCCCATATTAAACCTTGTGTTGCTGCTCTATATTCTAATGTTTGATGTCCGGGATAAGTATATCCATAATATCCAATTAAAAGTATTCTCTCTTTAATTGAATTAGACAATCCTGTTTGTTCCCAACTACCTTGTGTATAATATGTTCCTTCTTCAACATTAGGCTCTATACAATAAGCAGTTTCTCCATCTACTTCATATAAAGTATAATGCCAAGAATGAGCATTACTTCCGTCACCATTGGCTCTATAATACCAATAATCCGAATAA